>NZ_BCUX01000012.1 GCF_001591445.1 Neobacillus drentensis NBRC 102427 | reverse complement strand
TTTTTTTACTCATGATATATTCCTCCTAATTTTATACTTTTAATTATAGTAATTACATCTATCACATAAAAAACTTAGTTTAAAGTTTCTAATGTTTCGTTATAGTTGAATCATTGATAACAAGATGAAAACTTGCTACAGTTAGATGGTTAAGCTAAACCTAAGAGGGTCATGACAACGATAACAGCCATTGCTACCCATGAAGTAACACTTATACTAATAAATCCATTTTTGAAAGTGTCTTTCATCGTTAATCCCGTTAAATTGTTAAAAATAATCAAGAATCCAGAGTAAGGAACGATTGATAGAGCTCCAGATGAGATGGCAATCGCGCGGTGAATCGTTTCCGGATCTAATCCCATTTCCAAATAAATCGGTGCAAAATTCGCAACAGAAATGCCAATTGCTCCAACAGCAGAAGCAGTAATACCGCTTATAAGACCTGTACCAATCATTAATGAGAGTATCGGAGGTCCAGGAATGGATTGAATCAATTGAAATACACCCTTAAACGCAGGAACACTTGTTGCAATGCTACCAAATGCAATGGTACTACCAGTTGTTATCGTTGATGATAACGATTCGTTAGCACCTTGGCTTAATACCTCTTTTTGCTGAGCAATTTGTTTACGGAATAATATAGCACTCATTACGATCGCAACAATTAAAGCGACAATAATAATATTTTTCACAGAACTAAATATGAGTATTATGCCTAATAACACGATGATAGGCAGTAAACTGATAATGAATGATGGGAGCTTGCGTTCAGATGCCTCACTACTTTCAACCTTCTCATCCACATTAAATGTCTCGTTCATACGCAAGCTTTTGGACAAAGAGAATTTCATAAAGACTAGTATGAAGACAATCGCTGCGATGGAAGTGACGATTCCGATAAGCGGCGCAGCAGTCAATGTGGTTCCCAAAGCCGTTGAAGGCACAATATTGTGTAAGGAAGGTGCCCCAGGCAACATCGTCATAGTGAATGTTGAAGTCCCACCAAACACAGGAATGGCAACTAATTTCCACGAAATATTAAGTTGTCTAAAGATCGGTTTAGCCATGGGAATTAGTGCGAATATGATGACGAATACATTAATACCACCGTAAGTAAGAATGGCAGAAATAATAAATAATGCCACTAATGCGTTGTACGGGTTCTTGGTTCCTACCAGTGACAATATTTTATCTGCAATTGAAACCGTTGCCCCACTTTTATCCATGTATTTCGCTAATATAGAACCTAATAAGAATATCGCGAAATTGGATGCAACAAACCCAGCAAGTGCCGTCATATAAGAATTTTCTTTACCAAATACGGTTTCGAGTATAGGTACCCCGTTAAAGAGCAACACAACAATCGTCGCTATGGGTGCAGCAATGATGATATTGAACTTTTTAATAATGAAGAGAATGATTGTTAATATACCTAACAATATTCCCAGCAAACCTATTAGATCCATTTCTACTTTTCCCCCTTTATATTAAAAAATTAATCTTACAATAAGCTTTTAATTAAAATATCTCGGGTTCGAGATAAATAAAAATAATTATTTCATTTCCTGTCTGTTTTAACTGCTGCAACAACCATAGATGCACCAGTCATTACGGAATCCGTTGTTTTCAAATGATGTATCCTATTTCACTCCTAGTATTTAAAATTTTGTTCACAAATTCGACACACTTAGTATAACTCTTATGTTTATGCGAGTAAAATGAATAATCGGAATACTAACCATGCATTTTTTTCATAGATTGAGGAAGAGAGGGATGTTCAAATACCAGAAGATGTGCTAGTGGAAGATAATTTATATTCTGAAACGGTTGTTTTTGATGAAAATGAAACGGAAACGGTAGTGCCAGAGGAAGTAGAAACGGTATAATCGCATAACTTAAAAGAAAAATGCATCAGCATGGATAAGGGTGCTGATGCTTTTTCTTTGTCATATTATTAAAAGAAATCAATAAATGATGATTGCATTGCTGGGACCTTTTTTTCAAAAAGTTCAATTTCAAGCTTGGATCCTTTCAAGTATCCCATTTCAAAAAGCTCCATCGGCCTTTTGTAACCAAATAGAATCGCTGAAAGGGAATTGATATTTAAGCGAACCCCTTTTTTAGGAGGATGAACACATTGACCTCCGTTTTTTTCTTTAAACACCTTTATTTCTCCCTTACCAAGTAAATAGCTCCCATTGTTCCATGGTGCATGTGAATCTTCAAGATGCAGGAAAAGGGACTCATTTTCATGCAGAAACGGAAATCTCCGCAAACATTCCTCCGCATCGACGACCCTTGCCTTGACTTCGCCCCATGGATAAATCCAGGGGATTCTTTTTTAAACCTTCATCAAAGCCGCCTTTCGGCTGGGGTTCCTGGTCTTACTACTTCTCCAGTTCATTACGACATGGAGTAAAAACCACATACCGCAGCCCAATCATAGGCTCTACGCCATTGCCCTTTTAGCCTTATTGTGCGAGACAATAGGAGCTAAAAGGACTCGGTGATACTTTGTATCTTCTATTTACGGTAGTCCCCTATTTTTCGTTAGCTGTTTATTGACAGACTTGTCCAAAATATTCATGGCACCTACTACATTAATTGCTGTTTTGCACAGTTACGGACATACAAAAGAAACCATGGTTGTTACTGTTATCATGAATGTGATTAGTATATTCGGTTCCTTTATTGCTATCAAAGGATGGTTCGGCCTTCCAGTAACAGGTGTTGCTGGGGTTGCCTATGCCATGTTTGCTGCCCGGATTTTTATCATTGCAGACTTTTTTACTTTGTTTATAAACAACTAGCTTTAAAATTTCATATAAATGATATCTTTAAAATCTATGAAGTGAAAATGACAGAATTTAAGCAATCACTTCATATTGATCTAAATGATACAACTGATGGGGATCCTGCAAATGCGGTAGGTATAGTGATGGAATTTAGAGTCTTTCTTCCTCTTACAAGTATTGATACCAGTGTTATTCCGCAGTATATGGAGCCTTTTCCAATGATAAGTGGACAGTCGGCTTCAAGGGTAAGATACCTAACATTAAATGATAATATGGATAAGTACGGACGAGAATTCATGCTTTTGGATAATAAACAGTGGGATGCCCCTATAACAGAAAATCCAAAATTAGGATCAACCGAAATATGGTATCTAATTAACTTAACTACCGACGCACACCCTATTCATCTTCACTTAATTGATTTTCAATTATTAGACAGGAGAGATTTCGATGTAGAAAAGTATAACAAGGAGAGAATTATGAATTATACGGGTACGGCGATGTCTCCCGAACCATAAGAACTAGGACGGAAGGATACAGTAATAGCTAATCCTAACCAGGTAACTCGAATTATCATGAAGTTTGGACCCTATATTGGATTGTATGTTTGGCACTGTCATATCTTGGAGCACGAGGATTATGAAATGATGAGACCGTATATTGTTATCCGATAATAGTCAGTTCTCAAGGATTAACAGCTAATCTCTAATAAAGCGTTGAAAAGAGCAGGAAATGTATGACTTGAACTGTTCAAATACAACATCTGAATAGTCGAAAACCTAGTATATCCTTATAAACTGTTGTGAGGTGCAAGTGCTTTTCAAGAATTTCAAAAAATTCATCATCAATATTCTCCGAAAGTGAAAAATCCGTAACATTTTGCACCTCATTTTCATCCAACTCAAGTTTAAAATTCTCTACACTAACTTGTTTAATGCCGGCTCTTTTGAATAAGTTATACCATTCATTTTCAGTTAGTAATCGAGAAACTCCATAAAAATTAACGATAGATTTTAATTCATCTTCAGGAAGTGATTTTTCAAGTACCATTTCAATTGCAAGCAAAACACCATTTGGCTTTAATACTCTTTTAAATTCAGAAATTGTTAAGGAGACATCTGTAAAGGATATGACTGATTCTGAAAGAATCATATCAAATAAACCCTCATCGAAAGGAAGATTTTCAGTGCTCCCTTGCTTTACATCAATTGGCAAATGTAAGGATGAAAATCTTTGTCTAGCCTTATCCAACATGATTTTATTACAATCTAAGGAAGTAACATGACATTGGTACTGTTCTGCAATATAGGCAGAGGTTTGCCCTGTACCACACCCAGCATCAAGAATCGACTTTGTTTCATCTATTTTTTCCCTTGATAAGAGCTCTTTTGTTAGTTGAAGACCTCCAGGATGGGCACCTCCAACTCCAAATATTGCTAAACAATCAAGATAAGTGTAATTCAAATTCAATCCCATCCCTTCTAGAAATTGTACATTATTTTATGATAGTGGGATAAATTTGTTCACGATACTCTTATAAACACTAATGAACTTTTAAAGGCCTATTAGGGGGAAAATAGGAACCTTTTAAGGATGTCAGGAAGGTAAGGAAAAAGGTTTCGGAACGATTATATGATAAGTGCATAATGTATTTTAAACAAAATGTGTAGTTAGGGGGGCTGATATGGGCGTGATTAGAACAGATAAGTGGTTGCACGAATCATATCATAAACCAATGGAAATATGTGAAAAGTTAACAGTTCACTTTGAGGGTGCTCTACCTTCCGAAATCTACGATTACTTAACTCTACATGGAATGTATCATCCTTTTGGGAACGGAAACGATGTAGTGAAAAAATTACAAAAAAATAAAATATGGGAAATTGTACAAGAGGAAAGTCTACGACTTCAAAAAGTGTGGGAAGGACCAAATATCCCTATCTTTATTTTTCCATCAGATAAAAACAACCGAAAATTAAAACAGGACTTTAACGGAAAATCAGGTTTGGCCTTCAAGGATAAACTACTTTTATTTATTTCAGAGGATAACACGGAAAAGGAAATAAGGGCATTGTTTACACATGAGTATAACCATGTTTGTCGGTTATCCAATTTTCAAAAAAACGAAGAGGATTACGTATTGCTGGACACAATCATTTTAGAAGGATTAGCTGAAAATGCAGTACGTGAAAGATTGGGTGAAGAATACTTAGCTACTTGGACATCGTATTATTCCAATGAAGAGCTAAAGAAAATGTGGAAAAACTTAGTGCTCCCAAATAAAGATGTTCCAAAAAATGACCTTAAACATCAAAACATATTGTATGGATCACGTTTCTATCCGAAAATGCTAGGGTACTGTGTTGGGCATTACTTGGTTATGAATTATATTAAAGCAACTAACAAAACAAGTATAGATCTACTAAGTATCAAAACAGATCATATTGCTCAAATAAAGTGAAAGTATGATAAAATGGAAAAAACAGACGAAAAAAATTCTCGTCCGTTTTTTATTGGATCATGTAACGATCAAATGATCTTTTGTTGATCACTTTGAATGTAGTTTATCGGAATCTAGCTCCAATACCTAGCTGATCGAGGTTCTTGCGATTTATGCTTTAACTCTATTCTTTATAAATCTTACAACATAATTTTATGAACTACCAAAAGAATAGAGAAATTACAGCTAATGAAGCGATAAAACCTAGCGCAATTCCAGCGCCCCAGCCCCAGCCTCCATATCCAAACCCGCCTAGATTTCTAGGTCGTCCAATCGGTTGAAGAAAAACTCTGTTGTTGGAAACACGATGAATGATTCCCCTATGAATTCTCCCGTCATGGGTTCTAATTTCAACAGCTCTACCCATATGTCTGTGACACAGTCCATGATAATTTTCAACTGACATTTTTTCACCCCCATTTACTTATGACCATACGACATCATATGTATGGAAATAAATTTCGTAATGGACAAGTGTATAGGGTATTAGTGGAAACTTAAAATCTTCGAATTGATTTTCCTGCTTGCCTAATACAGATAAAAATGGTGGACATTAGGGTAAACCCGCTCCAACCCAATACCATAAAAGTGTCGTGGGTAATCCTCCTTTTCAGAAGCCCCAAATGCCATATCCTGAAATATTGCACTAAAATAAAATCCAAAAACCGTCATAACCAAGGAAGAAAAAGTTCATTTTGTCCATTTTCTAATTTATTTACTTTTATCAGCACTTGTCCCATTCAGTTTTATTCTGAGTGCATATGTTATAACTACCACCATAAGCAACATCTTGCATAAAGAAATACCTCCGAAGAGGCGTTTGCATGTATTGCAGACGCTTTTTTATTTTTAGTATTGTTTAAGCAAATCGCTGATTTTGTCCTAACACCATGATGCTTGTCCAATCAACCCTTGTCTTAAGGAATATATATACATAGCAGGTGTGTTATTCCTTCGAATAATCCAATAGGTGGTGAAAAATATGTGGGGATCATGTGGATATAGCGGCGGTTATAGCAACAGCGGTGGCTATGGCGGCGGTTCAACTTTTGTTTTAATCGTTGTATTGTTCATTCTGTTAATTATCGTACTGTCCAGTTGGTGTTAATGTTTAATGAACAAACGGTATGATTTTTGCCGAGTAATATCCTATATAAGCAAGTACTGGAGGTGTTATTCGTGGAAGAACATGGTCACGGTATGGGGCTCGTCGTGGTATTGTTTATTCTCCTTATCATTGTAGGAACTTCTTTTATGAGTGGCTACTAAATTGTACGGAACAAACGGCAGGTTTAGTTAATCTGTCCCTTTGTCATATTGTTTCTGAAATGAATGTAGGACTTTGAATTTGAAAGAAGAAAACGCAGATTCTATTAAGCAAATGATTTAAACATTGTTTCAAGGAGCCTATGGGCTCTTTTTTTTAATCTGCTGTGAAATAAAAAATTAAACAATGTGGCAGATATTCATATAATGACAGAAATGGCGTAAGAGGTGGGAAAATTGAAATTTAAGATAATACCATCAAAGCATGCGGAAGCAAACGAATTGTTAAAGATTCAAAAAGAAGCGTTTCATTCAGATTTAATTAAATATAAGGATTATCATACAAGTCCTGCAACTGAATCATTGGATTACTTTTTTTTTAGAATGCAAAATTCTTTGCACTATTCTATATTCGTTGATGGCAGGCTTGCAGGCGGAATCTGTCTTGTAAAGCAAGCAAAAGATCATAATTATTTGTATCGAATTTTCCTTGGCTCTGAGTTTCAAAATAAAGGATTAGGATCAAAAATTTTACAGGAATTAGAAAGGCAATTCCCTAAAGTTAAAAAGTGGTCACTTGATACACCTAAGGACAACCGTAGAAATCGCCATTTTTATGAAAAATTTGGCTATAAAAAAACAGGGGAGCAACAAGTTAACGAATACTTAACTCTTATTAATTATGAAAAGATTCTTTAACCTTTTTTAAGGCCCCTTTTATAAAGATTGATATTCTCAAAAATAAAGGCTCTTTTCGTAAAAGTTCATAAAAAATCATGAAATCATTAACTAAACTTCTTCGTCAGTACAATAAAAAAAAGGGAGCGTCATTGCCGCAGCAGTCCCCATCTTAAACTCTAGCATCCGTTACTTTAAGTACAAAATTTCAAAATGAAGTAACAAAGATTATTTTTGATAAAAGCTCAAAACGTGTTCCTCAAATCCATTAAGATCTGTTCCAGTTATTTCTTGAAGAGATCCATAAAAGTTTTTAGTGGTAGACGTTTCCATCAATAACTTAGGAATTATATTTTCACCATAGGTATTGATTAAATAGGCTACTGTAAAATAGCTCTGTAAGTAAGGATTTGCCCGTTTTGTTTGTCGAGCCTTTTCCCATTGATCGTGACTATCCAATTGTTTTAATTCAATGAAGGTCGGTTCAAAAGAATGAAAATCCAAAGGTTCCTCATTTTCCCCTACATATTCAGCAATACCTTCAACAAACCATACTGGAAGGTCATTAGTTCTCACTCCAATTTCGTCCAACTTCCTATATGTTGCAAAGTGGGTGTACTCGTGGAAAATACTCTTTTGAAAGAAATACAATGGAGTCTCCTTTTCTTGAATTATACTCACCATATCTTTTTCATTAACCCCAATTGCTATAACTTTATCAAAATCGGAATAAGACCCAGATATATCTTTTAAAGTGCTAAATTTTTTTAATTCATTTGAATCCATAAAAAGTAAATCCACAGGCTTATTTTTATAAATCCCCAGGTACTTTTTAGTTAACTGTTCAGCACGCTTTAAAGATTCTTTAGTTTGCGGAAGAATACCCTTTAGCCCTGGATTATAATAGACAGTAACATTGTACATCACTTTTTTATCGCTCTTCTTTTTAATTTCATCTTCAGAATCACTGTTGTAATTCAATGTTGATACGGCTTTAATCATATCCGCCAATTTAACCTCTGTACCTACTTTTTGAGACATTTCTTTTTGGAGTTCTTTCAGCACAATAAAAATAAAGAAGCTAACCAAAATTGTAATACTACAACCAACTATAAAGACAATTTTCAAAGATTTTTTTACTTTTAATTTCAATACTGCACCCACTTGTCTATCACTTTTTGAACTTGCTTACTATGAGTATCCCCATAGCTAAAGCTAGGGGTTTCGAAAGAATAGGCTTTAAAGCCACATTGTATTTGGTCTACAAAACCAAGTATAAGTGCTATTGACAAACATACTATTAGATTACCTGAAATAGCCATTGCAAAACCAAGTGCAATCATACTATATAATCGTATTGATTCGATTAACTTTCTATACTTTTCCATACTACACATCCTATTTTATATCTAATCACATTATCAAAATTCCATTTTCTTCTTTCACTAACCAACCACGTTAGTGAAACAAGATAAAAAGGCTACCTAAGTGGCCAAATTTTATAGAACTCATGGAACCCGCAAGTTCAACAATACAAAAAATTATTCAATATTCTTACCTTGACCATTAACCCCAATTAATTCATCAATCTTTTTATTTCTTTCTTGGTCTGATTCTGTTTTCGCATTCATAAACTTAATTACCTTGATTACAAAATAAATTCCAAAACCAGTAAAAATTAAATATGAAATAATTGGTAAAAAGGTTAAAAGAACAAATACCCCCTCTGATGCAAACAGTGTGCCACCATTATTAAACATATTACTCCTACCAAACGGTTAAATATACCAATATTATACATTATCAATAAATATAACTGCATTGTTCAACTCAAGCACCCTTTAGCTTAAGTTTAGTTCATCACAATGCAAAATAACACACCTGTCCAATCCACTATTTTGTATATACATAATTCATTACAAAAAAGATTATTAAAATGGAAAAAAATAAGATAAATAAAAAGGGGTAGTACATGATCAACGTTTTATTTGTGTGCCTGGGGAATATTTGCCGTTCACCGATGGCTGAAGCTTTGTTTCGTTACTTAGTCAAAAAAGAAAATTTGACAAACAAAATCGCAGTTGATTCCGCTGCAACCAGTTCATGGCAAATCGGCTTCCCTCCGCACGAAGGAACTCTTGATATTCTAAAGAAATACAATATCTCTTCCGATGGGCTTGTTGGACGCCGACTAAAGAAAGAAGACTTTTGGAAGTTCGATTATATTATTGGTATGGACGAAAGCAACATAAAAAGTATTTACAGGATAACCGGCAAGTCTAATCATCCAAAGGTCATTAGGCTACTCGACCTGACCAAATACAGGAAAGATGTCCCCGATCCATTTTACACAGGTGATTTTGATGAAACCTATCGTCTTGTTTCAGTTGGCTGCCGGGCATTACTCAATAAAATACGCAGCGAACAAAACTTATAGCAACAAGGCATCTATCTTAATGCGACGGTCAAAACAGTTTATTTCACTGAACCTATTTTTTGAAATTGTAAAATCCGGTTACTATCCTTCACAAACATTGCTCTGTTGAATAATAAACTATTATTAAGTTATCTTCTTCAAGACCCTATTTTAAACATATGATTGGATGCCCTCGAAGATTGTTTCTGAACAATCTTGAGGGTTATTTTTTGTATTAATAATATTTTTGCTGAAGCATAGACACTAACAGGCGGGTTTAGAGGGACGGGTTCCAGCTTTAACAACCTTCTACGTCGTGAATATTCCCGCATGTTTGGTTTTCCACCTAGAGAAGATAGTTGTCAGCTGTGGGAGAAATCCCACTAAAGGATAAACTCATAACTTAAAAGAAATCAATAAATGATGATTGCATTGCCGGGACCTTTTTTTCAAAAAGTTCAATTTCAGGCTTTGATCCTTTCAGGTAGCCCATTTCAAAAAGCTCCATCGGCCTTTTGTAACCAAAGAGAATCGCTGAAAGGGAATTGATATTTAAGCGGATCCCTTTTTTAGGTGGATGAACACATTGACCCCCGGTTTTTTCTTTAAACACCTTTATTTCTCCCTTACCAAGTAAATAACTCCCATTGTTCCATGGTGCATGTGAATCTTCAAGATGCAGGAATAGGGACTCATTTTCATGTAGAAACGGAAATCTCCGTAAACATTCCTCCGCATCAACGACCCTTGCCATAAAATAAGGGTGTAACTCTATTTTCACGTTGGGCTGCTGCAGAAAGTATGGAAAAGGATCCTGACTGGCAAGATGAATCGTTACGGTTTTGACCATGGAATCATGCTGGCAAATGAAATTCCATAGCCCAATTCTCGCTTCATGGTCAAGAGCAACCAGCTCCTGTACCTCCATTTTACTTTCCTTCACATTGTAAAGCATATAGCCCGTAGCTTCTTTGTCTGAACGATAATAGACAGCAACCTGCGAATTTTCATCATAAACGTGTTGTTCCCACCAACGGGTGTCACGTTTTAACATACCTGTATATTGCGTGCAATAGTGTTGATAAATCTTTTCTATTTCTTCATTATGGGTCTCTTTTGAAAATCTTCTAATAGCACCTTGCTGCGGTTCGAGGAACTTAAGGTCTATTTTTTCAATCGTGATTTTTTTCGTTTCAGTTAAGATCTCCCATCCATATTTTCGATAAAAAGAAATATCAAACGGGTGTAAAAGCGATACAATCTGATCATTATTTCGCATATGTTTTAAGGAATCAACCATGAGTGTTTTCACGTATCCGTTTCGTCTATATTCCGGGTATGTAGCCACCCCTGCAATGCCGCCCATTTTCCATTCCGCATCTCTCATGAAAATACTTAGCGAGTAAATATGTAGTTTGGCAGCGAGAATGTCCTTATCCCATATCCCTAAAACTTTTTGGTTTCGTAATCCTTCTAATCTAGCTGGTATATCTGATTCCGGAACCTTATATTGAAACGCATACATGGACAGATTCAATGATTCTATGTAATCCTCTTCTGTCAGTTCTCTAACCAACATTAAGCTTCATCCCCTTTTCATGAACGTATATAAAATTTCGGTACGTTATTTAGTTACAATTTCAAACATTAGCTGATCCAGGTCTCTTTCGACTCTTTTATTTGCCAAGTGCCATCTTTATAGTGAACAGTACCTTCTACACCAATTGCACCTAATCCTGATCGATATTTAGATCCTTCAAAGAAGACATTATGATTCCATTTAAAGTCCACTTTCTCGATTCTAAGAAGAACACCAGTCAAAGACATGTTTTCGGGATCGTAGAATCCTTTTTCTTTCAGTTCATCAAAAGTGGCCACCATTACATCCATTTTATATTTATCTTTGAAAAAAGTAATAATATCTTGTTTATCCTTCGCACTTAATCCATCGTCGAAATTGCTCATATCAATCGCGATAAATTTCATCTCACTACTCAATGCCTCGTCCTTTTCCATGATGGAGTCCAACGCAACACTGTAAATTTCACCTAAATGCTCCTTCGGGTCTACTCCAATGTTACATGCTGTGAGAAAGAGCGATAAAATCAATAGAATGGAACCAAATTTAATTTTCAATCTTTTGCCCCCTTTTTAAATGAGACGAAACATATTCACAAAGGTTCCAAAAGTGTTATCTGCTTTGAACCCCTTCCACACTATATACGCTTTGAGTTATTACTTTCTCCTGTATCCATTGGTCCAAAGATTTTTTTGAAAAAACATACTGGTCATATATTTTCGAATATGGGAACATCATACCGTCAAATGATCCACTTTGTTCCAGGGTTACTCTTTCTATTTTGATTATTCTTTTTATTGAATCCTCGCTAATCTTTAAATAGGCTGCTGCTTCTGAAATGGATAGGGTATCATCTGTTAATGTCATTTCTACATTATCCGATTTAAGAGCATTGTCCTGTTTAAGCGCATTGCCTATCCAAAATCCACTAAAGGCAATAGATAGAGCTAATATTATGACTGAGTATTCTATTTTCATCTCTTCCTCCTTCGTATTGTTAAGCTCCTAAATAGTTAATTACTAATATCCTTATTTTGCAAAAGCACGATAATCTGTTTGTTTTGCTCCACTTGAATTTTACTATTTTTATTAATTTGATAAACCCATCTAACAACAAACGCTAGGACGATTAGTGGCAAAAAGGTTATTAAAGGAATTATGCTATTCATCAAAAAAGCCCCCTCCAATTTTCTACTACTCTACTGTCTATTTGATTTAAATTATGCCTTTTTTTCTATATGCACTGTGTGATCAAGAATTTAATCAAACGTTTGGTTAGTTTTTTAGAGCATATGTACCAAGGGCTCCACCGATTTAATCAATCGTTTGATTCGTTTTTTCTAACCATTAAGTACTATGAGTTACCTAGATAAAAAACGAATGTTTATTTAATATATATATCCTTCACTGCTTCAAAAGTCGCTAATTCCCGACTAACAATATCTTTCATTTTCTTTCCACATTTCTCACTGCAAAAAGGAAATACCCCATCAATTCCTTTCAATTTTGCTTCTGAATTTCTTCCAGTAACAATCATAGGAACACTAGTATTTCGTGATTCGAGGCGAATATGGGTAATCCGCCCATCCTCATCCGAAATTTCTTTTCCTTCTGCAAACTTTACGCTTAACGAATACACTTGTTTTTCTTCTTTAATTTTCTTCATGCACCAGGCACATCTCAGCATGCAATCACCTCATTTTTATTTTAGTTCCTTATATTCCATGGTTTTAAGGCTAAATTAAATAAATGATTGGTAGTTTAAGCTTTGTAACCCCAATTAGCATAAATTTTCCAAATGTTAACTCAATTATAGCAAAAACCTTGCAGATTTAATCTACAAGGTTCTTTATAGTATATATATTTCTCAAAACATTTTACTTATTTATTTGCCAATCTACACATAATTAATTTAACAATTGATATTACTTTTCAATTAAGGAAAGTACCTCTTTAAAAACTAAAGTAGGGTGCTGAATTAGTAATTTAGAACTTAGGACATGTACTTCTTCACCCTCCTTAAGTGAAAGCGTCTCTTCTACTCTATTCAAGCTAAGCCCAATATTATTAAACATAAATGTTTCAACTGACGAAGCCTCATCAAGGAGTTGTTTATTGAGCTGAATAGTAATCCTATCCGAAACTCTTCGCAACATCTTCCAAAGTGTGGTTTCATGCTTATTTTTCATAAAAAGTTCAGGCAGTTCTTTCGCTTCATTCTATGTTTTCCGAATGAAATGTAACGCATCGGGGGTCAGGTGCCTTTTTTCCGGTTTCTTCAAGTGTAACAATTAGGTTAGATGAATTCTGAAAGGAATCTTTATTAAGGCAGCACAAAAGGCCCAGTTCTGTAGCTGGGCCTTTACGAATAACCTATTGTTTATTTACACGATTCAATTAGAATGGGTTCGTTGCCAGCATGCTTGCTGTTTTCACATAAATACGTGGATGCAATTTTAATTGAGCAACGATAAATTCAGCAATGTCTTCCGGCTGCATATATTTCTCATCATTATTTTCAGCGATTAAGTTCGTTTTAACTGCAAGTTCAGTAGCCACGGTACTCGGCGTTAATGCGGTAACGCGGATATTATTTCTTCGTACTTCTTGTGCTAATGATTCCGTTAAGCCGATGACGCCAAATTTGGAGGCACTATAGGCACTGGATGTGGCAGCGCCGCTTAACCCATTTGTAGACGAAATGTTGATGATATCACCGCCGTTTTTCTCAATAAGTTGAGGAAGAACCGCTTTTGTTACATAATAGGGGCCCATTAAGTTAACATCAATAATTCTCTTCCATTCCTGCGGATCCATTTCTAAAAGTGTTTCAAACTTCCCAATTCCTGCATTATTGATTAGGATATCAGCGGTACCCAACTCGCCCGTTATTTTTTTAATCGATTGTTCTACTTCTTCCTGAGATGAAATATCAACGGCCGCGTAAGCTGCTTTAACTCCCAAACCTTCCACTTCACTTACGACTTCCTTTAAGGCAGACTCTGTTCTTGCGAGTAAACCAATGTTTACACCTTCATTTGCTAAAGCGATTGCAACTGCCTTGCCAATACCTCTTCCAGCACCCGTTACAAACGCTACTTTTCCTTTTAGTGATTGTGTCATTATTAACAACTCCTTCTGGCTCTTATTATAGTATTGTGGGAAAATTATTCTAACAGTATGCTCACAAAAATAAAAAGAGGAAGACACACCTCTGTTCATAATAAAAGTGCACTGGCATCATCCGCATTCTACCCAAAATCTTAACTAGTTAATTACTAATATCCTTATTTTGCAAAAGCAAGATAATCTGTCTGTTTTGCTCCACTTGAATTTCACTATTTTTTTTAATTTGATAAACCCATCTAACAACAAATGCTAGGACGATTAGTGGCAAAAATGTTATTAAAGGAATTATGCTATTCATCATAAAAGCCGCCTCCAATTTTCTACTATTTTACTATTTATTAGATTCAAAACAATCCATAAGAACGGTCTTAAATCTACAAATGATAACTCATGATGATCAGTTCTCCTTTTTTCCCCATCCTTCGTTCACCTTCATCAATAAATCCACATTTTTTATATAATTCTTGAGCGGCTGTATTTTGAAGGTTAACTGCTAGGACAATTTCATTCGTTTCATTAAAGTGTTCCTTTACAAAGGAAGGTAATTGCAAAAGGGCATTTTTGGCATACCCCTTCCCTTGATAACGGAAATCTGTCGAAAAGGCTCTTAGTAAAATGGAACTATCATTATTTGAGAATGGTTTAACTCCTTCATTTTTATGCAGATCGAAAAAGGTGACCAAATGTTCCTGATCCATCGCTAAAATTGAAAAACGATCTTGGTCTTCATTTGAAAGGTTGATACATTCTGTTGGCTTACCAGTAAAACGAAGTTGTTCCTCCGTTAATTGATATTGTTCGATGTCATTTTTATATCCCTCTTCATAAAAATATAGTTCCATCCTAAATCCCCCCCATCGACAGAAATGGTTGTCTATTTTTATTTTAATTTGGCTATCCCTAATATACTCAAAGGGTAGAAAAGGTTGACTGGCTTAATTGCTGACGCTAATGCCATTTTATTTTAAAACTGCTTGAAATGCTTTTTGCCCTTTTAATAAGGGAATTTCTATTATGTTCCCATTTTCTAAAAATTTATCTTTAATTCTCTCAATTACATTTACTTTTTCCAAAATATCAATCCACTAAGCAGATCATCCTATTATCTTAATGATAGAGTATAAGGGTTAATTTTCCAATAATAAAAAAATTCCATATAGTTGGAATCCTAATCCTTGTTATATTTGCTCAGGAAAATACTGCAATTTGATGATTTCGCTTTTTGTTATTTTTTCACTATTTGGGGATAAATAATAGTAGTTAATAACTAAATGGATGTGACCTAAGTGGCTGATAACTTAACAATAGAACAAAGAACAAAAAATATGAAAGCAATAAAGTCACAATCAGCCCTTGAAAATAGAGTTTCTAAAGCCCTATGGAAGATGGGATTCCGTTATCGGAAAAATGTTAAGTTGCTTGGAAAACCTGACATTGCAATAAAAAAGTATAAAATCGTCATTTTTATTGACTCATGTTTCTGGCATTGTTGCCCTGATCACGGTAATATGCCAAAATCGAACCAAGACTATTGGCAAAAAAAACTGGATAGAAACAGAAGGAGAGATGTTGAAGTAAATTCATATTATAGAGGTAACGGTTGGAATATTTTGAGGGTATGGGAGCATGAATTCAAAAAGGATTTTAATCAAGCTATTATCAAAATTGCAACATTTATAAAAAATATTAATGGAATAGATATTTCAAAAAAACATTCATGAAGTCTAGTCCTTATCCCAATCATGAAAATAAAGTTCCCTATTCAAAAGAGTGATGGAAAACATATTAAGTATGTAGTCATTTTTGGTAACTTAGACAAAAACTTTTTGAGTGAATATAGTGATCAACACTTTGTTAATCCTCCTTTAAGAACGGATGGATGACTGCGATTAGGGGAATAAAGTTCTGGAATAGATGTAAGCAATGAAGTATTGCTCATTGTAACATACGGGGAAAATAAGAAAGCACCCGTTGCTAAATGGCACCGAATGCTTCATATTATCTAATTCAAGTGTTAATATGTAAACGTCATTTAAAAACTGTATTCTTGTTAGTAAAGCCCAATAAACTTTGCATAGTTACGTTTCACAGCGCTCGATACATACATATCTTATAATTAATCTCCTCTCTATACAAAAAGTGCTACGTTTATTTAACTATTTAATATTTCCCATCCTTCTTTAGCAGCTTTCTGATATAAGGAATAGAGTACTTTCGACTGTTTTTCAGATGGTAAAGAGAGTTTTCCGTTGATATATCTCATTAAGATGTCCCTTTGAGTAATGGTTAATGACCTTAAGTTATTATTGCTTTGATAATAGCCGAAAAGCTGAATCCAATGTTCAAAATTGGTTTGAATAACAAACGCTTGGATTTCAATACCGTTGTCTAATTCTTTTTCTCTTTTTCCAGATTTTTGCTCATACTTTGCTTCTTCAGTAGTGATAACCATTTTCTTAAGTGGTGATAAATCAAACTCTATGCCACGAACGTCGTTCCAGCATGCCTCTTTTTTACACCATTGTGCAACATTGGCTGTTCCTGCTGGTGGATTCGTAATTCTGTTATATACTTTCTTAGTAATGACATTCATTAATCCTATTAATTCAGCCGGCAAGTCCTGTTCTTCCCATATCTTAGAAAAGTCAAAAAATACCTTCTTTTTATGAATTGCATGTGAGAGCAATGCTATAGAATACGCAACTGTTTGTGCTCTGAAGGCATTTTCATACCAAGAAGCCTTCGAGACAATCTTTTCAGTTGCTCTAAATAGAATGATCCTTGAAACAGCATCCTTAAAATACTTTTCTGTTATCGCCATTTGATTTTTCTCTAACGTATCTGTTACCGAATTCGCAAACTCTTCAAAGCTGTATTGTGCACCTTTCGAAACGATATGCGGTTTTCGGTCCCAAGCAATTTCACTCTTTGCCAAGAATGTTTTTTCAATCAGCTTATCTTTTGGATTTTCTAGCTGGAATTGTCTTTTCTTCGCTGGAGTTAAATAGGCCTGCTCATTTAAATACTCTCCGCGTACTCTTTCATAGAACCAATGAGTACGTTTCTGAGAACCTCCGCGAGAAGACACCCAAATCCGTTTTGAATAATCCTTCATTTCTTTATGGAATGGACTATTTGAGAAGAAATCAGACTTGTTTACTTTATTTTGAGTATTGGCATACTGAGATACGCTCGATACAAACTCGCCTTTTTTCTCAATATTATTCACAACTGATAATTTCATTTGGACCGATATCTTTGAGATATCAATTTTTGAGTTCTTTTTAGCTGCATAGATGGCAGACGTGGTTTGACCGCCATTCACAATTTGAAAATCTGTTATTTTGGTAATTTTTCCATCTCGTGTTTCAACATTAGTTGCCGTTGCAGTGATTCCATTATTATATGCGAAAAACATATCCGGTTTATATTGAATAGTATTTCGTATTCCTTTGTTAACCCCGCCCCTAAATTGTAAAAAGGTACGAACATTCTCTTCAAGAAGTTTTTGCCCGTAATCATCATATATTTTAAATAATTGTTCCCCGTCCATAATCCCTAAATAGGATTGATATTCATCAGATTGGGTATGAACTTCTAAAAACGGTATATTCAAGTTAATTTCGTATGAACCTGATCCGTTTTCAGACATGAAGATACTATATAAATAATTAATATCAATAATTTGATGTTCGCATAAAATACCTTCAACCGATTCATTTGGAATACGTGAAATAGTACTTGTCAATTTACCATCGGTTAAAATAATCAAACGGAACTTATCAATTAACTTATTATGCGAATGTCGATGTAAATTAAATGCCAGTGAATAAGCATCAGATGTTTCTTCTAAATCTTGATATAAACCATCCAGGCTTAATTCTGCAAATTTTTTCAAGCGTTTAAACTTTGTCGTTACATGCTGTTTCGTTAATGTTTCGATCCCATCATCCTGAAAGAATTGAAAATTAATTAGTGTAAATATTTTCCGATCCTCATCAAAATCATATCCATACACTTCGCAGCCAGTTTTAATAAACTCTGCCATTTCGTAATTATTGGTCAAGTCCCCCACCTGCATGAGATCCTCACATACTAATTCGAAAAATGATTGGGCTTTCATTAATCCACGGCTTTCTGAATCAGAAAGGATAGATTGTAAGAAGTCTTGATGGAACTCTTCTAAAGTTATCATTATTTACATCTCCATTTATTTAAAAATTGCATTCATATTCACCTTAAACTGTGAACAGCCTGATAACTCAATGCTGTATTTCATGTTTGGTATCAACGGAGAAACATGTTCCAAAGCTATTTTAGGAAATCCATCTCGTACTTCATAACCCTTAACTTGCTCCAAAAGAAACTTTGATAGAGATTCTTGCGGTATTTCTGGAAAATAACCATACACTTCAACCTTCTCAATAAACTCAGTTGAAAGGCTTTCATTTGCAATTTTTTCTTTAATAGATTTAGCTAAGTCCGCTATGGTTTCCCCGCTACCTGCTTCATTTAGAGCACAGGCAAAAAGATACAAAGGATTTTTTTCTGAATTCAATTGTTCTTTTGAAGAAATCCAAACAAGATTACCTGAAGTCATCCGAAAGGATTTTACTTCAATTGCGAAGTTCTCCAGAAGGAAATCCTGTTTATCTCCAAGTGCGCCAACCCAGCCGTGGATACCGGCACTATATCCATAGGCAGGAATGATGTAATCACGTAAAATTTTTAATTCGCTGTACAAGCCCATTTGTTCTTCTTTGGACATAATTTTAAAGGCAGATTTGCGAAGCAACTTTTGCCAGCGTTCTAACCGCTTCATTACATTTACAATAATATCTTCATCATGTTGCTTCATAACATTAAGTAAGTCATTGCAAAGGATTAAGAAAATTTCCCAGTCCTTCGTTTCTTTTAATAGTAAAATCAGCTTATTCGGAGTTGAAGATTGATCAAGCTGAATCTGAATTCCATTCAGCTTAATCTCGCGGATAGGCTGCATAAAGTCTTCATCACATTGAATCATTAATCCATATTGATTGAAGGCATCCACAATCCAAAACGCATTGTATTTGATTGATTCTTTAACTCTTATCCGGCTGAGCCGGTCTAATTGCAACCAGGGATTATTCATCTTCGTAGACACCGTCTTCATCAGCTTCTTCTTTATAAGCTTCTTCCAGCTGCTTTTTATACACACTATTAATTCGAACTTTTACATTGTTAACAAAGGGATCAATTGAGGTTGGGAAGCTGATACTAAACCCAACAGCGTTTATTTTAATATTATTATTTGAATCCTCAAGTTCTAACGCATGCGCGAAAAGTACTGGTTTCTCCAATTTTCCGCGCATTTGAGGTGATATTAATTTTTTGAATTTGGCCGGCATGATAATACTTTCCGGATTCGCACGTGAAAGCTGTCTATTAGCTACTTCGAAATACCCCTGTTTTTCTTTTACAGACCGGTATTGCCGATGTACTTGTATGGAATCAACCTGGAAAAATTCAGCGTCGTCTTTACCATTGTATAAGACTACATCCCAGTCTATATTAACTCTTTCAATATAATCTTTAATAAATTCAATCGGCATTCTCGATTTTAATCCCAAAGGGTCATTTTTATATAATCTGTAATTTCCCACGAATCGTTGAACAATCGTTTTATCAACATTTTTCCAAACATGACTATCGGTTGCTATATGCTCGAAACCGCCATTTTGTAGGGCTAGGATCGTTCCTTTTAACAGTGCTTCATTTGCATCAAGATCTGCTGGTATATTGCTGATCCATCTAGTTTCTTTAATCTGTCCATCCAGGTTCATCTCTATATACATATCTTCTGTATATTTTGACTTATTACGGGCTGTCACCTGAAGGAGACTGTCTGGATGCAATTGAACGGCCAATCCAAAGTCATCCGGTGTTAAATTTTCTTCTCGCATAACATTTAAACGGCTGACTAATTCATTGGTAGCATCAATAATAAAACCAAATTTCTTATTTATATCATCCGTTAAGTACACCCTGCAAATATCTTCATAACCAATTCGGTAACCAAACCATCTTCCCATTTGCATTAATGTATCATAGTAAATAGTCGTTCTTAAGAAATAACTAACACTTAATCCCTCTAATGTAAAACCGCGGGACAGGCTTAACCCGCCAATTACGATAACATTTGATTGAACATCCTTTCGATATGCTAAAGGTATTTTGGCTTTTTGATGTACATCTACAACTTGGATGGAATCTACTAATAAACATACTTCTTTTAAAATCGTGCCAAAATCGAACTCGATTCCTTTTAATCTTGCAGAAAATGTATCTTTCATATCATTCAAATGTGGATACTTGCTCGGATTCGCTAGGTTACCGTATGCTTTAATTTCCGCTTTAAGATCCTCAAAGTAACTTGCTACTAGTTTTTTCACCTTAACATGAACGCCAGTGAATCTAGAAATATGGATTAACATACTATTATGCTTTTTTTGATTACGTAAATTACGAATCGCTATATTAATAACAAATAAACGAACGGCATCCTTTAAACTTTCAGGCAGTTTTTTTAATTCACTATCATAGTCCTTTTTGTGTTTAATGACAAAAGGGATTTCATTTGGAGGATAGAGAATGTCCTCATCTAGTTCATAAACAACTTCATCAATAGGAATTTCGACCACATACTTCTCATTGTCTTTATTAAAAATCTTCTCTGCACCAAAATAATTAGATGGTGCTTCTAACGCGTAAATAAAATCGCTCGGGAATAAATCTCTGCCTGCACCATCATTTTTCGCATTATGATCGATGAAAATGTTAGCATATGGCGTTGCCGTATAGGCTACATAGGCACTTTTCTTGAATTTCTGTAAAAGAAGCCGTATCTTCTCATTGATAACGGTTGGATCTTCTTCTTTTTTTGTATTAATCGACGCATAATCTGATTCATCATCAATGACCAGCATCGGTTTATCCACCTGATTCTTATAATGAATATCTAACCATTTTAATAGATGATCTAAAGTCTTCGTATGTTTTTTAATCACAACTAAAATTGGTTGCTTCATATTATCAAAGTTTGTAGTTCCCTGCGCTCTTGCAGTTTCAACTTTAAAATCATTTTTTGCATTGGTTAAACTTGCAGGCATTTTTTCTCTTTTAAATCCAGCTAATTGCCCGACACCAATGTAATTTGCTCCGACAAACACTTCATCTAATCGTGCTTGTGTCTGGTCTCGCAAGTTATTTTGCCCGCCGGCAATAACAACGATAAAACGATAACCGGCATCAGCAGCCTTACAAATTAACGAAGCATAGTTAGAGGTCTTTCCTGATTGGACATGGCCGACAACCATACCATACCTTGAGAAGGACTCTAAATCAGGATCTGCTAAGTTATTCATAATGGCATCAGTATCTTCATTAATAGTTTCTAGTACTTTTTGCGGTAAATCACGTTTCATGTACGTCATATAATTAGTTAGATAATAATTATCAGATTGGAGCTGTTTTTTCCCTGTCCACCAAGTGGTGTCTCTATTCTTCTGCTCTTCACCTGTTACAAGAATCCCAGTGGTGATTCGTACGTTAAAGGATTGCTCCATTTCATTTTGGAGATATTTCCATTCCTCTGATGATAATTCGCGTATATTATTAGCATCTGCTATTCCTAAAATAGTCTTTAAGTACTGGGGTTGTGTAACTTTGATTAAAGTTTTCCATTCTTCGATAACTGCTTGGATGGTATCTTCCTGCAAACCACTTTGTTCCTGAAGAGTTCCTGAAATCTTTTCTTTTACTTGGTTATACATTGTCTGATGATTTGTCTCAGTGTTGGTTTGCATTTTCAAAATAACCCTCCTTGTTTTTGTATACTTCCGTCTTAAGTAATTCCTTTATGAATGCTTCACTTATACCCTTTGAACGCCAATTTTCCACTAGCATTTTTATCTCATTTTCATTAATTAATGTTTCCTGGTTGACTTTTAACGGATTGGTATTTAACTGTGCAACAATTGCATCTAGTGGCAGATAGCTTTCTAACCCCATTAAAATAACATTCAATAGATGATGTTGGTCTTCTCTTAGTGTATCTTCAAGACTTTTGATAATCGGGTGCTCACGATTGATTGCAAAATGAATTTCCTTATTATCTGCAACCAGCTCCCAAAAACGAGTGGTTGTTTTGTCCTCAATCTTTTTACCTCTGCCTGTAAAGGGTCTTGAACCCTTTACTGTTACCTGCTGAATGATACGTTTTAGATCTTTTTTTATTTCACTTACAGGATTGGCTGATGACTTCTTAATATCAATACCCCAATCGTGATCCTGATTGTTCGGGATATCTATCTTAATCCGCACAAGCTTATGGGCATCATTTGTTCTATGCATTCCCCACCATGTGCCGTGAATAAGCAGGCGATGGGCACGATATAAATAAAATCCCTGCGATTTCGTATAGCCGTCTTTTGTAGCGTATTTATCAAATTCCAGTTGCGAAAGCTTCGAATGATGTGGCAATATATATGGCTGTACCGTTATTTCTGAATTTTTGTATTTAATTTTTTCCGATATCAATTGCTGTGTAGCAATATGTTTTGGGTTAAACGGATTAAATGGTTCCAACGTTTGACCATTAACTGAAATTTTCAGTGCCTTTTTACCAGGAACAATTCCTTCTAAAAAGCAATGAAAGACTAAAGATAAATGACTTCGCAAAACATCTAACTTATTAGGTATATCAGATTTAGAAAAAGTATCTATACCACGCCATACTACTAAAGTTCCACATTCCTGATTCATAAACTCCTCGAACAAAGGGGCATTTTGGTAATCATTTATACTAGGTGTTATTAATAACCATTCGTTTTCCTTTGAAATATAATTTAAGTCCCACTGTTTAATGGAAACGATTCCATTTTTCTTTGATAAGACAGTTAAGTCAGTGCATTGTGAAAAAGATGCTGTTTTTAACCCCAATCCAAACTTTCCTAAATCACTGCCATCCCTAAGAGAATCCGGATCATTAGCAGCTAAACGCATTGCGCTAATTAACTCAATATTAGTCATACCATTACCATTATCTAATAAAGTAAATATTGTATTTGGGTCAGGAATGCAAGCAATTTGTATATTATTTGCTTTTGCTGTAATGCTATTATCTAACACATCCGCAACAGCAACCTCAAAGGTATACCCTATATCTCTCAAAGACTTAATAAAATTTGATACAATAGGTTGTACTACTTCTGTAATCAATTCTTCGCCATCCTATCTTTATATAAAATATCCTTCTCTAATGATTAGGAATGTTGTTTAAAGTCATTTTACATATTTTAATAACACTTTCTATAATATCTGTAACTCCTGAAAGTGAAATAAAACGGTCAGTTATAAATAAATTAAATTTACTATAATTGAAATGTTTCGAACTTATTTATATTCTCCAATAATTTTAACATATTAATAGAAAAGAGTTTATAAATTCCCAGAATTGTCCTAAGGAAATTTGTAAAAAAAGTAAATAATAGTAACTTTAAACTTAAAAAGAGAGCCAATATAAATTGGCTCCCTTCAATTTCTATATAAAGAAGTTATTGAAAAACTTTTTGTAGCTGTAAAATATCCTTAATCTTTTCTTTAATATCTATTCCGAGTGACTCCAGTATACTTTCTGCTACAAATCTAGCCATTAATGGAGGTACTGCATTCCCTACTTGCTGATACTGCGAATCCTTTGTTCCATAAAACTGATAAGTATCCGGAAAAGATTGTAATCTAGCTGCTTCTCTAATACTAATCGCCCTATTTAACTTTGGGTGTATCCACATTGACTTTCTTACATTAACAACTGTGTCAGAAGGCTGATTATAGTCGAGTCTCTTATAAATAGTGTTCTGAGTTCTGCTGTGATCACTATATGTTGACTTTAATGATTCATCCAGATCATGAAAATTTTGACCTGATGTAAGAGCCTTGAACCTTTTTTGCGCCATTTCTCTTGATTCCGTTCTTACATGATTATAAACAATATTACTGTTATTGATTAAATATTGGTTTAATCTATTACCAGTAATTGGACTGATCCTACTTATCTCATCTTCAGTAACGTTGGTTGTGGGCTCAAGTTTTTCCAAGTCACCGATTGCATCATGTATCTTATAGAAGTCTTCTTTCTTATCAAATAATGGGACTGGTATTTTTACTGACTCACCTACTAATTTGTCTTTTAAGACCCCAATTAAAATAAGTCTTCTTCTTTCTTGAGGAACCCCAAAACTAGCTGCGTTAAAAATTTGATTATCCTCATCATTCAACACATATCCTAGGCTCGAAAGCTTTGCTCTAATATATTTAAAAACATTAAAAGATTTTATATGGACCTCAACGTTGTTATTATCAATTTTTATGTCATCCAAAATGATTTTATAATAAATTATTTCAGATATTTTATTGATTACTTTTTGGGCTTCAATAATATCTTCTAGTAATAAAGTAAATTCATGAAAATTATATTCGTTGTTTTTAAGTATATCCCTTAAAGTAATACCTAGGAGATTCCAATTCTGTTCATAAGAATTATCCCAAAATTCCTTATGAATTTTATCCCAATTATTACTTAATAATTTTTCAAAATACTTTTTATTGGTTTCTTTATTAAAGAAATCAAATATTTCATTATTAGAATGATTTTTAACCGACCTTAATAAGGAATTAAATTTTGATAATACTGCAATATCAATCAAGTAGCGAGATAAATCTATTTCTTGCTTTTCTTGCTGATACGCACTCCATAAAAAGGCTATAAATTCTTCTGTGTACTTTTTTAAAGTTCCAATTTTTATTTTCTCAATGGTCGGAACAATATTTAAATCCTCTAACTCCTTCTCATAATCCGTACTTAAAAAGAACTTATGCTTATCAGAAACAATAGATTTTACATTTTCCATAACAAAAGCTTTTGGCATTATTTCTTCTATCGCACGAATGTACTCTTTAACAAGCTGGTTATTGGATGAAATAAGAGTGTTCTTCTGCCTATTAGCATTAGAAAATCCCTGGCAAGGAGGTCCACCAATTATTACATCAATATCACTGAAGTCTTCTAAAAGGACTCCATCTTTATTTTTATAATCTATTTTAGTTATATCTTTTAGTAATTTAGCATCTGGATGATTACGCTCATAAGTCAATCTTGCATTCGTATTAATTTCTACCGCAATTTTCACTTTAAACTCATTAGTTTGTTCAAATCCGTGGCTGAGACCGCCAGCACCTGCAAAAAGATCCAACACTTGTAGTTTATCTTCCATATCCTCACTCCTACAAGAAGAACTCTTCTTGATATTTATAAAAATTTCCTTTCATGAATTAAAAAGGAGTCTTATATATTCTATTTTACAGAAACATATGTTCTGTATCAAATTTTAAGTTATAACTTATTAATTATATCATCAAAACTATTAAAAATGTATGTACGTTTTCAAAGGAAAAATTATGTTATTTCATTGTTAGTTTCTATCTTCCACATTCTAAACTGAGCTTTAATAATTTGCAAAATAGCAGAAGGAAAAAACACCCTAATCTTCCCAAAGCGAAGACAAGAGTGTTCTATATTTTTAAATAAGATTACTCAATTCCTTCGAACAGCTTTCCTTGAACTGACTCCAACAAGCTTCCTGCTTTGCCCACTGAGTCACGTTTCGGTCCCCAGCTGAGTCCTTAAGGAAGGCAAGTGTTTTATCAGCCATAATACGGATAACTTCATCCCATTTATCCGATAATGCCTGCGCTTCCCACACTTCGACTAAATCTATCTTTTCGCCGTATAAATGATTGAGCATTGATGTAGCATAGTAGATAACATTTGCCTTGTATCCTCGAAGGTTCATCTCTTCTACTATTTCCTGAACTCGTTTATTAATGATAGATCGTGCTATTAACTTTTGATATACAGACAAAGTCATTTTGGATTGTAAGTTACCATCGCTCTTCCAAAACTCCTTGTTTAAATCCATGAACTTTTTAAAGGCTTCCTCCCCGCCCTTACTAGAGATATGAGGATAGCCTTCCCATGACATAAAGTGTTTGGCAATATCTATCTTCGTCAAAACCTTTTCTTTTGGATATTGCTTTTTAAATTCTGTTTGTTCTTTCCCTCTTTTTCTTCGGTTAATATCCACCATATACTGACCTCTAGCACGTTCAAAGTACCATTTGCTTTCAGGTCTGCGTCCGTCAAAAACAGGAATCCATATATTTCGTGAAAACTTCTCTAGGTCCGACATAAATCTAGAATTCGCTAGGAGGTCCGATTTATTAATTTTGTTCTGTGTATTGGCATATTGGGATATTCGCGAAACCATCTCATCTTCCAAAAGGTGCTGGTCAGTCTTAACGAACTCGTTCACCTGAAGAATGGTTAGCTTCGACTGAACAAAGACATCTTTTAAGTTAATTCCATCCTTATATGCCTGATGAATAGATGCCGTAGTTTGACCACCATTAACAATTTGCCAGCCGCTGAGCCGTTTTATTTTATATACATCTACTCCATCTTCAACCTTTTCAAGTTCGGCTGATCGCGCTACGGTTGAGATCCCATTATTGTAAGCTACAAACATTTTACGTTGAAATGGGTCCTTAAGAGTATCACGTATTCCTTTGTTTGTTCCTCCTCTTGCTTGTAAGAACGACCTTACATTTCGTTCAACAAGTTTCTGACCCCATTCATCATATGCCTTCGCCAACAGTTCAGCTGATATATAGCCTACGTAACAATCAAAATTCTTTATCCCGCTAACAGGGTCTGGTACAAGCATCATATTAAAAGTTTCCCCGTAGTCTCTTTCAAAATCAATGTAATCTGTCTCGACTCCTTGTTCAGCCGTAATCAGCTGCTGAACACGATCAATATCCCAAACTTGTACGTTAACCGTTTCAATGCCTGGAATGGTTAGATCAACGGGTTTATTCGATGTGTAATACATATTTGTGATAACAAAAAGATTTACTTCATTGATCGATTCCATTTGTTCAGAAATCATTTTTGCAAGGTCAAATGCTTGCAATGATTGGTCAATTGACTGCATTAACACTGGTACATTTGTTAGGAACCTTTTGGCCTTGTTTGCAATTTCTGATACAGCCGTCATGCTAATAGTAAGCAAATCATCTTCATTTTGCTCGAAATTATAATCTACTACATATAGATCTAATACATTATTCTCTTCGTCAAAAGAATACGCATTGACGGCAATATTTTTCGCAGTATCTAAATAAGGAGGAAATAAAATTTCAGGCTCATCAGGTCTATCCATAAAGCCCAGCATCTTGTCCAGAAATGGAATCTGATAACTTCCTGCCTTTATAGCCTTTTCTTCCAACTCTTCCATAAAATCTATAAGAAATTCTTTTCTTTGTCTAAGTTCAATCATTTTTCCCCATCCACTCTAAAGTATTGATATACTGTCTCCGGATCTCTTTCAAAATCTGAACAATGGGTGAGATCTATATTATATGTAACATGAGAAATACCTTTGGGCAGATCTTCTTTTAATAATCTTGGAAAGTTTTCTCCAGCTTCATAGACCTCAATCTTCTCTACAAAATATTTTGGTTCCCCATATTCCTCTTCGCTAAATCCTAGGTCTGTCAAAAGATCATTATATATTAGAGCGATTCTTTCCGATCGATCTGCTATCTTTCTTTTTACCTGTTCGGCAAGCTCCTGGAGAGATATTCCATGAGTTTTACTCGGCTCCAGGAAACAGACATATAAATAGATTGTCGATATAGCATCACTAATCTTTAATTGATCCTCATTTGAAATTTTAATTGATTTAGTTAATTTATCATTTACGGTCTTAATCTCTAACCCGCATTTACCGCTTGTAAAATCGATTCTTCCTTTGGTTGGCCCCTCCCATTGTTCAACAATAAGCGGAGGCTGCCCTGGAAACTTATCCAGCCACTCATTAATAAACCAAAGTTCTCCAAACAAACCTCTTTGCTGCTCTTCAGATAATTTTCTAAAGCCACCTCTTTTGAAAAAAGTCCTCCATCTGTCTAAGACACTAAAAACCGTTGCAAATAAAGAACTTTCTTTATTATTTAGTAGATGATCAACCAAATTTTGCAGTACTGAATCATATATCTCCGTACTTTGCTCGTCTTCCTGACTTATTATTAAAAAATGGCGGTTTTTTAATGAGAAAATCTTCTCAAAGTACTCGATCTTTATAGTTAATCCACGCCATTTGGGAAGAGCACTTAATTGTTCTTCCTCCCAAGGCGATTTGCCTAAATCAATATAAAGCTGCCTGCTATAATTTCCAGCATCAATTCCTGCAAAAATGACAGGAGCCTCATAGGTAAGCACATTTAGTTTATAAAATTCACTTTCCGCCTGGTTATTAAGCCCCTTAATCATTTCATCAAACTCTATTTTTAGGTTTACCACAGCTATTCTCCTTTAAACAATGTTAATGGACAGTCTTATTTGTCTGGTAAACGTCTGTCTCGTCAATTTCTGTGAATGGGAACGAAATTGCAACTCCAACTGGGACAAGTTTTTCAGAAAATGGGACATTTAAACTCTTAAAGACAGGAACATTTGGGTTTAATGGATAGATTAAAAGCAACCCACTTTCCTTTGGGCGAAGCTTACGTTTATCCATCCTATCCTTTTTCCCTTTAACTTTTTCAGGATCAATATCAATGTACTCTTGATTAGCGGCAACGATGGCCTTTATATCAACATCTTGATTCTTATTGATTGGCGGTTCAATCCCAGTTCCGCGGCCAACTGCCGATTCTAAATATAAGCTCCCTAAGCTGACTGGATATTGTCCAATCCCTGTTCGGTCACCAGGATCACCTTCAACAATAGCAACAGTCCAGTTTAGCAGTTCCCCATTTTCATTAGCAAGGCCAATATAATCCCTCATCAATCCTGAAACTGCTTTAGTTCCTTTAGTTTCATATTTAGAAAGGTACTCTTTCACAATCTCGGCTTTTACATCTGTATCTACATAATAGCTGGTCTTCCCTTTACCAAAATTGGTTTTTACAAAAGTAAGATTATTCACTAGTGACTCGGTTGCCTTCATATTTGCTTTATAAAACTGTTCATCAGTCCCAAAAAGTCTAGTCTGCTGCAATGTGCCGCCATAGATAATGTTTGATGAAATTGCATTTCTCATTTTTAATGGACTGGTTAATGTCATGGTAGGATGACTTAACATTCTCACTGCATATTCAGAAGGTGTTTTGCCCATTTCCGCAAGCCTATCAAACTCTTCCCTTAGCTCTACCATTGCGATAGCTAAATGCTCAAAGTTAGATGCGATTTCCTCAGAAGTGTAGATTCTGCATAAATCCATATAACCTTTTCTATATCCAAACCAACGTCCCATTTGCATAAGGGTGTCATACATTAGAGTATTTCTGAAATAATAGGTAATGCTAAGCCCCTCTAGTGTTAATCCTCTAGATAATTTGTCACCGCCGACTGCTATCACATTTAATCCATCTTCTTTATATTGATTGTAAGCCAATGCGTCTTTACTGTTCCCATTAATTTCAAACACTTTGATGATATCAACGACTACTCTAAGTTCTTCATAAACCTCATTCCAGCTGAAAATAATAACTTCCCCTGGCCAATCCTTTGTAGTGGGCTGAAAATCTTCTTCATACAATTTCATAATTTCATCTAATACTTTACTTTTCGGATTATATTGAATCTGATTAGAAATAGATTCAAAAGTCCTTGCTACTTCATCCTTTACATTGGATTGCACATCTTTGAATCGTGAGGTATGTATAAGCATGGAATTATGAGTCTTCCGCTGTCCCCTTAAATTTCTAATGGAAATGGTTAGTAAAAATGCTAATATGGCTTCTCGCATTTGAGGAGGAACCTCTTCAAATTTATCTGCGTCAGCTTTTTTCTTAATTGTTGTAAAAATTTCAGTATCTTCATTTCTTAGATATCGTATTAAACTTGGCCTTTTATCTTCCGCATCTTCTTCAACATTAAAGAACTCCTCTGGACCACAATAATCCTTTGGTTTTGGAAGACCTACCAAGAAATCTTTAGGGTAAAGGTCATTACCCTCTTCAGATGTGGCAGCCTCGGTACTAATGAGCAGATTCGCAAAAGGAGTCGCGGTATAACCTGCGTAAGCTTTACGGCTGAAAATCTCTAATAGCTGTCTTATCAGTCTGTTAATTGTTTTCGGGTCTTCGTCTTTATTCGGATCAGATGTATCAACAGAGGCCTGGTCGGCTTCATCATCTACAATTAATACAGGGATATCCAAACCATGTAACTTACGATGATAAATTAACTGATCACGTAATGACTCCAACACCGTTTTATTTTTCTTTACTACCATCAAGGTAGGAGAATTCAAGTTCCTAATCCCGCCATGCTGTGAACTAATATCGTTTTCTTCTGTTGTCCAGGAGGTAATTATATGGTCCGCGGTAGTCTGGTAAATTTGGCCGACTCCTATTGGCTTACCTTCCTTATCTACAGTGCCAATAACCTCTTGGTTTAACCTAATCTGCGTTTGGGCTCTTAAGTCATTATGAATCCCTGATAAAACGATGATTAATTTGTAGCCGACATCGTATGCCTTATTTATCAATCCTGTAAAATTGGCTGTTTTTCCGGATTGTACAAACCCCAAGACTATTCCGCGCTTATCAAATGGATCCATTGATTGTGGATTCCCAAGGGACTTCATAATTTCATTTGTTGTGTCATCAATAGCCTCAACCGATTCCATTGGCCAGCCTTTGATCTGGGTCAAATATTGCCGGTACCTTGTCCAAAAGAAGCTACCGGAAATCATCTCTGGGCTGAACCAGCTTTTGCCGTTATCGGGTCTCATAACGGGGGGCGGCTTAATAATATCAGTACCAATTTTGTATTTCCTGAACATTTCCAGCGACCACATTTCAAATGTGCTTTCATCTATACTGCCGAAACCTGAAACAATGATTCTAGCTAAATTAATCGCGTTTTCAGCTGCTTCATCCTGACTTTTAGAAACTGATTTTAGGTTATAGTAATTAGTTGAGAAAGTTTTTTCAAAAAGAACTTTAATATCATCTTCATTCAATTATATCTGCCTCCGTTACGATCTTTTTCATAGTTGCTCTATTTAGTCCATCAAAAGCTGGCTGTGTAATTAAAATATTTAATAGCTGTTCTTCATTATTAGCCACATTTAGTTTTAACAAAGTTGAAGCAAACTGGGTAACCAGCTCTTTCTGACCTTCGGTCACCTCTTGGACCATTTCCTCTGGAACCTTTGGCGAATCAATAATATTGCTTGGAGAACCAAGTTGCACAAATTTTAGATATAAATTGAAGAGTTTTGCTGCTTCGTCATCCATCTTATTAAAAAGTTCAGTCAAAATTGGATGACTTCTATTTAAAATAAATTGTGGACCATCCTCTCTTCCCGACTGTTCCCATGTATTTAAACTTCCTTTAAAAGATTGGCCTGGGGTCTTGGCTTGTGTACGGAAGTAGAATATTTCCTTGGAGACTTTACGTGCAATAGCTGATATAGCCTCAAGTCTTCTTTTCGCATCTTCAGGAAGGTTTATTCCAGATTTTTTTATATCAACCTGCCAATCGGAATCAGCTTCATTTGGAAGATCAATTCGTACCCTGGCAAGCTGCGAAGCTGCATCCTTTGGAAACAGCCCCATCCAATCTCCAAAGTATAAGAGTCTGTTTTCCCTGTATATGTATAATCCTTGGTGATCTCTCCATCCTTTGTAACCGCCAGCATTTTTATATTCAGGTTCCGTTAAGTGAGATGCATGAGGAAGGATAAAATATTGAACCTTTATTCTATTTTCATTAATTCTCAGAACCTGTGTTTCTCCCTCAAGAGTATGTTGATGCGCTCTCAAGAATGGATCCCAAGGAATTATTTCTTTTCCGTTGATAAACATTTTTATTTCGTTTTTTTCAAGAATGGAATGAAAAACAAATTCCAAGTGTTTATTGACTCTTGAAACCTTTTTATAAAAACTAGTTTCTTTTAATGTTCGCTTTCCGCCGTATCCCATAAATCTGTCCAGCTTATCGATACAGACGATCGTACCGCTTTCCCCTTCTATTGTTCCCATTTTTAACTTTACTTCATCAGGAATTGAGGTAAACAACTGCCACTCATTACACTCCGATACATGATCCAAATCCCAGCATCTTTCATGGTAAACTCCATTCCATTTTGTTAGCACACTTAAACGTTTTCCCAATGAAAAGGATGCTGTCTTTAACCCCATACCAAATCTTCCTAGTTCGTTAGCTCCTCTTTTTGCACGCGGGTCTTTCGATCCAATATTCATAGCTGTCTGAAGCATCTCTTCATTCATACCAGTTCCATTATCATCTATTGTAATAGCTCCATTTAAATCGTCATAATCAAAATTTATATTAATAATTGATCCTTTTGCATCAAGGCTGTTATCAACTAAATCAGCAATAGCAGTGCTGGCATTGTAGCCTATTGATCGAAGGGCATTTATTACTGGTGCAGCCGATGGCTCCGTAATAATTACATTCATATTAAAACTCCGTTTCATGAGAAAATAACTATTACAATTATAACAGATTTAGGAAATTGGAAACCGAAAGGTGGATAATTATCGTTCATCCTGTGAGATTTTATATGCATTTTCGTCACCGTCAAAACAACGGCTTATTTCTCTTGACTTATTTCTTGATTCTAAAACCCATCAATAAAATACAGAATAATTTGAATATAATTCATTTAAATGATAATACTGATATTCGAGGTGATAATATGGATTATTTAATAATTTTAATTTTATTGGGTTTTATCTTTTTCCAATGGAAAAAAGGAAAGGATTCTAGGCAGTCGGAGATCTATAAAAAATATTTATCTACTGAGGAGTTTAAAAGGACATTAGCATTTGGTATTTATCAACGATTTTGTAAAGAGAATGAAGAAAAATCCTACTCTTCTATCTTTTTAAAAAATAATCCCATAGATTTTGAATACTTTATCGCGGAAATACTAAAACATAAATATGGTGAAAGTATTTTTATCACAAAAAGTTCAGGGGATTTTGGTGTTGATGTAGAACATGGAATTGGTGAAGGGAAAGTGTTAGGTCAGGTAAAGTGTTACAAAGATGATATTGGATATGAACCAATTGCTTTGATACACTCCAACATGGTAAAACAAAATGCTTCAAAGGGATATGTTGTTACTACATCTAATTTTACTGAAAATGCCCGTTCATATGCAGATGGCTTAAATATTGATTTGATAACAGGAACTGATTTAGTGGAAATGTGGTTGAATTATAATAACCCCGTTTCCGAAACAATTACCATAAATACTGTAAACGACCAAACGAACCACTTTGGTACATCAATTTAAAAAGCAGGAAAACTCTAAGATTGCCGGTTAGAGTTTCCTGCTTTTTTGTATGAGGAACTATTCAAGTATCAAAGTATATTTATTGTTAATCTGGTATGACGAATGCACCAGAGTTGATTCTCATTAACAAGTCTTCTGCCTGAAAAGCAGCATCTGGAAAATCGTTACTTAATCTTTCAGAAGCAACCGCTACATCCAATGCCTCTATTACTCTACCAGCTTCGATAATTCGGAATAAGCAATTGACCCTCGTTCTTGTACCGCCTTCATCTTTATCAAAGCTCTCACCATTATTAAATATTTCTTCAATTAATTTTGTTTTTTTATTGGGATCACGTAGTTCATCAATTCTTAATAAGAAAGCTTCCATATAAAGTGCAACAAACCAGATCCCCGCAGAACGATATGAATTAATAAATTGCTTTTGATTTATTTGTTTTTTCATATAGGCTACTTTATCCTTTCCCTTAAAGAGATGATAAGAATATTCGATATCATATGTAGTCCCTACTCTACAATTTCCTCCAACCCTAATGCCGCATCAAAATGTCCTTCATGGAGGCTAATAAGAGGTTTAATGATGTATTGGTGGACTTTTTCCTGGTTGTTCAAAATCCCAATTGTGAGGAAATGATTTTATGATTACTCCATCAGTGAACGGAGTTGTGCAGAGTTTACCGTCAAACACTTTCGGAACTTCTTGGTGGTCAATCCATCCAGCCAAATAAAGACCATTACCCTAGCATGGGTTTCAATAACTATCTTCTAGTATCTCTCTAAAGGCAGTTAATCTATTATCTTTCTCCTTATCTTGGTGTAGAATACTTATATTCTCCAGTTTCATATTCACATAATGATACATTCTATGATAGTTGATCCTTCTAAAAAATAGAAATTGAGGATTCTACTTATAGCCGTTCTTTTTTAAGAAAAAACCAGCTTGATTTATATTAGCCATTATGCGCTGTCGCAATCACCTTTTTATCAAATTAGTAATTAAGTGTAAAATGAAACCTAATATTGGGCCGACTATGAATATTATTAATGCCCACTTAATGAAGCCATACTCTTTAAATATTGAATAACTAAAGTAAGCTTTTAGGATAACGCCAACTAGGATCAACAAAATAAAACTAATTATATAAATATATTCTTCAAACTTTTTAATCATAATCGCTCCTATTTTATGTTATTATTTATAAATTTTTTGCTGCACCCTCGGCTACCATCTTCAAGCCTTTTTTTAATACTTCATTATTCTTCGCAAATACTGCCAGTCCCACACCAGCAATAACGACACATGCCCCTGCACCAATCATTAGCATATCAACGTTGTTTTTTCTTGCTTTATCGGCCTCATCTCTAGTATGTATGATCAGTTTTTCTATTTCTTTTCTAATCTCTCTTCGTTCTTCTATAGTATCTGCCAGTTTAATTTGGTCATTGTAGTATCCAATTGTGGTTTGAATAACGTTGATTACTTTTTCAGAAATCTTAGTATTACTTGAGATTCAATTACTTAAGCCTTCCATAACAGACTTAACACCAGGATCAGCAAATTTAAAATATGTTTTAAATTGTTCAGTGTCATGTCATATTGTAAATATAATCCTATAATGTCCTTCATTTGCATCGAATCTGGATTTTTCGGATTGTTAATATTTTTTAATTTTAGTAAATTTAGTAAATCATTAAAATGGCCTGACATTATATACCCCTCATGACTAAAATTATTATGTATTTAGTATTCGACAGTATTGAATGATATCCTGTTTATGGCGAACAGTACCTGTCACTGTTCGCCATAAAAATTCCCCCAAACCATTAGTTTGAGGGAAACATCTTATGAACCACTTATTAACACAGGTGACGCTGTAACCGATTATTTGAAAGTAACCGTTACGGTATAATTTAGATTTTTAAAAAATTCTTTTAGGGCAATGCGGGCATTATCTTCAGCAGTTTTTAAAAGACCAGACTCAATGGCTTCCTTTTTTATCTTTTGTTTAGCAGCATCTTCAAATTTGAACCATTCATCCCGATTGACTTCACTACGAAATATGCCTTCATCTGAAATGGCTTTAATGCCCTTTGAGTCGATAGATGGTGCTTGGACAATGGTGGCACGCGGCAAAGTGATATGAATCGCCTTCGTGTTGGTATCCAAGGTGATGTCCCTTTTAGTCAAATTTTCAAAGTCAACACCTGCAGTCACTTCTCCAGAAGCGACCATTAATAACTCCCTTTTTGACCCAGGAATATCCAATGGGATGCTTTTGCCAAATAATTTATTATCTTCTTTAGATAAAGTAGTTTTAATATGTGTTTGTGCCGTTGCCAATGTAGCTAATTTTTGGATGCTCTCAACGACTGATGTACTTTTTAATGTTTCTTCTTTTTGTAAATAAACATACCCTGCAAATAAAATGCCTAGACTAACGATAACCCCTATTACAATTACCAAAATCCGAGATTTAAACCATTGTAATTTTTGATGCCGATGAACAGGTCTAGCTGGTTGTATTGCTAAAGTGGATGCTGTTTCCTTTTGAGTTTGTTTCAGCTCATTAATAATATAATCTAGATCACCTTTGGATAATTTGCTTTCTTCTCTCATATGTTTCTCCCCCATACTCAACCTTCATTTTAGTAAAATGAGATTCTGTACCCACACGAACTAACAATTTTTCCATAAATCTATTATACTTTAATTCGACATTTTTCGTTGAATCTCTTTTAATTTTACCAATTATCCACAAATAGTTCAAAAAAATTCCATCCACAAACATAATTCAAGATGATAAATCTTTGACTCTATGGAAATTAATGAAAATGATTTAGTAATTGAAATTGAGCCCCCATGAAATTACAAATTAACAACACCAGTCCTATTATGGATTGGTGTTGTTCTGTTTTCCTAAAAAATCTCATTTATTTATGGTACGGTTCACCGTCATGTTAGTTTAAAAAGTAGAAAAACACCATTGGATGGTGTTTTTCTACTCAACACGATATTAATTTTTTGTAGCAAAAAGGGTATTCAAATAAATAAGTCTTAAAAATACTCTTAGTAAATTCACTTTTTATCTTTTAGTTGCTTTTCTGCCTTCTCCACCCTTTGATTTATTGAGTGAAGGTTTGTGTTGCTCTATCTTTTTTTGCTCGTGTTCTCTTCTAGTATTACTCGTTGAACGACCATCAGCTACTTTATACTCATATGTATACCCTGACATTTTTATCTCTCCTATTTAATTAATTAAATTTACCATTTCTTTTATGCTCATTCATTCTACGATTTAAATCGTTTGTTTCTCCCACATAAACAACTTTACCGGCACCATCACGAATTCTATATTCACCTGGAGCTTGTGGTGGCTTGTTTCCTTGTCCAGTATTTGGATCGTATTTCGCTGGTCTTCCTGGTTTATAAATTCCCATTAGCGTCTAACCTCCCATAATAAAATTTTTCTATATTTTTCTAATTGCTAGTAGTGTGTCTCTATAAGAATAGATAACTACTACTAATGCCCGTCTAATCTCAACATTTATATTGATTTAACTATTAAAAGAGCACTATTTGGTGATTAATATTCATCCATTATGTGTAAAAGCTTACCATCAATTAGATTATCAGCTGCAGCACGTTGCGCAAGACTAGAATGACGACTATTACGAATTTCTTCCAGTTTACTTTCAGGGTAATTTTTATACTGCATCATATATTTACCGATTTCTTTCCGGTTATTTTCTATTGCGCCACCAACAGCTTTACCTACACTATCCCAAAATCCCATATCTATCTTCACCTCTCGGAATTTGAACATTAATCTAAATTTCAGTCATTTTTATATGTACCTTAACTAAGCCGATAATTTTTATATGGAGGTTGGCTTTCCCAACTTTTATTTATGTTATCCCTAACCACCTTTTTTTTAAATGTAAAAACAACTTTAAAGAGTGCTTCCAAACGACCAAAAAGTCGTCACTACAAATTAGGTATTTTATACTATTTATATTTTACCAGTAAAATAGATAATTTTTACAAATTTATTTCGACATTTATTTCCACAAATATACAAATTTTAACACAAGCAGAACCTGTCACTATTCGCCAGTTCCGTACACTGCCATGCCTGGCACAATAATAAAAAGACGGTTCGGATGTCCGAACCGTCTTTTACTTGAAACTATATTTATGCTCGCGCTTTTGCTTTATCGTTGCCAGTACCTTTTTTGCTCATTTTTGCGATGAATGGAACGACCCAGCGGTCTAAACCAATTCTTCCTGCATTGTAACCTGCTGTTAAAATGATAAATCCGATGAAGATGTCTCTAGGGTTGTGAGATACAGTTCCTGCTAAGAAAAAGCTGAAGTTCATCACTAGACCAAAGAACATTGCAGTTGTTGTTAAGCAACCTAAGATTAAGCCTAAGCCGATTAAAGTTTCGCCCCAAGGTACGATCACGTTGAACACATCAACATTTGGTAGTGCAAAGTGTTTTAAGAAGTCCACATACCATCCAAATACGACGGCGCCATCTGGACCTTTTACTGGGTTTGCAATCGCTCCTTTTAAAAATCCTGCCGCATCGAAGCCGCCACTTGTTAATTTTCCGTAACCTGCTGTTACCCAAGAATAGCCAAGGTATAAACGTAAGACCGTAAGAATAGCCGCTGCAATTTTATTTTCTCTTAAAAATTTATTAAACATAAATCATTCCGCCCTTCATGTTTTGTTTGTTCTTTATGATTACACTATATTCCCTTTTTCCGTTAAACAACATAGGTATAGTGATAAGTTCACGATTTGTTAAAAATGATTTGACGGAATGTTGAACAGTATTTAATCACGTAAGGGCATTCTAGGAGGGCGGGTCTTTTAAGATGTTTAGAACTTGTATAGCGGAGGATTCTCTAATCTAAGGCCATTAGCGATTCGCCCATAAAATAGAAGAATTCGCTCATAAATTTGTTGAATTCGCCCATAAGGTTGGAAAATTCGCCCGTAAAATCGGATTCACTTATAGAGCATTAGTTAGGGTGCCTGTCATGCCCCGGATTTTCTTGATTCAAAACGATTTCCACGAACAACTTTAATCTATATAATAACAGGCGAACAGCACTGTTCGCCTCTTTTTTGTTATTCTATGTCCAATTTTCACACTCAACCAACCGATTTGTTCCATTCCAAGCTATTTATTGCATCGGATTTGTAAAATCATTAACCAAAATTTGGTGGACGGGAAAGGCTTGGTGTTTTTATTACAAACTACCCGAATAGTGTGTTAGTATTCATTTTATCAATCAATTAATCCCAATACAAAGCAGGTGGTTACACGTGTTCTCTGAAAAAGAAGTGAATCTTTATTTTGTTCGGCATGGGGAGACCCAATATAATGTAGAGAAACGATTACAGGGAATCTGTGACTCACCACTAACAGTTAACGGAATTGCACAGGCCAAATCTGTAGGAATCGGTTTATCTGATATCGAATTCAAAGCAGTATACGCTAGTGAAAGCCGGAGAGTAGTAGATACGGCTAGGTATGCCATTGGCCAACGAAACATCCCCATCTTTACTGACCCACGTCTAAAGGAAATGAACTTTGGTGTATTGGTATCCCTATCACAAACAGAATTACTAGCTCAATATGGGAATATTCTAGAGAAATTATATAGTCTTACCGATTTAAATATGTCAGCACCTGAAGGCGAATCCTACGTACAGCTTTTTTCACGAACAAGCTCTGCTATCGATGAAATCATTCATAAGCATAAAAATGAGGGTGGAAATATTCTAGTATTTTCACACGGGGTAACAATAGGCAACTACATAATGCAAATAGCAAAATTGAGCGGTTATCCACACCTTGAAAATTGCAGTGTTTCTGTGATCAAATATTTGAACGGTGAATTTTATGTAGACAGGATTGCTGACACTTCTTTTAGAGATAAATACTACCTAAAATGAAATCCAATCACCTAGGGCAGACAGACTCCATCACCGAGCGGTTATACGAACGACAAAAGTGCAATGTACTATCATCAGATTCCTTACCTGGACGCCCTAAAAGTGGTGCCAGACCCCCTGTGAGTTAAAGCTTTAACGCATCAGGTGTCAGGCACCTTTTTTTAGAACCGTTCCCTCACCTCCAATTTAAACCATTCAACTATTCCATTTTCTGTGTTATAGTCAAATATTAACTTCTAACAAACAGACGAACGAAACTATAAATATTTCTTAAACAAAATAAAATGAAATTTAAATGAGGCTGAATAGATGAGTATATTAACGGTTAAAGACTTAAACCACGGCTTTGGTGATCGGACTATTTTTAATAATGTTTCCTTCCGCTTATTAAAAGGAGAACATATCGCTTTAATTGGGGCAAACGGTGAAGGTAAATCGACGTTTATGAATATCATTACAGGGCAACTTCAGCCTGATGATGGAAAAGTAGAGTGGGCAAAGCATCAACGAGTCGGTTATCTTGATCAACATACTGCTTTACAACAGGGAATGACAATCCGTGACGTACTAAATACGGCTTTTCAATACCTCTTTGACGTCGAAACGAATATTAATACGATTTATGAAAAATTATCGGACGTTACACCTGAAGAAATGGAAAAGTTGTTAGATGAAGTTGGTACATTACAAGATATATTAACAAATAATGATTTTTATATTATTGATTCTAAAGTAGAAGAAGTGGCACGTGGACTTGGTCTTGATGATGTAGGATTAGAAAAAGATGTTCATGATTTGAGCGGCGGGCAAAGAACAAAGGTTTTATTAGCAAAGCTTTTACTCGAGAAGCCAGATATTCTTCTTTTAGATGAGCCTACAAACTATTTAGACGAACAACATATTGAGTGGTTAAGACGTTACTTGCAAGAATACGAGAATGCTTTTTTATTGATTTCGCATGATATGCCATTTCTTAATAGCGTGGTAAATGTCATCTACCATTTAGAAAATCAAGAATTAAATCGCTACATCGGTGATTACAACAATTTCCTTATTGTCTATGAAGCTAAAAAAATACAAGTTGAAGCTGCTTTTAAGAGACAACAATCAGAGATTTCTAATTTAAAGGATTTTGTAGCCCGTAATAAAGCAAGAGCATCTACTAGCAGCCTGGCAATGTCCAGACAGAAAAAACTCGATAAAATGGACGTTATTGAAATTGCACAGGAACGACCAAAACCTGATTTTAACTTTAAAGAATCAAGAGCCTCAGGTAAATTAATTTTTGAGACGAAAGAATTTATTATTGGGTACGAAGAGCCACTTTCAAAACCGTTAAATCTTTATATTGAGCGTGGACAAAAAGTCGCCTTAGTTGGCGCGAATGGAATCGGAAAGACGACACTCCTTCGTAGCATGCTTGGAGAAATAAGATCTCTTTCTGGTACAATAGAACGCGGTGAACATCAGTATATTGGCTATTTTGAACAAGAAGTGAAAACAGAAAATCAAAATACGTGCATCGAAGAAATATGGAATGAGTTTCCTCATTTAAGCCAAGGACAGGTTCGTGCTGCTCTTGCAAGATGTGGATTAACTAGAAAACACATTGAAAGTAAAATATCGGTTTTAAGTGGTGGCGAGCAAGCGAAAGTCCGCTTATGTAAACTCCTTAACCAAGAAAGCAATATTCTTGTTTTCGATGAGCCTACCAACCATTTGGATATAGATGCAAAAGCTGAGCTTAAACGAGCTTTGAAATCGTATAAGGGTAGCATGCTCCTTATCTCTCATGAACCTGAGTTTTACCAAGACGTGGTAACAGATATTTGGGACGTAGAATCATGGACGACTAAAGCTATATAAACTTGAAAGATCGAAAAAGGTGCCTGACCCCTAGTGTGTTAATGCGTTCACGCAACAGGGGTCAGGCACCTTTTTTCCGATTTCAGCAACCACTTTAGAATGTTGATCCAGTTCTTTAACAAACCTCACAACATCCTCATTCACACGTAATTCCTCTGGTGCACTGCCGCCCGGGATGACAGCAGCATCAAAGTCAGCCGCGTTTGCTTCAGCGGCCGCCAGATCTGTGGTATAAGCGACGGTCATCTTCTTACCCTCACATACGACACCTTTATTCGTACCTATAATCACCTTTTATGGCTTCATATGAATTTATCATTTCAGAATCCTCAAAATCACTTGCTAATAAAAAAGCTACCCTTGCCATTATCGAAAACCTTCTTTATATAATTTTAAAAGGAAAGCTCCTACTCTAACGTAGAAGCTATACCATACATAACAATAGAAATTAGTTTATGAGATGTTGGTAAAACTCATAAGCCTCAATATCCGTATACCCTTCATGGACAACCTTAATAACCGCTTGAATCATTTCTTCAGGGTATTCAGATTGGAAAATATTCCTTCCCATATCCACACCAGCTGCTCCGCCTTGAATAGAGTTGTAGGCTAGCGTTAGGGCCTCTTTCTCTGGTAATTTCTTACCGCCTGCAACGACTAATGGGACTGGGCAAGCTGCTGCAACCTTTTCAAAATCGTCACAGTAATAAGTTTTAACAATTTGTGCACCAAATTCAGCCAGCATTCTTGTCGCTAACAAGAAGAACTTCGTCGTTCGCTCCATTTCTTTACCAACAGCGACGACACCCAAGGTTGGAATCGAGTATCGGGAGCCGAGGTTAACCGCCTTGTTTAATTCTTCAATCGTTTCCTTTTGTCCATCGGAACCAATGAAAGTTTGAATTGCGATGGCACTTGCATTCATCTTAATCGCATCTTCAATGTCCACCACCATCGATTCATGGCTGAGGTCATCTTGGAGAACACTGGAACCTGACGTTGCCCGTAAAGCAATCGCCTTATTAAAGGTCGGTGGGACACTGCTTCGGATGGCACCTCTAGTACCCATCAAACAATCCGCATAACCGGCCAATCTAGGAATCAGCAAATCTAATCTTTCTAACCCTGAGGTTGGCCCCATGAAATAGCCATGGTCAAACGCTAACATGACCGTTTTGCCTGTGTTAGGGTTAAAGATTCTCGATAAACGATCCTTCATCCCCCAATCTAGATTGTTTGCCCCTTTTACATGGAAATTCCCATTGTTCGCGAATGGTACACTCTCTGCAAATTCCTTTGCACTTTTGTTGCCAATCGTATCAGCCATTTCTCTCTCTCTCCTTTGTTCAAACTCCGAGGTTAATCGGTTAAAAATTGTAGTCCTTCGTATTTTCTTTTGTAAATACAATCCGCTCAGGCAAGACGATTATTCCAGAATCATCCGCTGTATAGTCGTAGCCTTGAATGGTGTTCGGCTCTACTTTAACGGAACCCATATCAGGAACATCGATAGAGCCTCCAACTTTCAGTTCATTGCCTTTCGCTAACCAATAAGCAACGTATACCGCAAGCGCGCCTTGATCTTTTACATCCCATAAACCATGGTTGGTAATCGTTCCATTTTCAATAAATTGTCTCATTGAATTTGGTGAAGCAAATCCTGTAATAATGACATCATCTGCTTTTAAACCTTTATTTTCCGCTGCTTGAGCCATTGCTGGAAGTGCAGTGGAGTCTGGGCAAATAATGGCATCAATATCAGGATAAGAATCTAAAATACTTCCGCCAACTTGTAATGATTTTTGTTCATTGGCATCACCAAATTGAGTCGTGACAAGTTCCCATTTTGGATATTTTTCTTTAATATATTTGTTTGCATAATTAACCCATGCGTTTTGGTCTGGAACGGTTGGGCTGGAATAGAACCAGCCAATTTTCTTAGCCTCATTCGGGTTATCCATTTGCTCTGCAGCCATATCAACAAGCATTTTACCTAAGATTTCTGGTGTACCTTGGTTGATATAGACAGAACGATACTTAGGATCCACATCCGAATCCCATGTAACCACTTTAACACCGGCATCTTTTGCTTTTTTCAAGGCTTGATTTAAGCCGTCAGAAGAGACAGAAGATATGGCAATCGCATCAGCACCGCTATTGACAGCGCTATTAATAATTTGGACTTGGTTCGCAACCGTACCTTCAGGTGCACCATCGTACTTTACTTTAAAACCAACTTTCTTACCCATTTTCTGTGCCCCATCATTACCAGATTCAAAGAAGGCATTCCCAGTCATTTTTGGAATGAACACAACCTGAATATCTTTATCATCTTTCTTTTTGCCATCTCCAGAAGCGCCTTCATTGGATCCGCATGCAGCTGTAAATAACATCACAATTGCCACCACAATCAATAGAGTAATAGATTTTATTTTTCCCATTGAAAGTTAACCTCCAATATTTTGTTTTTGTGTAACGATTCTCTTCATGTTCGATCTAAAGTCTCGATTGATTCCCAAGAATGCGACAGACACGATCAAAAGGACCCCCGTAGCTAATCCGATATACTGGGTAGAAACTCCAGCCATTTGCAAACCTATCAGCATGAATCCTAAGATAATGCTGGCCAAAGCTGTCCCGACAACACCTCCTTTACCTCCTGTGATTAAGGTTCCTCCTAAGACAACAACCGTCAGAATGGGCATAAGATACTCAGCACCATAATCACTTCTTGCACTGCCTAAATAGGAAGTCAACACAACCCCTGCAATACCAGCACTTAACCCTGACAAGACGTAGGTACTCGCAATGATTTTTTTCGTATGAATTCCCGAGTACTCGGCTGTGTTTTTGTTTATTCCTGTTAAATAAATATATCTGCCATACCTCGTGCGGTGCAGAAGGATATAAGCGATGATAAACATGATAATAAAAAGAAGAACAGCATGCGGGATTCCCATGACCTCTCCATTGGCAATTTGGCTAAACCCCTCAGAAAACCCTGAAATTCCTTCATAGGTACTGACGCCAGACATTCCCACCAGCACAATCGCAATCCCACTATATAAAAGCATGCCGCCAAGGGTAATCACCATCGCCTGAACTTTTCCATAAGCAATCAGGACACCGTTGAGAAGGCCGCATAAACCGGCAATAAAAATGGCACAAATAATCGAAACCCAGATATTGAGACTCGCCACTTGTGATAACAGCCCCGTGACCACCGAGGTTAATCCGATTATCGAACCGCCAGAAATGTCAATTCCTCCCGTAATAACGACCAATGTGACAAAAAAGCCAATTATCGCAATCGCAATAAAATCGTTAAAGCTGTTTAACAGAATCGTGACATTCCAGAATCTCGGGTTCAACATTCCAAAAACAATAATTTCAGCAATAATTATGACAAATAAGGCAAGGTTCCATTTCGGGATTTTCGTTAACATGTCATTTCTACGCCTCCTTTTGCAGAACTCTTGCATTTAATCGGACTTTCTTCGCCTTCTTACTGGCATTAAACGCAAGCAGGGCATCAATGACGACAATCATGATTAAGAGTGAACCCGAAATCGTATCATTCCAAAAGGCGGGGACTTTCATATAAACCAAAGCAGAGTTGATCGAAGTTAGAATAATCGCCCCTAATGCTGCCCCAACAACCGTTCCAATTCCGCCAATCAAGGACACACCCCCAAGCACACACGAGGCGATGACCGTTAGCTCAATTCCTGCTCCTGCATTTGTTGAGACAAAGCCAATTTGACTCACAAAGATTAATCCCGCTAACGAGGCGCAGACACCAGAGATGACAAAGGAATAGGCAATATATCGCTTCACGGGAATGCCTAATGAAATAGCTCCGTCAGCGTTATCCCCAATCGCTGTATAATACCTTCCCTTGCTGCTCTTCGATAAATACAACTGAACGAAGATGACCCCCACAATAACGATGAAAGATAATAGATTAATGCCGAAGATATCTAGATTCGAAAGCTCTTTAACGTGGGCCGGAATATTTTCAACCCACTTTCCGTCCGTATAAATAACTTGGACCACTCTGGTGATCGAGAGGATGGCTAACGTCATAATAAAGGAAGAAATTTTTAATTTTATTACGCCAAATCCATTAATGAGTCCAATGCAAGCTCCAATTAGTAGGGCAGCGATGACAGCTAGAAAAATATTTCCACCATCGCGAAGAATCGTTCCGCAAACGGCCGCACTTATGCCCAGTGTTCCGCCTACAGAAATATCTAAATTTCCCGTTAATAGAACAAAGGTCATCCCGACCGCGAGAACAATAAATAGCAAGCTGCTTTTCAACGATTTATCGATATTCTGCCATGATAAATAGTCAGAGTTGATAAAACCCACCACCACAAAAAGAAGGATCAAGAATAGTAGGGTTCTAAATTCCCGTTGTTTGATTAGGCTCGCACTCCTATACATGTGCCTTATCACTTCCTTCAAATGTTCCAAAGGCTGCTTTCATCACATTTACCGCATTAATTTCTTCTAAGTTTAGGCACACATCACAGGTCCCTTGATAGACAGCATAGATACGGTCACTGATTCTTTCGATTTCTTCCAGGTCAGACGAAATAAGCAGAACGGAAAATCCCTGGTTTTTTAATTCTGTAATGATGGAATAGATATCAGCCCTTGCAGCGGCATCAATTCCCCTTGTTGGTTCATCCATGATGATCAATTTAGGGTTCATGGATAACGCTCTTGCAATTACAGCCTTCTGCTGATTCCCGCCTGATAGTGATTTGATTTCATCCTCTTGGGAACTCAGTTTAATTCTTAATCGTTCAATATACTGGTGGGCCACTTGTTCCTCTAACTTTCTCTTTGTAAAAATACCGTGCCGTTTAATCATTTGTGAGGTGATATTATTTCTGACAGAACTGATCGAAAAAATACCGTTCAAAAATCGATCTTCTGGGATGTAAGCAAGCCCGCTGTCCACCGTTTCATTAATGGACAATTTAGTAATGTCACGACCATCAAGATAGACTTTTCCCTTCTCAATCGGATTGATTCCGTAAATCGCTTCGGCAATCTCTGTTCTTCCCGCACCGACAAGCCCGGCAAGACCGACAACTTCTCCCTTATAAACTTCAAAACTAATATTCCTAAATCCATCGCCAACGATATTGTCCACTTTAAGAATAGGTTCTTCTCCCTCACGGCTGGTCCTTCGTTTTTCAAAATGAGCTTCGTAACTAGTCTCATTTCCTACTGGAAGAAGTCCTTGAATCAGCAGTTCTTTCGTAAACTCCTCAATTCTACCTTTAAGTGTTACTTTTCCATCCCGTAAGATGACGGCATGCGTGGAGATCTGAAAGACTTCATCAAGACGGTGGGTAATATAGAAGATTCCAACCCCGGAATTCTTTAACTGCTCAATCACTTTGAAAAGAGACTTTGTTTCTGAAAACGTTAAGGTAGAAGTGGGTTCATCGAGAATTAACACTTTTGACTTTCTTAACAGTCCTTTAATAATCTCAAGCTGTTGCTGCTCCGCAATACTCAAGGTGGCTGCTAATCGTTTCAAATCCAGGTTCCAGCCTAATTCTTTAATGAGCTTTTCCGCTTCTTCTCTTACTTCATGTTTACCTTTCCAAAATCCAATTGTGAGGTTTTGTTCAACCGTCATATTAGGAAATAGCAGCGGCTCCTGCGGCACTAAATAAATACCTCTTTCATGAGCAGCAAACGGGTTTAAATGATCTGTCTTTTCACCATTAATTTCAATAACCCCATCATCGGCTTTGTAAATACCTGTGAGGATTTTCATTAAGGTGCTTTTCCCTGCTCCATTCCCGCCTATAATCGAGATAACCTCGGACTCATAAAGTTCTAATGAAACCCCTTCTAAAACTGTGTTTCGGTTAAAAGACTTGCGAATATTCTCCAATTTCACTAGATTCTTTGGCTCCTTCATCATCCCACCACCTTAGCACCATTACTGTAACCGCTTACTTTTTTGTTATAAGTCTATTACTGATTCATACATTTTATTAACAATCAAACATTTTATTAGTTAGTAAACTTTATATACTTCCAAATATGAAAAATGCCTCCAAACAGCTTACTAGGTATTCCCTCGTAAATTATATGAACTAGGCATAATTTTCATTACAGTCTTATTACAATATAGAAAGGTTATTGAAATTACTTTTGTTTTATTGCACAGCAAAAGTAGCACAATAGTTTTAACATAAAATTTTTGTTTAAAAATAAACTGTAGAGAGTGAAGAACATGACATATGAAAATAGTCTTATCAGCAATATCGCCTGGAAGTATTACATCGAAGGAATGACACAAAACGAGATCGCGGAGTCTTTGAATCTATCGAGGATGAAAGTGATAAAATACCTAGATATCGCGAAGGCCAATCACATTATCCAATTTAAAATTAACTTGGATAAATTTGTGGATATCGAGGTACAAAATAAAATCAAGCAGCACTATCATTTACAGGATATTTATATTATTCCTGCCTCTAGCAAAAATCCGTTAGATAGTTTGACAAAGGCAGCCGCCCACTATATTGAAGACAGAATTACCAGTGACACCATGATTAATGTTGGTTATGGGCAGGCCGTTTCAAGAACCTTGGGACATTTAAATATCTCGACAAAGTATAAAGTCACATTCGTCTCCTTATCCGGAGGCGTAAAATTCTATATTCCAACCGTAATCGATTCGTCATCCGATTATTACACAAATCTCAATTACAACCATTACATTATGCCGGCCCCCTTATTAGCATCTACAGAACATCTCGCCAAACAGTTAATTAATGAAAAACCAATCAAGAAAATCTTTGAAATGATCCCATACTCTTCGATCACGATCATTGGCATTGGAGCAGTAAACGAACAGGCCACCATTGTGAAGGAAGGATATTTAAACACGAATCAAATGGAAATCTTCAAATCAATGGGGGCTGCGGGAGATCTATTAAGCCAGTTTTATGATAAAAATGGCCATGTTTTAGATCTTAAATTGCATAAACAACTGGTGAGTACCGATATAAATCTATTAAAATCACTGAACCATGTAGTTGCCGTGGCGGGAGGATTAGAAAAACGAGAGGCCATTATCGGGGCATTAAAAGGGGGATATATCGATGTATTAATTACAGATGAAGATGTCGCCAAAAGTCTAATCGAATAAAGGGCTCAGATTATTAATTCCTAATCATTGTAGAAAGGAAGATGAGGACAATGGAAAAGTACTTAATGGCGATTGATGCCGGAACTGGCAGTGTCAGAGTCATTTTGTTTGACACATTTGGCAATGAACTCTTTGTTACCCAATCGGAATGGACACATAATGAAGATATCCGCTATCCAGGTTCAATGGACTTTGATATCAATAAAAATATTGAACTGATCATCGATCTCATTAAAGAAAGCTTAGTCAAGAGTAAGGTGAAGCCAGAGAACATTGTATCGATATCCACCACCAGTATGCGGGAAGCCATTGTCCTATACGATGAGAACGGTAAGGAACTATGGGCCTGTGCCAATGTGGATTCAAGGTCCAATGATGAAGTCGCGCACCTATATAAAATAAGCGATACTATCGAAGCAGATATTCATCGTATTTCTGGACAGACCTTTTCATTAGGAGCCTCCCCGCGCATCCTCTGGGTGAAAAAGAATATCCTCGAAACGTATGAAAAGGTGAAATACGTTACAATGCTGAACGACTGGATTACCTATCGTTTAACCGATGTGATTTCGGTTGAACCTTCCAATGGCTGCACGACTGGTCTTTTCGATCTTAAGAAAAGGGCATGGGATCCAGCTATTCCAGAGAAGGTTGGTCTGAGAAATGATATTTATCCAATTGTAAATGAAAGCGGATCCATTATTGGTCATGTTACCGAGGAATTCTCAGCACTTACTGGATTGAGCACGAAAACGTTAGTGGTCGCAGGTGGCGGCGACGCTCAATTAGGCTGCATTGGCATGGGTGTCATTAAGGAGGGAGATGCGGCTGTCTTAGGCGGGAGTTTTTGGCAATATGAATATACAACCAATCATGTCGAAATCAATGATGATTGTAAAGTAAGAGTGAATTGCCATGCCATCCCCAATACGTGGCAATATGAAGCGATCGCCTTCTTTCCTGGATTAATCATGAGATGGTTCAGAGATACGTTCTGTGATCTGGAAGCCTTTCTTGTGAAGGAAAGCGGGGAAAGTATTTATGCCCAAATGGAGAAAAGAGCCCAAAATGTCCCGGCAGGCTGCAATGGGATGATCTGTACCTTTTCCGATAAAATGAATTACTTTTCATGGAAACATGCCGCTCCAAGTTTCATAGATTTTAAGTTTAACAGTTCGTATAATAAAGCCACTTTTTACCGGGCCATTATGGAAAATGCCGCTTTTGTAACAAGGGCCAATATTGAAATCGTTTCTAAAATTACGAATACATCACCGGAAGCCATTGTTTTTGGCGGCGGGGCCTCAAAAAGTGACTTATGGTGTCAAATTGTTGCTGACGTTCTGAATATAAAAGTTAAGGTTCCCGTTGTAAAGGAATCAACCGCTCTTGGTGCTGCTATTTGTGCAGGTGTAGGAGCAGGCGTATATGAAAGCTTTAATGAGGCCATTGATCAAGTGGTAAAATTTGAAAAAACTTTCGAACCAAATGAAATGAATCGTTTCATTTATGATGAAGTCTATAAAAAATGGGAAGCCGTATACAAAGTACAATTAGGTCTGGCCGATCAGGGATATACCGACCATATGTGGATTGCGCCAGGCTTATAAACTATTAAAGGGAGAGTGCAAAATGACCGTTTTGAACGAGACTGAAAGAGACTACCGATTTGGTGACAGCGGTCCTAAGTACCTGCTAAAAGGACCCCGAATGAACTTTGGAATTGTTATCCTGCAGCCAGGACAGGATTTTACTGCGCATTATCATAACTTCATGGAAGAGAACTTCTTTATTTTAGAGGGCGAACTGGAAATTCACATCGACACGGAGATTTTCCAATGTAAACAAGGAGATTTTGTCCATGTGGAACCAAAAAAGGTTCACTATTTAATTAATAAAGGAGACACTGTCTTTAAAGCGGCTTTTATGCTGGCACCCTACCAAGAAAAAGATAAGGTTGAGGTGGATTACAGGCCATACGGTAATAAACTAGACTGAACACCAAAGGGACGGTGTCTAGGTATCCGTAATTTTTGATTAGATTGAGTGTCTTCATCTCCCAGTAACTTTTTTCATATAAATGGAATCTGTTATTAGATATAGTTTCCCCCTCCCCATAGGATAGGGGGACTCTTATTTATAATAGTGAAAGTGTTTAAAATTTTATTTTACCTTTTTTGTCAAAAAGATATTGAATCCCATAAAATAAAAATGCCTTTGAAATGAAATTAAGAAAAAATTGAAAGTTATTTAATCGAACCAATCTATAATATCTAAATTTTCTTGCAAGATTTGCAACTGGAAATGCAAAGATACCATTTATAATTGCATTGAGTAAAATAAACTTTTTAAAATTTCCGTATGTCCACTTTAGAATCCACATGGAGCTTACAAAAAACGGTCCAATACTAAAAGGGAATTCCCCAAATAAGTATGATTTCGGTTTATTATAGAAGACCCACCATTTTTGTTTTTTTCCAATTTGAATGCTGATACCGTCAATAAGGACAATTAGGATTGATGCGGGAAGAAATCTTTTTATGTTACGTGAGCCTAATAAGGGTAACGTCAGCCATGATATTAAGACCATAGCAACATTAATTAATCTTTGAATTTTTATTGTCATAGCTTCATCATCCCTTTCTCAAAACCTTGCTTCTCCTATCTTGTTAAAATATCCAATAAATCACATTCATATGTATAGGTATTCTTCAACAAAATGACCTATAGTTCAAATAAACAACAGACTGCCTATGGCATATGAAACCTCAACTCTTGCGCTCAATAAAGAAGGCGGCTGACCCCATGTATATTAAAGCTTTACTGCAATTAGGGTCAGGCACATCAGCCTCAAGGTTGACCTCCTATCCTTATTACCTATAATCCCATCCCATTCAACAAATCCCTCAAAGCTCTTAACTCTTCAACTGTCAACGTGACACCCTTCCCCATCTTCTCGTGTTCAGGTGCCCAATCGCGTAAATCGAATTTTGGTTCTTTTCCATTCCAACTGATAAGATTGAGTTCTTTGTTCCAGCCTTTAGGGGATTGAGACAAAGCCCCCACGGTTTCTTTTATTTCAAATTTGATTTCTGCCATTGCTTTTAGTCTCCTTTAAAATCCTTAATCACTACTTGGTTTCGCTACATTTCTCTGCCCCCAAATCAAACTCAATTGGTACGCCCTTTAATAATTATGAACATTAAAGACCTCAAATATTTCATTTTCAAATTCGTCCTGTCCTGAACCTGTTAGCATCGAGTCTGCCAATACCTCTAAATAGTGTCTAAATTCCTCTACCGTGAATAATCGATCTTATTCTACATAACCTATAGCTGTTTAGGAGGTGAAATCATTTGTCAGACCAATCAAAAACTAATAATCAAAGTGTCTCAGAAGGCATTAAAGAAACTGCAGGTGCTGCGTTTCATGCCGTGCATAGTGCATTAGAAACCACTGAGAATATTGCCATGAATACTGTAGATGCAACTTCAAATGCCGTAACCAATTTAACAGGCAATGCAAACAATACTAGAGGAAAGCGTAATAATGATTAATGCAATAAGCGCCATTTATTTGGCGTTTTTTTAATACTTTTGGAAAAGGTTTTAGATTCCGTGCCATGTATAGTAAATAGGTTCAAATAGTAAAAAAGGGCATTGCTTGATGAAGAAACATTTCTTGTGCTCCTAGTATTAGCAATGGCAGCTGGAAGTATAGCCATAGAACAAAACAGCAATACACTGAAACCTTTAACAAGCAACAAGAGGCAGGTAATCGTTAATGATTACCTGCCTCTTACCTTAAAATATCTGAAACCGCCCATTACCACTTTCGCCATTACATTAGCGATGTTTATAATGCAGCAGATCCACCATCGATTGAAATGACAGCACCATGAATATAGGATGCTTCTTCGCTAAGCAGAAATGCTACTACATTCCCTACTTCATGGGGTTGACCTAATCTGCCCATCGGTACCGCATCAGCCATTGCTTTAATAGCTTCTGCTGGGAATGCTTTTACCATTGGTGTTTCATTGGTTCCTGGAGCAATTGCATTGATGCGAATATTATCTCTTCCATATTCCCCAGCTATGGTTTTTGTTAGACCAATAACAGCATGTTTTGTCGCGGAATAAGCTCCTAATGTAGGCATTCCAACTAAGCCGCCAAGTGAGGCAGTATTGACAATGGATCCACCGCCAGTTTTTAACATCTCGTTCACAACATATTTCAAACCGTAGAAGACACCTTTTAAGTTAACATCAACAATGGTATTGAATTCTTCTTCGGTACATTCTAAAGTTCGAACTCCAGAACCGGAAATTCCAGCATTGTTAAAAAATAAATCTATTTTTCCAAAGCGGTCAACTGTTTCGATTACATATTTTTTTACATCCTCAACTTTACTCACATCAGCTTGAATAAAAATAGCATTACCGCCTAATTTTTCACAAAGATGTACTGTCTCTTCTCCTTTTTCTTTAGACAAATCTACTACTGATATATTTACCCCTTTTTGAGCAAGTGTTAATGCAGTTTCTCTTCCGAACCCACTGCCCCCGCCTGTAATAATCGCTGTTTTTCCTTGCATTTGATTCACTCCATTATTAAATATTTGTGATGTTCATAATAAATCCATTATAAGGATTTCTCTTTATGTGAAATAATGAGCAATCGATACTTTTAGTATAGCTTATTCGACACAATTTACGGAAAGCTGAGTGTGTCAATTTCTTGGCATTTTTTTGCGTAATTGTTAGTGATGCGCTAGTTTACTACAAGTGAAGGGAACTGATAAGGCGGGCAGAGTAACCAATCTTCCCTCCAATCCGCTCTAGAGTTTTATAGGGACTTGTAAAAAGTCCCTTTCTTCCATCTAAACGAGGAGAATCTGCCATTTTTGCGAGGTAAAACATCAGTTTCGCCAATGGCTATTACAACAATCAAAAGTATGATAAATACTGTCCAATTTACTGTAGGTATTCCAGTCATGGCTTATTGTGTATCTGTTAAATATGCTCCTCATATAAGCTTTTTAAATATAATCTCAAGCCCCATCGATCTTTTTAGAGTATTGTAAATAGGGGAGTTTTTAAGCGCATTGAACGTAAATTCATCAAAATCATTGTCCTCAAGATCAACAAATAAAAAAACGGTTACGGTTATGTTTCTGATAAACGGTTCTTCATCATACCCTTTTACACCAACCAAGGATAGAGGGTTTTCCAGCGAAAGGTTTAAAACCCCTTCAATTTCTTCAATAATTGAACCTCTTTTTTTTGACTGCTCCAAGAGTGTCAATATTATGCTGCTTAAAACTGATCCCGCGAAGTATTCTAGACTCGTGATTTGTTTGTTTTCTAAGTCAAAACTTATTTGCTTTTCTATCTGAAAGCTACTTTTGCTTGTAAAAATTTTCACAGATGAGAGATCATTTGACGTCCCCCTAAAGTTCATATCAAAAATCCTGGACTCATATACTGGGTTTATTTCGTCTGTCGACCGCTTAATCATATTTGCTCCTTAGTATGGAAACCGTTTCTGTTAATGAGCGTATTTTGCCCGAGATATTTTCAAGTATGTTAACTGGACTATTTGAGAAGGTTGCAAAACCGCAGTCAGGATTTAGCCATATTCTATCCTTTGGAAGATACATCATTGCCTCTTCAACTCTTGAAAGGATTGAGTCCAATGTCTCAATTTCATCTGTACGCGGATTTATCACTCCTAAACCAAGTGCAGTATGCTCCCCGATTCTTGAATCAGCCAATAATGAGCTCAGCTCCCCTGCCCTTGGCGTTGAGAATTCAAGTGTTAAAAGGTCCGGATTCACACTAGCAAATAACTCAAGCAGTGGAGTATATGGACCTGTCAATAATTTGCTCTCATCCTTGCTCCAGTTGCCTCTGCAGACATGAAGAGAAGTAACCGTCTTGTGCTTTTCTATATGCCCCATAATCTCTCCAATCAAAGAACCGGCAAATTCAAGCTCCTCTTTAGGATCCTTTCTCTCGGAAAGAGCTGCGCACATAAATGACCTTGGCTTTCCCTCTGTGAAAACAACCTCGGTCAGAACCGGTTCATCAAATTGAATCACATCCACTCCTATGTTCAAAAGATTGTCGATCTCTTCCTTCATAATCTTTATCACATCTTGCCCAAGTTCTTCCTTGCTGCCATAAACCTTGCCTGAGAGATTAGGAAGCCACATCGATCTGGTAAGAAGATAGGGACCTGGTATGGTTATCTTAACGGGTTTGTTAGTGAACTTCTTCATCGTCATTAGCTCATTTGCGACAATATCGCCATTGTAGTTCAACTTACCAACACAAATTGCATTTTTAATACTGACTGCTGGAACATCAAGCGTGGTCAAAATGTTCTCAAAAGCTTTTTTATCCTCAATATAATCGAGCATTTCACTCATGCTCATCATTCTAACGCCGCCGATTTTATCGGAAACGAAAGACACATAGTTATCCCGCCCAAGCTCTCCACTTGTGATTACATCGATCCCAAAATCCTCCTGCAGCTTAATGAACTTTTGAGTTTCCCTCTCAATAAGCAGGTTGAAGTCGTTTCGTTCAATCTTTCCTCTTCTTATCATTCTGTGGGCTCTTAGAACCTCTTTTGATCTTGGCATGCTTCCTATTAAGGATGTGGGAAATAGCGGTAATGGTCTTTTCATGTGATTCATCTCCCAAAGTGGATGTAAATAGTTAAAAGACTGCCGATTCCCGCCTCTAGGTTCAATAGGGTCAGCACTTATCGGTTGGGGGATCAGGTTAAGCACCTGAGCTGATAATTAGGCGGAACAATTCCGCTTAATTAGTGATTAGTATTAAAAAAGGCTTAAATAGACGGAGAGATTCCGCCTATTGATTTGAAAAAGTCGAAAATGGGGGATTTTTCTTTAATTAAGCGGAAAACCTCCCCTTATTTACCCCAAAACGGGCTCCATTCTGCATCTAACCGGATAATATCCGCTTATTTTACTTTTGCTGGTTACTCGATTAAGGACAAGACATCTTAACTAAAAGAGAGTGAGTTCTTTTTCAAAAATCTAATAGTACCTCATTTTGGTGCATATTTTAAGAAAAGCACCTCAAAACGGAACCCTTTATCTTTTTGATTGCTGCTTTTAACTAAACAAGTCCAATATCAACGGTTTATCTAACAGAATTTAATTCAGGAACTTACGTACTTAAAGAACTTCAGATAGTCATTCGCCTCACGTAATTGCTGAAATCCTGCGATTCTGCCCTCAACCCATTCCTTTAAACCTTCCATATCCATCATCTTCTTATGGGCTTCATTGTTATAGTCCATTCTATGAAGCACTTTTTGCCATTCTCTGAACCTTTCAGTTGGAAAATCAGGATGTGCTACGAAAATACAGTGATCAAACAAAGCCGTTGTATCAATACATACCAATTGATTTTCATCAATGGTGCCATCCTTCTTCCAAGTGTCCCAGTTCAAATCCAGAGTGACAGAGGCGTCTACAGTTCCTGCCATCAATGCTCTAATGGCCTCTAGCTCCCCCCCGATGTGGTCACCATGAAGGCCGACGCCAATATCAAACCTTTTCTCTGTGTAGTCCGCTCCATACTCGAGTCCATTTTTATACAAATGGTTGATTGGGATCAATCTTGCTTGGGGAGAGTCTATGGCTCCAAAGCCAATAGTCTTGCCCCTTAGCCCAACGATATTTGTGATACGGCTATCTTTTCTTACAATGAAGCAGGTCTTTCTGTCTCTGTCCGTATCTCTCATTGAACCCATCTGGCATTTTCCATCAGTTCTCAAATAAGCGTCCAACCATGCCAGAGGCGAATTCCAGGCAATGTCTATTTCCCTGTTCATTAATCCGTCAACCTGAGCATCATAATCCTTATAGAAAAGACATTCGATTTCAAGCCCTTCTTCTTTGAAAAAATCAGCTATGATCCCCCAGATCACTGTAACCCTTGGGTCATAAATAACAGCCCCGACTTTTATTCTATCGTTACTCAATGTGCACACCCTTCCTGTGTCTTTATGGAATCATCTGACCTGTTAATGCTTTTCCAAGCCAAATAGCCAAGACGTCGGCACTTGGAGCCATAATTTGTCCTGCATATGCATCTCTGAGAAGCCTTTCCGTAGGCAGTGACTTATTGTAAGCCTTTCCTCCACCCACTCTCATTGCAAGCCTTCCACATTCAATTGCCGCTTCTGACGCAACGATTCTTGCCGCCAAAATCTTTGTAAGTGCATCAGCTTCTTCGTTGGCACCTGCTCTCGCAGCTTCCAAAGTGAGTGCTCTTGCGGCTGCCGCATTCTTATAAATATTTCCAATATGCACTTGAATCGTTTCAATATTAGAAAGTGTTCTTCCATCAGGATATTGCCTATCCACAGCATGGTTGCTGGCTATTTCAAACATATGCATGGCAGTACCGCTGTAAACTGCTCCCAGCCCTGTGACAAAGAATGGAGCTACCACGTTGAATACCTGCTCTTCGCCTGAACCTTCTACCCCAATGCGGAAAAATGAGTCCAACGTCACATTATCCATGTGCATTGGACATGACGAATTCCCTCTCATTCCAAGACCATGCCATTTTGACAATTCAAAGGTTAAGCCTTTTGTTTCCAGAGGGAATACCCAGTTGTTTATCTTTCCTTCTTCAACAGATGGTGCAAGAACGAGATAGTAGGAAGCAAATGTGGCCGATGTTACCATGCTCTTTATACCGTTAAAAGTTGTGTTGTCTCGGTTAACCTCAGCAGTCATTTCCGGCATATAGAAGTTGGTTCCTGTTCCGAATTCGCTATATGCTAAAGCCATGAATTCCCCATTTTCTACGATGTCTGTAAAAATTTTTTTCTTAAGTTCCTCGCTTCCATGAGTTAGAACACACATTAATGCGACATTATGCATCATGTAGCAAAGGGCTGTCGTAGAGCAAGACTCTGCGAATGCCAAACAAGCCTGGGCATGCTCTTCAAGCCCTTTGCCAAATCCGCCATATTCTACAGGGATAAGTAGTTTTAAAAATCCCTTTTCACCTAGCCTCTTGAAGGATTCTTCAGGAAATTTTGACTCCTTGTCCGTGATTTCGGTGAAAGGCAGTATGTAGGACATTGCAAAATCCCTGCCTTCTTGATAAACATTGTTCATATATTCCCTCCTCGTATAAATTTTTTTATATTCCTTATACAAACTTATTATGAAACTATTAAAGTATTACAATAATGTAGATTTTGTTTGTGCCAGACTAAAGTGAATAGTTTACGAGAATTAATTTTGAACATTCATATACTAAACGGCTACAACCAGATAGATTTTAAAACTTCTAGGAATAGGGGGAGGATTTGAAAGAGCTGGATAAGTTTAAGAATATATGAAGAAATTAGAGGTATTCATAAATGGAAGTGTGATTACTCTTCTCACCAACATAGATACATATTTCTAATCAAAAAAAAAGGAAGTTGAACACACTACATAAGTAGGTAATCAACTTCTTTATCCTTAATACCTCTCGACCATACACCTCAACATAAAACTTCGGTAAAAAGCTGAACACCTTTTTCGTAACGAGTGCTACTTCATATCATATTGTATTCATAATGGAGAAAGTCCTCCGTATCGGGGGTCAGACACCTATTTTTAAACGGTGTTTTTTTGCCTAGTTGGAATATATTAACAATTATTTTGAATACTCATTCAGGAGTTTTTTTATTGATTGGTTCAGTTCCTCTATATTTGCATTTTCCACTTTCGAATTATTTATTTCATATTTCTTTTTTAACTTCAAAATTCTACTTACACTTTCATTTATTCTTTGTTCAGTAATTTCCCCTTTTTGGACAGCGATTTTTAAAGAAGAAATGGCTTCCACTGTATTGCTATAACCATGTCCAACTAAAATAATATCGCTGCCCGCCTTGACTGATTCAACTGTAGCCCTGCCAATCGAATAATGGTCGATAATCGCCTTCATTGTCATGTCATCCGTTATTACAACACCGCTATAGTCCAACTGTTGCCTCAAGATCCCTGTTATTATATTTTTGGACATGGAAGATGGAAAAGTAGCATCCAGTTTAGGCAGTAAGATATGGGCAACCATAACAACATCAGCACCGCTATTGATTGCCTGCTCAAACGGGATTAATTCGAGCTCTTTTAGTTGCTGGAGGCTTTTATTCACAATTGGCAGCTCCAGATGGGAGTCAACGGACGTATCTCCATGACCTGGAAAATGCTTAATTGTTGGGATAATGTTTTGCGACTGTATACCTTTAAAGGTCTGAATACCAAGCTTACTAACAATTTCAGAATTATTCCCGTATGATCGATCCCCTATAACCGGGTTATTTGGATTGCTGTTGATGTCTAACACAGGAGCAAAGTCAAGATTGAAACCAAATTCTTTTAACTCCTTCCCTAACATCGTCCCCACATGATAGGAAAACTGAGAATTATTAGTTGCCCCAATTTCTTTATTGGTTGGAAAATTAATCAACCCACCAGGGAGCCTGGTAACACGCCCACCTTCTTGATCCACTCCCAATAGAAGCGGCACCTTCTGGTCACTTTCAGTCTTCATTTGATTCACAAGCTGCACTGCTTGTGTTGGATTTATTAAATTATCCTGGTAAAAAATAATCCCGCCAACCTTGTATTTCGTTAATAAATTTTTTGTATTTGAATCCATGGTGGTGCCAGTTATACCTGCGAAGATCATTTGCCCAATTTTCTCATCTAAACTCATGTCAGTTATGGTCTTTTGCTGGTCAGGTGGAGTAGATTGCTCGGCTTGATTTTTTAGTTGTGTATAGACTGAAATATGGTCCACTTTTGGATTCGGCTCCTGATCGGTCGGTTTTGGTAATATCCACTTTAACTCTGTTAAAGGGTTAACCTGATAAACAAGAATGATTTGGTCATGAGTTTCATCTTTGAAGTACCGAATCTCATCAGGTTCTCCGCGCGTTAATTTGATATCATTTTGCCGGATTTTTTGTAATTCAGGATCATATGACCTGATGTCAGAGACAATCTCACCCAGATATCCTATGACGACATTTCGATTCTTATATTCTTCGTATCTACCACTTGCAGTGTCTGTTGTTTGGTTCGGTTCTCCCCATTTATTATGTACTTCCTGCTTCTTAGCCTTACCCGAATCGAAAGGGATACCGACCACTTTTCCTTCCTTTGCCAAGGAAAAAAGTTCACTAATATAGTCATTCAGTTTCTGATTTTTGCTTTCGCCTAATTCTGCTGGAGTATTTGATGAAGGTTCAACGGGTTGTTGAGAGTTCTCCGTTGTGGACTGTTTCCCGTCTCTGTCCTTATCAAAAACATAAATAACAACAACTAGAATAATAAGGAACGATAGGATTGACAAAATAAGTGGTTTCAAGATCGATTTTTTACGTTTTGTCATAATAGAATCCCTTTCTTTGGCGAGCTCACCATTTATATATTGTTAGTTTTACACTATATCTTGTTTATCCATTATACAATGATACAGTTCTCCCTAACATATCTAAGTGAGGGCTTTTAGATTCCGTGCCTGTCTCGCTCCGGATTTTCTTGTTTCACAACGATGTTCCACAATCAACTATAATCTAAACAACAAATAAGAGATGAACGGTACTATTGCTGTTCGCCTCTTATTCGTTATTCTTTGTCCAATTTTCACAGTCAACCAATCGAATTGTTTCATTCCTGGCTATTTATTGCATCGGATTTTTAAGATCATTAACCAAAACCTGGACCTCATCATTTTCGTGAATTATTCCAGGCCTTTCTACTGCACATACAATCCCCCGCCGCTTATAACCTGCACGTACAAAACGGAAGGATAACTTCTCATGATCTTCATAATGCTTTTGGATTTCATCACCCGGTAAGGTACAAGGCTGGTTTTCACCCATACATATTAAACCTGCTCCACTTGGGAAAAGGATACGAGAGCCCATGGGGAGTTTTGTTAATTCCGGAAATCCCTTGATCAAGACATTAGCCCCTAACCACTCAGGCATAACAGATTCAACACCTAATTCTTCTGCAATCTTGTCTAATTCTTCCACAGAAACAATCGTTATTTGGCGGCGGTTAAGAATCTCTGTTCCTCTTGGATACATCGGCTGCCTTGAATCAGCCTTACTGATTATTCCAAAATGGCGGTCCCCACGAATCCCTCCAAATTCAAGATTTGCTTCTGATATTCTTCTGGTTACAAATGTCTTTGGATCATCTGCAATTAATACTGCATTTATTTTTGCCCATACTTTTTCCATATAAAACTCCTTTTCATACAAACAATTTATAAAGATAAGGACTCCACGTCCGCAGATTGTATGTGGCAACACATGAGATGCTAGTGAAGTTTACGGGCTTAATATGTGCCACTCTCAATCTAAATAGAATTCATTCGGTTTATGACAGATAATACTTCATTAATTCTAGGTAATTCAAGCCATCTTTCGAAACCGGGAAAAAAGGAAGAAAATACAATATCCACTCCTTCTCTCTCCATATCTTCGAGAGCTTTTTGGATCTTCTCATGAAGAAAGATGCGGCGACCCTGATTATTTATAGCTATTTTTCGAATTAAAAAGGCAATGGCTGCAAGCTGGGCGTGTGATGTGATATTGTAAAGCCCTCTGATATCAATTTGTTCATCACCTATCATCATGTACCCCGTGGTTGAAACCATCAGCTTTTCTGTACCACTTCCCTGTGGATAGCTCGAAAAGTGATCGGTGGTTATTTTTCTTTCTATCTCCCATTTTGTAAAGGGGATACGTTCGCGTGGTTTGTCGTGTTCACATAAATTTTTTGCTTCCTGGGTTACGTTTTTTGGCACAAAATTGTCCATCAATATGATTTGATCGGCTACGGATAAAAATTCACCGCTACCTCCAATAACAAGAACGGAAGATACGCCAACAGCCTCATAAAGCTCCCTGACGCGTTCTGTAAAAGGTGTAATGGGTTCATGCTTGATTAATGAACGCATTTTGATGTCTTGAATCATAAAGTTGGTCGCACTTCTGTCTTCATCAATAAGAAGAAGCTTACACCCGAAGTTGATTGCCTCCATAATATTTGCGGCTTGAGAGGTGGAACCTGAGGCGTAGTCAGTCGAAAACTGTTCAGCCGAACTATTGGGTATCCATTTTATGAAAGGCGTAATATTGATATTTTTTATGGAACGCCCTTCCTCCGCAGATATTTCCATTGCACTTTGATCTGTAATCACAAATTCCCGTCCGTCGCCTATGATGTGATTGTAAATCCCCGAATTTAATGCATCAAGCAATGTGCTCTTACCCGAATAACCACCGCCGGTGATGACCGTCACACCATGTTTTATTCCCATTCCTCGCAAACTACAAATTTCAACTTCAACATCTTCCGGGGATGTAAAAGGCAAGGCATCCTCTAGTGGCCCGCTGTTGTCTTTATTTCTTGGCAAAATGCTGCCATTCCCAATAAACGCACAATAACCACTGGATTTTAGCCATTCGCGAATCATATTTTGTTTTTTTACCAATTCATAGGCAGCATTTAAGTTGATGAGATCAAACTTGGCAATAAACGCCTCCACTTCTTTTGGAAGCATTTTGCAGAGCATGCGCATAGCTTTATTATTATTCTTGAATGGAAGTTGAACTGTAATCATTAAGCATAAATACCATTTTTCCGAGATGACTTCAACATAGGATGCATTACGTTGCAACAACACGTTGGTTGGACAAAAACAATAAAAAGCACCATTTTCTTTATCAGAACGTGACCGGTTATAAATCAATTCATTTAATGCCACAATATGATCAACCCATTCTCTTAATGAAAAATCTGAGAGAACAACTTGATCCATATTTTCATCTAAGCCGAGACGGTCAAAAGGTATTTTTATGGTGATACATGGTTTATCTAGTGTGAGTTTATGTGTCGGTTCAATGTAATAGGCAACATCATTATTCCAATAGATTGGGTCTTCATAAATCTTACTGTAAGATGACTGTCCGGATTGTAATGAGCGAAAATATTGAGCGAGTCTTTTAATAAAACATCATCCTTTCATATTTGGAAACGGTGAATAACGGAAAACGATTCTTAAGTTGAAACGATATCTCAAGAAGGGTGCCCCTTATCCTTTAAAACAAGGTAACGACGAAACGGATCGACCCCTAATCTCCAGGAATAAGCCTGCTCAAACTTAAACCAGTACTGTTTGAAATTTTCCGTGGAAAATGAATTCCATCCTAAGTAATTCAAGTTCAATAAATATCCCCCTAATAGTGTTCAGATCAATTTGTAAGAAAAAAGATTAAATCCTAACCAATTTCAAAGTAAAACCAATATTGTTGCAATGACCAACCATTTGTCCAAAAAAAATGACAGCCACTCTATAGGTGGCTGTCATAGGTCGGCAAGAAAGATTGTTCTTTCTGCCTAAATATAAAAGCTCTGAGAGTGAATCCTACCCTCAGAGCCTAATGTATTAGTAATAGAATAACTAAATAGCAATATGATGAGGATAAAATGTATATTTTTTTGTATTCATTTTCCTCACCTCGTTATGATTTATTTTTACAGCAACACAATCTTAACATTAATTTACCTATTTGACAAGATGGGGCATACTGTAACGGCCTTATAATCGTTGTTAATTTAAACTTTCCCTTAAGAAATTCACAATAATACAGCGTTGCAAAATCTAGCAAACTTCGGGTCGTGACTGGCGCCGCAAATCAAGTTTAATTCCAGACACACTGTTCCCTTATTCATCCTCACAATTTAGATCGAACTGGAAATAATTAGTGTATTTCATTACAAACTACTCGAAAGATGTGGTAAAATTCATTTTATCAATCCATTAAATCCTATACAAAGCAGGTGGTTATTCGTGTCCTCTGAAAAAGAAGTGAAACTTTATTTTGTTCGGCATGGAGAGACCCAATTTAATGTAGAGAAACGATTACAGGGATTTTGTGATTCACCTCTTACGGATAAAGGAATTGAACAGGCTAAATCTGTAGGTAGTGGTTTATCTGATATAGAATTTAAAGCAGTATACGCTAGTGAAAGCCAGAGAGTAGTAGAGACGGCTAGGTATGCCATCGGACATCGAAACATCCCCATCATTACTGATCCACGTCTAAAGGAAATGAACTTTGGTGTGTTGGAATCCCTATCACAAACGGAAATTCTAGCTCAATATGGGAATATCCTAAAGACATTATTTAGTCTTAAGGATTTAAATATGTCAGCACCTGAAGGAGAATCCTATTTACAGCTTTTTACACGAACAAGCTCTGCTATCGATGAAATTATTCAAAATCATAAAAATGAGGGTGGAAATGTTCTAGTATTTTCACATGGGGTAACAATAGGCAACTACTTAATGCAATTAGCAAAAATGAGCGTTTATACTCACCATGAAAATTGCAGTGTTTCTGTGATCAAATATTTGAACGGGGAAATTTATGTAGACAGGATTGCTGACACTTCTTTCAGAGATAGGTACTACCTAAAATAAAATCCAATCATAAATCTACTGGGTTAAAAGAAAGGCAATTCTCAGAGCTAAATTCAGGAAAAAGCCTCTAATCAAGAATGAGCTTCTCTATCCCGTCAAATTTCTCCAGATCTGCGTACGAAATAGGTGCCTGACCCCCAGTATGTGCAGGAGAATGCATGGGTTCAAGCAAAATAAGCTTGGTCGGAAATTATATGTCCGATTTAGATAGGGCAGGGATCAATATCAATACGATTTTTTCCGGAGAGTATACGGCTGAAACGATAGCCACGCTAAGTGCCATTTTCGTTGAAAACGGAACACTGGAGCCAGCCTTCCACCCGACGATTGAACACTATATCCTTACTACAGATAAAACGGAAGTTGAACTTTCGGCGATTGCTACATCAAGTCGAGCCCAAAGTATTCGCATCAATTCACAAAACGTAACCAATAAAAAATACACTAAAATAAACATTGCCGAAAACAAAGAAATCCATATTCACGTCATCGCTCCGAATGGCGTGGCCGAAAAGACCTACACAATTCTTATTAAATAAGCAGCAAATGCAAAAAAAATCAGTTCGACTGCTGAAAAGGCAGCGAGACTGATTTCTTTTACTACTTTAGCTGAGCGGAGGTTTGACCCCAAAATAATTTTCCACTTCTTCCAAGGTTGGAATCGATGCTTGGGCTCCTTCTCTTGTTACGACAACCGCTGATACTCTGCTGGCAAAACTAGCTGCTTCTACATCATCTAAGCCATTTAGTGACGCGATGACAAATGCTGAGATAAATGAATCGCCTGCTGCAGTAGTGTCCACGGCATCTACAGTGCAGGCAGGCACATGATAGTGGGCTACATCAGTGACGACATAGGAGCCTTTTTCTCCAGCTGTCACCACTACTCTCTTGATTCCTAATGATTTTAAAAATAAACCTGCCCTTAATATTTCCTCTTCTGTTGAGACGGGCATGCCTGTTATGGCTTGTAATTCCGTTTCATTAGGGATGAGAGTATGTACTTTCCCCAGCAACGATGTTGATAGCTTTTGAGCAGGTGCTGGATTCAGGATGACCTTTTTATTGTACTCACTCGCAAGCTCTAGTACATACTCGACAATCTCTAGCGGTATTTCTAACTGCATGATAATGATGTCACATTGTTCAAGCAAACGTCGATGCCGTTCGATATCTGCTGGCTGAATCCGATGATTCGCACCGGAAACGAGAACAATATTATTTTCTCCATCCGAACTGACATTAATAAACGCCATTCCTGTCGGGCCGTCATCTTCCTGAATGGCCGCCGTATCCACGCCTGATTCCGTTAAATTGTCAATCAACAATCTTCCATATTCATCATTTCCTACCTTGCCAATCATGGCCACTTCTGCGCCAAGCTTGGCTAAGGCAAAGGCTTGATTTGCCCCTTTACCGCCAAAATTCGTTTGGAACTTTACACTCGAAATCGTTTCTCCCGCTTGAGGGAGATGTGGAACTTGGGTGACCAAGTCCACATTTAAGCTGCCAATGACAACCACTTTACTCACACAACCACCTCATATCTTTCTTTTTCAGCATGGCCGTTTTTCTTCGCTTCCTTTAACTCATCAACTATTTCATCGATGGTTAAGACATTATTTCCAAACTTTAAAGAATGACTAAGCCGGCTGATGTGAGGCTGTTTTAACATACTTTTTTCTAATGTCTCATGATCCCAGAAGATGTCCCGCTTGTTTCCATCAGCAATCTTCCTTTTATTCGCCATAACGATGACATGCTCGAAATGATTCACAACAAATTCCATGTCATGTGTAATTGTAATAACAGTCTTGCCTTGTTCATTCAAATGCTTGATGATTGCTCCTAATCGAATCATGGTTGGATAATCCTGTCCTGCTGTCGGCTCATCCAGAATGATCACATCCGTATTCATCGCAATAACCGCTGCAATGGTGACCATTTTCCGCAGTGAATAAGGGAGGTCATATGGATTTTCTTCTAAAAACTTCGTCACACCCACAAGCTCAGCAGCATGCAGCACTCGTTCTTTCACTTCATCTAAGGATAATCCTTGTTGCTTAGGTCCAAATTCAATCTCTTTATAGACCGTACTATTAAAAATCTGATCATCCGGATTTTGGAATACATAACCAACTTTTCGCGAGATTTGCGCTGTTGTATAATCTTTTGTATTCCAGCCGTCAATCATGACGTCACCTTCGGTTGGCTTTAATAAACCATTAATTAATTTAACCGTCGTCGTTTTTCCCGCCCCATTCTGACCAACGATTGCGACAGATTCCCCCTTCTCAAAGGACATCGTGACGTTCTCAACCGCTGTAAACCCATTTGGATAAGCATAAGTAAGATTCGTTAAAGTTAAAAAGGCCATGTCGTTAATTCTCCTTTCCTGCCATCCATTTTGTGAAGACCCCAATCGCTTCCGATTCGGTAACTGGAATCTCATGTAAACGATCATTTTTTTGCATTTCATACCCTAAAAGAGCATATTGAGGTAATAATATACCATGGTCCATAGCTTTGATGTCAGAGAGAATATCCTTTGTTTTCCCTTTCATCGCTACTTTTCCGTCTTCTACAAGAATGACCCGATCGGCATATTCTGCAATCAGTTCAATTTTATGTTCGACCAGAATTATCGTTTTTCCCCTTTGTTTCATGATATTTATGATTTTAAAAACTTCCTCAGTCGCCTGTGGGTCTAACTGTGAAGTTGGTTCGTCGATAATTAAAATTTCTGGATCCATTACCATAATGGAAGCTAACGATACTCTTTGCCGCTGCCCGCCTGACAGTTGTTGCGGATTTTTTTCTTGAAGCGATTCTAAACCGAATAATTTGATGATTTCTGCTACTCTTTCCTTTATAACTGGAACTTCGACTCGTAAATTTTCTAAACCAAACGCTATTTCTTCAAATACCGTATCTTTCGTACCACTTATTTGTGTGAAAGGATTTTGAAAAATATAACCCATTTTTTGAGCGAGATCACCCATCTCCCACTCTCGAATGTCCCTTCCTTCGATTAGCATTTCCCCATCAAGATCACCTTTAAAAAAATGAGGAATAAATCCGCGTATTAAGTTACAAATCGTTGTTTTACCAGCGCCATTTGCCCCAATTAAGGCATACACCTTTCCTTTTTCTAACGAGAGACTGATATCCTTTAATACTTTTTCATCACCGACAGGATATTTATACGAGATTCCTTTCAATTCAATATAACTCATAAGGCAACTCTCCAAACTATTAGTAAAATCAAAAGTACGAGTAACAATACCCTGATGAATGAATCTCTTCCCGTTTTCTCAATGCTATAGATGCTCGTTTTTCTTTTATTCACGGTGAATGCTCTTGCCTCCAACGCCATGGCACGTTCTTCCGTACTTGCTACAGACGATAATACGAGCGGTGTAATCATCGGAAGTAATGCTTTTAATCTCACCATCAAACTACCTTCCGTTTCCACTCCCCTTGTTTTTTGGGCATCCATAATGACCTGCGATGATTTTTTCATTTCAGGGATAATCGTTAACGTGGACAACACAACATAGGTGGCTTTAGGTGATAATCCCATAACTTCTAATGAATAGACAAAATCCTTCACAGGGGTAATGCGGAAAAATAATATTAAAGAAGAACCTACCGCAATGACTTTTGAAGTGAGAGTTAACCCGAAATGGATTCCTTCTTGCTTGATCGCAAGGAAACCCCATTCCCATAATACATGCGTCCCAGGATAGAAGAAGCTTTGCAAAACGAATATCAAAATGCATAAACTAAATAATCCTTTAATCGTTAAATTGGCAAATTCCTTTGTGACGTTTCCCATCGCTGCAATCACTAAACAAACCAAAAACATGGCATAGGCATATAGATAACTAGGAATAATAAAAACAGAAACTGCGATTAATAAAATCATTAATAGCTTTGTCGTCGGATATAAACTAAGAATGACGTTCTTTTTCTCCATTTCTATTGACCTCCTCTTGTATTTTTTTAAAATAGATAAGAATCTCTGACTAAAAAGGTCTAGGCAGAGATTCTCATCACTCATTAAGCTACTTTCGACTTTTTATTGCTTTTTATAAATGATTGCGTATAGTTATGCTTGGACAAATATCGATCAGACATTTTATTGACAATGATATAAGCAAGGATAACAGATGTAGATTTATCAATTAATTCAAGCAGACCCATTGAAGTGATGACAGCTTGTACCAATCTCTGGCCAGATGCTAATAATACCGCTGTCATAGCTGATGCCGAGCTTCCGGAAATACCGCCATAAACCCATACAATAATCGGTGTTGAAATAAGTACAGCAATGACTGTAACAATCAGACAAGAAACGATTGTTTTCCCAAAGTTTTTAAACATACCCTTTTTAGATAGCATCCCGACTGTAAACCCAATAGCCATGGAGGATAAGGCAAATGGAAGCTCAGTTGGTGTAAAGATTGATTTTACGAGGTTAGTAGAACCGCCCGTCACCAAACCAACCCAAGGTCCTGCCACCATAGCAGCTACGATTGTTCCAATAGCATCAAGCCAAATTGGCAGCCTTAAGATTTGGACTAACTGGGCAATGGCAACGTTTAAACCAACACCGATAGGAATTAACATAATAGCAATTAATGAGAAATCATGTTTTAAACCGCGTTTCATAATAGTATCTCTCCCCTGTTAAATAGAATATTAGAATGATTTTAGCGACTGATAGATCATGTTGGAAAGCTCTTCGCGATCTACTTCAAAAGCTACATTGGCATTGATCGGTTGATCCGTTAATTTCTTTTTATCTATGATCGTTTGACCATAGGTAAATTCCCCTTTTGTTTCGACTTGAACATTACATGGAATAAACGTAAATAAATCAGGATTAATTAGATAAGCAACTGCACAGGCATCATGCATGGGTAAGCCATTCGTCCTGCCCCTGGCGTAAAATTCCAGCATATCAGCTGTTGCATCACTGATGCGATTCCCAATGCTTCTTACTTTTTCAATATCTTCATTGAAAAGTACCGCTTTATAGGTGACATCTAGCCCAAATAAAGCAATGGGAATACCGGATTGAAAGACAATTTGCGCAGCCTCAGGATCTACATACATATTAAACTCAGCCACTGGCGTTGTATTTCCGCCTTCATACGCACCACCCATAATCGAAATTTGCTCAATTTTATGCGTAAGATTTGGATAGGCCGTAATAAGGTTTGCTACGTTTGTTAATGGACCAATCGCAACAATGGATACGTTTTCATTTGAGTTCATAAGTAGTTCCTTCATCGCCTCAACCGCAGTACGCTCACTTTCCTGCTGCTCACCTATTGGCAGCACCACCTCCCCTAAACCAGATTCTCCATGGAACTCTTCCGCCGTATACAGCTTTTTAATCAGCGGCTTCGTAGCACCCTTGGCAATTTCAATTCCCTTTATGCCTGTTAAATTAACAAGCCCTAACGCATTATTTGTTACCTTTTCAATGGTTTGATTACCTGCTGTTGTAGTAATTAACTTTACATCTAATTTTTCAGACGTTAATGCTAGAAAAATAGCAATAGCGTCATCAATCCCAGGATCTGTGTCAATAATGACTGTTTTTTTCATCATAAGCCCTCCTTAAGCATGTTCTTTTGTGCTGCCATTGATAATTAATGTTGGTTCAATAAAAACCTGTTCCTTCACACTTTTTTCGTTGTTGATTTGATCAAATAACATCTTGGCAGCTATTTCCCCCATTTTATAAGCAGACTGTTCTATGGTTGTAAGTTTAGGTCTGATTAATTGGTTAAAAGGCAGGTTATCAAACCCTACGACTGACAAATCCTCAGGAATTTTTATTCCTAATTCGTATGCCGCTTGATAAACCCCAAATGCCATCAGATCATTAAAGGCAAAAATAGCTGTAACATCTCTTTCCTTTAATAAGGCCTTTGCCGCTACGTATCCCCCTTCCATTTGATAGTTACCAGGAATAACGATTGATTCGTCTACCGGAATTTGAAACTCCGAAAACGCCTTCAAATATCCCTTATACCGCTCATTAGAATTGGGAATAGCAGCTGGACCCGTAATGCACCCGATATTCTGATGAGAAAGCTCTAGTAAATGTTTAGTAGCCATGTACCCTGCTTGGACATTATCAATATAAACACCGCTAAAATCCTCAATTTCTTGACCACGGTCTAACAAAATAATCGGTATTTCATATTCCTGTACGGATTGATAGAAATCTTTACTTTGTAATTCTTGAGGTCCGGTAAAGATAATTCCATCCACATTTTTTTCTTTCATGATGGCTAAATAATCGGTTTCTTTTCTATGAGAACTATCCGTATTACATAAAAACACCGTATATTGCGCAGCATTTGCTACATCCTCAACCCCTCTGACAAGCTCAGGAAAGAACGGGTTCCGGATGTCTGGAATGACTAACCCAATCGTATACGTTTTTTTTGTAATCATACTTCTCGCAATACTATTTGGTTTGTAATGTAATTCTTCCACTACTTTCAGTACTTTCTCACACGTTTCTTTTCTAATTCCTTCTGCTTTATTGTTGATGATTCTAGATACTGTGGTAATGGACACCCCTGCTTGTTTAGCGATATCTTTGATCGTTACAGTCATGAAGTTTTTCACCTCTTATCATTTTAGTAAAACGCTTTCTGAAAACGTTTTAGGAAAACGTTTTACTAAAACGCTTTCCTTTATTATAAAATATTATTTAACAATGTCAATATTTTTTAAAGAAACAGATAATTAAAAAAGAAAAAAAACTTTGCTAATTTAGCAAAGTCGTTTTGTGGATCATTTCCATTAGTTTTTCGAGCCCCTCAAGCAATCGTGGCGACGGCCTGCAGAATAGTTCTTCTTCAAGGATGAGGATCTGGCTATCATCCTTATAATGGAGCTGTTCAAAACCATGACGATTTTTGACAATACTTTTCTGGATCTTTTCCCTTCTCACCCCAACCCATGCTAAGCAAATAAAATCCGGCTTTCGGCTTAACACATCATTCCAATCCGTCTGAACACTTGCCAACTCAACATCATGAAAGATATTTACTCCGCCGGCCGCATCAGAGATTTCCGTAAGCCAATTGATTTTTCCTGGAGTAAAGATAGGTTTCGGCCACCATTCCCAATAAAGTGATGGTCGTCTAATTCTATTTTTACCTTTTTGTTTTACAGCTTCAATTCTCGAGCGAAACCGCTGTGCTGCTTTAATCCCTAGTTCTGGTTCTTTTAGCGCTTCAGCGGTTTTAATCAAATCATGTTCAATATCTGACAATGATTGAGGATTCAAAACGATATGAGGAATCCCCCGTTCAACTAATACTTCGACATTCTTTTCCATTCCGGGAACACTCAGAGATGCAAGGACCAGGTCCGGTTTCAATTGTTCAACACAATCCATATCAATTGACAAATCCGGGCCTAACCTTGGTAAAGTTGAAATCGAAACAGGCCAGTCAGAATAATCATCTACTCCGACTAGAAGGTGGGTTAAACCCAAGAATTCCATTAACTCAGTATTGCTGGGGCATATAGAAATGACTCTCATAACCTCTCCTATCTAATATTTGGTAATGTTCACCTTTATATTATCAAACAGCAGCTTTTTTTTGCAGAATTAATGGTTTATTTTAAAATTGGGTCTTTTATACAAAATTGAGGATTTTTCTACGATCTTGATGGATTATTCTACAAAACTGAATGTTTTTTCTACAACAGATGGTATTTAGCTTCCAATTAAGGGTTGTATCGTTCCTCTCATCCAAAAAGAGTTTTTTTTTGACAATACATTTCAATGTAATGTAACTTTGTATAATGCGAACAATAGTATTACCAATAGTTCTCATGAAAAGGGTCGTAACCCTTGCTATAAATGAAGAAAACTATCTAGGAGGCATGATGATGTCAAACTTGCAAACACTAGAAAAAATCGAACAGCAAACGTTCATCGATGTAGTTCGGGAACGCCGTTCTGTTCGTCAATATGATCCAACAGTGCGAATCTCACAAGAAGAAATGACCGAAATGCTGGGGCTGGCAACATTGGCTCCTTCGTCCTCAAACCTGCAGCCATGGCGTTTTTTAGTCATTGATCAGCCGGAATTGAAAAAGAAGCTTTTGCCTATCGCCTATAACCAGCAACAGGTAGTCGAAGCATCTGCCGTGATTGCTGTACTGGGCGATGTAGAAAGCTACGAGAAGGCGGAAAAAATTTATGGTCAAGCCGTGGAAGCAGGCTTTATGCCGGAGGATACGGCTGCATCATTCATCGAGCGTACGGTCAGAACGTATTCCAGCTTGCCGCCTGAAGCAGCCCGCCAAATCGTCTCTATTGATGGCGGACTGATCTCCATGCAGCTTATGCTGATTGCTCGTTCTAAAGGGTATGACACGGTTCCGATGGGCGGGTACGATAAAGCAAAGTTTGTGGAAGCTTTCGGAATTGCCGAAAAGTATGTACCAGTGATGCTTATTGCGATTGGAAAAGCAACAAAGCCAGGACATCCGACTACCCGTCTTCCTATTGAGGATGTAGCGTTCTTCAACGAAATGCCAACGAAATAACGAAGAAGTCTCACAAAAGAGGAAACCAGCTTGAAGTCCATTATAAGCTGGTTTTTTTCTGATTATCCTTATTCGCGCACGTTTCCTACTTTACCAAAACTCAATAAAAACGCGCTTTCAACAAACGATATCGCTCCAAAAATGGAGATGGACGCCGAGATGGCAGGAAACGACCACTTCACTTTGCGAATGAAATGGAGGACAGGAAAGATTGCTAATTCAAGCAGGATTTGCCCTGCTTCGATTCCAAGATTAAACGTTAACAGCGAAGATACGAAATGTCCGCCGTCCATCCTCATTTCAGCCAATGACCCGGAAAAACATAACCCATGAATTAAGCCAAATCCAAACGCCAACCATAAATTATGCTTCATATTTCGATTTAACACACTATTTATGGCTACATAAATAATGCTTAACGCAATCAATGACTCGAAAAACCTTTCAGGTTGCATAGGAATATGCATGCTGGCTAAAATTAACGCAACCGTATGGGCTGCGGTAAATGCAGTAACAACCTTTAAGATTTGTATAATATCTTTCACAAACCCACTGTTTTTTTCCCTTTGTAACTTTTCATTAGAACCTCTCCTTTCGTACAAAAAGCCTTGAGCAGCAATCATGTAAAATCACTGTTCAAGGCTTTTTATTACTATCTTTTATTAGATGTTGTTGTCTCTACTCTTCATATAAAACAGTAATATAAAACCACGGTTAAAAATGCTAACCCGTGATAAATTATTATTGTCTTACAGCATGAAAAGGAATTTTTACTACTTAACAGCTGATGGAAGGTCAGATTCCTTTTCTAACACATTCTCAATATAAGCTTTGCCCCATTCATACATAGAATCTAAAATTGGCATAAGTTTTCTTCCATACTCAGTCAATGAATATTCAACTTTTGGTGGAACAACTGGGTAAACTTCGCGATGCACGATTAAATGATCTTCCAGTTCGCGCAATTGGTTTACAAGCATTCTTTGGGTAATACCTGGCATTCGGGCCTTTAATTCACCAAATCGTTTCGTTCCTTCTTTGCCAAGATGCCACAAAATTAACATTTTCCATTTACCACCAATTACTGAAAGTGTTAATTCCTTTTCACAGTTAAAGGTTTTCTCTCCTAAATTTGGCATACACTTCACCTCCCCGTTATTTTATCCAATAGTATACTTTTTAACACTATATGCGATAAAAGTGCGTACTTTTTATTTCGTAACATACTCAGTATACTAAGAAACGTGCTAGTGAGTAAATAGATCTTCAAAAGGAAACATTTACACATGTCTAATGACACCTACTAGCACAATATATAAAACAGATAAATCATCTAGAAGGAGCAAACTTAAATGAAATTACAATTAGCATTAGATCTTGTCGATATTCCAGGAGCCATTGAATTAGTGAAAGAAGTAGAAGAGTATATTGATGTTGTAGAAATTGGTACACCTGTGGTAATCAATGAAGGTCTTAAAGCAGTAAAAGAAGTAAAAGCTGCCTTTCCTAACTTAACTGTATTAGCTGACTTAAAAATCATGGATGCAGCTGGATATGAAGTAAGTCAAGCTTCTGCTGCAGGTGCTGACATCATTACGATTCTTGGAACGGCAGAAGACGAGTCAATTAAAGGCGCAGTGGCAGAAGCTAAAAAGCAAGGAAAAGAAATCCTTGTGGATATGATTGCGGTGAAAGACATTGCAGCCCGTGCTAAAGAATTGGATGAACTTGGTGCCGATTATATCTGTGTACACACAGGTTACGATCTGCAAGCTGTAGGGAAAAATTCCTTTGAAGATCTACACACGATTAAGAGCGTTGTAAAAAATGCTAAAACTGCAATTGCCGGTGGAATTAAATTAGAAACACTTCCAGAAGTAATTAAAGAACACCCTGATCTCATCATTGTAGGTGGCGGTATCACAGGCAAAGAAGATAAACAAGCTACTGCACGCGAAATGCAAACATTAATTAAACAAGGTTGATTCAAATGAAGACTACTGAATATTTAGCTGAAATCGTTCAAGAATTAAGTCAAACGGTCCACTTAATTTCTGATGAAGAAGCAGAGAAATTAGTAAACCAGATTTCAGAATCCAAGAAAATCTTTGTGGCTGGTGCGGGCAGATCTGGATTTATAGGGAAATCTTTTGTGATGCGAATGATGCACATGGGGATTGATGCCTATGTAGTTGGTGAAACCGTCACGGCTAACTTAGAAAAGGATGATCTTTTAATCATTGGTTCAGGTTCAGGGGAAACCAAAACTTTAGTTGCTATTGCTGAAAAGGCCAAAAACTTAGGAGGTAGAGTCGTAGCTATAACCATTTCTCCAGAATCCACCATTGGAAAATTAGCTGATATGATTGTTAAATTACCGGGGGTAACGAAAGATCAATCTGCAGGTGATTACAAGACTATTCAACCAATGGGATCTCTATTTGAGCAAACGATGTTGTTATTTTATGATGCCTTAATCTTACGTTTTATGGAGAAAAAGGGCTTAGATTCTAATAAAATGTATGGTAAGCATGCTAATCTCGAATAGAATATAGCTTAAAAATATACAGAAAAGACCACATTTTTTAAGTTGTGGCCTTTTCTGTATAAAACTGTTTTTTTTAGAGGACATAGGAAAACCGGAATTAGAGGCACTTTTTTTATAGTGTCCTTCATTTGGGTTATATTCCAGGTATCAGCCATGACCTTATTTATATAGATTTTTAGATGGGTGGTCTTGTAATAATTTTGGGAACGTTAAATATTATTGCATTATTATAAGTGTTTTTTCCTGACGTTTAATTTTTATCTTTTTTAAACTCTGATAAATCTGATTATTCACCAAATTCGGTGGAATAATTGGAAGGAATACTTAAAATGTTTAATCCCTCGAAGTTAAAGGTAAAATTTTCACCTTTTACCAATGAGTTAATGCCTATAGGTTGTCGCAAGTATACATTGACACATTCTGATAAAACAGGGGAATTATTTTTAAGTATTGGTTCTGATTACAATATGGCAGCCATTGACAAATATACCCGTGATGAGTTTCTAGCGGAAATTATATCACAAAACAATAAATATATTTTGCTCGGAACAGTTTATGTTAGCGGAGGGGAATTTGATGAGCAAACCGCAGAAAAGCGTTTTATGATCTTTCAACGTGAAGCTAAACTTGCCATCACGGCTGTAATTTATGGTGACCGCCAATTCTTTACCCATTATGCGCATTTGCTTGATTCTTCGATAATAATAAAATTCAAATCTACCTTTCCTTAATTCGATCAAATATTCGATTACGGTACACCTCGAAATTATTTGCAATCATTAAACTTTCCATCCTTATAAATTTCTCACTGAATACTGATATATCAATTGTTGACTTATTCAATAAGCACTTTAAAGATACATTATTTTTATTAAGGGCGATGGGGATTGACCCAACTAGTATTCCACAAATTTACTGTATGATTGGGGCTAAGAAGAAAGATGAGGCGCTTTTTAAATTAATGGATGAAATCAAACCAAGGGAAAATGTTGAAATTATTGATGGCTCTTCTTTTTCTTAAAGTAGATGAAAAGAAGAGCCAAATTGGAAAACTTTGATTTATATGGATTCAGACTAGCTGAAATATCCTCAATTTCCTAAAGTAAGTTCTTGAGGTGGCTCACCATCCATATTTAAAATACGAACAGTTTCAGGTATTATCTGAAGAAACACGTAATTTGGATCTTCTGGACTAGCAAACCATTTTTTATATGATTCATGCCAATATTGTTTTTTCAATTCTTGTGAATCATTAATGGCAGCTGTCCCAGTTATTTCAACATAGGCATCACTTTGTCCATTCTTTTCGTAACCTAATAATACAGAAACAGCTGGATTTCTTTCTATTTCCTCTATTTTCTCAGTATCCTTTTTTGTTGGTGTATATAATGTCAAGTTGTTATTGTAAAACGTCATATATCGTGAGTGGGGCTTATTATTTTCCACCGATGATAGAATCCCTGTTGTATGATCCGATATTATTTTTATTACTTTCTCTTTTAAATCCTCATACATTGATTCGTACTCCTTTTTTAAGTCATTTGAATTTCCCTCTTATCATTTCCAAAAACTTAAAATTCACAAGGGGATAATCTACAATATACAGAAGAAAATAAACACGAAAAAGGTGTCTGACCCCCAGTGAGTTGGGGGGCAGACACCTATATTCCTAATGCTTGCGATGGCGTCGGGTAATTTTCTTGTTTTGACAGGCACGGGATTTTAAAAAAACTAACTTACTTTTATCGTTCTACTCTTACTTTTATTGCCTGATTTGTCTTGAGCGTATACGTTTACTGTTGAACCCGTCTTTTGTAACATAATTTTCACTTTATAGTTTCCCCGGCTATCTACTATTCCTTGCCCAATCTTCTTATTACCATTGTAAATATAAATAGTTGCTGCTGTTTCACCTTTACCACTTACCGTTACAGTTTTACTAGTTATTTTATTAACAGTCGGGACAACAGGTGGAGTTCTATCGATTACCTTCACGATAGGACTCTTACTCTTATTTCCTGCCATATCAACAGCATAAACAATAATGCGTGTACCTGCTTTTTGCTTTTTAATTTTCATTGAATATCTACCATGTTTTGCAGTGGCTTGACCAATTTTTTTGCTCCCTACCATTGCATAAACCTTTGAATCTGATTCAACTTTGCCACTAATAACAGTAGCATGATCAGATACAGCATTGACAGTTGGAGTGCTTGGTGCAAAAGACTTTATTACACGATAAAGAACACTATGTTTTTTATCCAAAGTTGACAAAAATTCATCTTCTGAAGCATCTTCACTCAAGAATTTCGTTCTGTTAACTTTTTGTACTGTTACCTTTTTGTTGATTTTCCAAACTTCCTGGGTAATCTTCAAAGTGATTCCATCCAAGCCGCCGCTCTCTTCTGGAAGCTTTTTCAATCCAATCTCCGTGTAAGATTTTCTTTCGTTAAAGTGTTTATCTACCAAAATATCAGTTTTAAGGAAGTTTCTTTTATCCAGCATTCCTGATTTTTTCATCTCAGGTAACATCTGATTAAACCCAACTTTAAATTCTTTTATGATTTGCTTAAGCTCAGCTGCAGAAACAACCGTCTCATCACCTGACATGTTAGTCACTTCATTAATAGCCTTAGCCAATTGTGTGAGAGCTTTTTGATCGTTTGACAGATTATCAAGGAATTTTAACAATAGACTAGGCACTTCATTGGCATATACTTCGGCATGAATCTTGTGACCTGTTATCTTCTCGCCCTGTACTTTATAATGTACGTTCGTTTGGACTTTAATATGTTTTGGATTTGGCAGATCCTTCACTACAGAAGGAAGCAATTGGGATTGAATATCTTGAATAAATTTTTGAGAATATCCCCCATCCTGCTGAACAGGGATGCGGATTGCCTTAGAAGCTTGATCTACTAATAATACCATCTGCTTTTTATCAGAATATAACTGGAACGGAATTTTACCTTGTTTCAGTTTGACAAATCCACCCATCGAGAACGTATCCGCATTTTGCATTTTGGTTTGAACTTGAAATTCCATATCATTCAAAAGATTTAATACTTTTAAATATTCTTTATCCTTCACATTCGATTTCTTATACGAAAGATGAAGTTTAACAACTGCATAACTCTGGGATGACTTTATCTTGGCATTATTCAAAATCATTTGATTTAAATTAACACCCTTTACCGAATCACATGCGGTCATTAAAAAGACAGAAGCAACAATGACTAGAAACAGTTTTTTAAACATCGAATTCTCCTTTTTCTTTAGAAATATACACTTTACTTCTGCAAAATCATGATGGAATTTTTTTATCATTCTACAAAAATATTACAATTCAAATATAATAATATCACATTTCCCATTTATTATGAAAGCGTATAAAAATAAAAAAAAAGTGAATAAACAAGCTTCTAATCTATCCAACTGAAATTAGTTCTACTTTAAAAAGAAACTTAACCACAGAAGGAGGTCAGGTACCGCTTTTAGGGACGAAGTTTGAATTATTGACAATTCTGTGACAACGACGTGCAGCACATAAGGTGATGGTTGAAGCAGTAGAACAAACGGGAGAAGAAATCTTATTTATTTTGTCCCACTAGAGCCAAATCCAGATGATCCACGGACCGTTTGAGATAATTCATTTACTTCAGTAACCTGTATGGAAGGAACAAACTGAATAACCATTTGAGCGATACGCATCGATTTTTCAACAACGAAGGCTTCTTTTCCATGATTCATTAAAATAACTCCAATCTCACCTCGGTATCCTTCATCGATGGTTCCTGGACTATTCAGTACCGTCACACTGTGCTTTAAAGCGAGGCCGCTTCTAGGACGAATTTGTGCTTCCGTTCCTTTTGGCAGTTCGATTTGTAAGCCTGTCCCAATTAATCTTGCTTCTCCTGATGGAATCCTGGAGGTTTCAATTGAATAAAGATCCATTCCAGCATCCCCTGGAGTTGCTTGTACAGGGGTCTTCGCATCAGCATGAATTCTTTTGATTTTTACTTCCAAGTTCATTTTGATTCTCCTTATCTACTAAAGTTAAAGGTTTCATCTGTAATAGGAGTCACTTTCGCTTTTGCATAAGTAGAACCCTTTTGTGAAAAGAAGTCATACGTAGAGCCTTCATTTCGAATACCATTCATCACAATTGGATTGACTTCTTCGTCTGGAAACATGGATTCGAAACCGACATTCATTAATGCTTTATTGGCGTTATAGCGTACATATGCTTTTACCTCTGGTGATAAGCCTGTTTCAGCATATACATCATCGGTATACTTCATTTCATTTTGGTACAGATCAAGTAATAGTTCATAGCCCCATGCTTTCAGCTCATCTTGCTTTTTCATTGAGAAGTGCTTAAATAAATTTTGAGCAAAAAAACCTACTGCCACACCATGGATCGATTCGTCTCGCAGAATAAGCGAAATGACCTCTGCACTATTACGCAGGAAGCCTTGTCCCCCTAGGTATAGAGGGTAGAAAAAACCCGAGTAGAACAGGAAGGATTCAAGCATGACGGAGGAAAACATAGCTTTCCATAGATCTTCTGAATTTCCTTCTTCTATATTGTTATAAATATCGCCAATTTTATTTGCTTTATATTGTAGATACTCGTTTTTCTTCACCCATTCAAAAAGCTCGTCGATTTCTGTATTGGTACAAAGTGTTGTAAATATATAGGAGTAAGATTTCGCATGAATGGCTTCAAAAGCTGCAAAAACAGTGAAAACAGCCTTTTCTTGTAAATCAGTTGCATAGGCAGCAATATGATTCATGCCAATATTGGTTTGAACCGTATCAAGTAACGTCAATCCTGCAAATACTTTTTTATACCTATCCTGATGTTCAAAACTTTGCCACTGTTTGACGTCTTTACTGACGGCGATTTCTTCTGGAAACCAAATTTGCTTCCATTGCTGATCCCAAAATACTTGTGCGAGTTCACTTGTTGGTTTATTCCAATTGACAGCCTCATACGTTAAATTTGGCATGCTACACACTCCTCTAATGTTTGTAATCGCTGGCGCACATAGTAAACCGACTTAATGCCCTTCATCCAGGCATAAATATAAATTTTCGCTAGTTGCTCGGTTGTCCAATTGTCAGTGACATAAAGCGTCATCGAAATTCCTTGATCTACATGTTTTTGAGCAGTAGCATATACATCTATTAAGTCATAAGGATTGACATCGTATGCCTCCACATATAAATGAGTATTCTCGTTAGTTAAGTGCGGCATTGGATAAATGGTACGACTATCCGCATAATCACGTACCTCGACGCGCTCTGTACAAGGAGCAATGGAAGCTGTGCAGCTACGAATATATGAAATGCTGCCCGTTGGCGCAATTGCTAAACGATATGAATGGAATAAGCCGTATTGCATGACGCCTTCCTTTAAAGACTGCCACATTTTTTGAGTGATAATTGGAATATTTCCCAGCGCTTTTAATACAATAGATGATCTTTCTTGCTCTTCTTCTTTATCCACATAAGGATCAAAATAAATACCTGATTCATAATCACTATCCTCAAATCGATAGAATGATTCGCCGCGTTCTTTAGCAATTTCCATTGATGTTTTCAGTGTATAATAGTTCATCGCTTCCATAAAGCTATCGATAAAATCAATAGATTCCTTTGATCCGTATCGGATTCCCTGCGTCACAAGATGCCCATGTAAATTCATGACACCAAGGCCGACAGAATGCATTAATTTGTTTGCTTTCGCCACAGATGGAACATTTTTAATGTTTGTCATTTGTGAAACATTCGTTAATAGGCGCATCGCAGTATCTACTAACTTTCCAAAATCATTCACTTTACTTGCTGCATGGATATCAATAGAACCTAAATTACAAGATACATCTAAGCCGTATTGATTGGGTTCATCTTGGTCAGTGATTATACTAGTATGCTGCAACTGAAGAATTTCTGTACATAGATTAGACATTTTCACACGACCAATATTTTTTAGTGGGTGGTCTTCGTTGGCATTGTCATCAAAGATTTCAAATGGATAGCCCGATTCAAATTGTGCCTTTTTCACTTCTGTATAAAGCTTTCGTGCGTTTAACCGCTTTATTTTACGGATATTCGGGTTATCTAGTAATTCATAATACATCTCTGTCATCGAAATCTCAGACATACGCTTGCCGTATTCTTTAAAAATATCATATGAACTAAACATCACAATATCTTTATCGGCTTTCATTAGCTCAAAGAAAATATTTGGTATAATGATCCCTGTTGAAAGTGTGGCTAGACGTATTTTGTCATCTGCATTTGGTTTCTTGGACGAAATAAAGTTTTCTATATCACCATGGAAAATATTTAAATAGGCAACACCAGAACCGTTTCGTTGTCCGAGTTGATTCGAATAACTAAATGAGTTTTCTAGAAGCTTTGCGACTGGTATAACACCACTTGCACGGTTTAGAATCCCTTTAATTGGATCACCTAATGGGCGCAAATCCGTTAAATTCACGCCCACACCTCCACCAAGACGTGACAATTCTAAACAATAGCCAATATTTTCAGCAATACTATTCATAGAATCATCCATCGATAATTTAAAACAGCTCACCAACTCTCCGCGTGCTTTCTTCCCGCTATTTAAAGCTGTTGGTGTGGCAGGTTGATAAGCCTCCATCATGGCTTCCACTGCTTGTTCTGCTAGATCCGTATTGCCCTGTGCTAAATACAGGGCAATGGCCACCATACGATCTTCATATTTTTCTAGAATTTCTTCCCCGTCACGGCTTTTTAGGGAATAACTATCATAAAACTTGCTAGCACTCATAAAAGATGGAAAACGGAAACTATAATCATAGGCTTTCTTGTACATTCTTTTAATAAATTCCATATCGTACAGGTCGATAAATTCTTTTTCGTAGTAGCCTTCATCTACTAAATAACGAATTTTTTCTTCAATATCAATAAAGTACCGCAAACGCACATTTACATATTCTAAAAAGTAACGGCGCGTTGCTTCACGGTCTTTTTCCAATTCTAATTGTCCTGTTGTGCTATAACGATTAAGGACATCATTATTTAGCTTTAAATACGTTTTCATCCCGACACCCTCGTTTCATAAAACTGTTGAATCGCCTCATAATCGACTTGATATCCCCGTAAATCTAATTTACGTACTAGGGGTATATGATACGTCGCTGCAATTTTTTCGCCAGCACCGCCAAATACCGTATGACCGAAGTTACTATTACCACTAACAACTACACCTTTACAAAATTTCGCATTTTGTTCTAAAAAACGAGCAACCTTTTCAGGAATATCACCTAGCCCATCTGTATAAGTAATAAGTAGGTAAGGCTTTTTCAACATTAATTCTTCAGAAATTTCAATAGGCTCTGCCTTTAATTTGGATGCAATATATCGTACATTGCCCGTTCGACTAGCATAAACAATCATTGTGCAATCAGCTCAATTTTGGAAATAACTTCCTTTACATCACCTATCAACTTTCCTTCGATTTCAAGAACAGGAACACTTAAAAAGCCTGCTTCCATGATCGTTTGCTTTGCTTGTTCATCTTGATCAATGTTAATTATGTCTGCTTCAAGCCCGGCACGTTGTAATTCGGATTTTACCCAAAGGCATTTGGGGCAGATGGTTTTCGTATAAAGTTTCATATAATCCCTCTTTTCGTAAAATAAAAAGGCTATCTCTGCGAGTGAGATAGCCTAAAATGGAAACGTTCAGAAATAAAAAAATGGTTACGTCTCCATTCCTCAATCCCCGAAGAAATGATAAATCTGTTTTATATAGGCAGGTCTCCTGGCTTCGCTTCATTCTCTGATTCCCTTCCCATGCGAATGCATAGTGGCTTTGAATCATCGTCAGCTTCACAGTTGCGGGGACAGCGTCGGCATCACACCGAACTTCCCTATTAAACTACATATAGTAGTACCTTGTATAAAACGAATACAATATATTGTTTTTTTAATAGAATTAAGTGTACCATCCTCCAAGTAGAAAGTAAATCTATAAATACTTACCGGTGCCTAAAAACGGTACCTGACCCCCAGCGTGTTCCGGAATTTTGATTCTCATAAAAAGTATCAATTTCTTCTACAATCATTAAAGAATCATTTTTCCAGTTCTAATGAAGAAAAAGGTCATATGTTTTTCATAAGAATGTGATTATTTTATGACACCTTTTCATCACCTTGTCCTTTGCGTTGGATGTAGGAGAAAACCCGCATCCTCTGCACTTCTACGATATCGAGATTGGCGAGGTAAAGCGAATCACCAATTATCAAATTTTGTGGATTTGGGTTCTATTATGAAACCAGAATTTGCCGGAACTGATGCACCATAACCAAAAAGCTATTCTTTATTTAATCATTCACAAAAAGAATAGCCTTTTTTAAATAGAATATCATTGGCCCGTGTTACTTAATCGTTCCCATTCCGCCAATGGTTACATGTACCTTGACGTTTAAATCAGCCTTCGAAAAGGCTTTCCCCCATTGATTTTGGACTTTTTTCCACTCGGGATACGTATAGGCTCTCGCATAAATCCCATATCCAAACGGGTCAATGGTGGCGGTTTGTGTTTTTTTTATTAAGCGCTCGAAATCGGCTTGCAGTTTCGTTTCTATACTCTTTTGCAGTTTCGCTGTGTCCTTCCTTACATTGAATGGAAAAAGCCGTTCTGTAATGGCAATTCTCATTTTTACGTCTGTGTCAAAAATAAAATGACCGTCATACCTTACCTTTGTTTTTACCTTGACGTTCGGCGTACTAAAGCTGATCCAATATTTATCCCGTCCATTCGATTCCAGAGGGACTGAAATGGTAAATGGGAAATCACCTTTTGTTTTATGCTGCAGGATGCGTAATAATTTGTTTTCATGCGGTTTTATGCTTAACTTATATCTACTCTGTTCATCCAGCAGAGCCGTTCCGGTCAACATGATTTTGTGGTCTTTTTTCATTTCGGTGATGCTTGCTGTCATCCCTTTTTCCATCGTTTGCTTACGGAACTCTTGAATGGTCGTTTTTACTGTGATATTTCTTCTGTAGTCCGTTTCCACTAAATTGGTTAAATACAAAGGGAGACGCGGCTTGTCTTTCGGCCTAAAGAAAATGACATCAGAAACAGGCCCGTCTATGGCGACAACGCGTGTGGTTACGGTATTTTTGGGGTCCCGAAAGAAGGGATCAATATAATCAATCCAATTTTTTCGTTTTAACAGCTTTTTCCCGACTAAGATTAATTGCGTTTTGCTTCCCGAAGTTAAAGCCATTACCGTCATATCAAACAGTTCCCTGGAATCGCGAATCGTAACAGCTTTCACTTCGACTTTCTCTTCTTTTACCTTTGCTTCTTTATTAAACACCGGACTTGACATGTACACTACTAAATGATCATCCTCATCCAAGTCTAAACCTAGTATAAGTGACAGAGTGACATCTTCAACATTTATCTGGTCCACGCATCCCGTCATCATCATAGCCAAGAGCGATAGGCAAAGTAGTATCTTCCTTTTCAATGTCTTACCCTCCGACGCAACTTTTCATATATCCAGCTATAGATCCATAAAAAGGGAGGAGCTACGAATGCCAATTGCAGCCCTCCTTTGACAAACATTTGCTGGAATTTTTCCGATTCATTCCAAGTAGGCTCACGCCAAAAGACCAATCCAATAATGATCAATAATAAAATAATGACGTGCTGGCTGTGATCCTGTTTTCCAAGCAATTGACTAGAACAAAAGGTTGCAAGATATACGCAAGGCATCCAGGCTGTAGAAACAACAATCAGATAAACAGCCAATATAACCATGTCAAAACGCTCTAAAAAACGGAATTCAATTAGCTTAAGTAAATACAGAACGGGCTGATTAAAATCGATAATCCCATCGGGGCTAAAATAGACAAAGCAGACTATCGTTACAAATACATAAAACAACATCGTTAAGGTGTTCGCAATCGTGATTCCGAGAACCGCATGCTGCTTTTTTTGTAAAAAGGGGTACAAAAAGAACGCGACTTCAAATCCCAAAAAGGAAAAAACAGTGGTCGGTACAGCTGATAATACTGGTTTCCATCCTTCTTTAAGTATCGGAAGAAGATGCAGCCAAGTCCCATCCCTGAGCGGTATCAAGAAAAACAAAGGAATCCAAATGACCATGTAAAAAGACAGCTCAGAATATCTGCCTAGGACACGAATCCCGTTACGGGCAACGAAAAAAGTAGGAATCGAAAATAAAAGTAAAATGATGTAACTTGGGGTTTTAGGCAGAAACCATGCCTTGATATATAGACTGCCGTTCACAAAAATGATCCAAGCGTAAAAAGCAAAGTACACCATGTAAACGATGATGGCTACTTTCCCAACTATTTTTCCGAATAATCGGATAAGAATTTCGAAAAGGGTGTCATCTGGGTATCTTTCGGCCGTTTTAACTAAAAAAATACTCGCAACAACGGAGAAAAACCATCCAATCGGAATAGCGATCCAACCATCTGTCCCAGCTTTTTCCGCAAGTATACGCGGGAGAGCTAGAACACCCGTCGCCACCTGCGCCCCATTAATCAAAAAGATATACTGCATGAGAGTGATTTCATTATAGGCATATTTTTTCATCGTTTCACCTTTTCGTGCGATTTCGACCTTGTCGAATAGTTGGAATAGCCCCGGTGCCTTTGGGGCGGCTTTTCATTGCCCATAAAGGAAAGCGCAGAAACGCATCCTTCATATCAGCAAATCGGAATGGAGCTAGAGGAGTTCCATAGGGTGTACCTAATGATTCAAGACTAACCAGGTGGCCAACTATGGTCATCCACCCTACCACAATCCCTACAACTCCAAACATGGCAGCAGATAACATCATTGGAAATCTTAATAGTCTAATGGACGAACTCATATCATAATTAGGGATGTTATAGGAAGCGATGGCTGTAACAGCAACGACAATAATCATTATGTTGCTGACAATTCCCACCTGAACAGCTGCCTGCCCAATGATAATGCCGCCCACAATGCCAATGGTCTGACCAATCGGAGTCGGAAGCCTTAGTGCCGCTTCCCTCATCAACTCCAGGATCATTTCCATAATCACCGCTTCCAGCACGGGTGGGAACGGAACTTGTATCCTTGATTCCGCAATAGTAAGCAAAAGTTCCATCGGGATAACTTCAAAATTATAGGAAATAAACGCAACATAAGTGGCGGGCAAAAATAAGGCCATCATAAAGGCAAAAAAACGCATTACCCGGATAAAGGAAGAAACTAACCAACGGGAACCGTAATCATCCACAGATTGAAAAAAGGAGATAAAGTTTGTCGGAGCAATCAATACACTCGGAGAACGATCCATAATAATCACAAATCTCCCCTGAAGAATTTGAGTTGCCGCTGTATCAGGTCTTTCAGTCAACATAATTTGCGGAAAGGGTGAATAAGGATTGTCTTCAATGAACTCGATAAGTTCGCCGGTATTAATGATAGCGTCCACTGTAATATTTTGAATCCGTATTTCCAGTTCTCTTAGCACGTCTTCAGAAGCAACATCTCCCAAATATAAAAGGGAAACCTTTGTTTTCCCTCGAATACCGACGGTCATCTCTTTTAATATTAATTCCTGATGGGGAATATACCTGCGGATTAGGGCAATATTTTGACTCCCTGTTTCCACAAATCCTTGATTCGCACCTTTTAGAGATATTTCATTTTGAGGATTAATAAGCTGTCTTTGCGGCCAACCTTTTGTATCTAATTGATACCCGGTGATTTGCCCGTTTAACAATAAAACGCTATCTCCTCCTAGAATCGCATTTTCGATCTGCCCCCATGTATTAACCATTTCGATCTTTCCTATTGTGATTGGCAGTTCCTTATTAGGATCGAAGGAGCTATGCATCAATGGCTTTAGGACATAATCTTGGATCGCATCTTTATCCGTCAATCCGGGCAAGTACACCAAAGCGGCCTCCGTTTTACTCGCTGCGATGGGAAAGCGACGAATCACTAAATCCGGTGCTTGAGAAAATAGCAGTTGGAGATTCTCTGTATTGTGGGATAAATCAGAGTCCAGGACATCATCTTCCATATTTTTTTTCTGAAGATTAGCATTATTGCTTGTTTGATGGAACCGAGAAGAGCGCTTTCCTCTTAAAAACTTCAGAAAATAAGACATCGACTCTTTCCCTTTCTGCATTTGCATTAAATTATGTTTATAGTATGCATGGTCTAAGGAAAAATATTCTAATCCTTCTCCTGATCCATCATTCAAGAACAAGAGTGAGCAGTAGACTTCATTTTCATCATTAATCAAAAGATACCGATTGTCGGGGTCGAACCGACAATCCTTACGGAACACGATTTTGAGTTAAAACATGTCGTCTGGGAGGTTCAACTTCAAAGTTATTAACGGCTTCAATTTTGTTTCTAGGATTAAAAACTATCAAGCAATTATTGTGCTCAATTACATTATAATGGAGGACTTTTGATGTTTTAAATTCCAAAAGTCCTCCCCATTGAAAAGGCTGAATTCCTTATATTATCTCACTAATTCAAAAGCCGCCTCTTCCAATTCTTTCGAGTTAGTCTTATATAAACTACCTTGTATCAAGTTATTTTGATACCATTTGACATTTTGGATTAGCAGTACTGCATATCCTTTACTGATAAATAGTAAAATGGAAAGTTGGTGTCAACTATGGTGAAATATAAAAATAATTGGATTCCGACTAAGACCATTGAAGAAATGTCTAGGACAGAATACGATGTGCTCATCGTGGGGACTGGTCCTGGCGGAGGGGCAACCCTGTACCGCTTGTGTGAATTGTGGAAAAGTCAAGGTGCTAAAAAGATTGGGATTATTGACAAAGGGGATAAATTATTTCACTCCCACTCTCTTAATATCCCCACACAGAATGTAAATACTGCACGTGATCAACTTCTGCCAGATAATTCAACGACTTTCGAAAAGCGTGTACCTCAATTCTCAGGAGCACGAATGATATACGCCCTTGGAGGCAGGTCGCTGTTTTGGAATGCAGCAACGCCAAGACCTATTCAATCCGAACTGAATAAATGGCCCATTCATCACCAAGAATTAGATGTGTATTATAGGATGGCAGAGAAGCTAATGCATACTACAAGGTCTTTTGCAAAAGGCTCTTCTATGCAAAATGTTCTTTTAAAGCGACTCCATTCACATGGTATTCTGGAAGCAAAAGATATGCCATTGGCTTTTGATATGACAGCTTCTCATCAAGGTGAGGTCCATTCCAATCCTTGGTATAGTTCAATCAACGCATTGGCTGCAGCCCAATTTGATCGTCCATATGATCTTGGATTAAATGCCAATGCCTCTCGAGTAATTGTTGAGAATAAGAAGGTCGTTGGCGTCGAAGTGATTTCTCTAGACAAGAAAGCACATACCATTCGGGCAAAAAATGTGGTATTGTCTGCGAGTACTTTAGAGACTCCCCGAATATTACTAAGTTCTGGAATTCAAGGACCTGCGATTGGACGTTATTTAACAGGGCATGTGTCCATCATTGGTATAGGTACCATAAGTCGAAGACAATTCTCTGATAAACTTGGCAATCTAGCTATTTTGAAATTTGAGACAAATGAGGATCCTTATCAAATTCAGATTCTTGGACCTGATCAATTTTTTTCCTACCAGCAATTTGAAGATAAGGCTTATAGAGATAATCTTATGGTTGTCTACGCTGCTTTTGGAAGAGTTGAGCCTCGCGCTGAGAATAGAGTTTATGTTGATCCATCTGCAAAGGATGAATTCGGTGTACCAGAATTCCAAGTTCAATATTCTCTAAGCAGCAAAGACCGGCAAACAGCCACTCAAGTTGCACAAGGAATTAGAAAATCCGCAGCTGCCATGGGAGTGACTCTTGATGAATCTTCCTTGGTACTTCGACCACCTGGATCAGATATGCATGAAGCATGTACATGCAGAATGGGTGATGATCCAGCGACTTCAACCACAAATCGTCATGGGCAAATACATGGAGTTCAAGGTCTATTTGTGGCTGATAACAGTGTTCTCCCTACTCTCACTGCCGCTGGCCCTACACTAACAGGATCCGCTTTGGCGATAAGATTAGCGGACCATATTGTCCGTCATTCAGGTTGACCTTAAAAGAATTTATCTAAAGAGGACACCATCCTTATTGTTAGATGGTGTCCTTTCACATTAAATGAAATCTTTTTTCAAAAGATATTGATCCTTCAGGCTTTTGGGGAAAAGGTGCCTTTGTCTGAATGTTTTTCTAAAAGATCACAAACAATCGGCGCATCATCATAGAACTTAAGCAAAAATGCAAAAACCACCCTGCGATTCGAAGGGTGGTTTTCAGGTCAGACGGCCTTTTTGATACTTTGTTCAGTTTGGTCTTTTTCTTTCATTCGGCTGAAAAGATTGGCTAGAACGGAACCGGATAAATTATGCCACACACTGAAAATCGCACTTGGTACGGCAGCTAAAGGCGAGAAATGGGCCGTAGCGATTGCAACTCCCAAACCGGAATTCTGCATGCCAACTTCCATTGCAACAGCCTTTTGTTTTGCTAGATCCATTCCACATAAACGGGCAAAGAAAAAGCCAATTAAGAACCCTAGTAAATTATGAAGGATGACCACACCAAAAATAAGCAGGCCCGTTTGCGCAATCCTGTCAGCACTGCCTGCTACAACAGCTGATACAATTAACACAATTGCAATAACAGAAACAAGCGGTAATGCTTTTGCACCGGCCCGCGCTTGTTTTCCAAAGAACCTTTTAATGATAAATCCAAGCGCTAATGGAACAATGACAACTTGTACAATTGAAAGGAATAAGGAAGCAACACTAACATCAACCCACTTACTGGCAAACAGAAGAATGAGCAATGGTGTCACAATTGGTGCTAGAATCGTAGAAACAGAGGCAATTGCAACTGCAAGTGCCACATTTCCTCTTGCTAGAAACACCATCACATTGGAAGCCGTTCCGCTTGGGCAGCATCCTACTAAAATGACACCCACAGCGACTTCTTGCGGTAAATGGAGTCCGACTGCCAATAAAAAAGCAAGTAGCGGCATGATGATAAAGTGTCCGATCACCCCAAGTGCCACTTCTTTTGGTTTTCTAAATACCTCTTTAAAATCCGATAACTCCAGTGTCAGTCCCATTCCAAACATAACAATCCCTAATAGAGGAACAATGTAGCCTCCTAGCCACACAAAGTTACCAGGAGTAAGATAAGCAATTACTGCAAAAATTAAAACCCATAAAGTAAATGTTTTCCCAGCAAAGTTGCTGATTTTCTCGATGACCGCCATAATAAACCCCCATACTTATTTCGCTTTACTAAACAATTAGTCTTTTATTATAGTAAAATAAATATTTTAAAAAATCAATATTTTCTTACAAAGTCTTTTCTTTCTTTTGTTAATGTTTTGATTAGCGATGAGAGAATTATTTTTAAAATAACTTTGCTTAAATAAAAATGACAGAGACCCTTATAAAAGCAGCCCCTGTCATTTTTGCATTTTAAAAACTTCTAAAATGGTTCAATATTCCGTTTTGAATATCTATTTCCCTATTTCTACTTTCCGGTGTTGACGTGCCCCCACCTTCTCATTCCGATGGTTGATATTTCGCTATTTTCTCTCTGAAGCTGGTACTCCTGCAATTCCCCAATGAGTTTTTGGTAGTTCTGTTACCAATACTCTTACACTTTCCCTTGGTGCGTCTAAGGTCTCACTAACAGTGTCTGTGATGTTTTCAATTAGCGTCTTTATTTTTTCAGACGGTCTGCCTTCGATAAGATTGACTTGGATAATTGGCACAGTAATTCCACTCCTTAAAAATTAATTTGCAAATAGTATTACATTTCTTATTCTCCAACAAAGAAAGTAACCTCACCTAAACCATCAAATTTACCGGAAATAAAATCTCCGACTCTTAACATTACAGCACTTGTTATGGCACCTGATAAGATAATATCCCCTTTTTTAATTTTATCTCCTTTTCTTGCAAGCATATTCGCTAATACAGCAATTGAATTGGCAGGATGGCCCAAAACAGCTGCCCCAGCCCCCAACTCTTTCAATTGACCATTAATGGATAAAGTTGCACCTACTAATTCCAGGTCAAACTCACTTGGCTTCTTCAGTGCATTTCCAAAAACTACTCTAGATGTAGAGGCATTATCTGCAATCACATCCGGAAGTGTAAAGTTAAAGTTTTCGTAACGGCTATCAATGATTTCAAGAGCAGGTAATATGTACTGTGTTTTTGCCAACACCTGGGCACCTGTAATTCCTGGTCCCTCGATATCTTCCCCAATTAGAAAGGCAATTTCAGCTTCCACTTTTGGATGGATTAATTCTGAGAAAGGTAATACACCACCATTATTGACAAGCATATAATCGAATACATAACCGTAAATTGGCTCAGATACACCCATTTGATCCCATTTTGCCTTGCTTGTTAAACCCATTTTAGGCCCAATAATTTTGTGCCCTTCATCTAATTTTTTTTGAACAAGCAATTCCTGTGCCTGATAAGCTTCCTCAACTGTTAGATCCGGTTTAAATACCTTTGATACCTTTACAACTTCACGTTTTTCTACTTCTGCTGCAACTAAGTAATCAGCAATTTTCTTAATGATTTCTATAGTCATCACTTATTCCTCCTTAAAAACCGAGTCAAGATTAGTAAAAAATTGCATCTTTATTTAAAGTTAACGCTCACTTGCCCTAGATGAGCAAATCTTGCGGCAAACGTATCCCCTGGCTTTGCCACCACCATACCTGAAAGTGCACCGGAAAGGATCACTTCACCTTTTTTTAAAGAAATATCATAATCAGCTAATCGATTCGCTAACCATGCAACACAAGCAGCAGGATTTCCCAGTGCTGCAGCTCCGACACCCGTGTTGGCAATCTCACCATTTTGATACAATGCCATGCCAATTAATTCAAGATTAATATCTGAAATTTTTGTAGGCTTGCCCCCTAATACAAATAACCCAGATGAAGCATTATCTGCAACGGTGTCTTGCAGCTTAATTTTCCAATCTTGTATTCGGCTATCAACTATTTCCAAAGCAGGAACGACATAATCTGTAGCTTGTATCACATCAAGAACGGTCACATTCGGACCTTTTAAATCTTTCTTTAATATAAAGGCGATTTCACCTTCTACTTTTGGCTGGAGCATGGTTTTACAGGAAATAGTACTGCCATTTTCAATGACCATGTCGTCTAATAGATGACCGTAGTCAGGCTCATTAACACCGAGCATTTTCTGCACAGCAACTGAAGTTAACCCAATTTTTTTCCCTACTATTTTTTTGCCTTCATTTAATTTCTTTTTAATATTTTCCAATTGAATGTGATAGGCTTCATCAACCGTAATGTCTGGATCGGTTAAAGTGATAGGGTCGATACCAACCCGCGAAACTTCTGCTTCCCCCAATTTAGCCGCATATCTTTGAATTTTACTAGACAACATAAATCTTCCTCTCTACTGAACCAGTCTTATTTTTCAAAGGCAATTTTCATTGGCGAATCTTTGCTATAAACAGGTTAAGGATCCACGCCTTTTATTAAAGGTATGGATCCGCTCACATGAATGTTATCTATTTAGGCGCTAATTAAAAAGGTGATACTGAATGGCATCTTTTACAATGTAATTATTATCTTAATTAGTGTATTTATAATCATTTCTTATTTTGATAATAAAGAAGATTTAATTTGTGGTGTTCCCTTCTTAAAGAATGATTCTGGTAATGGAGATCCAAAGAACATGATTGCTTTCTCGACTTCATCTTTCGTCCACTTAACTGGTTTCCATTCTGGATTAAAGATAAGGTATCCAGGGTCTCCATAAAGTTCGACACGGTTTCCACCTGGTTCATAAACATAAAGACTCGTTGTTTGGCTAATCCCATGTTTAAATGGACCAGCTTCAATTTCTAAACCGTTCTCGGTCAATATTTCTGCTACCTCATACAAATTTTGTGTGTTTCCATACAAAAATGCAAAATGATGAAGCCTTCCTAGTCCTTTTTCAGTTGTACCGTCATCTTCTGTAAACACCAACTCATTAACTGTATTCGTAACTCTTAACCATATACCAAGATCCGTTCCATCGTCTTTAACAATGTGTTCACTTAATTTAAAGCCAAGTTCATTCATAAATAAATTTTTATTACCGGTTACATCTTTGGACATTAACATTGCATGGTCTAAACGGCGTACAGGATACCCTTTAGTTGGGCGTTTTTGTGGTCGATTTTTTAATACTGTTCTTTCACTTTCCGGTGCCCGATATTCTTCTATCTCCCAAAGAATTTCCATCAAGTGGTTATCTGGTGTTACAAATTGATAAGCTGGACCATGACCAATGTCACCATCTATCCATCCTATACCCGCACCAGATTTTTCAAGATCTCTTACACGTCTGTCCAATGCATTTTTTGAACTTGCTCTAAAACTCATATGCCCCAAACCTGGCTCATTTCTCTCAGTTACTTTAAGAGAATGTTGGTAGGTATCTTCAAAAGCCCGAAGATAAACGGATTGCCCCACTCTTGCTGTTTCTATCATACCTAAGATTTCTTTAAAAAACCATACGGTTCCATCAGGATTCGGTGTGTAAATCTCCATATGGGTTAACTCTGCAACATCAAATTTTTTTAATTCGTTTTCCATTCTTAAACCCCCATTTACTTTTTATGGCTCATAGATTTATCTGAATATGTTAATGTATACTCTGTACTTTTTGATCTGATGAGCTATCCATGGATTGCCCCTTTGTTGAACTGGAAATGGAAAATACCACAATCGCTCCAATTAAACCTGTAAGCGCAAATATGCCAAAGTGCCAAAATGTACCTAGAGACAATGAAACTAGTAGCCCCACTACAATTGGACCCACAATACCTCCAAATCGTCCAATCCCAAGAGCCCAACCTAGTGCCGTCGTACGAATGGTAGCAGGATAATATACACCTACATAGGCATTAATGAGATATTGCGTCCCAATTGAACCCATTCCAGCTGCAGCAATTAAGATATAGGTTAATACCATTGAAGGAAAATTAAAGCTTAGTAAAATAAATGCTGCAAAAGCAGTTAAAAAGGAAATTGTACACGCTAATTTATGACCCCATCGATCTGAAGCAGCAGCTGTTAGAAAACTACCAATGACAGTCCCTAAATTAAGTACGAGTAAAAACGATAGTGCAGAACCTATTGAATACCCACTTTTCATCATGATCGTAGGCAACCATGTTCCCAAGCCGAAAATCATAAAGAGTCCGCAAAACGAAGCAAGCCAGAAAAGGATAGTGGATTTACGGTTTGATTTAGATAGCAATGAAGTAATCGATTTCATTTCTTTTCCGTTTTTTGTACTATGTTCTTCGTTGTGATCCTTCTCTAATTCTTCTATCGGAATTTTAAATCGTTCTGCAATATCTTCTACCTCTTTTTTTCTACCTTTTGCCATAAGAAAAGCGATGGATTCGGGAAGAAAACGAATAGCTAGTGGAACTACTAATAACAACGGAATAGCGCCTACCCAAAACATTGCACGCCACCCTAGACTAGGAATTAGAGACATGCCTAAAAGTGCAGCAAGCACTCCACCTAATTGGTATCCACTGTACATGATGATGGTAGTAAAAGCGCGCCTTTTTGCTGGTGCATATTCAAGCGTTAACACTGTTACAACAGGCATTACCGTTCCTAATCCGAGGCCCGTGATTAAACGGCTAAGTCCGAAAATTTCTGGGGTTGGCGCTATAGCGGAACCCATCATGAAGATTGCGCATACTGTTGCACCCATTATCAAGACCTTTTTACGGCCAAAACGGTCCGCAAGCATCCCGGCCACAATCGCTCCAACTAACATACCTATAACAACATAACTGCCATAGCGGCCCGCTTGGGCAGGTGTGATATCCCATTGTTTATATTCCAGTAAAGAAGGAACGATGGTCCCAAATACCAAAAGATCGTACCCCTCAAAAATCATAAATAACCAGGATAATAAAACAACAAGTTTTGTACCGGCATTAATCTTTGGTTTTTTTGTATTTTCAAAACTAGCCTCCATTATGAATCCCCCCTTATCAAGGTACTTTTCTCCTTCCAGTGCAGGAATTCCTGTTAATCCCTCTTCCACCAAGAAATACGAACGTACCTTTCATTCGAATTATAAATCGACCACGCCTGTCCTTGTAGGTACTATGTGAATCAAAAACTAGCTAACTACGTCTTTTTGAAGATCATATCCATTTAGCCATTCATGCATATTAAATAGACTCTTATACTGGTTAAAAATGTCGTCTCCCGGTATACTTGAAACTTCTGAATTAATGTATGGTGGATCAATAAAGTTCCAAATAGTTCTTGCCATAAACTGAACCGTTGATGCTCGAGGTTTACGTAATCCTTCGTATCGGGCAAAGATTTCAGTTAAGTCGGTTCCCTTTGTTAAGTTTTTCAAATTACCTGCTAGCACTTCTGCATCTTCAATTGCCTGCGCTGCTCCTTGCCCTAAGAAAGGTAATAGTAGATGTGCTGCATCACCGAGCAGGGTGATCCTATTATTGCTCCAGCGTTCAAGTGGATCCATGTCGTATAATGGCCAAAGTTTTGTTTCCTGAGCTGATCCAATCATAGCTTGTATATTTTCATCCCAACCTGTAAATTCAGCAAGAAAATCTTCTACATTCGCATCAATTGGCCCATTGTGCTCCCAATGGCTGCGGGGAACGGCACCAACGATATTCAGTAATTTCCCACCAGAAACTGGATACCGCATAAAGAAATGCCTTGATCCTAACCATGCAGTACGATTTGGAACACGCTCAGAAGGCGGAACTTGATCAATGGGAACAAGACTTCTATACATAGCCGCCCAAAACCGCATTTTCGGAGGTGAATCAACGACTGCATTTCTTACAATTGATCTCCCGCCATCAGCACCAATTAATACGTCAGCTTCTACAGTGACACCGTTTTCAAATGTGATTTGCACACCGTCATTATTTTGTTCCACGTTAACACATCCATGATTAACAGTGATAGCATCTTTGGTTACTTTGCTTTTTATCAGGCTGTGCAGTTCACCACGATGAATAACTACATGTGGAGCTCCAAAATCTTTCTTAAACGGTTCACTGTACAAGACTCGACCATCATTTCCATTTCGAAACTCCCATACTTCTTTAAGCGGTACCGCTACCTCCATAAGCTCTTCTTCCGTAATCCCTAATCGTAAAAGCACTCTTATCGCATTCGAATCTAGATTAATACCCGCTCCAATTTCTTTCAATTCTGGGGCTTTCTCGTATACATGCACATCCATCCCAAAACGCTGCAAAAACGCTGCAGCAGTCAAACCTCCTAGTCCAGCTCCTACAATCACAACTTGATGACGTTTATTGTGTCCAGCCATAAAGCATACTTCCTTTCTATGTTTTTTTAGTATTCTTAGTTATAGTAAAAAAAAAGCGCTCTCTTATACTTGATAAATTCATAATGGTGATATCCGTCTTTTTTTCACCCCCAAATAGTTATGGAACCTTCTGTTAATTTGAAGCTTACTTTCAAATTCTTTCTTTATTTTGTTAAACAATGGTTAACCAGGTTCAACAACTGTTTACAATATGATTATAGTGTATATCAAATTAACGTGTCAATATATTTTGAGTTTTCTGATTATTTTTTTGAAATTTATTATCTAATGATTAAAAAATGAGCTATCTCTGATAAAATAATAAATAATGATAGTTTGGGAAATGAGGTTTCAAACATGGAACAAGACAAAAAGGGAATTCAATCTATCGAATTTGGATTCTCCATTCTTAAAGAAGTTTCACAAGCAGATAAACCATTAACTATAACTGAAATATCAAAATTATGTAGCATGCCAAAAGGCCAGCTGTACAGGTATCTTATTAGCTTATGCAAGGTAGGCGCTCTTGAAAAAGACTCAGATTTACGTTATTCATTGGGAAAAGAGATGTTGACCATGGGAGTATTCGCCATGCAAAAAACAGATATAACAGCCAAAGCCTTTCCTTATATAAAAAGACTAAATGAGCTATTAAACGAAACAGTAGCTTTGGCTATCTGGGTTGATGACAAAGGGCCATTAATTGTTGAATGGGAAGAAAGTAAGAAGCCTATTAATTTGAATATAAGACCTGGAACTTTAGTTAAATTAACAACTACGGCAACCGGTCGTATTTTTACAGCATATTTGCCAGAGGAAAAGACAAGAAATATGATCCAAAAAGAGCTTGAGGAGAATTTAATCGAACAATCTACATTGGAATCAATCATTGCATTTGTAAAAAAGGAGAAATACGCTTATACTTCCGAATACCTTTCAGGAATTTCAGCCATTGCGGCTCCTGTATTTGATTATAAAAAAGAACTAATTGCTTCCATATACATCGTTGGGGTCACTGAAGCATTGGATATCTCCAAGGATTCAACAGCAGTAAAAGAACTATTAATAACTGCTCGAGAATTATCAGAACAATTAGGGTATTTCGGATAATTTTAAGAGTACATCCTATTTGTTTTACCCATCAAAAAACCACATAAGCAAGAAAGAAATCCAATTAATTTAGAATTTCAAAGAAAATTTGAAATAGAAAAAGCTAGTCAAACGCCTAGCTTTTTCTTTATTTTTACGCAATCAAAAAACACCCACAAACATTGATAAGCCAACATTTGTAAGTGCTCTTAAATTTGTTATATAAACAAGATTCTTCTATAGAAACTAGTTTTCAAAACAAGTTGCTAGATGATAATTCTCCATATCAATCGTATGTTTTTCTGCTTCTGCGATTTCAAAGTGTAAATGGAATTATTATTTTTTACGAAGCGCAAGAAAACTCGCAACTAATGAAAGTAAAACCGCAAGCCCTGATAGGATTAAAGGAAGAGAGCCCCCTGTATTTTCCGTCTTTGTTTCAACTTTATCAGTCTTTTGAGTTTCTTGGTTCGTATTCTTTGCATCATGATGATCTTCTGTTGAACCTGCTACAATATCCGTGATGGAATGTGGAGATTGGGAACCTTCATCTCCTGTCCACTCTACAATACTACCATCTTTGTAATATTGAAACGCATCCCAAGCTGCTTTTGTTGCATTGTCTGGATTTTTTCCTACAAAGGTAAACTGTTGGAACTGACCTGACAAAATTCCTTCCCCTGTCGCTTCAAAGGTAAATGATTTTACAAGACCCTTCGCATCTTTTTCATCAGAATATTTCCATCCTGGAACTGGCTGATATGATTTAATTTCAACTCCTGCCGGCGCTTTAATCGTAATCTTTGTTGTCGGCACATCCTTTTCAACTGGGACCTTAACTGTATAAGTTTCCCACGCACCTGTTGTAGATTGTTTAGGCACTACCGTAACATGGGCACTTGCTACACTTGCAAATAAAAATAATCCTAAAAAGGTTGGTATTAATAGTTTAAAAACCTTCATGTTATTTTTCCTCCTATAATGAACTTGATAATATTAATTTACCTTAGAGAGGGTTAAAATACATATGACCCATAAGGGCTAGTTACTTAGAAAAGTGTGACATATTTTTGACAGAATCTTATTTTAAAACATTGTGTTCATGTTACTATAAGAATTAAAATACATGAATTTTAGGGGAATTATCCATGTCATACAGAGATCTTAAATGGATTACGATTTTAATTCCCACCATTCTTATTGGTGGATTTGAATTTTTACGGCACAGCGGCCCTTTTCTTCAAGGCATGTCAATGGAAACAGGAAATTATTTTATTACAATTCTAACATTTATTGTTTCCTTCTCTTTTTCAAGCTGGATGTTTAAGACGATTAAGGAACAAAACAATCGCATATCTTCAGAGCGTGAAATACGTGCCATTTACGAAGAACGTGAAAGGCTGGCAAAAGAATTACACGACAACATTGCCCAAACATTATTTTTATTAAAAGTTCACTTAAAAAAAGGAAAACTTAATGAAGCACAGGTTTTAGTAAATTCAATTGATTCGGACCTAAGACAAGCCATTTACAATTTACGGACTAGTCCATCCGAACACGTTACTTTATCAAAAAGAATTGAGAATTGGCTGGATGATTGGAATACAGTTTCTGGCATAGATCTAAAATTATCAATTAGTATAAATGAAAACTATTTTACTCCCGCTGAAGAAGTTCAGCTTTTTAGTTTGATACAGGAAGCATTCACAAATATAAGAAAGCATTCCGACGCAAAATACGCATCCCTTCACTTCGAAACCCATCCAAATGAATGGAAGCTAATCATAGAGGACAATGGAAGAGGATTTTCAGAGAATGAAATTTTGCCAAGCAAATACGGGCTTCTTATGATGAAGGAGACAGTATCCAAATTAGGGACTACCATCGATATTTCCTCTGAAAAGAATCGTGGGAGCAAAATAATAATTAAAGGGGTCATGAAACAATAATGGAAAATTACCGGATATTAATTGCCGATGATCATCCTCATGCACGTCTTGCCATCACCGAAATGCTGGAGGGGGATTCTCTCTTTTCTATTGTGGGGCAGGCAACGAATGGAAAGGAAGCGATTGAGTTCTGTGAAGAACTGTTTCCAGATATATTATTAATAGATATTAATATGCCCATTTTGAACGGATTGGAGGCGACGAAAATAATCAAGGGAAAATTCCCACATATAAAGGTGATTATCTTAAGCGTCTCAGATCATATCGAGGATTTATTTACTGCTATACAGTATGGAGCACAAGGATATTTACTGAAAAATATGGATCCGGATGATTGGCTGCAATACTTACGCTCCATTATTGAGGGGTCTAATACAGTTGCTAAAGATCTTGCAGGAAAACTTCTCTATCAATTTAGGGAACGGGATTTACAAAACGCTCCATCCATTAGTTCTTTAACACCTCGTGAAAAAGAAATACTCCTATTAGTTTCAAAAGGGTTAACAAACAAACAAATAGCCAATCAACTGTTTATTTCAGAGAATACGGTAAAGAACCATATGAAAAACCTTTTGGAAAAACTGAATCTAGAAAATCGAGTACAGCTTGCTTCATATGCTTTAAAATATATTACAAAGTAGATCGACCAATAAAAGAAGCCCTATCCACCCGATTAACCTTCACTTTCACCGTATTTGTCACTGAAAATAGAAAAATCCTAATTAACATTAATTTTGTTAATTAGGATTTTTTACGTATTTAGGCTGCTTTCTTAACTGTCGGAACTTCATTATATTTAAATTTTTCTACAATACTTCCTATTATGAAACCAATCAAACCAGGAATCACCCAACCGAAGCCTTTATCTTGCATTGGAACATTGGATAATACTTCTGAAAGTGACCCATTAAAAAGTGTTGAATTGGCGACATCAATCAAGCTAAATAATCCAACTAGACCGATTGTTACTACATAAACCGGCCGATTATTAAAGGGTAATCTATCATGTAAAAGCCCTAAAATAATTAAGGTAATGGCCATTGGATATAATAAACCAAGCACTGGGACAGTTACTTTTAATATTTGAGAAAGACCAAGGTTTGCTACAAACCCACTAACCAAACATAAAAGAATGGCCCATTTAATATACGATAATTTTGGGAAAATACTTGAAAAATATTGAGCACATGATGTTATTAATCCTATACAAACACTCAAACAAGCCAAGGTGAAAATTAATCCTAATACAATCGTTCCACTCTGGCCAAAAAGTTGTTGTAATACAGTACTCAATACAACTGATCCATTTTCAACTTTTCCATGAATGTTAGTTGCTGCACCTAAGTATGCAATAATGAGATAACATAAAGCTAAAAGCAGACCACAAATTAGTCCAAATATGGCTAAATATTTAACTTGTAATTTTTGATTGCTAATTTTTTCACTTTTAAAAATATTGGTAAATACAATTCCATAAATTAGTGCGCCTATGGCATCCATTGTTTGATATCCATCTAAAAATCCTTGTGAGATTGGTTTCTCTTTATAAGCTAATGTTGCTCCTTTAAAGCTAGATAAATCTGTAAATAAAGATTTGATAAATATAATGATGATTAAAACTAATAATGCAGGGGTTAAAATTTTTCCAAATCGGTCTACTAATTTAGAAGGTGATTTTGCAAACCAGAAGACGATACTAAAAAATACGACAGTATAAATCAATAGTCCGACTGGTGAAGACTGAATTGTATTTGGTAAAAAAGGCATTACTCCCATTTCAAATGCTAGACTACCTGCACGCGGAATGGCAAGTCCAGGTCCGATTGACAAATAAATTGCCATTGGAAATAGTAAAGCAAAAATAGGATGAACTCTATTTATTAACGTATCGAATGTCCCTGACTTTGCAATAGCAATAAAAGCTAGTACAGCGAAACCCGCATCTGAAATAATAAATCCAATAACTGCTTGCCAGACATTTTCTCCAGCGGCTTGTCCCAAATATGCTGGGAAAATTAAATTTCCTGCACCGAATAACATTGAAAATAGCATAAATCCAAAAAACATAATTTCCTTTTTGGTTAAAGTATTCAACTCATTCACCTCACTTTAAAATAAAATACTTTTTATTGTATCAAACTTTATTCTATTAAGGTTTTAAAAATAAAAACGTTCTTATATAATTCACAAAGACGGGGATAAATACCACTTTATACTTTTCCTGCCAGTTGTAATTAAATCAGTAGATAAACAGGAGCAAATGTAGATAATCCCCAAAAAATCATAGTTAAAAAATAGTCTTCATCAAATTTAAAAAGGGAAACTACTTTAATTGGTAGTTTCCCTTTTACTTTATTGTAATTTTATAAAGACTGTTGAATATCATCTCAGGAAATCCTCTATGATGGAGATTTGTTCTTCCGTATTTAAAGCTGGCGCATGTCCTAGGTTTGGAATGGATACCAATTGACAGTTTGGTTTTTGCTGCATCTTTAACGCTACATCTAGGGGCAATACATCTGATTTCTCCCCCCGGATAAGTAAAGTTTTACATTGAATAGCTTCCCATTGGCTCCAGAGGTTTAAATCCTCCGTGTGCTGAAATTGTAACGCAATGTTCGGGTCGTAATTTGGGCTAATTCCTCCCTCATTCGTTCGTCTACAAGAATTTCGGGTAAAATCAGTCCATTCCTGTTCATTAGCCAAGCCGAATGCCGCATAAATAGTTTTATAATAATTCTTTAATTCGGTAAAGGTCTTGAATTGAGGAGGAGTTCCAACATAACTAATAATTCGTTTGATACCTTCAATATCTTGAACAGCATTGTCAGATGCACCTGCACCAATGTCATTTAAAATTAAGCTGGTAATACGATTTTGATGAAGAGGTGTTCCGGCAATTCGTAACCCAATCGCTCCTCCCATCGAGGTCCCAATCCAACGGACTTGCTCAATCCCTAAATGGTCTAATAATCCAATAGCCAGGTTACTGTAATTTTCAAAACAATAGTCCTTCTCCGGGGAAAAACTCCATTGGCTCCATCCTCGCCCAATCGTATCTGGACAAAGGATATGATACTCTTGTGCTAAATGCCGGGCTAAAATATCAAAATCCCGCCCGTTCCGGGTTAAACCATGCCAACAAACTACCGTTGGTTTCTGTGGATCACCCCATTGGGTAAAATGAACTTCCATTCCTTTAATGGTTTCAAATCTGGATTTAGGTGACAACATACTTCCTCCCCCTCATTTATAACATTCTACTCATTATATATTCGCTTTAAGTGAATGTATCCCTACTTAAATACACTTTATAGAATGCAAAATTAAGGTCTGCTCTGCTTTTACTTCTATCTTTATTTTGCTAAAGCAAGAGAATCTGTTTGTTTTGCTCAACTTGAATTGAAGGACAAAAGTTTCCTCCTAAGCAAGAGATTTGTCCTTCATAAGGGCGATGAAGGACAAAAGTCGACTCAGGAACATGAGATTTGTCCTTCATAATATGTATTCCATGAGAAATACACCATAACGGTATTGCATTTCCATGAAAACAACAGATTTTATGAAAATGGCCTATGTTAAAATCCCTCCTTCCTTTAACTATAAAAACCCTTCGTCCTAACCGGAACGAAGGGTGGTTGCTGTTATTTTTATATAAATCTCTTAATAGACATCACGTTGGTAACGACCTTGCTTCTGCATATCTTTTAGATAGGCTTCCGCTTCTTCGTGGCTCATTGAACCTTCATTTTCAATTATGTTAATCAGTGTTTCGTTGACGTCTTTCGCCATATATTCCTTATCTCCACAAACGTAGAAATAAGCACCTTTTTCAAGCCATTCAAACAGTTCTTTACTATGTTCAAGCATTTTATTTTGAACATAGACCTTTTGAGCTGTGTCGCGGGAGAATGCCGCATCTAGTTTAGTCAGTACCCCATCTTGTTGATATTTTTCCAATTCATCTTGATAAAGGAAATCTGAAGCCACATGCTGGTCTCCAAAAAACAGCCATGACCGTCCTGTTCCTTTATTCACGGCACGCTCTTGTAAAAAAGAACGGAATGGTGCAATACCTGTCCCAGGTCCCACCATAATAATATCTTGGTCAGAAGACTCTGGCAGATGAAAATGTTTATTTGCTTGAACAAAGACTGGAATTGTATCTCCTTCTTTCAACCGTTCAGCAAATGAAATAGAACAAACCCCTTTACGATCCCGTCCATGCGCTGTGTAGCGAACAGCACCGATAGTCAAATGAACTTCCTCCGGATTCGCTGCCATGCTGCTTGCAATTGAATAGAGGCGCGGAGTCATTTTTCTTAAGATAGCGACCATTTCTTGGGCAGTAGCTTTCCATGGACCGAATTCACGTAACATATCAAGCAAATCTCTGCCATAGCAATATGCTTTCAATTGAGTTGCATTTTCAATCAGGAGAAGCGTTTGTAACTCTTCGTTTTCTGTAAATGCAGCTGCCTGCTGTAAAACCTTTTTTGAAAGTAAAGTTATTTCAAAATAATTGGTAAGCGCTTCCGCTAATGGCAAAGTTTCCCCTTGCTTATTGATCGTAACAACTGCTTCTTCATCCCAGTGCATTTCCTCAAGAATCGAAGCAACCAGGTCTGGATCATTGGAAGGAATAATACCAAGAGCATCACCCGGTACATAAGAAAAACCTGATCCTTCTAGTGATAATTCAATATGCCTTGTTTCTTTATTAGAGTCTGATCCATTTAAATTAACATTTCGAAGAACTCTCGCTTGAAACGGATTTGTTCTTGAAAAGGTTGTTTGAACCAGTTTGTCCTTTTGGGCCGTATTCGGGTTTTCCAAAGTAATTTGCATGTTTCTTAACCTCCCAAAAAATTATATATATACATATTAACATGGATTATAGGATATTAGATGTGTGTTTTCCCACAACCTTTTTCCAGTTTCTTTAATACCAGGGGAATTTACCTATTAATGTTAAAGTGCTGGTACCCAGATATAAAAATAAAAAGGCCGCAGTCAGGAGTTGTTTTTCCTGACTGCGGCTTAGACAGAGTCTTTTTTGTTTCTTCTAATTTCTCGAAATAAGGCTATTTACCAAGGGCGTTATCCATCTTCTTTAACTTTCGATAAATAACCGATCGATCAACGCCTAATTTTTTTGCGGCTTCTGTAGCATTTCCGCTGTACGCGTCGAGCACATGTTTAATGTATCTTCCCTCAACGATCGATGTAAAATCTTTTAATGTACATTGTTTATCCAGATTCCTTTTAATAAAATGGTCAATTGCAAACCAATCGGTCACAGCATCCTCCGCAGACTGTTCGATGCTTTGCTGCTCAATGACAACCAGACGCTCGACATAATTTCTTAGTTCTCTCGCATTTCCAGGCCAATCAGATTTAAGCATTCTTTGAAACTCATCTGCACTAAGGACGACCTTTTCTTGATATTTATCATTAAATTCCGCTAAGAAGTAGGATATCAATCCAACAATGTCCAATTTCCGATTACGAAGTGGTGGAATATGAATAGGGATGACGTTAATCCGGTAATATAAATCCTCACGGAACATTCCTTTTTTAACCATCTTCCATAAATCGCGGTTAGTCGCAGCAATAATCCGGCAATTGATGGGCACATTTTGCACGCCGCCAACTCGTCTAACTTCATTATTATCGATTACCCTCAGAAATTTCGCTTGCATATCGAGCGACATTTCAGCAATTTCATCTAAAAACAAAACGCCATCATTCGCCAACTCAATGATGCCTTTTTTCTCCACATCTGCCCCAAGGAAGGCAGCTTTCTCATAGCCAAACAGCTCTTGTTCAAATAAAGTTGGCGGAATTGCCGCACAATTGATAGTAACAAAAGGACCTTGAGAGCGATCACTTTTCTGATGGATATAGCGGGCAACTACTTCCTTCCCGGTACCTGATTCGCCATAAATTAATACCTTGCTGTCATAGGAGGCGATTTGATTACAGACCTTAACAATTTGCTTCATCGCCAAGCTCTCGGCGACAAAACTAATTTCTACTCCAGTGTCCGATTTATCTGTCTTACTTTTACCATTTATATTTAGTATATTAGTGGGTTCAGTGACTATAGGGAATTTTCCGTTATATTCATTTGAGGTGGTGACAACAAGCTGGAGCTCTCCATCCTTTTGAAAGATAGGAGTTGCCGTTGATTTAATATGGAACCCTTGGTTTGTATCGACAGTTCGTGATACCCTTTGCTTGGTTTCGATTGCTTCCATTGTAATAGAACGTTTATAATAACCGGCCTTCACTAAATCTTGAACGTTCATTTTTAATAATTCATCCAGTGAGATACCAATTGTCAGTGCGGTAAAATCATTGGATATCAGAATATTTCCCTTTGCATCCGTTACGAATAAGGTAGAAGGCAAATCGTTGATATCCTGAACCTTAAAGTTACTTTTAGATTTTTCAATCACCTTTTTCTTCATTCTTATCAACACCCTCCTGCTATTCTTCATTCCTTTATTATAAAGATAAAGCACTATCATGACGGTAGATATATTATGACAAAATCATTAAATGCTAAAAAAACAGTACCTTAGGCTTAAGGCACTGTTTGATTTAAAACAAAACAATTAAACTAGTACTAACTCTTTTTCTTCTTCCATAACGGTGATTTTACCAAGGTTATTTAATACTTCTTGTGCTTCTGCAAACATACTAGTAATCATTTCTTCAACCGTTGTAATTTCCCGGACTAAACCACAAATCTGCCCGGCCATTACCGATCCACGATCTGTATCACCTTCAAACACGGCTTTACGTAATGACCCTAATGAGATTTTTTCTAGTTCATCACGAGAAGCATTTTGTCTTTCAAGCTCTTGGAATTCTGCAATCATGCTGTTTTTAATGCTTCGCACGGGTCCGCCAAGGCTGCGGCCTGTAACAGTAGTACTTGTATCATCTGCATTGATTACTGCAAGTTTAAAGTTTTCATGTGTTGGACATTCTACTGTTGCTAAGAAACGTGTTCCCACTTGAACACCTTGTGCACCTAAAGCAAATGCTGCCGCAATACCGCGTCCATCTGCAATACCACCCGCACCAATAACAGGGATGGAAACCGCACTGGTTACTTGAGGTAAGAGCGCCATAGTTGTTGTTTCACCTACGTGACCGCCTGCCTCCGTACCTTCAGAGACAATGGCATCTACGCCTAATGCTTCCATTTTTTTTGCGATTTTTACAGAAGGAACAACTGGAATGACTGTAATGCCATATTCTTTGAAAATTGGCATATAAGGAGCTGGTGTACCTGCACCTGTTGTAACAATTTTTACGCCTTCTTCAATGACTACTTCAATTAGTTCCGGGATATTCTTCATCATTAGCATTAAATTAACTGCAAATGGTTTGTTGGTGATTTCTTTGGTTTTTCTGATTTCTTCACGAAGGCGATCGGCAGTAAGTCCGCCAGAACCGATTATTCCTAAACCACCGGCATTGGATACCGCACCAGCTAATGGGGCAAGCGCGATTTGCGCCATACCTCCTTGAAAAATCGGATATTTGATTCCTAATAATTTTGTGATATTCATGTCCTTTTCCTCCAATAAGTTAATAGTTTTATAGTTAAGCCACTTTTGATGTAGTTGTGTTTATTTGTTTCTTCTTGTCCATTGCTTGGAACACAAAAGTTAATGCGAAGCCTACAAGTGAGATCACTAACGCGATATAGAAAGCATTGGTGAATTGACCACCGTTTGCTGCAGCCACTGTATTGGCAATTCTAGGGCCGAAGAATGCTGCACCTGAGTAGCCAATAAAGGTCACTCCATAGTTGACACCGTAATATTTCATGCCGAATTTCTCACCAACAATCGAAGGGAATATTCCCATTGTACCGCCAAAGCATAAGCCGATTCCCACAATCGCAACCGCAAAGCCGGCAACAGAAGTGGATAATGCGATTGTTAACATCATCGCGGCAATAACAATATAGATCATCATTAGACATTTTGTACGGCCGATCTTATCAGAGATTGCTCCCCAGAAGACACGTCCTGTACAGTTACTTAATGAATATAAGCTTACAAATAATGCCGCAGTTGCAGGTGTTAGGCCAAACATGGTCTGTCCAATAACGGAAGCATTTGAGGTAACCATCATTCCGGAAAGTGCACCGATTAAGAACAAACTTGCAATCACGTAAAAGATTGGTTTTTTAATCATTTCATTCCAAGGAATATTGATGCCGCCTTTATTCGGACCAGCAGCTTCAGGTGGAGCCCATCCTGCTGGAATAAACCCGGCCGGACAAGCTTTTACTAGAAAGCTGCAGCTTAAAATGACTACTAAGAAAGCTATTCCAAGCGTAATAAGTGCGAACTGAACACCGTTACTTGTAATTATGGCGTTGGCAATTGGCGCTATCACAATGGTTCCACCACCATACCCTGCTGTGACAATTCCGGCTGCAAGACCTCTTTTGTCGGGAAACAGTTTAACAGAGTTGCCAATCGTTGCTGAATAAACAATCCCCTGGCCCAAACCGGTAATAACACCGTAGGTAATGTACAACATCCAAGGAGCCGTAGCTAAGCCTGATAGGATAAATCCTAAACCAAACATTGAACCACCAAGGATAATCGCTGTTTTGGCCCCGCCTTTATCGACTAGTTTTCCTCCCAAGATCATCGGGATAGGTGAGATCGCAGCATTAATAGTAAAAGCAAGCATGATTTCCGGCATTGTCACATGGAATACGTTTGTTAAAGGCATGGCGAAAATACTGAATGCATAAATGGCTCCAACACAAATGTTAATAATCGTGGATGCAATAAGAATCTTCCAACGGTTAATCTGAATGTTCATCGCTTTTGATTCCTTCCTTTTTTGGATTAGTCGGCAAGGCAACCTACTTACTGCCCTGCCAACTGATTTATTCATTTCTACCCTGCTGGAACCAACTCAGGCTCGTTACTGGTTACCTTCTTCTCTTTAATAATTTCTTTCAATTTGCCCCAGTTTTCTTGGAACATCGCCGTATCCATTTCTTTTAGTTCTGCTGAAATGACAGGAGTAAATTCCATTTGCGTCAAAATATCTTTCTGTAAATCTACACCTGGTGCCATTTCTGTTAAGGTAACTCTGCCGTCAATCAGTTCAAATACCGCACGCTCCGTCACATAGACGACTGGCTGATTGATTTGTGAAGCATAGGAACCACTGAAAGTGACTTGCTGAACCTTTTTAATAAATTTCTTAGCTTTACCTTCTTGTAAAATATGCAATCTGCCATCTTCCACCTTCACCTGCAGACCGCCTGCTGTAAAAGTTCCTGCAAAGACTAGTTTTTTGGCAGATTGAGAAATATTAATAAATCCGCCGCATCCGGCGACACGAGTACCAAATTTACTTACGTTTACGTTGCCAAATTCATCCGTCTGAGCCAATCCTAGAACGGATAGGTCAATACCGCCGCCATCATAAAAATCAAACTGAGAATCGTGGTCTACTATTGCTTCAGAGTTAAACGCATGGCCAAAGTCCTTCAAACCGGCTGGAACACCGCCAACAGACCCGGCTTCGGTTGTCAGCATAAGCTGATCGTTCACACCCTCTTCAGCTGCTATTGTTCCAACGCAGACTGGGATGCCCACACCAAGATTTAATATCGTATTGGGCTGAAGTTCAGCAGCGGAACGGCGGGCAATGACTTTCCGTTCATCAAGCGGAAGTGCTTCAATCCCATCCACTGGTACTTTTACTTGGCCGGAAAAGGCTGGGTTATAATAAGTGTTTTCCGTTTGGAAATGATTTTCCGGTTTCGCTACGACAATATAATCAACTAAAATCCCCGGTACTTTAATATCCTTTGGATTTAATGTGCCATTTTTAGCCACTGTCTCAACTTGAGCAATGACGATTCCTCCGGAGTTGTGTACGGCTTGAGCAACAGGCAGTACCTCCATGTGCAATCCTTCTTTTTCAAGTGTTAAGTTGCCATTCTCATCCGCTACCGTTCCGCGGATAAGACCGACCTGGATCGGAAATGATTTATAGAATAACCACTCATCTCCCTCAATCTCGATTACCTTGACGATATCTTCTTTAGTAGAAGGCGACATCTTTCCACCTTCAAGACGGGGATCAACAAATGTTCCCATTCCTACTTTTGTAATAACACCAGGTCGTTTTGCTGCTATTTCCCGGTATAACTGGGTGATAACACCTTGCGGCAGGTTATATGCTTCACATTTGTCTTCTTCGATTAATTTCGCCATGCCCGGAGAGGCAATCGCAATTCCGCCTATCCAGCGTTTGACTAATCCTTCATAACCTAGATGGCTCATTCCTTTATCACGGCGGTTACCAACTGCACTTGAATGCATAACCGTTAAGTTCTTTGGGTAACCTGTTTGTAAAAAGCGTTCCTCAATGGAAATTCCCATTTCTTCTGCCCAGCAAGACAATCCAAAACCAGTTGCGGCTAAGGTATCGCCATCCTTAATCAACTCGGCAGCTTTTGCAGCTGAAATTACTTTTGACATGTCATTCACTCCTAATTTAGTTTTAGTTTTACTGTAAGTTTCTGTTTGTGAATCATTTCACAATATTCAATAAAAAAAATGGCTTTTTCTTTTTTGTAAGCTGTTGGTAATGTTTGTGAATCATTTCACTAACATCCTATGATAGAAACTTATCCAAGTCAACCAGGCTAAAAACCTTAAAATAGCTGCCTTTGATTGTGGATTTTTTGCCTAAATCAAAACCAACGTTCACAATGATCATTTTAAAAATCATGCTATTTCAGCCGTAATTTCTACACCAAAAAACTACAGTTCAAAAATTCTCTTGTGCTCCGGGCTGATATTGTTGAACTGTTGCAAGAAAACAACAACACAAACCTTGCTCGCCTTATATAGATATTAATGGAGACTTTTAAATAATAAAAATCAGTATTTCCTTTTACAATAAGACTTGTTTTTTTTATAAAAAAATTTTTTCCACGGTCCTCTATCTTAAATATTGCAATTTTACATCAGCTAATCAACACAAGAGGATACTATCACTCTACTCTATGTGGAACAAAAAAATGTCCTTCATCCACTCGATGAAGGACAAATTCTATGTTCAGTTTTAATAAAAGCTATTAATCATGTTTTACTTGAGCTCTATGAATTTTTTCACCGAAACAGGGGGCGGTTCTTGTGATTGGCACTAAACCTCATTAATAACCATAACCGTCCCTACGGATTCAGGAATTTTTTGATGGAAAGCGTATGGTGACGGTGGTTCCTTCGCCTTTCGTGCTTTCGAAGTCAATAGTTCCATTATATTTTGCTGCGATATTATAGCAAATCATCATACCTAATCCGGTCCCTTTACTTTTTAAAGAATAAAAAGGAGTACCAAGCGACTTAATTTCTGCTTCTGACATCCCCTGACCATAATCAACTACTCTAATCTCGACGAATCCTTTATTCCTGCCAGCTGATACAAATACCGAATCACCAATTTTGGAGGCCTCAATGGCATTTTTAATAATATTTATTAAAAGTTGTTTAAACTCTATGTTGTTTGCAGCGATATAGCAATCTTCCACCCTAATTAATTCAATCTTATTATCATGTAAAAGCCCATAGGAATGAAGTAGATCGGTTACACTCTGGAGAACTACCTTTAAATTTACCGTTTCTATTTCTGTTTCTTTATTAGGCTTGGCTACAGATAAGAATTGAGTAATTACCTGTTCGGCAATATTTAATTCATCAATCAACAATGTAAAATTCCCTTTTATATCCTCACTAAATCTAGCGTCTTTTTGGTATAACTGTAAAAATCCTTTCACAACGGTCAAAGGATTTCTAATTTCATGTGCAACAGCAGCTGCCAGTTGTCCCGTTGTCTTCAAACGCTCTGCTTGCTGAATTTGTTCATAATATAATAGCTGTTTTTTGATTCTTCCTTGCGATAAATAAAAAATAAAATAGATAATTACTTGACTCCCGATAAAGTTGATAACATTTCCGAATAGATCCTGTTTTATATAGGGATATCCATTATCAAAAAGCATAATATAACCAAATGTAAACATGATGGCCACACTGTTTAATAGTAATGAAAAATAAAACAGCTTTGAATCAAAAAACAGAATCGCTATGGCAGGAATAAAACATAGAAAAATAAAGGTCGACCAAGTATCCGGATATAGAAAGAACAGCGTATAAAAGTAAGCGGACGCTGCGGTAATGATGATTAGTCTAAAAACATGAGTTATATACTTAGGATAAAGCAATAAACAGGCAGATAGAATGATAACAAGTCCGGTATGAAAAATATAACCAGCGTCAAACTTACCAAAACGTGGATTACCCATTAACAAACCAATTATCATGATCGCTATTACAATCACAACTGTAAAATAATATAACTTTTTATTTAATTGAGTATAAAAATCCTTCATACATACTCCTTTTATTTATTCAATTCTACTATAAAGATAAACAATATGGTGCTAATTTACCTGTTTTTATATTACCATATAAAATTGCCTGTCTGTCACGCCCTGGCGGAAAATGGGGACGGGTTTGGGGGAACTTAAATATTTGTCTTAGTAAATAACTTGCTACTCAACCATCCAAGATGCGGTCACTAAGTATTTGCCGGTCTACGCACTTTGGGCAGCTTTCGTTACATTTACTTTTCCTTTAATTTTTAATTAGAAGGGCTTGTTAATGTAACGAATGCTGATCCTCCTTTATTAAAGCCAAAAATATATTTTCTTTTTGATTCGACAAATCCGTATTCATTAATAAAAGAAAAAGCTCTGCAGAGATTATCCTCCACAGAGCTTTACTTTTAAAAGGAAGATCCCCGTTAGCCGGACATAAAAAGGCATCTCCTTTTTATAGTGTTATACATTACCTTTATCTGACTTTTTCACGGCATATAGTTAATACAGCATTAAGCAAAACGTTAGCACCTTTAGCGCAGTCCTCATATGAAGTTAATTCATCTTCGCGATGACTGTAACCATTTATACTTGGTACAAAAATCATTGCAGTTGGTATATAAGAGGCGATGAATTGAGCATCGTGTCCAGCACCGCTATACATTCGATTTTCTTTATAGCCTAACTCTTTACAAGTGTATTCCAAAGCATTTACTACTTCTTCATTAAAGTCAACAGTTTCCCGATCCCATAGAAGTGTTGATTTTATTGAACACCCATTTGAATTTTTAGGTAATCGCTCCACTATTCGGCTTACTTCTGCAATCACCTCGGGATCCTGATGTCTCGCCTCTAAAGTAAAGGATACCTCTGAAGGAATAACCGTATGAATATTTGGATATGCATTTATCCTTCCGATTGTGTAAACAAGATCTGGATCTAGTCTCTGTAATTGTTTTTGCATATCTGCAATCATATTAGCAGTAGTGAACATTGGATCTTTACGCATGTTAATCGGTGTTGTACCTGCATGATTAGATTCTCCATAGACAGAGATTTCGTAGCATACCATTCCTAGTACACCTACTACAACACCGATATCTAAGTTTTTCCTCTCAAGTACGGGTCCTTGTTCAATATGCAGTTCGATATAAGCGCTCGCTTCTTTTAAACGATTTTCCTCAGAGCCCTCGAAACCGCTTTCATTTAAAGCTTGAGCAAATGAAATCCCATTTTTATCTGTTGAAGAAATCATCTTCGCTTTATCAAATTTACCAGATAATACACCGGATGCCATTAGGGATGGCTCGAATCGGGCTCCTTCTTCATTTGTAAAATTGACAATCGTAATTGGATTGTCTAACTCAATCTTTTCATCCTTTATAGTATAGACAGTCTCTAAAGCAGTTAGGACACCTAGGACACCATCGAAACGTCCGCCTTTGACAACAGAGTCCAAATGAGAACCTATTACAATAGGCGGCAAGTTTTGCTTTCCTGGTAATGTTGCATACATTGTCCCCATATCGTCGTATGTTACGGTCATTCCTATTTCTTCACATAATGTTTGGAATTTCTTACGTGCTCCTATATCTTCAGCAGATAATGAAAGCCTAGTTACTCCATTGTTCTCTGTTTTGCCAAACAAACTAAATAAATCAATTAATTTTTGAAGTCGATTAGCATTACACTTTATCAAAAGAAGCCCCCCCTTTAAATTATTTAACTAATTCTTCGATTACCTTGGAACTTTCTCTTGCTACAAATATGTAAGTTATTAAACTTACACTCACTCCAATGAAAATATTAACAGCAATTGCTACAAAACCAATGTTGATATCATTAATAACACTTGGAATATTTGGAAACATATTTACTAATTTAAATGAAGTGATTGAATTAAATAATACGATGGAAACCCCTGTTATAATACCGGCAATAGCACCGTACGCATTCATAAATTTTGTATTAAAGAATCCGAAAATCAGCGCTGGCACTAATTGTGTAATTAATCCATATGACATGATGTTTAGAATAGCCAATGCATCTCCGCCTATTATACTGAAAACATAAGCAATTAATATAATGAATAAGACAAATAGTTTAGCTACGGTTAGTTGCTGACGATCGCTTGAATTTGGCTTAATCAACTTATAAAACCCTGTCATTAACCCGACTGCTCCTGACATAACCATAACGGATACCGGTACTAACGCCGTAAGTAAGCCGGCCCCACCAACAATTCCTACAAACCAAGGATCGAATGTTTGCATCGTGAGACGTAACAGTGAAAGATCACCGTCAGCACCTTGTAATCCCGGTACTTGAATAATCGCTGAAAATCCAATAAAGAAGGCAAATAAAATTAAAATGGTATACAACGGCAGAGTGATTGCATTTTTCTTTAATGCACGTTCACTTTTAGCTGATAATACTACAGTAAACGACTGTGGTAATAGGTAAAAACCAAAAGCATTTAATACGATGGTAGAAATGAACCATGACTTACTTAAGCCTTCAGATGCGAAGGTTAACGCTTCTGGTCTAACGGTTTGAATGGCTTCAAATAAAGGCTTGATGCCGCCAAAATAATGATAAGGAATATAGATACCTAAGAATACAATCACAAATAAAATCATGGCATCCTTTAATACAGCATTCCAAGCAGATCCATGGATACCAGAGATAGTAACATAAATCGTCACAATTATAGCACCGATCGTAGAAGCCATTAATGGTGAAATGGTTCCATAAGAAGCTTCTGATACGATAATTCCTAATCCTTTTAATTGGATCACGATATATGGTATTAGCGCGATTAACCCGATGAAAGCGACAACGACACCCAGAGCTTTACTGTTATAATTTTTCATAAAGTATTGGGGCTGTGAAATTACTTGATGCTTGTTGGAAAAGCGCCAAATTTTAGGGACAATCCAATAGGAAAGCACATATGCCAAGCAAATATAGGACGGAACATAGTAAGCTGCCGCACCTTTTGAATAGGCCCATCCGCTGCCGCCTAAAAAGGTAAAGGTTGTGTATACTTCACCAGCAATAAGCAGGAAGACGAATAGTGTGCCGAATCCTTTATTCCCTACCGCGAATTCATTGACGTTCATTTCTTTTCCACGGGTTGCTCGAATTCCTAAGTATAAAGCGACTAAAGCTACGAAAAAAATAATAATCAAGGCACTGTTCATTAAACTTCACTTCCTTTATTTGCAGGATCTAATTTATATACGATAAACAGAATAACCGATGATAGAATCATCCATAATACAATCCAAAATAGTAAGAATGGTAATCCTAAAATATACGGTTCAATGCGATTAGCTACTGGCAGAAGGACACACATCCCTATAAAAGGAATAATCAGTAATAATTGTGAATACTTTCTCACTTGATTCACACTCCATTCCTATAATCACTTTTTTCATAAACAATTTCACCATCTAGCATTGTTACATCCACTTTAATTTCGGTTATCTTTTCGATCGGGCAGTTTAATAGAGAAGTATTTAATATAACTAAATCTGCCAATTTACCTGCTTCAATGCTACCTTTAATCGTTTCATCAAAGCTTGCATAGGCCGCATTATACGTATACATTCGAATGGCATCCATTAGAGACACCTTTTGTTGCTGTCCAAAAGCTGTATTTTGCCGGGTTAATCGAGCAACTGCTGTGTAAATACCTACGAATGGGTTAACTGTTGTTATTGGTGCATCTGAGCCAGCTGCCGTGATTATGCCGTGGTTCAGTAAGTCCCTTGCTGCATACATATAATGAGTTCGTTCACCATAATTACGAATATAACTTTCGCCGAATTCATACGGGAATGATGGATTGAGTATCGGAATGACATTTAGCGCCTTAGCTTTTTCTTGCAAATCCGGCGGACATATTCCTAAATGCTCTACACGATGGCGATGTCCTTGGCGCGGATGTTCATGTAATAAACGTTCAATCACACTCAAATATTGCTCAATCGCCTTATCCCCTTGGGCATGTACGGTAATTTGATAATCATTTTGATGTGCTTTAGAGAAGATAGAAAAAAGTTCATCTTCTGTATACATCAAATAACCGTAATTGTTGCCATCACTTGTGTAAGGCTCACGAGTAGCAATTGTCGGTCCTGTACTGCTGCCATCAGTAAATAGTTTTGCAGGTCCAATTTTGAAAAAGTTATTGCCGGTATGGGTCATTACACCAGCCTTTAACATGTTTTTAGTAAAGTTCTCACAATCACTTAAACTAGCAATCATCGCATAAATTCTGACTTTTACTTGCTTTTTATTTGAAGCAATTTGCATTATTCTAAAGCTGTTTTCATCAAAACCTCCTGCATCGTGGACACTTGTAATTCCAAATGCAAATAATTGTTCTTGAGCTTTTGTTAGCGCATTAAATAATTCTTCCTGACTATAAGTCGCATATTGATTGAATTGTAAAAAGGCATTCTCGATGAGGCGGCCAGTAAATTTGCCACTCCTGTCTTTTTCTATCGTTCCGCCTTGAGGATTAGGGGTTGCTGCATCAATATCAGCTAACTTTAAGGCAGCTGAATTCACCACGCCGATATGCCCACAGGTACGGGTAATGACTATCGGGTGTTCTTCTGTTAGTTTATTAAGTTCCTGAATGGTGGGATAACGTTGTTCTTCTACCATTAACTCATTGAATCCAAAAACGCGTATAATTTGTCCATTTTTCGTCTTTTGGACAATGGCGGCTAATTTTTCTAATAGTTCTTGAATTGAGTTAATTGCGGGTTCTTTACAGTTGAGGTGCATTAATGTATTGCCGTATAAAAAAAGATGCATATGAGCATCAATCAGACCAGGTAAAACCGATCTTCCATGCAAATCAATGACTTTTGTTGAGGAGGATATGTGCTTTTTTATTTCTTCTGTTGTTCCTATTGCTGCAATCTTGTTATCTTCTATCAAACATGCTTCAAAGACTTCGTTTCTACTATTCACTGAAATGACTTCTCCGTTTATTAAAGCTGTCTGATTCATTGATTCACTCCCTTATCTCAATTTTTAGAATACACTAAAAAATATAACATAACTTTTTAGCAACTTGATATAAACATAATGTAAAGAAGTTCTATTTGCCGTTTTACATTATGTTATATTATTCTGTATAAAGTATTTTTTGGGGGGGAGGGTCAAAATGTCATATTCGCTAACAGTTCAAGATTTATTTGATAAAAAACATTTTCAAAAAGTGGAAATCATAGCAGGTTATGGCGGAGTATCTAATACAATTAAGTGGGTTCATATACTAGAATCGAAAGAAATCACTAGTTTAATAAAGGGCAACGAATTAATTTTAACCACAGGAATCCAACTCATTGAGGAAAAGACTCTATTCAATTTTGTAGAACAACTAATAGCAAAAGAAGCAGCCGGATTATGCATTGAGTTTGGTGAACATATTCAATCAGTACCTCATCAAGTAATCGAGTTGGCTGATTTACATTCTTTCCCGATTCTTGTGTTTAGCGAAATGGTTCCATTTATTGAAATAACACAAGAAATACATAGTATATTAATTAATCAACAGTATGAAATGATCAAACGGTTGGAGAATTATTCACAAGAAATCAACAAATTAACTTTGAAAATCACTCATTTCGAACATATTTTAATGAGACTTAATAAATATTTAAACGTTAACGTTGCCTTTATCATTAACGGCCAGCAACCGTTGTTTATTCCCAATGAGAAACACCAAATATATAGGAACTTAAGGGACAAATATGTAACAAAAGGGAGATCAAAGCATTTTGCAAAATGTGATGTAAATATATTAGAAGAACGTTATGGGGAAGTATGTATTTTCACAGAGGATCGCACTATAAATGAGTTTGAATTGTTAGTATTGGATAGAACTGTTATTGCCCTATCACAATATTTGTTACGCAGCTTATACATAGAAGAGAAACAAAATATGCACTCTCGAATGTTATTAGAATCCTGGTTAAGTGGATCAGTTGAAGATTCTGTGATCACTTCCTTCCTACTGGAACAGAGTTTTCACCATTTATTAAATTGCTCTTACTTTGTATTAATTGATCAGATAAAGAAATCAAAAAAAGAAAATGATTTAAATTATTACAAATTATACTCTCGGAATGTTTTTGAAAAAAAAGGATTCGTTTTATTTCTATTAGAGGAGAAACAAAGGCTAATTTATGTTATTGCGGATATCTATGGAAATGATATAAAACCCCGTATAATAGAATGCATAGAGAAAATCAAGAACTTTAGAAAGAATCATAAATATATAGATCTATCTGTCACTACTGCTGTCGGGCAGATTGTAAATCATTATAAATTAGTCCATCAAAGTTACGAAACGGCACAGGATACATTGTTAATCCGAAGTAAGGCTGCCCATTTTTCTTATTTTTACGAAGATCTGTACTTACATCAATTAGTTCTTCAGATGCAAAAAAATAAAGCCATTATGGATATAGCCAAAAAGTATTTAGAGCCCCTCTATGAATACGATGCTAAACATAATGGTAATTTGATTGTAACATTACAGGTTTATCTTCAATGCAATTGTCAGAAAAATGAGACATCTGAAAAGCTATTTATTGTTCGTCAAACGTTATATCATCGTTTATCAAAAATTGAAAGCTTAATAGGAAGTGATTATATGCTTCCGCCTAAGCGTCTTGCTGTTGAATTTATGGTACTCGCCACTCAATTTAATTTCCAGTCTACCGATTCTGAGAATCTCTCTTCTAAATAGTAAGAGGGATTTTTTGTCGTAAAAATAGGTTGGCAATATGTGAAACGGTATTTCAAAACATTTTACATTGTGTCTGATGATAATAGGATCATAACACTTCACAATAAAGATAGAAGAAACAAATTGTAAAGGAGTGACTCAGGATGGGTAATGTTCAAATAGGTGAAAATTTAGTCACGAAAGATGAGAAATATCTATGGCATTCAATGAAGCCGTATAACCCACAAGCTACTAGTATCATTCAAAAAGCCGAAGGAGCTTGGCTGACAGATATTGAAGGTAATCGTTATTTAGATGCAATGTCGGGATTATGGTGTGTAAATGTTGGTTATGGCAGAGAAGAAATTGCAAAAGCTGCTTATGACCAACTTCTAGAGAACAACTATACACCATTAACAAATGGGCATCCTACAGCAATTTTACTTGCTGAAAAAATCAGCGATTTATTAGGTGGAGATTATGTAGTATTTTTCTCCAATAGCGGTTCTGAGGCAAATGAAACAGCATTTAAAATCGTCAGGCAGTATTACCAGCAAAAAGGGCAAGGCAACCGTTATAAAATTGTCTCTCGTTATCGAGCCTATCACGGGAATTCAATGGGGGCTCTCGCAGCAACTGGTCAAGCAGAAAGGAAATACAAATACGAACCATTAGCACCAGGTTTTATTCATGTGAAAGCGCCCGATCAATATCGCTCCTATGAGGATGGATATAAGAATCCATGCGATTTACCATCCGTTAAAGCGGTAGACGAAATCATGACATGGGAGCATTCAGAAACCATTGCTGCGATGATATTGGAGCCGATTATTACAGGTGGCGGGGTCATTATGCCTCAAGATGATTACTTAAAAGGTGTAAAAGAAGTTTGCGAGAAGCATGGTGCCTTATTTATTGTAGATGAGGTCATTTGTGGATTTGGACGTACAGGTAAAGCCTTTGGCCATCAACATTATGGAGTTCAGCCAGACATTATTACTATGGCAAAGGGACTTACCAGCGCTTATATGCCACTTTCAGCAACCGCAGTAAAGAGAGAAGTTTATGAAGAGTTCACTAAAAGCGGCAATTATGACTTTTTCCGCCATATCAATACATTTGGAGGCTCTCCGGCGGCATGTGCAGTTGCACTAAAAAACTTAGAAATTATGGAACGAGAAAATTTATTTGAACAATCTACCCAAATGGGTTCGATTTTAATAGAAGAATTAAACGCTAAAATTTCACACCATCCTCACGTTGGTGATATTCGCGGAAAAGGATTGCTTATTGGAATCGAGTTAGTCGAAGACCGCGATACAAAAAATCCTTTACCTGTTGAGAAGGTCAATCAAGTGATTGCAAAGTGTAAAGAGCAACGACTAATTATTGGAAAAAATGGTTTAACCGTAGCAGGATATAACAACGTATTAACATTATCTCCACCATTAAATATTACGTTGGAGGAAAAAGATTTTATATTATCAACCTTAGTTCAAGCAATTGAATCTTTATAAAAATAGCAGAGCAGCTTTTTAAATCGAAAGGAGAACAGGTAGATGCCAAACATGACTGACGTGAAAGAACTTACACATTTTATTGATGGAAAAATGATCAAAGGGGAAAGCGGCCGTTTTTCGGAAGTGTTTAATCCGGCAACAGGCGAGGTTATTGCTAAAGTACCATTAGCTTCCTCAAATGAAGTGAAAGATGCAATAAAAAAAGCAGAAGCTTCCTTTCCTGCATGGCGTGATCTCTCTGTAGCTAAGCGTGCGGAAATTGTCCTGAATTTCCGAAACTTGCTAAAGGAAAATAAAGATAAAGTAATCGAATTAATCTGCATCGAAAGCGGTAAAACAGAAGAAGACGCAATGGGTGAAATTACGCGTGGATTAGAATCAGTAGATTTAGCTATTAATGCACCTCATTTCATGAAGGGTGAATACTCCGTAAATGTAGGTGGACAAATTAATGCCTATTCAGCTAAATATCCACTTGGTGTAGTGGCAGCTATCTCTCCATTTAATTTTCCAATCATGGTGCCTTTAGCGCAAACTAGCATGGCTGTAGCAGTTGGGAATGCTGTTATTTTAAAATCTTCGGAGCGCGTACCTATGACAGCTTTATATATTAGTGAATTATGGAAAGATGCAGGTCTGCCTGATGGTATTTGGACAGTAATTAATGGTGATAAAGAGGCAGTAAATGAACTACTTGAAAATCCAGCTGTACAGGCTATTTCCTTCGTTGGGTCTACACCAGTAGCCCACTATATTTATGAAACTGGCGCTAAATATGGCAAACGTGTTGTTGCCTTAGGTGGCGGAAAAAATAATATGGTGGTTATGCCGGATGCTGATTTAGAACAAGTAGCGAATGCTTTCATCAGTGCAGGGTATGGAGCTGCCTCACAACGGTGTATGGCCATTTCTACATTAATGCCGGTTGGACAAGAAACTGCTGATCGCTTGGTAGAAATTTTAAAAGAAAAGATTGATCGCTTAAAAGTAGGTGCTTTTTCAGAGGGTGCTGATTATGGCCCGGTTATTTCTGCTCAAGCGAAAGAAAACATCATAAAAGCAGTTGATCGCAGCGAAGAAGAAGGGGCAACAATCGTTTGTGATGGCCGTAATAAAGACATTACCAAAAATGACAAAGGATTCTTTTTGGCACCAACGTTACTTGACCATGTTAAACCGGGAATGAAAATTTATGAGGAAGAAGTTTTCGGTCCTGTTCGTAATATTGTCCGTGTTGATACTTTAGAGGAAGCAATCAAACTAATTAATCAGCAAGAATTAGCAAATGGTGTTACGATCTATACCAATAATGGACTGGCAGCCAGGAAATTTACCACTGAAATTGATGTAGGAATGGTTGGTGTAAACGTACCAATTCCTATTCCAGTAGGTTATCATAACTTTGCTGGTTTTAAGGGCTCAAGATTTGGCGACGGACAAATGTTTGGACCAGATCAAGCACGGTTCTATACGAAGACAAAAACGGTGTCAGAACGCTGGTTATCAGCAAGTGAAAACAGTAGTTTGTCATTTGCATTCCCTAGTAATAAATAATACAGACAGTGCCTGTCACTCCCCGAATCATGTTGATGAATTAGGGTGGTGTCAGGCACTTTTATTAATAAAACACAATTCTTCTTAGGAGGGCTTAAGTTGAAACAAGTTAAAATCAGTGCATGCCAATTTCGTGTAGAAAAAGTAGATTCATTTGAAGAATTTGAAAAACAGGTGCTGGAACTAATTGACCAAGTTCCTTCTGATACAGATTACGTCGTATTCCCAGAACTTTTTACAGTAGGACTCCTCGCAAGTTTCCCGGATGCAGATAAGTTAACAGCTGCGGAATTAACCAAGATAGATGATTACACCGTTCAGTATAAGGAATTGTTCCGTCGTCTTGCACAAAGCAGACAACAAATCATCATCGCCGGCTCTCATCTAGAAAAGCGAGAAGATAAATATTTTAATATCGCCTATATTTTTGATCAAGATGGGTCTTATGTAGAACATAAAAAAACGCACATTTTTCCTGCTGAGGCAAATTGGCAAACATCCGAAGGAGATACGCTAGAGGTATTTTCTATTGGTCTTGCGAAAATCGGGCTGGCGGTTTGCTATGAAGCGGAAATTCCTGAAGTGTCCCGAATTTTAAGTGCAAATGGAGCGGAAATCATTTTCTGTCCATCCTACACATTTACGGAAGCAGGATTCTGGCGGGTACGCCACTCGGCACAGGCACGCGCAATCGAAAATCAAGTATATTTTGTTCACTGTCCGACTGTAGGTGAGCCTGGGGCTCCATTGCCAAATGGCTTTGGCCGTTCCTCCATACTCAGTCCCTGCGACCTGGCTTGGACGCCGAACGGAATTGTGGCAGAAGCCGAAACAAATAAACATACCGTAGTCACTGGTACCGTTGACATTGATGAACTATATGAAAATAGAAAAACAGGTGCCGCAACTACCTTTGTAGACCGCACCCGCCGTGAAGATCTTTATTCAAAATATGAGCCCTATAAATCTATAAGCCTCGAAAAAACAAGAAGTTGAAATCTTAAAAGCCAAACTGTCCGTAGACTTAAAGCTGTTTTACATTGCTGGTGAGTTTTCGGGCATTTTTTTATTGGCAGGATCTTTTATGAATGTAAAAAAAGCCAAAATACGCAAGTAGTGTATGAAAACTTGCATATAATAGGCTTTTTATTTTTATTCTTTATTAAGTGGGGGCCCGAGCCTCCACTCTTTTGATTTGGGGGATCAGGTTAAGCACCCGAGATGATATATAGAAGGAAAAATTCCGCTTAATTATTAATTACGACTAAAAAAAGCTTAAATAGACGGAGAGATTCCACCTATTCACTCGAAAAATTCGAAAATGAGAGATTTTGCTTTGCTTAATCGGAAAACCTCCCCTTATTTGCCCCTAAACGAGCTCCATTCTGCATTTAACCGGAAAAGCTCCGCTTATTTTACTTTTGCTTATTGAAAAAGGATTTAAAAATTAAGTATGCGAAACAATGATCTCGCATTCTCCATCCAACTCAAACTCTCCAAACCCAACAGGAATAATAAAATGGGTTCCCTTCCCTAATTCATATTTTTCACCATTATGGATGAGTGATCCCTGTCCCTTAATCACACTGAAAAGCAAGTATTGCTCATCAAATGAAAAGGATACCTTCCCATGGATATCCCATTTATAAACAGAGAAAAATTCCGAATCCACAAAAGTCGTAACCATGGCATTTTCTAATTCCTCCACTCGCGGCGAATTCATTGCATTGTGATGAGGCACTTTCGTTACCTCAATCGCCTTTTCTATATGCAAATCACGCAGGTTCCCTTCCGCATCCATGCGATCAAAATCATAAACCCGATAGGTAGTGTCAGAACTCTGTTGCGTTTCCAATACGAGCGTTCCTTCACACAAAGCATGGATCGTTCCACTTGGGACATAGAAAAAGTCACCCGGCTTGATTTTAACACGGCGCAGCAGGCCGTTCCATTTCCCCTCATTAATATGCTGGATTAGTTCTTCCTTTGATTGGGCGTTATGTCCAAAGATTATATCCGCCTCTTCTTTGCAGTCGATAATATACCAACATTCTGTCTTTCCAAGCTCACCGTTTTCATTCACCTTTGCAAAGGCATCATCGGGATGAACCTGTACGGATAAATCCATATTGGCATCCAAAATCTTGGTAAGCAGCGGAAATACCTCTTTCTTTTGACTTCCAAATAACTCAGGATGCTCACTCCAGAGATTGTCCAAGGTCATGCCGGCATATGGACCGTTTTCAATGACCGAAGGGCCGTTTGGATGAGCAGAAATAGCCCAGCATTCTCCTGTTAGTTCTGATGAAATTTCATATCCAAATTCCTTTTGTAATGCCGTTCCGCCCCAAATTCTCTCTTTAAAAACAGGTTTTAATATTAATGGCTGCAAAATAGCCTCCTCCTAATGATGTAAATTTGATAGCTCGGGGACGGTTCTCCCGGCCCCAAAAAGGCCACAAGAACCGTCCCCATGACCCACTCATGGTCACCCATGGTCAAGCATTTTGTATTGGGCTTTCACTAATTCATAATAGATTCCTTGTTTAGCCATGAGATTTTCATGATTTCCCTGCTCCAGGATATCACCGTGATCAAGAACCAGGATGTTGTCGGCTTCCCGGATTGTTGATAACCTGTGGGCAATCATAATTGCTGTTCTTCCTTTTAATAACGTTCTTAATGCCTTTTGAATCTTGACCTCTGATTCCGTGTCAATACTTGCGGTGGCTTCATCCAAAATGAGAATTTTTGGCTCAGCGAGAAGGGCCCTGGCGAAAGAAAGGAGCTGGCGCTCACCCACCGACAAGATATTGCCCCGCTCTTCCACCTCCGTTTGATAGCCATTCGCAAGCTGGTTAATAAACGAATCGGCTCCTACTACCTTCGCGGCAGCGATCACTTCCTCGTCACTGGCTCCCGGATTTCCAAAACGAATATTTTCCATAATCGTTCCTGAAAAGATAAACGTGTCCTGCAGGACCACACCTATTTGCGAGCGGAGACCCACAATCGACAATTCGTCAATGGGATGGCCATCGATTTTGACAACACCCGAGGTAGCATCATAGAAGCGACTGATCAAGTTAGCAATGGTCGTCTTCCCGGAGCCCGTATGGCCGACAAGCGCAAACGTCTCTCCCGCTTTTATTGAAAAAGAAATACCGTTTAGCGCCTTTCTTGATCCATCATAGGAAAATTCCACATCCTCAAAATCAATCTTCCCTTTAATAGAAGAGAGAATCATAGGTTTGGAGGCCTCCGACACAAGCGGTCTTTCATCTAAAAACTCAAAAATCCGCTCCGAAGAGGCCATTCCAATCAACAGCTGATTATACAACTGGCCAAGACGCGAAATCGGCTCCCAGAACATCCCTAAATAAAAGGCAAAGGAGACAAATTCCCCGATTGTACTTGCACCTCCCGAAACAAGAAAAGCCCCGTACCAGATGAGAATGGCCGTCCCCAAAGCATTGGTGACCTCGACAAACGGTCCAAACATGGCATTTTTATGGACTGCTTGTTTCCAAGTTTCAAAGTTTTCCTGGTTGACTCCCTTAAAAAATTGAATGTTTTCTTTTTCTTGGGTAAAGGCCTGCGTGACGCGGATGCCTTGAATGCTTTCATTTAAATGGGAATTGAGCTTCGACTGGACGAGCCGAACCGATTGCCACTGCAGCCTGATTTTTTTTCGCAGGCTGGTGGAGATGAAAAACATGATCGGCAAAATCACCATAATCGCAATCGTTAATTTGGCATTCAAAGAAAATAAGATAATAATAACCGACAGCAATAGGAGAAAATCGGTTAATAGATTAATAACACCACTTGTAAACAGCTCCTGCAGGGAATTAATATCATTCATAATCCTCACAAGAATCGACCCGCCCGAACGCTGGTCGAAGAACCTGTGTGATAGGGACTGTACATGTGTAAACAAATGCTGCCGCAAATCATAAATGACATTTTGCCCAAGCTTATTCATCCAGCGGATTCTTAGCAAATTGACAAAATAGGATAAAACATACAACCCTGAAATGATGAAAACCAGCTGGAGCAATAAGGTTGTATCTTTTTCAACAATCGCCTTGTCGAGGGTATAGACGCCAATTAAAATCGGAATGATTAAACGGATGGCTGTTGAAATGATCACTGTCATAAATGAAAGAGGCAGTAAATTTTTTGTATAGGGCTTTAAGTATTGCAGCAAGCGCCACATCTGTTGCCAGTTAAACGATTTATCAATCACTTCATCCTGAGAGTAATGAAACCGCTCGAGGATGAGTTGTTTCTTTCGTTGTTCCTCCATGTTTCACTTATCCTCCCGCCTTTTGCATAATGGCTGCCTGATCCTGATATTGGATATTGTAGATACGCCGGTACGCTCCACCATGGGCGAGCAGCTGTTCATGTGTGCCGCGTTCGATGATTCCTCCCTGATCCAGAACCAAAATTTCATCGGCATGCTTAAGCGATGAAATACGATGGGCAATAATAAACGTCGTTCTCCCCTTCATGACCTCACGGAGGGCCTTTTGAATATGAAATTCAGTTTCCATATCGACCGCACTTGTGGAATCATCTAAAATAAGAATCGCCGGATTCATGCAAATGGCGCGTGCAATCGCAATCCGCTGTTTTTGCCCACCGGAGAGCCCCATTCCCCGTTCACCCAGCTTCGTATCATATCCATCAGGCAGCTCCATAATAAAATCATGAGCCTGTGCCCGTTTGGCCGCATCGATAATTTCCTCCATCGCCGCATCTGGCCTTCCGTAAGCAATATTTGCCTTGATAGTGGATGAAAACAGAAAGGTTTCCTGTAAGACAACGCCAATTTGCGAACGCAGCATTTTCAACCCGTATTCCTGAATAGGTCGATCATCAATCACAATCTTTCCTGCCGTCGGTTCATAAAAACGGGACAGAAGCTGAATCATGCTGGTTTTTCCAGAACCTGTTGCACCAATAAGCCCAATGGTTGTTCCTTGAGGCGCGGAAAAAGTGATTTCCTTAAGTGCGGCCGCCTCTTCCGATTGATAGTGGAACGTGACCTGATTGAAGTTCACCTTTCCTGCCATTCTGCCGGTATTTCTGATGTCATCGCCATCCATAATCGTTTCATCTGCTTCCAATACTTCAAGAAGCCTTTCGCCGGAAGCTTTTGCCTGTGAGAACATATTGATGGTGAATCCCAGGTTCATAATCGGCCAAATAATATACCAAACAAGACTGTAGAAGGCGACAAGCTCCCCTGGCTTTAAGGCTCCACTGATCACTTGAAATCCGCCATAGGCCAGCAAGGCGACAACGGAAATATTGCCGATCAGCTCCATTAGCGGAAAATATTTCGACCATACCACCGACGTAGCAAGCTGCTTGGTCCTGTACTCCTGATTGGAGGAGTTAAAGCGCTTGGTTTCCTCCTTTTCTTTTGACATGGCTTTAACCGTATGGATCCCGTTAATATTTTCCTGCACCATGGTATTTAAGCGGCCGAGCGATTCGCGAATCCCGCGGAACGCCGGATGGACGGCTCTATCGAACTTATAAACCACCACACTTAAAAAAGGCAGTGACATCATCGTGACCAAAGTCAGGGAAACGGAATAATAGAACATCACACAAAGACTGGTCCCCACGACAATGACAAAGCGAAGGACCTCGCTAAAGCCGAAGGATACAAAAAAACGGAAACCTTCCACATCCGCGGTCAAACGGGACATTAGATCCCCTGTCTTTGCGTTATCGTAATAGCTGAAGGATAGCCGCTGCAGCTTTTCATATAGAGCATTTCGGAGCAAGTACACGGATTTAATGCCGAACATATCTGCCAAATAATGCTGAATGAAAGTAGAGAAGGCTTTTACCCCCATGATCACGATAAATCCCAAGGCAATCCACGGTACCCAGTCATATTTCCGCCCAAGCACGACATCATCAATGGTTACCTGCAAAATGACAGGATAGATGACGGTAATCGCAGCGACAAGCAGCATAAAGAGCAACGACCAGATAAAATCCTTTTTAAAAGGAAGATAAAACGACTTTAACTTTTTAAAAACGAACATTTTTTCCTCCTTATGTAACCTGAAAATTTACATACCTTACATTTATATAGATTTAAGTTAGAAATATTTCGAAACTCGTTAAATTAGGTTGTCAAAATTTTTGATAAACTCCACCTCCTTTAGTGCCATAAACCGGCACCCATGTAAGCCCTTCCATTATTTTAGCAGTATGATTCCCTCCATCCTATTGGCAAAACCATAGATTCATTGGTTAAAATAAAGTCTTTTGCCCACAAAAAAAAACGTACCACCCTTCGACGTGGCACGTTTCTTCTATTAGTATTATTTATGGCTCTCAGTCAATGCCTGATGGGCCAGCAATAGCGCCCCTGTAATCCCGGCATCATTGCCTAAACCAGGGCTTACAATATATTCTGACAGCTCCGGCAATGAAACATAATCACGGAGAAACTCCTTCAAATGCTGGCAGATAGAAGGGAATACCTGTTTCTGGTTCATGACGCCGCCGCCCAGGATAATCTTTTTCGGCGAAAGAATCAAAATATATTGCATCAGTGCCTGGGCGATATAGTAGCCTTCTAATTCCCATACTTCATTTCTGTCCACTAACTCAATTCCTTTTTGCCCCCAGCGCCCTTCAATGGCAGGGCCGGCCGCCAATCCTTCCAGACAATCTCCGTGGTACGGGCACCGCCCCTGATATGGATCCTCCGGATGACGCCTAACCAAAATATGCCCCATTTCCGGATGAGAATGCCCTTGAAGCATCTGCCCCTGAACGAGCGCTCCTGCTCCAATTCCTGTTCCAACCGTTATATACAAGCAGCTATCCATCCCTTTGGCTGCACCAAAAGTCGCCTCGCCTAACGCAGCGGCATTCACATCCGTATTAAATCCAATGGGAACCCCAAATTCATCCTCAAACCCTTGCACAAACGGATAATCCTTCCATCCTGGTTTTGGGGTAGACGTGATGTGCCCGTATGTGGGACTTTCCCGGTGAACATCAATCGGACCAAACGACCCAATTCCGATCGCTTCGATCGGGTATTTTTTAAAAAATTCAATGACCTTCGGAATCGTTTCATCCGGGGTAGTGGTAGGGATTTGAATTCGGTCCACAATCGTGCCCTTTTCGTCTCCAACGGCACAAATAAATTTTGTCCCTCCAGCTTCAATTCCACCTAGCATTCGCAGCTCCTCCTAATCAATTATTCATTAAACCGGCCTGCGCCCTTCAGGAAATGAAACAATGCCCCGATTAGGTTTGCATCATTATCAAATTGACAGGCTTGCACTTCTATTCGCAACGTTGAAATGTCGTCCCTTAACCTCTTTAATTCACGATTGACCCCGTCAATCACTTCCTGCCGCTTGCTAATGCCGCCGCCAATGAGGATTTTTTGCGGGTCCAAGGCATATTTTAAATTATAAATTCCGATGGCGAGCCGTTTATAAAATTCTGCAATACTCTCCTTGGCAATCGTGTCACCTTTATCGGCAAGAAGAAATACTTCTTCACCATTCAACGTTCCTTTTGCCAGTGACTTTCTCCTGGCAACCTCCTCCACTAAAGCATGGGTCGAAGCAGTCTTGCTCCAGGTTTGATCAAGCGGATTTTTAGACTGTGCTCCCATAATCATGTAACCGAACTCCCCGCCGTGGAGAGATGCACCGCGTAAGATCGATTGGTTAATGACGATACTGCCGCCAATTCCTGTACCTATGACAATACAAATATAGTATTCCGTGCCTTTTGCTGCACCTAACCATCCTTCCGCCAAAGCGGCGCAATTGGCATCATTTTCGATCGATACCGGGAAACCCGTTCGCCCCCTTATGAGGTCAGTCATACAAACTCTATGTATATACGGAATCGCACTGGCACCGCCAATAAACCCCGTTTTAACATTTACAGCACCGGGTGAACTTAAAGCAATGCCTTGCAATTCAAATGAATTCGAATATTCTTTTGTTACTTGGCTAAGTTTTTGCAAGAAACTTTCTAATCCTTCACAAGGAGTCGGAAACTTCCCACTTTCTAATTTCTTTCCTTCTTGATCCATAACAGCATATTTTATATAGGTGCCGCCAATATCGAATACCATGTACGCTCTCATCCGACTCACCTCATTTTCATTCTCTGCCCATTTCATGGTTAAAACCCATTGTTTTCGGACAACTGTTTATACCATTTCCCTGATTTTTTAACCGTTCGTGTTAAATGGTTCTTTAAATCTACTTCCACTAATCCATATCGGTTCTTATAAGCGTTCGTCCATGACCAGTTATCCATGAAGGTCCATAGGTGATATCCCAAGCAATTCGCTCCCTCTTCAAGCGCTTTATGCACCCATTTCAAGTGTTCCTGAATAAATTCAACCCGATAATCATCCTCAATAAACCCTTCCACATGACGGAACTTTTCTTCCCCTTCAACACCCATTCCATTTTCCGAAATAAAGAATGGCAGATTACTATAGTTGTCACGGAGGTCAATCATAATATCATAGATAACTTCCTCGCAGATTTCCCAACCACGGTGCGGATTGATTTTCCTGCCTGGCATGATATAAGGATCAAAAAGATGTTCCGGCATAAACGGAACATTCTCCGGCTCAGGCTTCTCTTTCGCTTTAACACGGCGCGGCTGGTAGTAGTTCACGCCTAATAGATCAATCGGATTATTCCTAATCACTTCCAAATCACCGGCCTCCACGGCTGGAAGCAGGTCTCTTTCATTTAAAATATCAACCAAATCACGGGGATACTCCCCTTTTGTGACCGGATCAAGGAAGCTGCGGTTAAAGAATAAATCCGAAATATGGGCAGCCTTTACATCTTCGGCATCCTGGCTCCGTGGATAAGATGGGGTGAGATTGAGGATAATGCCAATTTTCCCGTCCACATTAATTTTTCTAAAGGCTTCTACTGCCTTCGCATGGGCCACAATGGTATTGTGGGCAACCGTTGCCCCCCGTTTGAAATCCACTATATTTGGATAATGCCAATTATATAAATACCCGGCCTCAACCGGGACGATCGGTTCGTTAAAGGTAAACCAATATTTCACTCGGTCGCCAAATAAGCGAAAGCAGGTCTCCGCATAATTCACATAGGCATCGATGACCTCCCGGCTTTCCCAACCGCCTTTTTCCTGCATGCACATCGGCATATCGAAATGGTATAAATTCATAAACGGTTCGATGTCATGAGAAATCAATTCATCGATGACCTGGTTGTAAAAGGCAACGGCCTTCCCGTTTACTTCACCAGTTCCATTCGGAATCAAACGTGACCATTGAATCGAGGTCCGAAAGGAGTTATGGCCCGTTTCTTTCATCAGCTGTATATCTTCTTTAAACCGATGATAGAAATCCGATGTATGTTCCGGGCCAACCCCATGATGAAAACAAGCAGGTTCCATGCTGTACCAATAATCCCAGATACTTTGCTTTCTTCCATCCATCAGCGCTGCGCCTTCCGTTTGCGGGCCTGATGCGGCACTTCCCCACCAAAAGTTTTTTGGAAAATGATAGGTAAGGTTATCTTCTTGCAAACTATTAACCATTGATTATCACCATTCTTTTATTTAATTTTTCTCCATTCACTTGGTGTCGTTCCCACACTTTTTTTGAACTGTTTATAGAAATAAGCCGTATCCGAATATCCGACCTTTTTGCCAATTTCACCTGCACGGTAATGGGTGGTTTTGAGGAGCTCCTTTGCCTTTTCCAATCGGTATCGGTTTAGGTATTCTGAAAAAACTGCCCCTACTTCTTTTTGAAATAATTGCCCCAAATAGATGGCATTAACATGAAACTGCTGGCCCAATGTTTTTAACGAAATCCCTTCATCATAGTGGGCATGGATATAATCAAGGACATTTTGGACAATTGGACTGCGATTATTAACTTGCTTATGGATTAAAAAAATTAATTCCTGGCAATATTCCTTCAAAATGGCTTTCATCTCGTCAATATCAGAGCTATACACGATTCTTTCGATGGCAGCTGTATGATAGGAGAGATCATTCGGCTGCAACGAATAATGGATATAAGAAAGTAAATCAACGATATATTTTCTGGCAGCTGGCGGGGAGATAAAGCTGGAATTCTTGGTGAGATCCTGAAAAAAAGAATCAATACGTTGAATAACTTCTCCCTCTGCTTTCAATAGCTGCTTGACAATCGTTTCTTTAAATTCTTGCTGTTTTTTTAATTCTTCATGCTTATCAATCGTCAAATGTTCGGAAAGAAGTACATTTGGGCATGAATATAGCTGCAATAAGCTGTATTCCCTTGCTCTCATAAAACTTTCTTCTAATACGTCTACCGTTTTTACCGGCTTTCCCATCGCTAAATAGAATAATCCGGCCCCTCTTTTTTCATCTTTTAGCTGCTCGACCAGGCCTTGGTTATATCGATACAGTTCCTCTTCCTTTTCGCTCCCTAAAATAATGATCAAGTCTTGATTTGGACTGAATAAACAAACGGCTGCGCAATGTTCCTCAATAAAGGTTCTGATTTCCTTTAAAATCTCAACTCTGTAATAGTTTTCAAAGCTTAAAATAGAAACAGCATAATACGGCTGAGTAAACTGGATATCATATAATGACAATCTTTCCAGACAGTCGTTCTTCTCAATCTCGCCATTTAAATACCGCCAAAGGGTATTGTCCATTAGGGTAGACGGTTCCTGTGCCTGATTACCTCCCGACACTGCATTCATTTTCCGGCCTACATTTTGAATGGTCGATAATAATTCTTCCTCATCCACAGGTTTGACTAAGTAGTTTTCAATCCCTAATAACAGACCTTGCTTAATATACTCAAACTCTTGATAACCAGTTAAAATTATACATTTCACCTTCGGCTGGATTTTTTTCGCTTCCTCAATTAAATCCAACCCGGACATTTCTCCCATTAATATATCGGTAATTAGGAGATCGACTGGATGTTCTTTAAGATAGGTAAGAGCCTCTTCCCCACTCTCGGCACGCGACACAATTTCAAAGCCATAGTCCTCCCAATCTAGGAGGGCTTGAAGGCCTATCGTAATTAACGGCTCGTCATCAACCAGAAGTACCTTATACATGGCTGGTCCCTCTTACTGGAATAGAAAGTGTCACAATCGTTCCCTTATCTTTGATACTTTTCACAGAAATGCCGAATGCGTCTCCATATTTCAGTTTTAAACGGTGATGGATATTTCTCAATCCAATTGAATCCATTTCATCCCCGTCTTCACAATTAAGATGCTGGACAATCATCGCAAGATCCTCCTCCGTTATCCCCTTACCATTATCCTCCACTGTGATTTCCAACGTTTCCCCAAGCTGAGTGGCACGAATGTGTAACTCATTGTCAGAACGGTCCTTTCTAAAACCATGAACAAAATAATTTTCGATGATCGGCTGCAAAATGAGCTTTTGCACAGGTGTTTGCTCCACGTCACTAGGTATATGAATATCAACCTGTAGTTTGTTTGGGAATTTAAATTGCATTAATTTTAAATACTGATTGACATATTCAATTTCTGTATATAAAGGCACCGTGTCTTTTGATTCTAACGAGTAGCGGAATAGCTTTGATAAATGGAAAATCATTTTACTAGAAGTTTTTGAACCCTCTACGACAGCCACCATCCGTATCGCCTCTAACGTATTAAATAAAAAATGAGGATCGATTTGGGCCTGAAGCGCTTTTAATTCCGCTTGCTGCTGCTTTAAATTTAACAGGTAAAATTGTTCAATATAATTATTCAATTCATCTAACATCGAATTGATATTGACAGCAATCCTTGATAATTCATCTTCATGCTTGGATCCCGGTATCCTGGCATCCAGATTTCCGTTCTCAACCTGACGAATAATCGAAACAATCTTATTAATACGCCTTGAATAATTTCGAGTAAACGAATAGGATATTAAAATGGAAATAACGATGAAGAATATAATGACGCCCCACATGGTTCCCCTTACGATCGTCAGCTTTTGCCACCCTCTATCGGGAATAACACTGACATACGTATAATCCCCCTGGTTCGCAATGGTACTGATATAAAAATGATCATTCTGCCACTTTATTTTTTTCTCATTTGTTTCAGGCTTGATCTGTTTGATCATATCTAAGGGAACTTCACCCTTATTGACGGAATAGATGATTTTGCCTTCAGCATCCATGATAAAAAAGGAAGCAGGCACTCCATCGCGCTTTTTGACCATTTTGTCTAGACGATTAGTAGCATAAAAAATAGTAATCTCACCTATTTTTTTCAAGGTCACTGGATTGTTAACGACAATCTTTTTGGTAAAGGTATCTTTTAGCTGCCTGCCTCGTGGAATAACATCCCCACCAAGATTAGGAATCTCTTCTGAAAGATACAGGCTGCCTAAATGCCTAGAAGGATCGATGATGCTTTTATTCCATCGTAAATTTTGAAAAATGAGCAGGTATTCTACAGAAGGGGTTTCCAACGAACGTAAACTAATCGCGTTAATATCGCTATCTTGACCGAAATAGGCATTGAAATACGTATCAATATTATTCGGTACAAAGGACTTGCCCTCCGAAAATTTATTGAGACGGTATTCCAAATATTTCGCATACCCGTTTTGAAGGGCAAAGGTCATATCATCAATGACTTCCCCTTTAACATAAAAATCCCTTTTGGATCGATTAATATCTGCATCTTTAGCGGAAAAATAATCCTCCACCCGCTCCATCGTTCTGGTATTGACGTTCACTTCTTTTTGAATAATCACTTCGGAGTAATAGTTCGTAATCGTAACGATTAAAACAATGATGGTTAAAATAATAGTGATAGATGATGCCAAGAATAGTTTATTAAATATTTTTTGAGTAAAACGTCCTTTTCTTCTTAATCCCATTTTGATGTCCTCAAATTATACTTATTTTTTTTTCTAGTCTACCACTGGAACCTACGGTTTCAAATAAAAGCAAGCTGAGATTTCCCACCCAGCTTGACTTTTTTGTTCTTATTTTTGCTTGCTCTTCCATTCGTCAAATTGCTTTTGAATTTCTTTTAAGACTTTGTCAATTCCAGCTTCTTTTAACTTCTTATTATATTTTGGCAAGTACTCTTCTGGGTCAACAGAACCTGTTGCCAATGCCGGATAGAATTCTTTTGAAATATTCGTAATCGATGCAAGCTCAGATCTTACTGAGTCGCTGTTAAAATGGAAACCAAGGGTTGGCGCTGTTTTGGCAGATTTGTTAAACTCTTCGAATTTATCCCATTTATCTTTAGGATCATTTTCATACAAATCCAAAACAAAGAAGTTTCCAAGTGAATAAGATGGAACATTATAACGATCGATACGTGCTGGAAGGTCTTTAATTGTTCCGTCGTCATTTTTTTCGTAATGAACACCTTCAATACCTTTGTCAACAAGGTTACGAAGATATGGGTCTGTGTTAAGCAGTGTCAGGAACTCCATTGCTTTCTCAGGATTCTTGGAAGTGGCTGAGATGGCCTGAATGGAACCGGATACAGAATCATTAATGGTAGTCGGATCTTCAGCCGGAACAGAAACAACATCATACTTAGCCGAGCGAGACCATAATAAATCAGCATATGGCTGAGAATCACCCATACGGACAAACCAGTTTTCTACATCCATTGGCCAGCTGTCTTTACTTGTCGCTGCATCTTCTTTAAGGAATCCAGCCTTATAATATTGATGCATGGTTTTATAGGTTTTCATGGTTAAGTCAGATTCAAATTGATTAATCACATGGTCACGATCGCCTTCCATCGCAAAGGCAAATGGCATTTCATTATTAAAGATATAATCGTATGGCAGATAGGCTTTGAATGTTGCCATTGGAGTGACGCCAGGTTCATTTTCTTTAATGGTTTTTAGCATCGGTTCAAGGTCTTCCAAGGTTTTTACTTTTGAAAGATCAAAGTGGTATTTTTCTACAAGGCGTTTATTAAAGGTATAAACCGATTGTCTTGCTGCCTCTTTATTAGTAGGAACGCCGTAAATTTTTCCATTGACCTTAATTCCTTCTAACAGGGCCGGGTTGAGAGCCTCTTTAAGCTCTTTGCCCTCTTTTTCTAACATACCGTCAATGTCCTTAAAGGCACCTTTTTGGGCATTTTGAACGTAAGAGGTACCATTAGTAAAAATAATGTCAAACGGTTCCCCTGAATTGATCATCACCTGTGATTTTTGATCCCAATCACCCCAGTCAATCTGCGTCATTTTCACTGTGGCATTGATTTTTTTCTTTGTGTACTTGTTGACTTCTGCAAAGACTTTTTCAGTATCTTTTTGCGGGGTTCCAATGGTGTACCAATTAATTTCATAAGGCTGGCCATTTTTACCGCTTTTTTCGGATGTGGCACTGTCTTTGCTGGTGCAGGCAGATAGAAGGGTTCCAGCTGCCAGTAGGGATGCGAGCATAATGCCTAACTTCTTTTTGTTCATTCCTCTTCTCCTCTTTCTGTTGATTATTCTTTAACGCCGCCAATCGTCAGTCCGCTAATAAAGTACTTTTGGAAGAACGGGTACGAGACTGCGATCGGTAAGGTGGCGATTACAACCATAGCCATTTTGGCTGATTCTTGCGGAATCGTATCAAATAAACTTGTCTGCATGATAGCGACATCCATATTTTTTCTCATAAATTCAAGATTTGCCTCAATTTTCATGAGTAAAGCTTGAAGCGGCACCAGATTAGGGTTATCAATATAAAGCAAGGCTGTAAACCAGTCATTCCAATAACCCAGTGTACTGAACAAGGCAATTGTGGCAATTCCCGGTAAGGAAAGCGGGAAGATGATTTGGAAGAAGATTCTCCATTCACTTGCCCCATCGATTCTTGCCGATTCCAATATCGATTCAGAAACGGACTTTAAGAAGAAGGTTCTCATGATGATAATGTAAAACGCATTCATCGCAAGGGGCAGAATCAGTGCCCAAACGGAATTTTTCAAATGCAGGAACTGGGTGACAACGATGTAAGTAGGCACCAGTCCGCCGCTGAAAAGCATCGTAAAGAATGCTAGAAACGTGAAAAATCTTCGATACTTAAATTGCGGTCTGGAAATCGCGTAGGCATAAAAGGTAATCATGAACACACTGATGATGGTACCGATAATTGTAATAAAAATTGTGACACCATAGGAGCGGAAAAAGGACTCCTTCATACCCCAGAGATAATGATAAGCATCCAAGCTCCATTCCTTCGGGATCAATTGAAAACCGTTCCTGACTATACTTTCCTCACTGGTAAACGAAATGATTATGACATAGATAAAAGGAAAGATACACGTAAATGCGAGAATCCCAAGCAGCACACTAATAATAGCATTTGCGGCCGGATGCATATGTTGAGGGTTCCGATACTTCTTCCTGATGACCTTAGGCTTCCCCTCTTTTATTTCTTCTACTGGTTTTGAAATAAGAAGCGTTGATTGGGTTTGTTCTAGTTTTGGCATATCATTAGCCGCCGGGCGACTTTTCCTCCCTTCGTAAAGAAATGAACATTAAAACAAGGCACTTTCCTCATCCACTTTACGGACAATGTAGTTGGTAATGATCACGAGGATAAATCCAACAGCCGACTGGTATAGACCTGCAGCCGTACTCATGCCGATATCCCCCAGATTCATAAGACCCCGGTATACGAAGGTATCAATTACATTTGTCACCCCATATAGAGCTCCCGAATCTCTTGGCACTTGATAAAACAATCCGAAATCTGAGTTGAAGATCCGCCCAATATTCATGATGGTCAGGATAATCATTAATGGCTTAAGCATTGGCAGGGTAACATGTTTAATCTGCTTCCATTTTGAAGCGCCATCAATCATCGCTGCCTCATAATACGTCCGGTCAATCCCGACGATGGAGGCTAAGTAAACGATACTGCCGTAACCAACGCCCTTCCACATGCTCATGAATACGAGAATAAATGGCCAATATTTCGATTCGCTATACCACGATATAGGGTCGACATGCAACCAGCCAAGAATATGATTTAACAAGCCGTGTTCCGTACTTAAGAAAGTGAAGACAAAATAACTGCCGATAACCCATGAAATAAAATGCGGGAACAAGATAGAAGTTTGGTAAACCTTCGACAGCCTCTTATTGATTAACTCACTGAGCAAGATAGCTGTTGCAACTGCCGTTACCAGCCCTAATATGATAAAGACAAGATTGTAGAGGATGGTATTTCTGGTAATGATCCAGGCATCATTTGTACTAAATAAATATTTGAAGTTGTCAAAGCCAACCCATTCACTATTCATGACGCTGGCAAAAAATCCATCGGGATCAATTCGGAACTTTTTAAAGGCCAATACCTGTCCAAACATCGGCAAATACGAAAATAGGAGCAGCCAAATTGTTCCTGGTAACACCATAAGCAGCCAAACTCGATTTTTATAGAGATCACTTAATATCCTTTTCATGTTTCTCCTCCTTCCGAATGTTATGTAAGCACTTCCATACCTTTATTTTATAGGGAAAAGAGACCTAATTATAGTTGACTAATTTGGGATTAGGTGCAAAAATCTTAGAATCATACAACATTTAGTCAAAAAAAGTCAATAACCGACTGGGGCAGCCCCAGTCGGTTCATTTTTTTCCTCTAAAACTCGAAAAGTCTTCATCTCCAGAGAAACCTTGCCACTAAACAGCTTCTGCTGCTAGTTTGTCTTTTCTGGGGATATAACCAAAACGACACCGTTTTCGATTTGAATGGATGTTCCGATCGTGGTATTGTCCCGCAGCCAGTCATTTGCGTGAATGCTTAGGACATATCCGTTTTTCGGAATGGCAGAATTATTCCCACCTCTTTTAACCACTTTCCCATCTTCTACAGTGATTTCATATCCCCATGGGTTTGTTCGGGTCGTCTCTCCATAGACAGGCGTATACTGAATCAGCTGGCCAGCTCCACGGGATTTATTTACCCCATCTAACATTCGATAATCGACCACATCAAGGTCTCTCCACATGCTATCGATTAAGAACGGCTTAATAACCTCTTTTCCAATTTCCTGCGGTTGTTGATACGCCTGCATCATTAAGGTTTTTAAGGTATCTTTATACGAATTAGCTTCATCGTTCTGTCCGTTTTTGTCAGCCATTAAATAGTGAACAGCAACTTCTCCAGCTTCACCATAGACGGTAAGATTCTGAAGGTAAGGATCAATGGCAGTTAAAAATGCTTCATTATCAATGTCTTTTCGAATAGTTTCTGGAATTTGCTGCAGCTCTTTAAATTCAGTAATTAACTGCTCGGCTTCTTGGCTGCCACCCTCGCTATCATACGCTTTCCAGAACTGATCAATGACCGGCCGCAGTGTAAGTTCTAATGGCGGTACCACTAAAGCACTTTTCACTAAGAATGGTTTGATGACACCCTGCCCCACCTTTTGAGGGATCTGCTCGGATTGATTGAACAAGGTAATCAGCTGTTTCCTATATGCAGCAGCCTGGTCGGTATGGCCATTTTTCTGAGCCATCATATATTGAACAGCCGTTTCCCCCGCCTTACCATAGATATTTACTTTTTCTAAATAAGGTTCTATTTCCTGAAGGAACTTTTTATTGTCCATTTCCTGCTGAAGTTTAGCTGGAGCATGCTGAATCTTTTTAAATTCAGCGATTAACTGTTCTGCTGCTTGATCGGCATCACCTGCCACATAGGCCTTCCAGAACGCATCGATCAATGGCGTTAAAGTAAGGGACTCTGTGGTATTAATCGGTGAGGAATACATATTCTCCGCTACGGTTTTAAGCGTTTCTCCGGCCTCTCCACCAAAGGATTGAATACTGCGCTTCCATGAATCGATTGGGTCATAGGCCTCCGGATTCCAAGTATAATCCGCAATCGTGTACAAAGGAATTTTGGAAGCTTCGGCTTCGTTCATTGGATTTGCCGTTAACCCTGCAACTCCATGCTTGGATAAATCAGTATCACGTCCTACAAGGGGACCGAGGAACAAGCTATTCCGGTCATAGTCGTTTACTGGGTAATTGTCCCATAATAACATATCGTGTTTAAATACTCCGTGAACCTCATCCGCTTCTTGGGCAGCGACCTGCTCTGACACAACCTTTTGACCTGTCCACATAACAACCGTGTCCTTGTCAAGTAATTCAGCAAATCGATCACGGTAAGGAGATGGCCCGTTTCCGGAATAATCCGTCGGAACGGTTATCAACCGCTCGGCCCCCTCATGGGTATTGATAAATTCTTCTGTAAACCGATTTAACAGATAAGCATGTGCAGCAGCAACCGGATTTGTATCTCCTGCAAATTTTTCCCGATCTTGCTGACAGCTTAAGTTCATATCAATATCATCTAGAAAAATCGCATAGGAGCGGACACCCAAGTCCCACATCGTGTCCATCTTCTTTTCTAGCAAGGCGAAATCTTGATCCCCGGAATAGCAGATGGATTGACCAGGGGACAGCGAGAAGGTGAATTTCACATGATTCTCTTTGGCCTTTTCAATCAGCTCGGTAATTTCCGCTAATTCCGCCTCTGGGTAAGGATCACGCCAGTTCTCGCGATGATAAGGATCATCCTTCGGAGCGTAAATATACGTATTCAGTTTATTTTCTCCGTAGAATTCCAGCTGGGAGATTCTGTCCTCATGTGTCCATGGCGGGCCATAGAACCCTTCGATGGAGCCACGAATCGGCATTTCCGGCCAGTCATGAATTTCTGCCTCCGGAATCCAATCTCTTCCTTCCCGCTTTTGAATCAAGTGTTTGAACGTTTTGGCCGCATAATACGTTCCCGCCTTGTCCTTCCCGGCAAGAACAATCTGATTCTTTCCTTTTTGCTTGGATACCAGTACATATCCCTCATCCTTTAAAGATTCAGGTCCTACTACTCCCATCTGATCTAAGACAGCGTCTGAATCCTTATTTTCCGAAGGCCCGCCGACCCAGATGGTAACAGGGGTTGTTACCTTCTCCCCGGCATGAATACGGACAATATGTTTTACGTCCGCAGCCTCCAATGCCTCAACAACTTCGTTGATAGCTTGTTCATCCGTTTTCTTGCCTACCACAATTCCGACACTTGGTGTCAGGGGAAACCCTTTATCTGATATTTTTAGCTCCTGCGGTGTTGGATTCAAGGCAAGGTCTCCTCTGCCTGCCGCCGAAGCCTGTCCGGTTCCATTTGGAAACGCTGACAGAGTACACAGCCCGAACGTAACACAAACCGCTATCACCTGTTTTCCATGTTTAAAAAAAGACATACTGTTTATCCTCCTCAAATCGCTTCCCGTAAGGACGGTTCTTGAACCGTCCCCCACGTTACCATATCTTAGTTTTGTGATGCAAAGACGCTGAATTCGTACAGAGAGTAGCCCCAGCTGCTTGAACGTTTGATGCCTTGCATTTTAACGTATCGAGCTTCGACGGCAGGGAACTGAATTTCATCGGTTCCTCCGTTGCTGTTTAGCTCTGTGTAAACATCTGTCCACTGACTTCCGTCGTTTGACACTTGAATTTTATATTGTTTTCCATAGGCAGATTCCCAGTATAATTTCACTTTATCAATGGAATACACTTGCCCAAGGTCGACGCTGAGCCATTGATTATCAGTGTACAAGGAGGCCCATCTAGTATTGTTGTTCCCGTCTACGGCCAGGTTTGGCGTCAGCCAGCTGACTTCACTCGAAGAAGCGTCAGCTTTTTTCCCTTCCGCTATATTTTTCCCGTTAAGCGCCCGCTCCAGAAAGGTCGGAACCACGCCTATACTCAGCTTCTGCGGGATTTCGTTTATCGCTGTCATCGATTGGTGGAGCACCATGCGCTCCGCAGCAGCCATAGCCGTATCCCCACTCTGCCCCGCCAGCACCATGTTAACGGCCGACTCACCTGCTTGTCCATATAGCTCCAGCTTATTTAAATACCCGGCGACCTCCTTCAAGAAGTTCGGATTATCCACCTGCTCCCGCAGCTGCTTAGCGGCCTGCTCCATCTTGCCGAATTCCTGTAACAAGGCCTTGCCAGCAACGGAAACTGCCTGACTGTCCTTTGCTTCCTCTGCCAGCCAAAATTGCTCGATTAGCGGCTTTACTCTTTCCGAAACCGGCTCCCGGTTGTTATTGAGACTCGTAGCATACGAGGCTTCCACAAAGAGATTTAAAGGTTCATAGGCTGCTCCGGCAAATTCCTTCAGACTCCGCTTCAGCGAATCAGCCGGGTCATAGGCTTCAGGGTTCCACGTATAATCGGCAACGGTAAACAGTGGAATTTTTGAAGCTTCTGCCTCATTCATTGGATTGGCTGTTAAGCCAATCACACCATGTTCAGGCGTTAAATCCGAATCCCGACCCGTCAGCGGCGCTAGGAACAAGCGGTTGCGATCAAAATCATTCACCGGGTAGTTATCCCAAATCAGCAAATCGTGTTTAAAAATCGCATGAATTTTATCGGCATCCTGTGACGTAATCGTAGGAGCCACGACACCAATTCCTGTCCATTGAACAATAATGTCAGACTGAACCAGCTCAGCAAAACGTGTCCGGTAAGGAGTGGTTCCCGCCTGATAATAGTCTGTCGGAACCGTGATTAAGCGCTCCGCACCGTTGTGTTTTTTAATAAATTCTTCGTTAAATCGATTTAATAGATACGCCTGTGCCGCTGCCGGCGGGTTCGGATCTCCGCCAAACATCGCCCTGTCTTCAGGGGAATGGAGGCTCGGGTCAATATCATCAAGGTATAAGGCAAACGATCTCACGCCGATATCCCACATGGCTTGGGCCTTTTGAATCAATGCCTTCAGGTCCGACTCACTGGAATATGTGATTGTATTCCCCGGCGAAATTGCGAATGTAAAGGCGACATGGTTTTCTTGTGCGGCCTGGACTAGTTCGGTAAGCTCCGCTATCTTATCCGCAGGATACGGCTCCTTCCATTTTTCCCGGTGGTAAGGGTCATCCTTCGGAGCATAAATATAGCTGTTCATCTTATGCTCACCGTAAAATGCGATCTGACGCAAGCGATCCTCGTGTGACCATGGCGCACCATAAAAGCCTTCTATTGAGCCCCTGATTGGCATCGTAGGCCAGTCCTTAATTTCCACCTCAGGAATCCAATCAGTTCCTTTCCGTTCGACAATGATTTGTTCGAAGGTTTGGGTCCCGTAATACGTCCCTGCCTCATCATGTCCGGAAATAACAATATGTTTTTTATCCTTGGTGCCGTGCTTGGAGGAGACAATATACCCCTCTTTTTTTGTCATTACCAAATCCTCCAGGCCAGTGGACTGCTGAATGGTTTTCAGCTCGTCCGGGTCGGAGAATTCCCCCAACCAAATGATGACGGGTGCCTGGAGATTAGGGGACTTGATATCACTCTCCACAATGGTGGTAACACCTGCCTCCTTTAGGGCTTGCTTCAATTCAGCAATCGCCGCAGGATCGGTTCCTCTTTCAGTAACCAATCCTACTTTTGGATTCAGCGGGAAACCTTTGTCTGTTTGTTCTAACGATTTCGGGATGGGGGATACAGTCATTTCGTAGGTTTCACTTGCCTTTGCTTTTCCTGCTGCTTGAATATTCAGCGGGACCAATAACCCTGATACCAAACAGGCTGAAACAACTGCCTTTAATGCTTTACTTTTTGCCACCTTTGCCACCTCTTCTTCTATCATTTTGAATTCTTAGGGACGAATCTCGTATTTCAAGATGTTCCGGTTTATTAGTAACCGCTTCCATCGATTCGACAAAAAAAAGCAGGACAACACCAAGCAAGGAGGAAGTCCTCCTTACAAAGCGTCGCCCTGCCTGATCGTATCAGTAACATGCGAAATCGTTATTCGTCCCTATATGGGGCATTATAGACAATAGTGTATAAGGTTCATAGGGTCAAACATCCTATTTTTCAAAAATAAGGAAATATGTTCAAATTATTGAGTGGAATTAATATCACTCCGCTCCTTGAAGCCTCATTGTATAGATATGAAGAGCTATAAAAGCCGCTTCATCCACTGTCACATCAATATTACACTTTTCCTTAATTCGGTTTATTGCCCAAAGACCAATTTCATATTCTTTGCTATATAAGATTTTTATTTCATTTAATAATTCGTTTTTTAAATGAATGCCTTGCTTTATGCGCTCTATTGTAAATGACACATGATCCGTTAAAGCGATATGAATGTGCTCACTCAGTTTGCTGCCAAGGTATTGTTCTGCATAGGAGATAATCTCTTCTGAAATAATAAAGTGTTCTTCTGGAATACGACTCAAGAGTTGTTGCAGCTTTTCATTTTCCTTCATGACAAACAGCTTTTCAACCTTCTGAAAATGAATCAGATCATTTTTCCTCTTTCCATACGCAATTCCAGCTCCAAACGCGACCTTCTCCCCATCGCCATCGGTTACTAAGACAGCATTGTTATTCAGAACTTTCTTTAACCTCATTAGCCACCTCCTTAAACAGTCGTTGACCATTTGAGCTCGTTACATAGCAAAAACAGTTAAAACATTGTGTTACCGTCACTTGCTCTCGGATTTCCAAACCTATAAAACTCGAAAAGTCTTAATCTCATACGGTTTGATTTCAACCTCAATAGGTGATGCCGATTCTTCTCCGATTGGTTCTTCCATCAAATTGGTCTCCACCCATGAGGTGATGCCTCTGGCAACATCCAGAGAAACCTTGCCTCTTCGTCCTTCATATTCGTGCAAGCGGATAATGATGCCGTTGCCATCATAGGCCGGCTTAATAGAATCAATCCAAACATGGTCCGAATCCATTTCGAGGAAAGACTCTTCCTTTGCCCATTTCCCTTCAGAAGCCACAACAGGATCGTTCAAATCCCACGCTGTCTCCACCGTTTTCGCTTTGCGCCATTCCCCGATATGCGGGTAAAGCGAATAAACGAACGAATGGGTTCCCTGATCTGCTTGTGGATCAGGATGAATCGCTGATTTTAATAGGGTGATACGCATGATATGTTCTTTAATGTCGTAGCCATATTTGGAATCGTTCAGTAGGCTTACCCCATAGTCTGGTTCTGACAGGTCGGCCCACTGATGGCCGACCGTTTCAAATTTAGCCATATCCCAGCTTGTATTCCAATGAGTCGGGCGCTTCACATTTCCATATTGAATATCATAAGTGGCCTCGGTGGCACGGATATCCACTGGGAAAGCAGCCTTCAGCAGTTTTCTCTTTTCATGCCAGTCCACCGTTGTTTCAAAATCAATGCGGCGATCATTTTGATAAAAGACAATCCGCTGGGAGATTTCAGAATGATGATAAGTCCACTTAGCAAGAATCGTAAACGTCAATTCCCCATTTTCCACGACTTCAAATCTGATTAAATCACGGATTTCTTCCATTTTTTCTTGATAAAAGAGATCGATATCCCAAGCATCATGGGCAAGCGGCTTATCTTCGAAAATTTGCAAGATATTCCCCTTTTGATTCTCAGCGAGAACCCCACGGCCTGCTTCCTTATCAAAGAGGGACGTCATTTGGCCAAATTCATTCCATTCAACTCGGTAATACGGCGTTTCCAATTTCCGGTCCTGATAGCTGAAATTCGAATTCATTTCCTGAACGGCTGCCACCGGCTCAAAATATAACGTCTTGGCCCCAAAGGAAGGAAGGGTATCGACCTCAATCAGCCAGCCGTTATCCCGTTTTTGATGGGTTAAAATTTCTCCCTTGCTGTTTTTCCAAACGCCTCCGGCAAAATCGGCAAATTGCTGGACCGCCACATTTTTCTTCCCCTGGTGGTGAGTGGCATTAAAGAGCACGACAGAACGGTCATCCTGTTCGATTCCGTGCTCAATGATACGGGATTCCACGTTTCGAACTAGCTCGTGCGCTTCCTTGTATTCTTCTTTAGCATCCTCATACACCTCATGGATAGAGGAACCAGGAATAATATCATGGAATTGATTGCGTAAAATGATCTTCCAGCCATTTTTCAGCTCGTCCGTTCCCATCCATTGGCCGTTTTCAGAAAGCCATGATGTGAGGAATTCCGCCCGTCGGTATAGAAGCTCCAATTTTCGATTCATCTGCTTCATAAACGCCTGGCTGGTATAAGTGCCCCGGTGGTACTCGAGGTACAGCTCGCCATCCCATTTATGGATATAGCCATCCGATTCGGCAACATTCTCGTGAAGCTTGTTAAAAAATTCCCCGGCTGTCGACGTTTTCACCTTCGGCATCCCTGGCAGCGCATCAAATCTGCGGCGCATTTCAAGCATATGCCGGTTGACGCCGCCGCCGCCATCACCATATCCATAGGAAAGAAGCAAATCTTTCGATAACTCCTTATCACGATAGCCCTTCCAAGCGCCATTCACCGTTTTCGCGGAAATATAACCATTATACGTATAGAACCAAGAGTCCGGAGAATTCCATGGCTCCGGCGTCGTAATAAAATGCGTTAAAATCTCGGTACCATCGATTCCTTTCCAGTAAAAGGTATCATGCGGCATCCGGTTATACTGATTCCAGCTAATTTTGGTCGTCATCATTGTTTTAATGCCTGATTTTGTTAAGATCTGTGGCAGCGCCCAACTGTAGCCGAACACATCCGGTAGCCATAAATACTCGCAATCGACGCCAAACTCTTCTTTAAAAAAGTTCTTCCCGTGCAGGATTTGGCGGACAAGCGATTCGCCGCTCGGAATATTACAGTCCGACTCAAGCCACATCGCTCCGCCAGCTTCCCATTTGCCTTCAGCCACTCTGTCCTTTATTTGAGCGTAAATCTCGGGATAATCCGTTTTGATATAGTCATAGAGCTGAGGCTGTGTTTGCAAAAATAAATATTCAGGGAATTGATTCATTAAATGCAAGACCGTTGAAAAAGAACGAGCAGACTTCTCCCGTGTATTTTTTAACCGCCAAAGCCAAGCCACATCAATATGGGTATGGCCGACAGTATGGATGGTGATGTCTGATGATTTGGTGAAGGACTGAATCGCCTCTGTCAGGCTTTCCTCCGCCGCATAACAGGACTGATAAAATTCAGGGCTGCCGGGCTCGGTCCAATTAATCAAATGAAGGGCATCCGAAATCAACTTTTTTAAAATGGTATAGGCGGAATCCGACTCACTTGTTTCTTTTATCACTTCATAAGCAGCTAATAGGGTGTAATAGAGATTATCTACCCGGCGATCCAGCCAGCCGATCGCGGCCATTTGCAGCTTAAATTCATTTTCTGTCGGAACTCCTCCACCCTCAAGTCCTGACCAGAGCCTGAAATCCAAACGCATCGGCCCCTTGGCCGTTTGGTCATCGAAGAGTACTTCTTCATGGTTGGAATCGACACCCTGATAGGGTTTACCATTGACAAATAAAAGGGATTCAAAGCCTGAATTATTGCCCCCGCCCGTTTTTCCAAACGAGAATAGTCCTACAATCTGCTGATCGGCAGATGGCAAATGAGAATCGATCTCGGCATGAAGCCAAATATAGCGATCGCGGCCTTTCCAGTAGTCACCGATATTCATCACCTTTTGTTCATCATACGCAGCCGGTGGATAGGCACCAATTGAACCATCATCCTCCTGGGCGAAAAATTGATGAATTCCCTTAAGGTCTCGGTACCGGTAACCCTCTAATTCCCTGATGCGCTCTTCAAATTTTCTTTCTGTTAAAAACATGCTTTCACCTCGTTATAACTAGTTTTTATAATGAAAAGTTGCCTGCAGTGACGATCCGATGATAGACATTACCGCCTACCAGCCCATCCACGATTTCCCATGGCCCATCATGGTGCAGCCGTTTTTCTTCCAATTCCTCGATCCGGGGAATCCTTCCCTCAAGCCACTCCTGAATCCGGTATTTGACGGAATCAATCCGGGTAATGACGCCGCCATAACGAATATCGATCACTTCCCAGCCAAATGGCTTATACGCTGAAAACCAGACGTTTCGGTGCTTTTGCCTTAAAAGATCCACATTCGCTTGGATTCGATCCAAAATCATAAGAATGGATTTCATTTGTTCAAAATCGTTGTTCTGATACGCCGCTAGAATCTTGAGGCCGATTTCCGCTTTGTCAGACAGCACCCTCGCCAGCTGTTCATATAAATCAAACAGGGCTTCCCAGGCTGGATTCTCCTGTTTGGCTTTTTCAAGCACGGGTACCAGCTGCTGATAGTGCTTCCCTAAAGAAAGACCGCGGACATTCTCATCATATAAGCCTATTAAACTATCTTGGTAAAGCAGCACTTTCGATGTCATCGAGGTATTCATGTTATCCTCCATGACACCCGGAGTTTCATCCAATAATTTCAGATTCATAAAATCGGCAAAATGCCCCTCACTGCAAAATTCAAAGCGCTCTGATACCCTTTCAATAGACACTTCCTTTTGGTAAGTGTGTTCGGCAAATAATTGCATGATCGGGTAAGCTGTTGCAAAAGGCGTTTCTGCTCCGTTATCCCCCCACAATGTGACAAAGATTTCGCCGATCCCTTCCTGTTTACAGGCAGCCAGTGCCGCTTCTGTTGTCGCAATCGCCTTGCCATAGTTCGGCGCCAGTCCATTCCATGTCCAAGCCCCGCCGGCAAAAATCGGCGTGGAGCCGAGCAGCTTATGTTTTTGAAAATCTCGTTCATACACTTCTTGTTCTTTCTGGTAATAGTTCCAATAAACAAGCTCGACCTCCGGAATCCCTTCAAGAATATCCTCCCGAATGCTGCCGCTTTCATCCTTATAAGGGCTGTTTTCGGCAAACAGCGGTAAGTACATATCGCTCCAAATCATCGGTTTCAAACCTAGCTTATCGGTGATAGCGATTACCTTTTGCAGATGCCTATTCATGAGATCAATATGCTTTTCATAGCCACGCTTCTCCAAATATTTTCCTAGGCCAAGCTGAAATGTCTCGTCCATGCCAATATGAATCCGTTTGGTCCGAAATGGCTCGGAGGCCGCTTTTAGACAGCTCTCTAAAAAATCATACGTTTTGGGCTCATCCACGAGCAGGATATCATCGGTGTCTTTGATCTTTGAGGCATAATTCCATTTCAGGGCTTCCCGCAGGTGGCCCAAGGTTTGAATGCAAGGGATCATTTCGATCCCGAGCTTTTCGGCATATTCATCACATGCTTGGAGCTCCTCAAATGTATATCTTCCGCGCATATATCCAAAATAAGGATATTCCTTCACCTCGTACGTATCCTCCGTATAAAGCATCAGGGTGTCTAATCCCATGACGGCCATGTGCTGCAGAAGCTTCTCTACGTCAGCAACGGTGGGAACCGCATTTCTCGATGCATCCAGCATCACGCCACTCATGTTAAACTGTGGATTCTCGGTTATATCGAATTCGCTGCTTTTTTGATGATTCTCCAGCCACAATCCAATCGCCCGGAAAAAATGAACCGGCTTTTCGAATGAAATTTCTCCCTGGCCGCTTCTATTCACAACCCTTAACGGCCCTTGCTGATGTTTCACTTGTATTGGATATCCATCAGTAGATCGTTGAATCTTTAATCGTTTAGAAACAAGCTCAAGACCATCTGCGACAGCAGATATGTCCCCCTTTAAGTACAGTTCCACTTGTATTCCCCCTTTTTTCTCCGAATTCCAATCTGGTTCATGCTTTTTTCGTCAAATTTGTTGTTTTTAACTACAAAAACGCGAAATAAAAGTGTATTTTTACACTAGAAAAACTAGTTTGATAGATTTATCGGCGAATTTTTATGTTTTATCGGCGAATTTTTGATTTTATCAGCGAATCCGGAGCATTTATCAGCGAATTTCACACTTTTATCAGCGAATCGGAAATCGCTACCATTTTACCTTTAACAGACCCTTTCTAAACGAGAAAACCGGATAAGACAAACCTTCATCATCCAATAAGCAGGGGCAACCGCAGAAATAAACGGGATGAGGCCGGGAACCTGATTGATCAGGTAGCCAATTACCAAAAAACCGGCGCCAATCCAGATAGTTGAAGGCAGCCCCGTTAAGGTGATGAGAAAGGACTGTTTGATGTATTCCCTACTTGAAAGCACATAATGGACATAGACGGCAAAGAAATGGCCGACTGCCAATATTAGGATGATCAACAGGATGTAAAGGATGATTGAAAGGAAGCTGGCAAAAACACCCGACATAAAGGTCTCTGTAATCCTGATATCGATAAAAAGAAAAAGGCCGATGCCGTAAAAAACAAGGCCTATTCCATTGCTTCTCTTCCATTCTTTAAAATACACCTGCTTAAACGTCTTCCAAACATGTACATCGGTATCTTTTCTCAGCCATTTACGGACGATTGTAAACAGGGCAACCGTTGCCGGGAAAAAGCCAAATACCCCGATTCCCAAGGCGGTAAAGGCAATCCAGCATAAATTTGCTGAGATTGCCCTCCATATCCATTCACAAATAACAATCATCCATGAACCATTTTTCATACGGCACCACCCTTTCCAATGAACTTAAACCAACTTGCTGTTATTTTTCATTAAATGATGATAAAGCGGACTTCCTTTTACAGCTTTACCGGTTAAACTCAGCACGAATTCACTGAACATCGTGTTGGCCCACGCGAACCAATCTCTTGTAAATTCCTCCGGACAGTCGGCGTTAAAGCCTTCGTGCATAAAATCCGTACCGCCATCGGTGTTTTTAAAATAAGACAAAATTTGTTGTTTCTCCGCTTCGCTTACCGATGTCATCCCCTGGATGGCCAAGGCAATATGCCAAATATAGTGATCTGGCGTATGCGGGCTGCCGATGCCATTTGCATATTTACCCTCGTAATAATAGGGATTATCCCTGCTCAAAAGAAACTCGCGTGTATTGAGATACGTCTCATCATCAAATGGCTGGTACCCTAAATACGGGGCCGCAAGCAAACTTGGCACATTGGCGTCATCCATTAAATTAACGCGGCCTTCCCCATCAGTTTCATAGACATACATATCACCGTAGATCGGATGATCCAATTTCGCATATTGTTCAATCCCCTCCCTGATTTCCTCACGAAGCTTTAAGCATTCTTCTTTTAAGGAAGAATCCTTTAACACCTCATCACACATTTCAGCCGCATACCCTAACACGACAACGGCAAACATATTTGCTGGGACCAGGTATCCGTATGTGCAGGCATCATCACTTGGGCGGAAGGCGCTCCAGGTCATTCCCGTCGGAACCACACGCCCCCCTTTTCCTTCTCGGGTCAAGGTATCGGACTGGCGCACATCGGCCCGTTCAAACCGGTAAGGAGACTTGTTTTCATGATCCTGCTCCGTTCTCCAAACATGAATGATCGTCTCCAGCACTTCTTGGAGCGTTTCTTTTATATAAGCCGTACGGCCGGTTGACTTCCAAAACAGATAAGCAAGCTGGATTGGATAGCATAACGAGTCTATTTCGTATTTCCGTTCCCAAATATGGGGAGTCATTTCGGTAAGATCGGTTTGATGGCCCCTGCCATTCTCCGTTTCATTAAACGCATTGGCATAAGGGTCATGCAGGATAAAGGCGAATTGCTGGCGAATCACCCCTTCGAGTAATTCGGCCAGCTCCTCATCCTCCTCTGCAGCCAGCAAATAGGGGCGCACTTGTGCCGCAGAGTCTCTTAACCACATCGCAGGAATGTCGCCGGTGACGACAAAGGTTTTTCCATCTTCCAGCTTTTTCAGCGTCGTGGTATACGTATTAACAAAGCATTGCTCGAACATATGGTGTAATTTTTCGTCCCCAGGAAAGCATTCCTTCACATGTTGGATCAGTTTTTGCATCGATTCTGGAATTACTACTGTCATTTTTCCCTCTCCTATCGCTTATGTTGAAAACCTAGTGTGATAATTTCATAGCCTGTGACTTCATACTGATCGCTAGAATCATTGGTTTGTTCTTCAAGTATCGTACTCTTGTAAGATGTAAAATCCTTCTGGGTGGGGATGAATGCCGTAAGACTTTTACTAGTTGGCGCCGGATTGAACCAGCGAATCATCACGTCATCACATTCTTCCGCCACTTTCATCGATGACCACGCAAGGCCCTCGGACTCCCAGTTCACAAACTGATGGTCAGCTGGCAATGTCCCTTCATGGGCGCTTGTCTGAATAACCTGAAGGGGAGCTTTATATTGATAAGCCTCCACAAATGCTTCTGATGCAACCACATCTTTTTCATGCATGAGCACTTGCCACTCGGCTGTTTGAATCCCGATGCACTGGGCCTCCGGTGTCGGGAAGTAGCCCCAGTCGCCAAGCTCGGCAACCGAACGAAGTACGGTGAGGGCAATTGTTCCATCCGCTGGCAGGATTTCATATTCCTGAAGGCCGTCCGTGGCCACGGTTAAGCCCATTTCGTCACCGTTAATGCTGGAGAAACGCTGCTGGTGATGACAGAAGCTTGGATTTTCCCATTCCTTTTCCGGTGTATTCGGGCGTGTCACAACCTCGAAAATACTGTCGGCCTGGTGTGTTTCCGTCTGCAATCCTGTTGGGAAAAGGACACGCAGGCGGTGGTCCGCTGCTTGATTGTCAATGGTCAGCTTGAAAGCCGGCCCCTTCATTCCTTTTTCGAGAGTGGCAACGGTACGCAGTGTAATGGTCGTCGTTTCCTTCGATCTGCCTGCTTCTCTTTCCTTATGCCAAATCAAGCGGTTCCGTTCGATAGCTAATCGGTCGTCCGCTGAAACCGGGATGGTTAACATATGCGTAAACTCAAGCTCGGTTCGAAGCGGTGATTTTTCAATCAAACGGAATACGGCCGGCACATCCTTTGTCATAATCGGCTCATGTCCTTTTGCTTCCTTGTACATATATTCATTGCCGACATCCCCTGTGTCCTCGTAAATACCTAGACGATGGAAGGTCCTGCCGGTTGCTTTATTCGTTAAATCATAGGTGCCATCCTCATGAAACAGAAGGTGAACATATTCATTTTCCATTTCCATGCCGCCATCCGCCGCGTGTTCTGGACGCTGCCCGTCCGGCTGTTCCTGCGGAATAAGATAGAAGGTCTTGTAGCCGAATGCCGGTACATTTTCTGCAAAGAAGGAAAGCTTGGCCCATTTGGCAAAAAACGGCTGGCGGAACTTGTCATCCGGTAAATCATAGCCAAACTCCACCACAGGGCTTTCAAGCTGACTTTCGATGGTCTTGCCGGCTTGATCGACCAGCTTGTAGGCAGGCAATTCTTTATCCTGTAAATAGATTGGAATTTCTTCAAAATGCATTTGCGAAAAATACACCTTTTCCAGATCCACTGTTTTCGTGACGACTTCGTCTTTGCTCCACCCCGTTGTATTCAAGACAACAAGGGGAATTCCGCCCTCTGGCGCGCTCGAGGTATCAATTTTACCAGTAAGCTCCGATGCCTGCTCCGATACAAACACCTCTCCCATTTGCGAAACCGTTTCAAAGCGGGTCACCATTTCGCGGTGCACCTCATCCACGCTGCAGCCGCAAATGCTGTCATGCGGGTGATTCTTCATCAATGACTTCCACATAAAGCGGAGATATTCCCTCGGGTAGGTCCCGCCTGCTAAAAAGGCCATGCTCGCGAGCGGCTCGGCGATTTTTTCCAAAAGGGTTTGACAGTGGTTGTTCCATTGCTTCAAATAAATCCGGCTGGATGCGGTATTAACAAGCGTCGACCAGCCATCGGTCCGCTGATTGCGCAATTCGCCTTCAATGACCTGCAACTTCTCAGGAAGTGCTTCTTTTAACGCTTCTGTATATTCATCAAAACTGGAATGCTTAAAGGTGTAATCAGGATATAAACTAGCTGCCGTTTCAATCGCCTGCGGAATCGTTTTTTGCAGCGGCTGGTGGTCGCATCCATTCATAAACAATAACTGATTGGTGGACGCATACTTTTCGGCATCGCGTAGCTTTACATCCCAGAATTTCTTCGCTTCCGCTTCGTCCACCGGGATTTCATTTCCGTTCGAGTACCAATTGGCAAAAAGAATGCCTAATACATTCGAGCCGTCCGGTGATTTCCAGATCATCTCGGAATAAGGAGATTCATAATCAGGAGAATCCGACACCGTGTTATTAAAGCCGGTCGGTTTGACGCCCCTTCCGAAGGCCGCCGTATCAATCCCCGCTTGCTTTAAAAGCTGGGGCGCTTGCCCATAAATGCCGAAAGTGTCAGGAAAGTAGCCAATTTTTGAGACTGGCCCATAGGCTTTGGCATCATGTAAACCGATTTGCAGGTTCCGGACATTGGCTTCAGAGCTTGTTAGAAAAGCATCCTGGAGAACATACCACGGTCCGATATGCAGCTTTTTCTGTTCGATTAATTGTTTGACAGTCTCCCGGTTTTCCGGATGAACGGCAAAATAATCTTCCAAAAGAACGGTCTGACCATCAAGATGGAACGCTTGAAACCTATTTCCTTCTTTTTGGAACTGGTCGATCAACTCATTCATCAGCTTTATGAAGTAGTAACGGTGCTTTTCAAAAGGCAAGTACCATTCCCTGTCCCAGTGGGAATGGGAGATAATATGTGCAGTTTTTTTCATTGAATCTTACCCGCTTTCCTTTATTTAAGTTTTACGAAAACGCTATCATTTTCTTTGATTTCATTTTAACAAGCCAGGATTTTCGAGCAATAGATTACAAGTAAGTCCTATGGATTTTACAGTGTATCTAAAAATAGTTCATGAAAAATGGGGGCAGCCGCTCATTGCTTTCCTGCAATGAAGGCTGCCCCCTTCTCTATTTAATTTCCATTATTAAAATCCTTTTTTAATTCCTCCATCCGATCCATTAATTGAACTAGACGGTCATAGTTTGTAACCTGGCTTCTTAAGGTTGGATGAAGCTTGTTGTAGGCAACTTTGCAGTCGTTGACACGATGCTTATCAGCTAACGTCAATTGATCCACATCAGGAAGAGCATTGATTTGACGAATGACTTCCGTTACCTTTTCGTTCAAGTAAGCGGCACTATACCTTAGGCTTTCTCTTTCATCCTCCTGCTGGACGGTATAATAGATTCTTCCGGCCTCAGTACCGAAATCCAACTGTTCAAAGGCGATGGTTCCGTCTTGGTCGGCCGTCTTTTCTGCCAGAATATCCTTTGCATCCAAGGACTTATATAATCGAACGGTTTGACCTTTTTTCACTCTTTCAATGGTTACCTTATCTTCAGCTCCTGCGGTGTTTTCCGCCTTTACAAAATGCATCATCACGTTTTCTGTTCTCGGCAAAGCAGCACTTTCAAACATTTGCCAATCATAGATACGGATCGCTCCCCAAGGGGAAGTACCGCTGTTATAAATCTGCAGTTTGAATTCCCTTGCTGTTACCGGCTGATCAAGCACTATATCTGTCACCGCTTTCGTATTATCAGTAATCCGTTTGGCGCTGATCCATTCGCCGTTTTGATTTTTATAAAGCAGCTCAAAATCCACGGTGTTCATGTTATTGGCTTCCCCGCCATATTCAGCATGCTCCACACGCCAGCGGCGGATCGTTTTCTCTTCACCAATATCAATCGTCATATAACCGGTTTTCATATTGGTTGCGCACCACTTACTATTTGCGAGGGCTGTTCCGTCCAGTGCTTTAGAGGCCGGTTCTGCCGCATTTTCCGCTGAGACAGAGGTTACCTTGGCCTTTAACGCCACATTCGGCGATGTAGGGTTTTTCTCAATCTCGGTTGCATCCGTCCCCATGCCCCAATCAAAAGAAAATGTGGAGGCTTGACCGCGTACATAATCCTGATTGACCGGCACCACTTTCAGTTTCGTGATGTTATCGGCCGAAGCATTTTCAATCGTTCTCGTAATATTTGGTGTATAGAAATAGTTATTCGGTGTTACGCCCAATAGTGTTTCCACACCATCAGCATTCTCCTGGTAAACCTCATAATGCAAGACATTCTTCTGCTCGGACCAGCTTAGGCGAGCTTCCGCCTCAAAGGCTGTTTTCGGCATCTTTTCCATAATTTTCACATCAGCAGGTTTCGTCAGCACGGCTGCTGCGGCATCATAGACGGACAGCTCGCCTAAATGAATTGAGTAGTTTTCCAATTTTTCAGCGTTGTTGACTTTCAGACTTAGCGCATAGGCTGTTTTCCCAGCATCCTTTCCAAGATCAACAACCGCTGTCTGCCAGCCATCACCCGACTTAGGCAGCGGATAATATTTCATGTTGTTTTGTGCATAGTCTTCACTATAGGCCACACCCAATGACACATCTGCTCCCGATTGGTTTTGATAAACAACACGGACCTTGGTTGTGTCCGTAACCGGAAGTTTGGAGCTGTACAGCATCGTGTCATTGACTGAACCCGCTTCGAGCGCACCGCTGAATTTCAGCGAATTGCCTCCGTTATAGGCTTTATCAAAATCATAGGAAACCTTGATTTTGCTGCCTTCACCTCGGATCCACCAGCGCCACGTCGGCATGATATCTTGGATGGAACGGTTATTCCACTCAAGGCCGCTGGCAGTTTTTCCGTTCACAAAGTATTGTTTTCCGTGGCCGCTGTTAAAGTTTGTTGTAAATGGCTTGGATTGGATTACAGATGCATCCGTGACAAAACGCGCCATTCCTTTCCAAGCGGCCGAATCATTGGCCAGGGTAGGATCTCCCTGTGGTCCTGTCCATAAATTCTTTTCTTTTTCATGGAAGTCAGCCGGATCAGCCGCTAACCCCATGGTCGAGTTTGGCGCATAAAGGGCAATAGAAACTTTCGGCTGTTTCTTTTCATCGAGCAGTGCATCGGTATTAATTTTGGTATTATATGAATTCTGTTGAATTTCAAAACCGGCATAGGCATCAAATGGGCTACGATTATGGCCTTTCATCGTCTCTACGGTGGTGTTAATCTTACTGGTTGTCCAGTTATAGTTTAAAAAGAACTCATCAACGGCATATTCCCCATCTTCTGCCGGTTTCACATACATGTCATTTTTGCTGTTGATGGAATCCTGATAGTTGATGGCTCCCGTATTGTCTTGGGCGTCATACCAACTGACATTTAGGTTGGAATTCCGTTTAATATAGCGCATCATTTCATTCATGCGTTCAGCAGTGGCCTTGCTGACACCAGACGTTTCCTGATTGAAAAAATAGCCGTCAAAACCATAGTACTCCGCCACTTCCATCATCTTGTCAGCGACTGGGAAACTGCCATCCTGTTTCTGCTGTGTGAACTTTTCGATTTCGGCGACTCCCTCAGCGGATTTGCCCCATGGGAAACCAAGCGTAGCATAAACAGGCACCCCATTCCGGTGGGCGGCATCGACGATATCCGGTGTAGGAATCGCAAAAATTCCTTCATTGGTTCCTGACCAGTAAATATAGGAATCTAGTAATTGCCAGTTGTCGAAAGCATAGACATTAAAATCATTGCCTCCGACAGAGCTGGCCTCATCATGATTCCAGTTCGTAATCGCAGCAGAGGTGATGCCAGCCTTTGGATTAGCCAGCGGATTCACCTGGGAACCTTTAAAGCGATTTTTGTTTAACGGAATGCTGGCACGGTCTATTTCGGCATCCGGGTCGTTTTCAGGCGACCAGTTCAGAAGTGTTTCCACCTTGAAGGCCGGTGCCAGCGGTTTTAGACTGAGCCTGTCCGCATAATTTTCATTGACGATGTCCGTCCCGTCCCCATTAACGGCGGCTTTTGCCCCGGGGACATCCAGTGAACCGAGTAACATGAAAGCAGCCGATACAGATAAAATGCGGCCGAACAACTTGCTTCTATTTCTCCTCATCTTGCTCCTCCTCTTAATTAAGCCGCGGGGACGGTTCTCATGGCTTTCTCCCAAGGTTCACCTGGAAAAAGCTAGCGGAACCGTCCCCATGGCCACATGGTCATGGTTATGGATTCAGAAATCCATGGACTTCAAATTCAAAAATCCTCGCAGCCGTATCGCCGCCTTGGGTTGGTTTGTCAATCCAAAAACGAACATAGCGTGCGTTTGTTAACGCGATGCTGTGTTCTGAAACAGCCGCTGTATTATCCGTAACCTTAACAGCTTCGGTCCAATTGACTCCATCCGTGCTTACTTCAATCCTAAATGCCTGGGTGTTAAAGGCTTGCGGTTCCCCGCCCGCTTGTGCATGGCGAATGACAAACTTGGAAAGGGCAAACTGGTCGCCCAGATCCACCTGCAGCCAATGAGGAGCATTCCCCAATGCACACCATTTACTGTTGTCTTTGCCATCGAACGCATACTTCGCTGCTTCAGACGGAGCACATTGTCCACTGGCGATCGCGGTCTTATTCAATGCCACATTTTGAATGTCCTTGGCTGCTTCAGAAATGGTAATCATCGCTTCTTTTGTCAGGACACTTTCACCCTCGCTGTTTTTCGCGATCAGGGTAACCGTGTAGACGCCTTCTTTTTCATAGGTGACGACCGGATTTTCCTCATTACTCACTGCTGGGGTTCCACCTTCAAAGTGCCATTCCACCTCTTCTGTTACTTCTGATGAACGATTAAGAAAATGAATTTCCTGCCCCGGAGCCGCTACCGTTTGATCGGCACCAAAATCGGCTTCCGGCTTTGGATATGGCGGCCAATCGAAGGTAACCGATGTCGGTTCGCTGCGTTTGAATTCTTTGTTCACCGCAACAATTTCCAACGTGGTGCTGCTTTCTTTGCCACTTCTCTTCAGATTGGATAGGTAATACACCTTATTAGGGGTAGCACCAACAAACTCTTTTTCATTGTTCAGCAGCTTCCGGTAAATTTCATAGTGGCTCACATCGGAATCAGACGGCATCCAAGTAAGTGCAACGTCCGCATAGATTCCTTTATTAAACTCATTTTTATTTACCTTTGCATCGTTCGGAGCAAGGATGGAATTGTGCTTTTCCTGTTTGTTATAAACCTTGATTTCTCCGATATTGGTCGTAAAATCTTTCTCATCCTTATCACTTTCAACCAAAAGCGAAATGGCTGCGATGTTTTTACCACTGTATTTTTTTAGTTTGAATGAATCAGTAGTCCACGGTTGATCCGTTAGTTTTTTCACATCAAAGAACACAAATTGGTCGGGTTTGTCAGTAAAGCTGACTCCAAGTTTCATGTTTGGCTTTTTCAAATCTGTTTTGTATGTCAGCGAGATTTCCGTATCCTTTTGAATTGGCAGATTGGTTTTATAAAGCTTAATATGTGTTGGGTTATCTGCCTCGATTGTTCCTGAAAGCTTTAACGAGCTGCCGCCGTAATAGGCTGTATCCCAATCGAAATCGACGTTAACAGCCTGCCCGCCCTCTTTCAGCCAGCGCCAGGTCGGAAGGATATCCTGGAGACTGCGGTTATTCCAGGACTGTTTGCTTACCGTCGTTCCATCTGTAGCGAAAAACTTGCCGCTTCCTGTATTAAAATGCGTCACAAAAGGAAGCTCCTCGATCGCGGTTTTAGCCGTAAAATAATGGGCCATCCCTTTCCATGCCCCGTTATTGCTGGTTACTGCAGGGTTTTTGGACTTTCCTACCCAAAATTCATTCTCCTTCTGATAAAACTCCTCCATAGTGCTTGCCGTTTTAAAGGCCCAATCCGGACGATAAATGCCTAAAGAAGTTAATGGTGCTTTACCCTCAGGGAATATCCCATCCCAAGGAACGTTAGTGCTTGTCCCATTTGCTTCCACATCAATCCCGGTAAACAAATCATACGGGCTTCTGCCAATTTCCTGAGCTTTATTAACAGAAGACTGCTGGTTGCGCCACCAGAAGTTTAAAAACATACTGTCAGAAACACGTGTCTCCCCATCCTGCAGGAAGCTGCTGTTTTGATTGGTCAACGCATTTTGCCAGCTAACCCTCCCGTCCTTTGTCATCGAATCGTACCACATGATATGCATGCCTTCACTCTTATGCTGCTGAAGATAGACAAGGAAATCCTTCATTTTTTGAGCTGTCTTGGCATCTCCTCCTTCGGTTTCCTGGTTAATAAACCAGCCGTCAAATCCGTAATAGCGGGCCGCTTCAAGAAGCTTGTCCGCCGCTGGGAATGAGCCGTCCTCCCGTTGGGTCAACATTTGGTTCAGCCATGCAACTTTTCCGCCATAGTGGGTCGGTGGAAAGAAAACGTTTCCCAAAATCGGTACGCCATTTTTATGGGCAGCGTCAATGACGTCTGCACTTGGCGGCACGATAATCCCTTCACCGGAAGAACCTGCCCAATACACCATGATGTCGACGTATTGCCAATAACTAAAGGTATTCGCCAAAAATTCCTTCCCGCCTTGGGACGGTACTCCACTCGTTGTAGGGTTGAGTGCAGACAAAGCTACTACCTTTGCATCTGACTGGGCATTGTCATTGACTTTGTATAACACTTCCCGTTTGCCCAATGGAATTTGGCTGCGGTTAAACACAGCATCTGGATCGTTCTCTGGCGTCCAATTTAATAATTGCTCGGGATACCAATAAGATGATTCTGGCTGTTTGGCATAGCTAGTGTTGGGTGATAACCCCATCACAAAGATGCCCAAAAAGAAAACCAGCCACAAAAAGCCCTTTTTCACATTTTTCACTGTTTCTCCTCGCTCTCTATCTATTTTTTATATTGAAGCTTATGTAAGCATGCTTCCCCTTTCCCAGAATGGGACTATAGAATGATAGCGCTGTCAAAATTGCCTTCGATGATTTTTTTCCGTCAGTCATTCCCATTTGACTCATTTTTTCCCATCTTATTCCGAGCGGTTTTCTCCGTCAATGAATTATAAAATGTGATTTAGTTTTTCCATTATCTCTAAGGTTTTTCCATTAAAAATCCCCATGATGTGAGTGACTGGCAATGACAAGCAACTGAATCTATGTTGACCGTAATCAGCCCAGATTGACGATCCCAGACACTATTTCGATATTTCATTTTACTGATACTTTGAAAGTTAAAAAAAACTGGATAGCCCCTTTAAGGCTATCCAGCAAATTGTATTAATCAATCTTAATAATTAGTAGAATCTCATTATGAACTGAATATGAACTTTACTTCATCTTTCTAGTACATACTTAGTTCATAAAGAAGGAGTATTTGCCAAATGGAATAAACCTGGATTAAACAATAAAAAATACAGACCAAATCGCTATGCTTATAGAGGGGCTGGGGGGACCCCGCAGATGGATGTTTACCGCAACGCATCTTAATGAGACTCACTGGG
>NZ_BCUX01000011.1 GCF_001591445.1 Neobacillus drentensis NBRC 102427 | reverse complement strand
GCCTTTTTTACTGTGCTATATATTGTGTATTGTGTTGGGGAATTTATGTAATTTGCTATGGATAGGTTTGTGATTAACCGTTTTGCGCCTCACAAATAAACCTGTTAACAGTTTGCCCGCTTTTTCTTATTTTTTTTATTGTGAACATTAAACTTATTCAGTATATTTAATATAATATCAAAGGAGTGGGAGGTAAAATGAATCAATCCTATTTTTATTTAAAACTAGAAACACATCAATTACATATGTCTTATAAAAATGAAAGACGGCGCGTGCGTGTTTTATTGCCGAAAAATTATGATAAAGATGAGGCTATAAATTATCCAGTTGTCTATATGCATGATGGACAAAATGTATTCTACAGTAGTGAATCTTATAGTGGGTATTCATGGAAAGTTATTCCGGCAATTAAACAAAACCCCGATTTACCGAAGATGATTGTTGTTGGGATAGATAACGCTGGACAAGATCGAATTAATGAATATACGCCTTGGAAAATTACTGAAAGCCCACTTCCTGAAGATATTGAACTAGGCGGAAGAGGCGCGGAGTTTGCTGAGTTTGTCATGACAGTCGTGAAGCCGTTTATCGATAAACATTACCGAACTAAATCGGATAAATATCATACAGCTTTGATTGGCAGTTCACTTGGAGGAAATATTTCGGCTTTTATGGGTATTGAATATAAAGATCAAATTGGTGGTTTAGGCATTTTTTCTTTAGCTAATTGGATTACAAGTAAAGCCTTTGACAGCTATATTGCTAGAAAAGAGTTGGACCCTGAACAACGCGTGTACATTCAAGTTGGGACACAGGAAGGCGATGATGTCGATCGACAAATGTTGTATGGTAATATGAAGCAAGCATATATCGATTGCTCGCTTAAGTATTATAAACAACTGATAAAAGGCTCTGTTCCAATTGATAGCATTCGTTTAAATATTTTTGCGGATGAAGAACATAATGAAAAGGCTTGGGCAAAACACTTGCCAGAATGTTTACGTTTCTTAAGTGTGAAGTGGACTTGAATGAACTGAATAATTATATTTGATTGAACTTGAACATAATAGGAATCTATCAATTTTTTTGAATATTTTTGAAAGTTTATTTTGATTATAATTGAAATAATTGCACCTTATTCGTGAAAATAATGAATTTTTTGACTCAGAGGAAGGAGCTTTTTTTATGAATTATATTTTGATATCACCATTTTATCCAGGGAATTTTCAGGCATTTGCTCATCGTTTAAAAGACGCAGGTGTCAATGTTTTAGGAATAGGCGAAGAGCCATATGACCAATTAGGTTCCGAATTACAAAACTCTTTAACAGAATATTATCGTGTGAATGATTTAGAAGATGTAGATGAAGTAAAACGTGCTGTTGCATTTTTATTTTATAAACATGGTCCAATTGACCGCATTGAATCCAATAATGAATACTGGTTAGAACTGGATGCACAGTTGCGTGATCAATTTAACGTGTACGGCAATAAACCAAATGACTTGAAAAAAGTTAAGTATAAATCTGAAATGAAGAAGCTGTTTAAAGAAGCAGATGTGCCTGTTGTAGAAGGAAGAATCGTTAAAACTAAAAAGGACTTATCTAAGGCCATTGATGAATTAGGCCTGCCAGTTATCGCTAAACCGGATAATGGAGTTGGATCAGCTGCCACCTTTAAATTAAGTTCAGAAGAGGATGTACACCATTTTGAAGAAGAATGGAGAGAAGCACAAGTGTACTTCTTAGAACCATATGTCGAAGGAGGCGTGCTTTGTACTTTTGATGGTTTAGTGGATCAGAAAGGGAACATTGTTTTCCAAACAAGCTTTACATATAATGTGCCAACTCTAGAACTCGTTAATGGTCAGTTGGATTTAGCTTATGTGATTCAAAAAGAAATTGATCCAAAGCTCGAAGCTTATGGAAAGGCGATTGTGAAAGCTTTTGGCATGAAAGAACGCTTTTTCCATATTGAGTTTTTTAAATTAGAAAATGGGGATTATGTTGCACTTGAATACAATAATCGTTTGGCTGGCGGCTACACGATTGATATGTACAATTTCGCGTACTCCATAGATTTATTTGCACAGTATGCTTCTCTTGTAACAGGAGGAGAATTTAAGGAGCCCGATGCCGAAAACCAGTTTTGTGTCGGTATTACACAGCGTGATGCGTATGAGTATAAACATGGTACGAATGCTATTTATGAACGATTTGGCGACCGCGTGAAGTTTGAACGACGCATTCCAGATGCGTTTGCAGAACTCCAAGGAAATCAATTTTATGCGATTAATGCAGATTCGCAGGAAGAAGTGGATGACATTATTCGTTTTGTACATGAACGAAAATATTCGGGAAAGGAGGTTTTTGTATGCATATAGAACAGTTAAACCATTGGAGTGGCGAATTAGGACGTGAAATGCTGTTAAACAGATATGGACACAGTGGTATGCCAATCGTAGTTTTTCCTTCATCTGGCGGGACGCATACTGAATACTATGATTTTGGAATGATTGATGTGTGTCATGACTTTATTGAATCCGGAAAAGTTCAATTTTTTACATTGGCTAGTATAGATAGCGAAAGTTGGCTGCACGACTCAAAACCGGCGCATGACCGTGCATTAGCGCATGAGGCATATGACCGTTATGTGATTTCAGAAGCTATTCCATTTATTAAACATAAAACAGGTTGGTTTGATCCAATGATGACAACAGGGTGCAGCATGGGGGCATATCATGCGTTGAACTTTTTCTTGAGACATCCGGATGTCTTCCAAACAACCGTTGCACTTAGCGGTATTTATGATGCGCGTTTCTTTTTTGGGGATTACGGAAATGATCCGCTTGTATACGAAAATTCTCCGAGTGATTACATATGGAATCAAAATGACGGCTGGTTTATTGATCGATATCGTTCAGCAGATATCATTATTTGTACCGGGCTGGGTGATTGGGAACAGGATGGACTGCCTTCATACAATTCATTAAAAGAAGCCTTTGAAGAAAAACAAATTCCCGCATTGTTTGATGAGTGGGGCGAAGATGTTTTCCATGATTGGATTTGGTGGCGACGCCAAATGCCGTATTATTTAGAGAAATTACTTTAATAAAATTAAGGATTTCCACAGGTATGGTAGTGCAACAATCTTTTTTCCTACATACGTTCGGGTAAAAATGATACCGCTGGTGGGAATATATATAAGGAAATAAATGAGAGCAACCAAACAGTTGGAAAAATTTCACCCTTTCGACTACAAAACACGCAGGAATTTTAAAACTGAATACTAACATCTCAGAGGTAATTTGATATAGATATGTGTAAAAGTCCCAATATAAAATTTTGGGTCAGTCCCCCGGTAATCTAAAGCCCTAACGCACCGGGGGATTGACCCCATTTTCCGCGTTATTGACCTAGTCAGGTGCAATGAAATGTAAGGTTTTTCTAATTTAAATTACAAATCCTCGTGCTTCGACACCCCCACCTAAATTTACCTTATTCATTTTTTTCTGACATCATTTTTAATACTCAACCAGAGGAATTTCAGTCGCTAATAGAACCAAAAACCCAAAGAATTCATTGACTTAATCAAACATGGAGCCCAAGAATCACCAATAAATTCCCATCACCGCTCGCAACTCGTAGCCAAACTCATGCAAGAAGCAAGAAAACAAACAGGCATCATTTATCCAGCAGATTGAAAGGGAAACATAGGTTCAGTTCAAACCTGTCCCTTGTCTATTTATACAAAAAAGATATAAATAAGAAACAAAACTAATATTTATAATATAAAAAGAATTCTGTTAATATAATTATAGAAAACTTAAATTGAATAACAATAAAATCTTTAAAAAAAGAAATATATGAACAACACAAATGATTTCTGCACTTAAAGAACTGATTTTATGAACGGGAGGGTTTTAAATGATTAGTGTGGAACAGAATCAAAAATTAACTAGAGTTGGTAAAGGAACACCTATGGGAGAATTATTACGGCGTTATTGGCATCCTATTGCAGCAGTTACAGAATTCGAAGATAAAGCTACAAAACCAGTTCGTCTTATGGGGGAAAACCTCGTGTTGTATAAAGATCTATCTGGAACGTATGGATTGATAGATCGGCAATGCCCCCATAGACGTGCTGACATGTCATATGGTTGGGTTGAAGAGTGTGGCTTACGGTGTAGTTATCATGGATGGACCTTCGATGAGAAAGGAACTTGTATTTCCCAGCCCTATGAAGACACGATAAAAGGAGCAGAGAAAAACCAAAAGTTCCGTGATTCCGTTGAAATGACATCTTATCCTGTACAGGAAATGGCAGGAATGCTTTTTGCCTACTTGGGACCCTTGCCAGCACCTGAACTTCCTCGATGGGAAATTTTTGATTATAAAAATGGTTTTGCTCAAATTGTTATATCTGAAATCCCATGTAATTGGTTACAGGGTGTAGAGAATAATCTTGATCCCGTTCACTTCGAATGGATACATGAGAATTGGACGGAGCGACAAAGCGGTAAGAAACACAATCCAGCTGCTACGCATTTGAGTATTGATATCGATGTGTTTGAATATGGGCTTACGTATAGACGTACCTTGCAAGAAAAGTATGAAGAAAATCCAGATGATCGTCGGCAGCGTCTCATTTCAAATGATTATTCTCGGTTGCACCTAATGCCAAACATCTTTTGTCCGATAGGTACTCATCTTGAGTACCGTGTTCCTATAGATGATAATAACACTCTCAGCGTTGCATTTTCATGGGAAGCGGTTCCTTTAGAGCAACAACCTTATATTCAAGACCGTATACCGCATTGGTATGCTCCGATAAAAGATTCGGAAACAGGAAAATGGATTACGACTCACGTGCTCAATCAGGACATTGTTGGATGGGTAGGGCAAGGAACTATTACAGACAGAAACAATGAACATCTCGGGGCTTCAGACGTAGGAATCGTCGCACTAAGAAAGGGCTTAAAGGCGGACTTAGAAGCAGTTGAGAAAGGGCTTGATCCATCAGGAGTTATTAGATATCCAGAAAAAGCCAAACTAGTCCCATGGCCAGAAGATAGACGTTCTGTGTTGGAAAAAGGATTGCCTTTTGAGGATTGGCGTCGAAAAAAACTGCATGAATTAAGGCTAACTATTGGAACAGGTTTCTCCAAAAGAGATTATTACGCGTTTAGTGCAGGGCAACCCGAGGATGTAAAGCAAGAGTATGAACAAGCCATGGGTATAAAAACAAAAGTAGAGCTATAGACAAGCGTTAATATCAACTGAACTTTATGAACACAAAATAACCATGCCGGTAGACAAAATTGAATGCTGCGTCCTTGACTGATGACGCAGCTTATATGTCGAAGGGTACTGAACGAAATATAAAAAAACGGCACTGAACATAGAGTGAACCTTTCTAGGGCTTGGACAGAGTTCGTACCACAGTTGAGGGAAAAGGGCTGGTGTGCAAATTTGATTGAATAGAGGTGTAATTTATTGGAATCCTATGAAGCTAACATACAAAAAGAAAAAAGCCAACTCCTTGATCAGATAGAAAGAAAGGATTGTTCACTCATTGAAGACTGGTTATATCCTACGTGTGGAGTGAAAATGATTGAAATAAAAATGGAGAAAGGGCGCGCGCGAAGAATAGGCAATGAGTTTAAGAGGGTATACAGAGATACAATCATTGGAACTATTTGTGGAGAAAGGAATCTTATATTATTCGTTAAAGAGAACTCAGAGGGATTGGTCCTTTTAGAAAAACTATGAATATAATCCGGACTCCTATTAATAGAACTGGCGTCACCTATGCTAGAAGGTTCAATCAATTTACACTATTTGGTTAGAAGGCGTACGTACATTGAATAGCCTCCAATATATTCTCAATTGAAATAGATGTGCAGCTATTCTAGTATTTCTAATAAAATAGAAATACAGCATAGTTCCTGATACTCCCATGGCTAAAGCCGATGGGGTTCTAAGATACTACTATGCTTCTTAACAGTGCATTATCTTTCTAAGCAGAAAGTTTCCACTGAAACTCTGGCATAGATTCTTTTAGAACATCTAAGGACTTATGGCGTAAAGCCAGTCACTTCACCAAGCCAACCGAATGACCTCCTATGTGCTTTTCGTTCCGTATCGGTCGTTATCAAACCGAAGTTTTAGTATAACGTTAAAGATTTTACCTAGCAGACGTCGCTTCCTGCAAGAAAAGGGTCAGACCCCCAACGTGCTAACGCTTAGCGCAATGAGAGTCTGACCCTTTTCTCCTACGGACGACTGCTGGCATATGTTTATGTCGATGGAGAATCAGTTCAAGGAACGCTGCTAAAGAGGGATTCGCACGAGTAGCGTATATTATGAATCCTCCCTATATATACCTTGAACAATTTAGAAAGGATGAAGGTCTAGCAAAAAGAGGGAAAATCAATATCTGGAGAAGGGAGGGTTATGTGACGGGTTGGGGGCGGTGTATGCTGTGCCTAGAATTAGTAAGTTCGGTGGATTATAATAGTTCTATACTACAACGATCACCACCCACCACATTTTCATGTTGTCGGAGAGTACCAGACTAGAATAGAGATTGAGAATGGGGCGTACCTAAAAGGGGACAACCCGTTACCAAGCGGTAAAGAAAAGGATGTTCTTGAGTGGCTTGGGATGTGGCGAAGTGATATTATGAAAGGGTGGAACGATTGCCGGGAAGGAAAAGAACCCGCTAAAATTCCACCACTCTACTAAGGGGGTGTTCAAATGGTTTTAGTCAAAAAAGTAATTCCGACTTCCGATGGCTGGCTATTAATTACCTTTGACAACGGGGAACAAAAGTTTGTTGACATTAAGCCTCATATGAAAGGGATATTAGAAAAGCTGAAAGACCCGGAATTTTTCAAACAGGTGTTTGTTGACCTAGAATTGGAGACAGTTAGCTGGCCAGGTGAACTTGACCTTGACCCGGACAACCTTTATAAACAAGGTATTAACACCCGCATTATTAAAAACCTTTTTTATTTTCTGTCTGATGAAAATACAGCAGGGAAGATAACATACGACCAAAATGATCGTCGAGAAAGAGCATAAGCCTTTTAGTGGGAAGAGTCCTTCGTTTGAGGGACTTTTTTATATTTTGGAATCATCTCCAATCTTTGGATGGTGCCTGGCACCAAAGCAAAGCCAAAAACCGCCGTCAAATCAACGGCGGTTTCTTCCTAAATCTTACTTACCTGCTAATTGAGCTTTTTTCTGTTCAACCGCCTTTAGATCAAAGCGGTCAGCATTCATCACCTTAACCCAGGCAGCGATAAAGTCACGGACAAACTTTTCTTTGTTATCATCTTGAGCATACACTTCTGCAATGGAACGAAGGACGGAGTTTGAACCAAACACGAGGTCCACTCGAGTTGCTGTACGTTTAATTTCACCTGTTTTACGATCTCGTCCTTCATAAACAACTCCATCTACAGGGTTCCACGCCACTCCCATGTCAAGTAAGTTCAAAAAGAAGTCATTCGTGAGTTGTCCTACAGAATCGGTGAATACACCGTGTCCAGTACTGCCATAGTTAGTACCCAGAACACGCATACCGCCAATTAGAACGGTCATTTCCGGTGCCGTAAGGTTTAAAAGTTGAGCTTTATCGATTAGCAGATCTTCCAATAAACGTCTTCTTCCGGATGCCAAATGTCTGCTCGTCCTGCTCCAAAACCGATTGTCGGGCCACCCATGTCCTCAATCGCGACATTACCTGCTAGTACAAGCAAGTCGGCACATGAAATCTTGTTCCCATACTTTTGCTTAATTGGCCATAGGAAGTCGTCGGGCTTTATCCAGGCTTGCATTGTTAGGCCAAAAAAAGTGCCAGGCACCTTCCAGAGAATTGGATGGTACCTGGCACTTTTTTTGAAATACAGCCCCATTGGAAGAATTGTTTATATAATAAGATGCCGCAGATAATGTGGCAGCAACCCATGCGCCAATCCCAAAACCGTCCCCCAGGCTCAAATCAGAATAAATTACGATTCGAAAATTTTACTTGGATTTAAAATACCATTCGGATCAAACATTTGTTTTATACTGTTCATTACATCCAAAGCTTCTCCATGTTGCAAGCGCTGATATTTAATTTTACCTAACCCAACGCCATGTTCTCCGGTACAAGTACCTCCACACGATAAAGCATATTTAACAATTTCTTCATTAAATCGATCTGCTCGTTCCATATCAGTAGGGTTATTAGGGTTAATTAAAACACCAGCATGGAAGTTTCCGTCACCTATGTGACCGATAATGTCGCCCTTCAAGCCTGATTCCTCCATACATTTCCGCGTGAATTCAATGGCACTAGCCAGCTTAGACAATGGAACACAAACATCTGTGTTCATGACCTGTTTACCAGGATTATTATGAATCAGTGCATATAAAGAATTATGCCTTGCTTCCCATAACTGGGTTCTCCCTAATGAATCAGTTTCAAATTCAAATTGAAAGCAACCAAATTCAGTGAATATTTCTCTAGTCAGCTGGACATCTGTTTCGACATTTCCTTTGGATCCATGAAATTCGAGAAAAAGAGAGTCGCCTTCGGTGTAATTTGTCTCAAAAACCTGATTCACATATTGAATAGTTTCGCCTTCAACCAATTCGATTCGGGCTATTGGAACCCCAAGGGTAATTAATGAGTGGGCTGCCTGCACCGCATCATCTACCGATTTAAAAACTGCACGTGCGGCCATAATCACTTCTGAAATTCCGTATACCTGAAGGGTTAATTCTGTAAAAATACCTAATGTCCCCTCAGACCCGATAAAAAGTTCTGTCAGGTTGTATCCTGATGATGACTTTTTCGCTTTTCCTCCAGTGCGAATCACCCGCCCGTCTGCCAAAACAACTTCTAAATCTCGTACATTATCTTTCATTGCTCCATATCTGACGGTAGTGGTACCACTTGCGTTTGTTGAAGCCATTCCACCGATGGTAGCATCTGCACCAGGATCGACGGAAAAAAATAAACCGTATTTACCAAGTTCCTTGTTTAATTGCTTTCTTGTCACCCCAGGTTGGACCCGAACTAAAAAATCTTCAGGATTTATCTCCAATATTTTGTTCATTTCTTGTAAGTCTAGCGAGATACCGCCCTTCATGGGAATAGCTGCACCTTCAAGACCCGAACCAACCCCAAAAGCGGTAATTGGAATTTTGTTTTCATTAGCCATTTTCATAATCTCGACAATCTCTTGTGTATCCTTTGGAAAAACCACAACATCAGGAAGATTTGCGGAATGAAAGGATTCATCTTTACTGTGATTTAGGAGCACAGTTTCATTCGTACTGATACGATCTCCTGGTATCGTTTGTTTTAATCTATCTGTAAAATTCATTTCTTATCGCCTCACTTTAAACTTATAGGGGATTTTTGGTATTAAAATCCATTCAATCAGTCATTATTAGTTTAAGGTATTTTTCTGATTACGAAACAAAGAAGGGGGGATATATTAGTTTACTGCTTTTATAGTGTGCAAGAACCGTTCAATACCATCCAGTCCTTTTATTAAATCGTCGCTGGATTGGGCGAACGAAATTCTAATGTACCCTTCTCCAAACTCAGAAAACGAACTGCCAGGTATGACAGCTACCTTTTCCTGCTCTAGTAGATTCATGGAAAAATCCAAGGATGTAAGCCCTGTATTTTTAATGGAAGGGAAAATATAAAAGGCGCCTTTCGGTTCAACTACTTCCAAATCCATTTCTTTAATTCTATTGTAAGCTAATTCTTTTCTTAGTTTGTATTCGTTTTTCATGGCCAATACTTCTTCAGTATGAGGACCTTGGGTTAAGGCAGCAACAGCAGCGTATTGGCTGATTGTACTTGGACAAATGGAATTAAACGAATGAATTTTATAAAATTCATCGATCAAATACGAAGGAGCAAACGCAAACCCAATGCGCCAGCCTGTCATCGAATGAGACTTCGAAAGACCATTTATGATAATCGTTTTATCTTTTAAACTTGGAATAGTTCCAATTGAAAAATGTTTTTCATCATAAACTAATTCACTATATATCTCATCTGAAACAATAAATATTTTTTTGTCCTCTAGAACTTTACTAATCTCTACTACTTCATCTTTAGTTAAAATGGAACCTAGCGGATTACTAGGATAGGGGAGAACTACACAACGGGTTTTTTCAGTAATATGTGCTTCGAGTTGGGCTGCGGTTAACTTAAAATTGCTCTTGGTTGTATCAATCAAAACTGGAACAGCATTACATAATCTAATTAACGGTTCATATCCGGGATAGATAGGTACTGGTAGAATGACTTCAGATCCTTCTTCAAGAATGGTACGAAAAGCAAGATCAAGAGCCTCGCTAGCTCCTGTGGTGACAATCACTTCATCTTCGGGCCGATACGATAAATTATAAAGGTCATGAACATAATCACATGCTGCTTTACGCAATTCAAATAATCCCGCAGTTTCAGTATAGGCGTTTTGATTTTCTTCAATGGCTATAATGCCTGCATTTTTGACGTATGTAGGGGTATGAAAATTAGGCTGGCCCCATGTCAAGTTAATAACGTCAGTTGATCGATCTATTTTATTTGCTATTTTACGAATGCCAGACATTTCTATTCCTTGTACATTTTTATTTAGGAGATTAATCATTTGATCATGTCCTTTCCTTATTTAATTGGTTGAAACTAGGATCGTATTGATAGATTTAAGAAGAATGAAATAATATTCAGATAAAGTAACCACCACCTTTCCTAATTAATAACCAATTTTCCACGAGATGTTGTTCCCTGTATTTACTACTTCATCAATTGTCATTCTCAATTGTTCATCAGTTAATATAGAGGTATTTAATTTAACACTAACAGCGCCAAAGACTCCTCCGGAATGATTGAGTATAGGCACTGCTAGGGATGATATCCCACCTATTTGCTCCTCTTGAATTAATTCATATCCATCCGTTTTTATTTTATTTAAATGTTGATTGAATGTAACTTTTTCACTATCAGGTATGGCTTCAGAAACTACCTTTTCGACAAGTTCAAAAGGCATATGGGCAAGCATAGATAAATTGGCGGCTCCTGTGTATAAAGGTGTCCTGAGTCCTAATTTGTCGTGAGCACGTATGGTTTGATTGATACAGTCAATTCTTTCAATAATAATTGATTCAATGCCTATAGGCTTGCTCAAATATACGGTTGCTTGGACAGTTTTCATCAAGTTCTCCAATTCTGGTCTTAATAAGCTAACGTAATCGAGGGTGTCGTACACCATTAATCCGTATTCAAGCCAAACGGTGCCTAGACCATATAACTTACTTTGTGGATCCTGTTTGATCATTTCATGTTTGCTCATGGCAGTTAGAATACGATGCATGGAGCTGGTGGGCAGTCCGCATTCTTTGGCAAGTTCTGTAATAGAAAACATTCGATTGGGATCATGTTTAATTAAGACCTTTATTATTTGCATCGCGCGAGTAAGAGATTGCATTATAAAAACTTCCTTTCTTTTATCATATAAAGCAAATAAGACCATGGGAGAGCTTGATTGAACATAATGGCATGAGGAGATTTCATCACCCATGTTCAATTAATAATAACGCTTACAATTTAGAATTCTAAATATAGTGAAAATTCATAATTGACAATAAACTCATTTCTAATTATATTAGAACTAGGTCCCGTTAGCAAGAATTAAATTCCACTATACGGAAAGGGTGAATGAAATGATAAAAACAATGGACTATTGCAGTTCTATGGTTAAGACATTGGAACATGTGATTGTAAAACATCCTCAGGATGCTTTTATAAGCCAAGAACATCTGCATCAACATTGGAAAACATACAATTATATTTCTGAACCGGATTATGAGGAGGCAATAAGGGAATACGAAGAATTTTTATCGATTTTGAAAAAACACGTTGGGAGAATTGACTTTTTACCTCTATCTGATAGGACAGGAATTGATTCTTTATACGCCCATGACCCTGTTAAGTTCACAAGTAATGGAGCAATTATTCTCAAATCCGGTAAAAAGCTAAGACAATCTGAAGCAGAAGTTTACAAGCAGTTTTTACAAGAAAAAAATATACCGATTATTGGTGAACTTTCCGGAGAGGCTGTTGCCGATGGTGGAGATCTTGTCTGGTTGGATGACCGTACCTTGGCAGTAGGGCGTGGGTACAGGACCAACGATGAAGCCATTAAGCAATTAAAAGAAATAACTGCACCTTTCGTCGATGAATTCATTGTTGTTCAGCTCCCATATCATCAAGGAGAAGAAGAATGCTTGCACCTTATGTCGTTAATCAGTATGGTCGACCATAATTTAGCGGTTGTATATTCACGATTAATGCCCGTTTACTTCAGGCAGTTATTAGAGAAGAGGGATATACAGTTGATAGAGGTACCTAAAGATGAGTATAACAATCTCGGGTGTAATGTTTTAGCACTTGCACCAAGGATTTGTGTGATACCATTTGGAAACGATTACACAAAGAGCGAACTAGAAAAAGCAGGCGCAATTGTTTACGAATACAAAGGGACGGAAATCTCTTTTAAAGGAACCGGCGGACCTACCTGCCTTACTGCTCCTGTGGTTAGAAAATAATTTTTCATTAAACAGCTTTATTCTTAATAGACAAAAGTTTAATGGATTAATAGAAAGTAGAATGATCTATATCTGAACAGGAGGTTAAGGCATGGTACTAGGTAACAGTTTGTCAATTGTTAATGCATCAAAGTACTATAAGAAATTCAAAGCAGTTGACGATGTTAATTTAACTGTTAATCAAGGGGAATTCCTAACGATATTGGGGCCGAGTGGTTCCGGGAAAACATCCTTACTTAAATTAATTGCCGGGTTCGAACAATTGAGTAATGGATCCATTATTTTGAACGATGAAGATATTTCCAAACAAAAGCCATATGAAAGACAGATTGGTATGCTATTTCAAAACTATGCTCTTTTCCCTCACATGACTGTCTTTGATAATATTGCCTATCCGCTTCGTCTGCGTAAAACCCCGAAGGATGAAATTAAACAAAAGGTAGAAAGCATTCTTAAACTTGTTCATCTTGAGCAATATGGATACAGGTACCCTGAGCAGCTAAGCGGGGGTCAACAACAACGGGTAGCTTTGGCAAGAGCCATCGTCTTCAATCCACCACTTCTTCTATTAGATGAACCTCTAGGAGCCCTTGACAAACAATTACGTAAACAGATGCAATTGGAAATAAAGCATATTCAGAAGCAAGTAGGTATTACCACAGTTAGTGTTACACATGACCAGGAAGAAGCATTAACGATGTCAGACAAGATTTGCATAATGAATCATGGTCGGATTGAGCAGATTGATACCCCTGAAAATATTTACAAACATCCTAAGAATCGCTTTGTGGCAGAATTTATCGGGGAAATCAATCTAATAAAAGGCAGTGTAGTGAATGTATCTGAAGAAAATGTAAAGGTTAAATTTCACGATTCATTAATTGCAGATATTGAGAGAAAGAAAGATTCTGTTAAAGAAATGAAGGATCAATCGATTCTAATTGCACTTCGTCCAGAAAACATACAAGTTGCCAGAGAACAATCCCATTTCCAAAATACGATTCGAGCCCAAATTATCGAAATAATCTATGTTGGGGAAGCGGTCAATATCAAGACGGTGACGGAAACTGGAGAAGAAATTACTGCAAAAATCCCTGCACACATTTCTGACTTGCCTGGTAGAGGAAAAGATATTCTCTTAGGCTGGAATCCTAAGGATGCCAGTTTGATTCATGATGGAACACCACTTCATTATTATTAAAAATAGAGAGAGGGGAATTTTAATGACAAAAACGAAAATATTCATGTCCGTTTTGATGACAATTCTAGCATTAATTATCGCAGGATGCAGTAGTGGGGCATCGGGTGGCGGAGGAGACAAAAAGGATAAAGATCTGGTAGTCGTGGATTGGGGAGGCCCTTATACAGATATCCACAAGAAAACCGTCTTTGAACCTTTTGAGAAAAAGTACGGTGTGAAAGTAACCGTTGTCACACCTCCAGATGTAGGTAAATTAAAGTCGATGGTTGAAAGTGGAAATGTGGAATGGGATGTTGTCAGTGTTGGTGATGATTTTGCCATTCGAGGCGGAAGAGAAGGGCTTTTAGAGAAGTTAGATTTTAATGTGATCAAAACAGACGGGCTTCCTAAAGAACTTGTTCACGATTATGCTGTTCCTGAAAATGTCTTCTCAACCGTAATTGCTTATAATACAGATACTTTTCCGAAAGGCGAACATCCGAAAAATTGGACTGATGTGTGGGATGTGAAAAAATTCCCTGGTGCGCGCGGATTATATAAGGATCCAATGTGGACACTCGAAGCTGCGCTGCTTGCTGACGGTGTAGAGCCGGAAAAGTTATATCCTCTAGATGTGGACCGTGCTTTCAAGAAGCTAGATAAAATCAAAGATGAAGTAAAAGTTTGGTGGACTGCAGGTGCACAGCCGCCAGAAATTCTAGCTACTAATGAAGTTCCGATCTCAAGCGCATGGGGCGGACGCATTACATCAGCGAGGGACGGGGGAGCACCAGTAGAGGTGGAATTTAACCAAGGCTTAATCTTGTCTAACTCTTGGGCCGTACCTAAAGGAGCACCAAATAAGGACTTGGCTATGAAATTTATCGCTTTCTCACTGGAGCCAAAGCAGCAAGCCGCTCTATCTATGAAATATGATAATGCTCCTGCCAACGCTAATGCCGTTGCGCTGTTATCTGATGAAGTGAAAAATCGTTTAGGGTTAGGACAATCGTCCTCTCAATTAGATAATCAAGTTTACATTAATACCTCTTGGTGGGTGGATAACTACGTTAAGGTCAATGAGCGATTCCAGCAATGGCTTCTAGAATAATAGGAGGATAAAGATATGATCGAAGTTAAATCAGAATCATGGATACCTGTCAAGCAGGTATCCTTCTCCCAACGGTTAGCACGATTTACAGGGCTGCAATGGCTCCTTCTCTTTGTTCCATTTGGGTATATCTTTATTTTAATGTTCTTTTCGATGGCAGATTTCTTTAAGCTTAGTTTTTTTGATGAAGATGGTTTTACACTTGAGTATATAAGCCATATTTTCTCTACGGATGTTTATTTAAAGGTATTGTGGCTGACACTGAAAATCTCCTTCCTTGTCACTGTGTTTTCGTTAATTTTCGCCTATCCTTTGGCTTATATGTTGGTAAGTACAAAATCAAACCTCTGGAAAAAAATTATTTTTTCTGCCGTATTAATTCCATTTTGGATTAGTTTACTAGTACGGACATTCTCATGGACGATTCTATTACGAAAAAATGGTGTGATTAATACTATTTTATTAGATTTGGGAATCATCGATCATCCGCTTGAACTTATTTACAATACTACTGGTGTAGTTATTGCGATGACTCATATTCTCCTGCCATATATGGTATTAAGCCTATATTCCGTCATGGCGGGGATTGACCAAAGGTTGCTTCAGGCTGCCCAGGGTATGGGAGCGCGTCCATGGAAGGCCTTCATTCAAGTCTTTTTCCCTTTGTCTATTCCAGGACTCCTATCTGGTTCATTGCTGGTTTTTGTGATGGGAATCGGATATTTTATTACTCCGGCTCTATTAGGGGGGACCAACACAACGATGATCTCGATGTTAATCGAAAGTAATATCAATACGACGTTAAATTGGCATATGGCTTCCGCCTTAGCATTGGTTTTATTTGTAACCACCTTAATTTTGCTATTTATTCCCCTCTTGCTGACAGGAAAAAATCCTGTGTTGAAGGAGTTGGAATAAGATGTGGCTTAGAATTTTCGTAGGGTTCACTATCGTTGCATTAATTTCACCTATATTAGTTGTTATCCCTATGTCCTTTTCATCGGCTAGCTTCTTCGAGTATCCTATTCCAGGTTACTCTTTAAAGTGGTACATCAATTTTTTTAATAACCAAGAATGGGTAGTTGGTTTATTAAGAAGCCTTACGATCGCCATTTTCACAGCCATTTTATCCACCATTCTTGGAGTAATGGCTTCACTAGCCGTTACTCGATTAAACTTTTGGGGGAAAAAGCTTTTTATGTCGTTGATGGTAGCACCGATGATCATACCAGTGATTATTACTGGAGTTGCTCTGTATCATTCGTTTGCACCCCTTAACCTAACAAATAGTTTTCTAGGTTTGATTTTAGCTCATTCGGTCTTAGCTTTGCCGATTGTTTTTGTAACAGTAACAGCTAGTCTAAAAGGGATGGATCGAAACCTTGAATGGGCCGCGATGGGATTAGGGTCGACTCCAATCGGAGCATTTTTTAAAGTAACGCTTCCGCTTATTCGTCCGGGAGTACTATCGGGAGCTTTATTTGCCTTTATTATTTCCTTCGATGAAGTGGTTGTTACCATCTTCTTGGGGGGGCCTAATACCAAAACCTTGCCAATTGCTATGTGGGAAAATCTACGGATTCAGGTTGACCCAACAATGGCAGCCGTTTCCTCTATTCTAATTGTTATTACCATTGTGTTGTTTCTGTCGCAAGAGCTAGTAGCAGTTCGTAAAGCACGCCTTAAGAAAAAGTATAGTGACAATTAATGTAGAAAATGATTCTATGAGTATTTAATAAAGTACAATCCATGTAGCTTTTACAAAATCGAAATTATTTATCTCCTGAAGGAGGAAGTTATGGCTAATCAAACAAATAGAGTAGCTATTGTTGGGTCTGGTTTTGTTGGGTCTACGTATGCCTATGCTTTAATGAATCAAGGGATTGCAGAGGAAATTGTATTAATTGATATAAATAGCCATAAGGCAGATGGAGATGCTATGGATTTAAACCATGGAAAGCTTTTTACCCCTTCGCCTTCGAAGGTTTGGAACGGGGACTATAGCGATTGTAAAGATGCCGATATTGTTTGCATAAGTGCTAGTGTAAGTCAAAGTGAAGAAGAAACTCGACTAACAGTTGTCGAAAAAAATACCAGCATCGTGAAAAGTGTGGTTGAAAAAGTAATGGCATCCGGGTTCGATGGAATTTTTCTCGTAGTGTCAAATCCAGTTGATATCATTACCTATGCAACATGGGAATTTTCAGGCCTGCCGAAAGAAAGAGTAATAGGTACAGGAACATCTTTGGATACTGCTAGATTACTATTCAAGCTAGGGGAGTATTTTCAGGTCAATCCCTCTAGTATCAATGGATATATTATTGGAGAGCACGGTGATTCTCAACTAGCAGCATATAGTTCAGTATCCATTTGCGGTAAGCCGTTAATGGACATTGTAAATTCTGAACCTCAATATAGCCTGGCCGACATTGAAAAAATTGCAATAGATGTTCGTGATGCAGCCTACCATGTGTGGGACCGAAAAGGAGCCACCTATTTTGGAATTGGAATGGCATTAGCCAGAATTACAAAAGCCATTTTAAGAAATGAAAATACCATTCTGCCTGTTTCCGCCTACTTAGATGGTGAATATGGATTTCATGATGTATATGTTGGAGTGCCGGCAATTATTAACAGAGAAGGGATTAGCAAGATTGTGGAAATCGATTTAATAAAGGATGAGCAAGAAAAACTAGCTGCTTCCGTAAATGTACTAAAGAGTACGATGGAACCAATTTTTAAACCTGAAGCAACCTGATAAATATTGATATTTAAATGATAGGCTTCATTAATAGTTCGGAAATAAATGTATTTGAGTTTATAAGTTTCATGTTCCTTTCTGCTAATAGTAAACTAATTCATAATTTGGGGGTAATTATCTATGTTCAAAAATGTAATCGTCAAAACACCTGGGGAATCTTATATAAACGGATTAACCACTTCAAATCTGGGAACGCCAACAATGACAAAGGCACTTGAGCAGCATATTTCATATATTGAAGCTCTTAAAACCTGCGGTGTTGAGGTTACAATACTCCTTTCAAACCCTGATTTCCCTGATTCAACATTTGTTGAGGATACAGCTGTTCTTACTTCTAACTTTGCCGTTGTAACAAACCCGGGTGCAGAGACTCGTAATGGTGAAATTATTGAAATGGAACCTGTTTTAAAGAAGTTTTACAACGAAATTTACAGTGTTGAAGCTCCAGGAACTCTTGATGGCGGCGATATTTTACAAATTGAAGATCATTTTTATATTGGAATATCAGCTAGAACCAATTATGTAGGTGCAACACAATTAAAGCAAATCCTAGAGTCCGAAAACTACAAGGCGACAATAGTGGAACTTAAAGAGTTTTTCCACTTGAAGACTGGTATAACCTATTTAGGTGAAGGTACTATTGTTGTTGCAGGGGAATTTGTTGACCATCCTCTTTTCAATTCCTATAAAAAAATAGTTGTTCCACAAGAGGAGGAGTATGCTGCAAACTGCATTCGTGTGAATGATTATGTTATTGTGCCTGCAGGCTTCCCGCAAACCAAACAAAAAATCGAGGATGCTGGTTATAAAACTCTTGAGGTCGATACTACTGAATTCCGTAAATTAGATGGAGGCTTAAGTTGCTTGTCCTTGCGTTTTTAGAATAGATTGATTTCTAGTGTTGGTACTTTTTCAATCAAAATCCCGGCTGCAATTAGCTATTTACAAGGTTGGAGGGCAGAGAATGGCGGAATATCAATGGGCGACGAAAGAAGGGCTTTGCAGTTTATTATGTGAGGTGGTCAGCTGGGATAGTAGGACACTGACACCAGGAGAAATTGAATTCCCTAAGAAGGTTCAAGCAAAGCTGCAGAATTTACCATATTTTCAAGAGAATCCTGCTCTTTTAGGGGTTCACGATGCAGATTTAGGCAGAAAGTTTCTAACTGCTTTATATAAACATCCTGAGGCCAAGGATACCGTAGTTCTTATTAGTCATTTTGATACCGTTTTTACCGAAGAATATGGGGATATTGAAGAATATGCCTTTCGACCGAAGGAACTGACTCAGTTACTTTATAATCGAATCGATAGTTTGCCAGAGGATGCACAGGAGGATCTCCTGTCGGGGGAATATTTGTTTGGCAGGGGTACGATGGACATGAAAATGGGACTCGTTATGCATATGGGATTAATAGAAAAGGCTTCCGATGAAAAATGGCCGATCAATCTCATATTATTAACCGTTCCTGATGAAGAGGTTAATTCCGCTGGTATGAGGGCGGCTGTGCTGAAACTACTAGAAATTAAGGAAGAGTATGATCTCACTTACAAACTGTTCTTAAATGGTGAACCAGTATTCGCTCAACAGCCGGGTGACCGTAATTATTATGTTTACTCCGGTTCTATCGGAAAAATTATGCCATCTGTGCTTTTTTACGGACGAGAGACACATGTAGGGGAACCACTTAGCGGAATTACTGCAAACTATATTGCTTCGTTTATGACACAGCAGATGGAGTGGAATGACAAACTTCAAGAAACGGTAATGGGGGAGAAGACACCTCTTCCAGTAACCTTACAGCAAAAGGATTTGAAAATGGAGTATTCGGTGCAAACACCATTTCGTGCGGCAGCCTTGTACAATGTGTTTTTAATGAAGCGCAATGCAGCGGAAATTATGGATATCTTTGAGGAAATAGCATTGGATGCGGCAAGGGAATGTAATGAAGCCTATCAAAAAATTTGTACATCACAGAATGTTAAACCTGTTGGTACCGTTCGTGTTCTTCTGTATGAAGAATTGTTGAAGTATGCGGTAAAAAAACTCGGGAGCGAGTATGTAGAGTCCGTTAAACTTGATATTCATGCAAATAAAAATTGGGATGACCGTGAAAAATCTTTCCATATTGTTGATGCATTGATGATTGAGTGTCAAGAGCTTGGACCGGCGATGATTTTGCTTTTTGCGCCGCCGTATTATCCTGCGGTGAATTCTTCTGACTGTGAATTTATTAGTGAATGCGTGGATTATATTAGGCAACAAGGGATGGAGAAATTTGAGCTGCCGGTTCAACAAATCCACTTTTTCAATGGTATCAGTGATTTAAGCTATGTGAATTATAAAGATACTGGTAGTGGTTGGACGTCTTTCATCGACAACACACCGGTTTGGGGAGATAGTTACAGTATTCCTTTTCAAGAAATGAAGGAGCTTCAAGCACCAGTTCTAAACATTGGGCCTTTTGGTAAAGACGCCCATAAACGCACCGAACGTCTTCACAAAAAGAGTGCCTTTGAAGAGGTACCGGCACTAGTAGAAGGACTAATAAAGAAAATTTGTGTACATTCCAGCACTGTTACATCATTAAAGAGTTAATAGATTCTACCTAAACAATTGGGAACCTTGGATAAAATCCTTGGTTCTTTTTTATGTTAGGTGGATAAACAGATAGATGAGCCAGCAACCTGTGCCAATACCAATATGATCGATCCAATTGTGTTTAAGCCCATGTTTAAGGTGCTATACTTGTAATAGGTTGAGTTTTTTATAAATGAGGGATGACAATGGTTAAAAAAGGGAAACGAGTGGAATATGAACTTAATCCAAACGGTATTAAGTCTATTCCAGACAATGAAATTAAAACCATTCTGCGTGGGGCAGATGAGTTAATCATGAGTGGCGGCAGAGCTATGCTTGCCAAAATTCTTGCGGGCTCGAAAGATAAAAAGTTATTAGAACTAGAATTGGATGACAGTCCTGTATACGGGGCATTTAAGGGTATTTCTCAAAATGAGATTCTCGAAAAAATAGACTGGCTGATTGTTCATCATTATTTAGCCATTGAGTATAATGGCAGACTCCCTATGCTTGTCTATACCGATAAAGGCTGGGACATTGAGCGCGAGACTTATGCAGATGAATTAATGAAAAAGCTTATTGATGCTGCCGAAAATAGAAGATATGAATTTGTTGAAACATTAAAAGATCGGAACCGCGGCTTGATTCTTCTTTTATTAGAAAAAATTGCAGATTCAGGCAATAAAGAATTAATCACAATCTTGGATGCGTGGCAAACGAATGAATTTAAAAAAGTTAGGACAAAAATTCAAGAAGTTATCGAAATATTAGAGAAAGTAGAAGAAAAACTCAAAAGAGTAGATCAAGAAGTAATCTCTTTTTCTGCAAATAAACAATGGCTGTCTATTCCTGAAAATATACGTAGAAAATTAGAACAAAATGTTTGGTGCAGTTCTTGTAGTGATGTTGTGAAGATTGAAAGCTATATAGTCAAAGAATTTTCAACCGGAATAGTATTGGAAGGAAAATGTCAAAAGTGTGGTCATGATGTGGCAAGAGTTATTGACTAAAATAATTATATTCCTCTTTTTAAAAATTCCTAAAATTAGCTATTATTGGAAGTATAGTAAAAAGAGAATTTTGTAGGGAATGGGAAGATCGGATGCCATTAGAAATTGTTCGCCCTGATATTACAAAAATGAACTTAGACTTGAAGTGGCTGGTGTCAGGCACTCTTTTTGTCTCTTAAGGTAAGTTCATTTAACACAAGGAGGAGCTATATTGTCATTAAGCCATGAGATTGTACACGCTATCCGTCAAAGAGAGAAACGAGGATTGCCAGAGGAAATTCGTGAAAAGGTGATTCTTCATATATGTGATACAATTGCCATTTCCTTAGCTTCTTATAAAGGAGCACCAATCGCTTTAAAATCGATAGCGGCTCTTTCTATAGGAGTAAAAGGTGGGATGGGTCGAATAATAGGAAGTGAGCATCGATTACCTCCCGCCTATGCTGCATTTGCAAATACGGCGTTGGCACATGCTTTAGACTATGATGATATCAATGATTTAGCTAGAATCCATCCAACGCCTGTGACATTAGCTACCGCATTGGCAGCCGCAAATGCTGAGGATTCAAGGAGTATGGATCTTATTTCTGCGGTTGCACTAGGAAACGAGTTATTATGTCGACTGGGTTATGCAATCGAACCCAGGGGTACAGGTACGGATTCCAAATGGTTTTTAAGTCAATTATTTGGTTATTTAGGTGCTGCTATAACTGCTGGACTGGTCCTTGGATTAGATGATAATAAGTTAGTTCATGCCTTAGGACTGGCATATATGCAAGTAGCTGGCGGTAAAGAGCCTGGTGTTGGTACAGGTTCCCAAGCTAGATCCATTTATCCGGCCTTTTCATCAATGGGAGGTGTTCAAGCTGCATTTTTGGCTCGAGAAGGGGTGACTGCACCTGCAAGTAGTTTGGATGGAAAGACGGGTCTCTTTCCAAATTATTTTGGAAAGAATTTAAATGAAAAACAACGAAGTGTATTATTGAACACTGAAACATGGGCATTTACCGATACATCTATTAAACTTTATCCGAGTTGTCGTTACTCACATCCATATATTAAATCTGCGCTTGTTCTTCGAAATCAGTTTAGCCTTAATGAAATTGACCAAATAGTGATAGGGGTAAATGAAACTGCGGATATGTTATGTCAACCACTTGAGGATCGTTGTCACCCTAAAACATTACAAGATGCTAAATTTAGTATTCCTTTCATGGTTGCATTTGCATTTGTTCATGGGAGTGTTCACTTGAATAACCTGACGGAGAAGGCACTTATGGATACTGAAGTGTTAAATTTGACCAATCGTCTAAAAATTGAGCAAACCCAGGATAATACGCCTGGAATTCCTTTAGGTGATATTAAGATAGTTACCGCCCAAGAAACAAAGAGACAGATAGAACGTATTCTTCCTGAAACACCTTTCGATGAAGTGAAGAAGAAATTTATCGACTGTTGTCAGTATGCAGACGTAGCTGATCCAGAAAAACTATGGGAAACGTTAAGCCACAATCTAGATTTTGATGGAGTAAATAGATTACCAATAATTATTTAATAGAATCATATAATCCATTCAAACCATACTAAATAAACCAAAAAAGGTTCCCCAGCTTAAGTTTGCTGGGGAACCTTTTTTGGTATTAAAGCTTAGACTTAATTGACACTTAAGTTAACTTTAATCCGTTTTTAATAAAGAGCCCGCCAATTTCTAATATAGTAGAAAAGTAGAGACGAACATTATCTCTAATAATTAAGTTGTGGGAAACTACAATAAAGAAAGGAAATTATATATGCCAGAAAACCAAAATAATATGAAAATTTTACTTAACAAAGTGCCACAAGTGACGATTTTCTTTTGGATCATCAAAATTTTGTGTACAACTGTTGGTGAAACATTTGCTGATTTCATCAATTTCAACATTGGACTTGGTTTAACTTTTACTACCATTATTATGGGGATTGCATTTTTTATTGCATTGTTTTTTCAATTTAAAGCAAGTAAATATGTTCCAGCGACTTATTGGATAACAGTCGTACTTATAAGCGTATTTGGAACATTGGTAACGGATAACTTGACTGATAATATGGGCGTACCACTTGAGGTTAGCACAGTTGTTTTCTCGGTGCTACTAGGACTGACTTTTCTATTCTGGTATCTTAGTGAAAAAACACTATCGATCCACTCGATTTTTACTAGAAAAAGAGAGGTTTTCTACTGGCTTACGATTCTTTTCACCTTTGCACTTGGAACAGCGGTCGGCGATTTATATTCCGAACAACTTGGTTTTGGTTATCTTAACACAGGAATAGGCGTTGTTATTATTATTGCTCTTGTCTTCTTAGCTTATAAATTTTTGAAACTTGACGGAGTATTAGCTTTCTGGATTGCGTATATTTTAACTCGCCCTCTTGGAGCTTCAATTGGAGATTATCTATCTCAATCAAAAGTAAATGGTGGATTAGGACTAGGGACAACCGTTACGAGTGTGATTTTTCTTATCGCTATTTTAGCGATTATCGTCTTCCTTGCTGTTTCAAAAATTGACACAAATGCTAAAAGTGAAATAGCGGAAACAAACCAAAGATATGCAAATAAGAATCATGTGCTAACACAAACGATTCTTGTACTCGTAATTTTCTTAGTTGCTGGTATAGGTGGTTATAACTGGCGCAGTAATACTATTGCATCACAAGGTGCTGCAGAGCAAACTACATTAGCAGGTCAATTAAACGATTTTGTTAAAATTGAAAATGATATGCTAACTGCTGTAAATAAAAACGACTTTTCTTCAGCAAAAAATGGCGCTGATCATTTGGAACATCAGTGGGATACACAAGAACCTAAGCTACGAAACATTGATAGCAATACATGGACAAAAATTGATGGAACAATTGACTCTGTGCTAGCAGCGGTTCGTTCTTCAAAACCTAATGTTAATCAAAGTAAAACAGCACTTACTAATTCACATAATGCCTTAAAAGCCGCAAATAAATCAACATCAAAATCAGGTGCTTCACAAACTACATTATCTGGACAGTTAAATAATTTTGCAAAAATCGAAAATGATATACTAAACGCTGTAAACAAAAATAACTTTGCTTCTGCGAAAAACGGAGCAGATGAATTAGAACATCAATGGGACACACAGGAACCTAAGCTACGGAACATCGATGGCGCTACATGGACGAAAATTGATGGAACAATTGATGTTGTATTAGCATCAGTTCGTTCATCGAATCCAGATGTAAACAAGTGTAAAACAGCACTTAACGATTCACTTAGTACCATAAACACAGCAAATAAATAATAATCTTAGGAATCGCCAAGCGCGGTTCCTTTTTAAATAGAACTCTTACTAAACTGCTCCGTCTTACAAGGTAAACATTAACAAGTCATCAGGAGCTGTGTAACTGAACATTAAAAGGATAGTTTCTGGCTTTTTTCTCTCATATTTTATCCAATTCCATTGAGAAACGGGAAAATGGAAATAATATTGTACAATATTCTCCAAAAATTTACATAAAAATAGGTCGAAATATGAAAAATCTAGTAAAATAGGAAGGGTGGTATTATCAAAGTGTAGGAAAATAGTATGACTATTTGGAGGCATTAGTAATGGAGAAGGAAATATGGAAGTGGATATTAGAGACGCTTAATGATGAAGCAATTGCCAACATCGGTCAAAATATAGGAATTAAAATATCGGGATTTCGCCAAATCAATCCTCATAATAAGAGATTTAAGATTTTAAGACCAGCGCTTATTCAGGAAGCGCTTCATCAACGAAATGCGACAAAGCTTAAGTGTTTTTTTGATGAGATTGCTGAAGAAGATGAGGAACTAGTAACTTTTCGGGGACGTAGTATGGAGGAACTACTCCTTGTTGTTGAAGAGGAGCTTGTTCCATCCATTTTATTGAGTGTGCTGCTATCGAGCGATGATGAGGAGGAGCATGCAAAAGCAGTTGAAATCTATCGAACATTAAGAGATGAAGAGAAATTAGAGGCATTTGAAAAAAGGCCAGAAGAAACGGTCGAAGTGGATGAAGGCAAAGAAGAGGAAAGCCAGGTAACCTACCTGAAGGATGAGTTGAAACAGGCGTTGCAAAAAAATGTAAAACTAGAAAGGAAGCTTAAAAAACTGGAACAAAGGATTGAAGAGTTAAAGGAAAAAGAATCGATTGCCCAGATTGCTATTAAAAATGAGAGAAAACAACTAAAGGATGAAAAAAAGGTATTATCGCAGGATAATCATTCACTTAAAGGTGAAGTAGGTTCTTTAAAGAAAAAGGTACTCGAACTTTCTTCTGAAAAGGAGTTAAATCAGAAGAAGTTGGAAAAACAGATAAACGCTCTCAAAGCAAAGGACGAAGAAATCGCCAAATTACATGCACTCATGCTAAAAGAGAGAACGGAGCATGAAAAAGCTTTGGTTACCAAAGAATTAGAAGTGGCAGAGGCTCGTACAGTTGGTTCTGATGAAATAATGTTTGCTGATTTACTAGCAGCGGAAGGCGAAATAGCTGCCACCATGGAAGCAACGGCATCAAAACAGGTTGAATCAAACCAGAAAACAGATGAACTAACTGAAGAACTGTTTATGAAAGAATTTGATCGTGTCACACATGAACAAGGTCTAATATATGACAAAAAGGATCTCTATAATTTCCATACGGCGATGAAATCTTCAAATCTCGTGATTTTGGCAGGTATGAGTGGGACAGGTAAATCGAAACTTGTTCAAGCATATGGGAAGGCACTCGGTCTGTTTGACAATCACCAGCTGACTTTCATTCCTGTTCGCCCGGCATGGACAGATGACGCTGATTTAATCGGGTATGCGGATACCCTTCAAATGGTTTACCGTCCCGGTGACTCTGGATTGATCAATGCCCTGATGAGTGCGAAAGAAAACAGTAAACGTCTTCATATTATTTGTTTTGACGAGATGAACCTTGCTAGGGTTGAGCATTACTTTTCTCAATTTCTTTCGGTTCTTGAGAATGAACCCGGACCACAAAGAGTGCTGCAGCTATATAATGGTGATCTCAAACTTAAGAATTCAGCACAATTTCCACCTGCTATCCCGATCGGAGATAACGTAATCTTTGTAGGAACCGTAAATTTGGATGAGTCTACTTACCATTTTTCGGACAAGGTTCTTGATCGTGCGAACGTTATCACTTTAAATGTCTTAAACTATGGCAATCTGAAAAAGTTATCGCAGGAAGCAAAAGGAACTACCCAGGATCGAACCATTTCTTTTGAATTATTCAATAGCCTAAAAAATCATAACCGAGACATACATATGGAGGATCATGAATTGGCGCTCCTATGGGAGATTCATCAAGAATTACAAAAGGTGAACAAGAATTTAGGTGCTGGACCAAGAATTGTTCGCCAGATTGACATGTATCTTAAAAACTTGCCAAAAACGGACCACTTTACCCGAGCTGAGGCATTTGATAAGCAAATTGTCCAACGAATCCTGACAAAGGTTAGAGGACCAGAAGAGCAGTTTAAAAAGTTTATTGGTACTTATGATGTTCACACCGAAAATATAATCGACAGTAAATTAGGGGAAATCCTAGACCGTTATCATGAGATTTCAGAGTTTTTTGAAACAAGAAATGTTTTAATTCACAAAGCGAAAGAGTTGAAATTAAATGGCTATACCCTCTAAAGGATTTGAGGTCATTTTTTCACAGAAATGCGGGGAGAAAGATCGTTTCCTTCCTTTGGACCGTTTTTTTACCAACGAGTTTGATATTCTTCAGAAAAGAGAAGAGAACTTTATTGAAATCAAAGAAAATATCGAGTTAACTGTAACCTTCTCCTCCAATCGGGACGATGCCAAGTTCTTTATGGATGGTCTTGAAGCACTTCCAGAACCCAAGCTTCATGTGGATCCATTAGAACGAGAGGTTTATCTAGCACCCTCTGAAAAACCAGTTGCGCTTTTTGATAACACAAAGGCATATTATCCGCTGATACCTGGACTCTATCGGATTATGGTTGTTTGTGATGAACAACGATATTTTAGTGGTGTCAAGGTGATACCCAAACAGATAGAAGAAACACAGTGGGAAATTATGAAGGAAGAGATTGAAAAGGAGGTAAGCGGTCTTGCTCGTGAAGTCATTTTACAAAAAAATGGATTGAATCATCGTTTAGGTGCTATTTCACAAGGGTTGCTCGAACAATTTATCGTCATCAATAACCGGTTTCCTTCGGTCATGGCCGCGCTTAGTGATTTATATCGAAAGGTCAACTATCGTATTAGCAAGGATTATCAGGTCGTCCCAAAAGAAAAGGCAAGGTTTGTTGATGAAAAAACGATTCGGCATTGTGGGAGTAATCCGAATCGAAATCAGGTTTTAATGACACCCAGGAATTCGATCAACTATGATCTACTAGAAAATCGATTCGTGAAGAAAATCATTATTTCCATTTCAAAAACCTTAACCGGTTTTATGGAAGGCGTCCAAAATTCGGAAATAAACATTAGAAATTCAAAGGATGCTGGACCGTTTCGGACTGTGGTAGAAAAAGAGCGGACACTATCTGAACTAAAAAAACTTGGTGAAGTGGCTGGGAAGATGAGAGGAGCGATTCAATGGATTAAAACGGCTCCGTGGTTTGAAAGGATTGGAACCTACCAATTTTCAGACATCCCGCCAGTTATGAATAGTGACCCCAGATATCGTGCCCTTTACCAGCTTTATCGGGAACTCAAAAATGAGCAATTCCAATTACAAATTCACCATTCGTATAGCTATCAGTGGAAACGGACCGATAAGCTCTATGAAATATGGGGTTATCTTCAGTTCATCAAGGCTCTTGCTGGGGAAGAATTAGGGTTTGTTCCTGAAAAAGGATGGTTATATAGTCAGACTCCAGACGGAAACAGTCTGTTGGTCCCGACACTTCCAGCAAATACAGAAGTGGAATTTAGAAAAGATGAGCTGAGAGTGCATTTAGTGTATGAAGCACTTTTACCTTCACAAAGCAGGCTAACCACCATGAAGGAACCGTTGTACACAAGAGGAACACATAACTGCCCAGATGGACGTTTGGATGTATATAGGAATGAACGATTCATCGGTACGATCATATTCGATTTTAAATACCGCCCAAGAAACTCCATCTGGAACGAGAACCTAATTGTGAATAACCAACGGAATGAGGTCATGCAGCAGCTGGTCAGTTACGGAGATCATCTCCATTCTCCCTATTTATTTGGGGATGGCAGCCACCCATTAGTGAGCACAATGAGCCCTGTTCAAGAAGTATGGGCCATCTATCCCAACCGTTATGGAACATGTGGGAGCAAGGATTACCCTGATCATAAGGTAAGTCTAATCGAACTGACTCCAGGATTGGATCATGCCTACTTTGTTGAAAAATTAAAGTTGACGATTGATAAACTAGTGCAAAGAAGCAGGACTGTTATGGAGTTCTTGGATTATATTAAAGTTTAGTGTTTTTTATGAATTGGGGATTAAAACCTTATTACTGTATTTATCAACACTTTTGCAAAAACAGCGAAAAATACTGCGCGGATGTTAAATGACGGCATTCATGCGTTGGTAAAAGCATTCAAATTACTCATTAATCCTCCTGCAGATATGACGAGAAAACAAGCGTTAATTGAAGCTTCAAAAATCTTAACAACTGCTGTTGTCACATCTGTCGGGGTCATCTTAACGGAATCGTTTGCAACGTATTTAAAAACAACACCACTGGTTGCTTTTGCAGACCTGATTGCAGGGGTATTGGGCGGAATCCTAACGGGTATTGTTGCGGTCACGCTTGTATATTTGATCGATAACTTTGGCACGATTATGAAAAAAATCGGTGAGTCTTTCAAACTGATACAATATCAACTTAACGTAAGCCCTACTGAAATTCGTTCTATCTATCAAAAGGCTGTGGCGGAGATTGACGCCGAGTATCAACTGATTCTGAATCGGATTTACCAAGAGTATGAGCGGTTAAATCAATTAATGAGCTTGGCCTTTGATTGCGGGTCACTAGCTGGAGTTCAATTCAGGCACAGTCAAGAATTTGCACGTGCTATGAGTGTGAAAGAAAAGGATATATTAATTACAATTCGATATAGATGACTTCTTTTTAAATTAATGAAAAAGTTCCGTTCACTCGCCATGTGAACGGTACTTTTTTTAGTGAGAACAGGAAATAAATAATGCGGAAAAAGGCTATATTTTGCAAAGCATTCATCTCGGTTAATCCAGAAATTTACTAAAACATTAAACATCACTACACTAATGGTCACCATGATGAGGATATGCTTTCCTATGCTGAATATATCATTAAAATGAGCGATGGCATTGTTTTGCGGAATGAAGATTAATATTAATAGATAAACAGAAAAAAGTGCCAGGTACCATCCGAAAATTGGGATGGTGCTTGACACTATTTGTTCTGTAATTGAAACTATATTTTTTTCTGAAGGATAAATAATCAAAATCGATCAATTTTGTAATCAAAGAGGAAGGTAGTTTTGTCCTTTTAAATTTACAGATTCGTTGAATCCTTTAACGATAAGCCAAACTGCTAAAATCATTTCATTCGCTGCGACTGGCAGCGCCAAAATACCACCCCAAACAGAAACTTGTTGGATGACACCGAACATTACTAACAAGGCACAAATAAAAACAAGAGTTGCCCCTGTCATACCCAAGATGGAGATGAATCTGGGTACAAGTTTGGATTTATAAAATATATAACTGTACATCATCGTATTAATACCCAGCATGAAAAGTGGACCAAGCATAAATGTCCAGTCATGTACTGCTATTAATATTGTACCTGAAGCTTGAAAAGAGGTGATATCCGGAACTCCTGATGCTACAAATTCCCGGCTTAAGGTCAAAAGGGATAGTACGCTGATTACACCAACAGTAATAATTATCGCTTCAAGAAACCGAAAGCAAACATGCCAAAGAGCTATAGTCTCATTATATCTCCTTAAAATTGGAAACATTGTAGTTGCAGTACCAACTGCTGAAATGACAAGAATTAATTCCATGAGCGCTCCGAGTATTACCTGGTTGGCGTGTTCGGAACCTTTAATCAAGTAATCGGGACCGTTTAGGATAGGATTATATAAATTAAGACCCACTATCGCCGTAACCGCTGCCAGTATAAACAATACTCCCACGATTTTTGCAGCTTTTTTGTTTGAATTCATTTTTATCTCCTCCATTTAATAAATTCAAAAATGTATGGTAAAAACAATCATAGTTCTTACAGCTTTGTGTTGTCCCCATAATAAAATACCTCTTCCAACGGTAAGTTAAAGGCGTGAGCAATGCGAAAAGCCAGTTCTAGCGATGGGGAATAGTTTCCTTTTTCTAGAGCCACAATGGTTTGTCTTGTTACGCCCACCTTGTCAGCTAACTGCTGCTGAGTCATTTCATCATAGTGGAATCGTAATTTACGGATATGATTACCGACAAGCGTTTTGCGCACTGTTACACTCCTTTCCGATAGTGATAAAATTTTGTAACGGAGCCGGTCACATCGGAAATGAATCCTGAAATGATCAGGATAATGAACATCACCTGGGACGGCTGATAGATGATCAGCGATCCCATTGCCACAAGAAAGCCGACGATAAACACAAAAAATGAATTTCGGGCCGCTTTCAAGTCAATTAACTTATCCAGTTCATCCGCAAATCTTGGTTCCTTTTCTCTGGTCGTCATTCTAAAGACGATGTTAAAAATAATGCTGATCATGATATGCGCGACGATTGAAAATAAGGTCAGGATGAGGACGAAAGATCCAAAATAGCGAAAGGTTTCCATCGACTCCAGTCCGCCCCCTGGGTACCGCGGGTACATGTACAAGCAATAAGATCCGAAAATGAGCATGGCGCTGATCAACGATACAATGCTTTTCTTTTCTTGATAGGTCATGGTTTACACCCCCAGTATGGTCACTTTTACATAGAGTAATGTATTATATGCATAATGTAAAGAAAAGTTTACATAAAGTTATATAAAGTTTACATAAAATAGGCCGGACACCGTCTTTTTAACATTCCTAAATTTAGCTATGATTGGAAGTATAGTAATAATATCCATCCTTGAGTTAGTCTCTAGGGTGGATTCTTTTCTTTTGTTTATCCAGAAAAATAGAATATCACCTTTTTATACTACATCCTCAAATTTAATTGGTTTATTTCTCCAAAAGCCCCCAATCTCTTTACCTTCTAATATAAAATAAAAATATTAATAGATTAGGACTCCCTGATCACTATTCAAGGAAAAATATAAAAATATTAAGAAATTCTTAAGGATTATTGTAAACGAATGTTAAGATTTTCCGTTTACTATTAAGGTAATGAAAGTTGGCTGCTAGAAAGTGGGGGGGAAATGGAGAATTACTTTGTGCTGGTTGTAGATGATGAGAAGGAAATACGAGACGCTATTGAAATTTATTTAAAAAATGAAGGGGTCACGGTATTAAAAGCCAAGGATGGGATTGAAGCATTAGAATTATTAAATGAACACCCAGTCCATCTGATTATTTTAGATATTATGATGCCGAGGCTTGATGGCATTTCTGCTACATATAAGATTCGTGAGAAGAAAAACATACCGATCATTATTTTAAGTGCAAAAAGCGAGGATACTGATAAGATTTTAGGACTTCAGGTGGGAGCGGATGATTATGTGACCAAGCCGTTCAATCCGATGGAGCTTGTTGCCCGCGTGAAATCTCAGTTGAGAAGGTATGTAACCTTTGGGACCTTTGAAGGTATAAAAAAAGTGATTGATTTAAATGGTCTCACCATAGACCAATCAGCAAAAGAAGTGACGGCCCATGGCGAGCCGGTGAAGCTTACACCAATTGAATATAAAATTGTCGAACTGTTAATGACAAACGCCGGCCGGGTGTTTTCAATTCACGAAATTTATGAACGGGTATGGAAAGAACCTTGCTATAATGCGGAGAATACAGTGGCGGTCCACATCCGGAAAATTCGTGAAAAAATTGAAATTGATGCGAAAAATCCAAGATATTTAAAGGTGGTGTGGGGAATTGGTTACAAAATGGAGAAGTAGAACAATCTTTGCAGCCTGGACTCTACTATTTACTTTTGGGCTAAGTGGGCTCCTTGCCTTTTTCACCTACGGCAGCGATTACCTACATCGGGACTATTTCCATACTCCTCAATTCCAAAGCGAACTCGATGCCTTCGCCGGGTATTTAAGTGTGTTTGAGCTATATGATCTTCCATTGGATGAAGCCAAAAAAGCGATAACAGTTACGAAAGACGAGATTATTGAGCATCGTTATCGATATGGAAATCTCCCTGATCAAATAAATAACATAAACGCTCAATATGAAGCACAAATTCAGGAAGATTTAAACACAAATAATCAAGAGGCAGCGGATGCTTTAACGGCCGAAAGGGATTTGAAAATTGACGATATTAAGAAAAACTTCAAAAGTGATGAATATATTCGGCCCAAGGTAATTAAAGAAAAAGAACAGAGATTAGAAGAATACTATAAGGAAAGAGAGAATACTCGCTCAGTTTTCTTACGGTACAAAGATACATTTAGTTATTATTATACGAATAGCGCAACAGGTAAAGTCCACACAAATCTTAATCTACCAAAAGATCAATCAGCAAATGACATGATGAACCCTAAAAATATGCGGTTTGTTACAAACTTTCAAATCTCAAGAGATTATGCCATTAATTATGGGATCCCAGGATATGCAGGTCTGATCAATTCAATCATCCCTAAAACGAGTGGGGTGTTTGAAGGACAAATAGGTATACCTAAATCCTTATCCCTATCAAATTCAATCATGAGTGGATCTGAAAACTATAAACAGATGCGAATCATCTTATTAGTTTTATCCATGGCTGGCATACTCGCTTTAATTCTCTGTTTTATTCTAGGAAAAAAATCGCGAGGATTTTCAGCAAAAATTGAAAAATGGAGGCCTTTTTATAACAAGCTTCCCATTGATTTAAGAGTAATTCTTTTTATCATTGCTGGCATTGTCGCATTTAGCTCCATTTATGAGGCAAGCAGTCAAGCAATATATGTAGCGCAAAATCCCTTCCGAGCTGTGGAAATTTTTATTGTTATAGCTGTGGCATCGTGTTTCTGGGGTCTTTCTTTTATACAGTGGAAATGCCTTGTTCCGGAATTAAAGGATTGGCAAAATGTAAAAAAGGCATGGGAAAAAGGGCTCCTAAATAAAGCAGGACGCAGCATAAAGGTACACTTTACTAAAGGAAAGCGAAGCTTAAATGAAGCTTTTTTAAATCAAAGCACTGGTACGCAGTTGTTTATTCTACTGGCTATCGTTTTTTGTCTAGGGTTAGCAGCCCTAATGATGTTTGTACATCCCGTTTTTCTTCTTTTATATATGATCCTTCTTGGAGCTATAGGAATTCCTCTAGTGATGGTCTTGATCAATAGAATTGGCTATTTTAACCGGATTGTTGAGAAAACGAATGAACTGGCGCTTGGAAATCTGGGAGAGGACCTAGAGGTGTCCGGGAGATCTGTACTGGCAACGCTTACTGCCAATATTAATGTGTTAAAGCAAGGGGTAAAAACATCTCAGAGTCATCAGGCAAAGAGTGAACGTCTAAAAACCGAATTAATTACAAATGTAAGCCATGATTTGCGGACACCGCTAACCTCCATCATTACGTATACCGAGTTATTAAAAACAGAAGATGTGTCAAGTGAGGACAGGGCCGCTTATCTTGAAATCATTGATCGGAAATCAAAGCGGTTAAAGGTGTTAATTGAGGATTTATTTGAAGTGTCAAAAATGGCAAGCGGCAATATTGAATTGGTAAAGGAACGAGTCGATCTTGACCAGCTATTGCAACAAGCACTTGCCGAATATGATGAAACGATCAACGAATCCAGTCTGCAGTTCCGGGTAAACAATAGCCAAAAGCCCGTTTACGCCCTTGTAGATGGACAAAAGCTTTGGCGTGTCTTTGATAACCTAATTGGTAATATCCTTAAATATTCATTGGACCACTCGCGTGTCTATATTACAATATCAACTTTAAATGACCAAGCGATCATTATGTTTAAAAATGTTTCAAAATATGAACTAAGCGATAATACTGACGAGCTTTTTGAAAGGTTCAAACGTGGGGATACATCCCGGCATACGGAGGGATCCGGACTTGGGCTTGCCATTGCGAAATCAATTATCGACCTCCATGATGGCCGTCTTGATATCGAGACGGATGGTGATTTATTTAAGGTAAATATTACTTTGAAGTTAGAAAAATAGCGAATCATTTATTTCATTAAGTTTATTTGATAAGGGAAAGATGGGAGAAAGATGGGAGAAAGATGGGAGTGATCTAGCTTGATTGATTTTTCTGAGATATATAGCTTGTTTTATAAACGCCTCTTTCATATAGGATATTCAATTACAAGAGATTTACATTTGGCAGAGGATGTCGTTCAAGAAACCTTTATTAAAGCTATGAAAAAGATAGAAACGATTGAAGAAGACAGCAAAGTAGGTGCTTGGCTATCCGTCATTGCAACGAGAACAGCAATAGACTTTGTCCGTATCGAAAGGAAAAAGAAAGGGATACCGATGGAGCAGGAAAGCTTTGAATGTTTAGGGAAAGTAATGAAGCAAAACGTGGAAGAGGAAGTGGAAATAGGATTTTTGGTGGAGGAGGTTTATCGTGCTATCAGAAAACTAACACATGAATATCAGGACGTACTTATGCTCAAGTTAGGACAGGGTTTAAAAGAAAACGAAATTGCCCACGTCCTTGATTTAAAACCCAGCACTGTGAAAACAAGGATCTACAGAGCGAGAAAACAACTAAAACTACTTTATCTTGATCAGATTGGTGCTTAATCTTTAAGAAATAACAAAAAGTGTCAGGTGCTTATTGTTTATAATAATGTTATGTAAACTTAAATGCATCTTTTAATCTTCCCTTAAATTGATGTTTGAGGGAAGATTTTTAATTATTATCAGTTTATAAGTTAGTGTTTGCGATAAAACCTGTCCCTATGACCTTCACTTGAAATAGTAACCAATCTTGATCTAAGTCAATTAATAACGATAATTATTATCATATAATGAGTGGAAATAAACGGGTGATCCCTTTTATTTAGTAAATTTTGAGAAGAGGATGAAAATGCGCGCTCTAGTATTTCAAGGATATTTATGGGGTTATATTTTAAGTAAAGCAAACAAAACATTTACGATAAATAAATTAAAGAAAGCCGGCAAGAACATAGAAAAACTAGAACTAATTAATAAGTTGATTTTAAAATGTACAAAAAGGTTGGTTAAAATTTCAGGTGCAGACGTAACAGTAACACGATTTGCAAATGTCCCATTAGATGAACCCGTATTATATGTTGGAAACCATCAAAGTAATATGGATAATTTTAAATCAGGTAGTTTAAGAATCGCCATGAAATCCGCAGTTAAAGTTATTCTTGTTTCCATCAAAGATTCATATAAATTGACTGAAAAAAGAGGGGGAAATAGAGCTGTGAAAGTCTCTAACCATTATTCTGATGCTATTGATTCAAAAAGCTTTAAAGATACAAATGAACTAACCGAAGCAGTTCAAGCTCAAATTAAAAATCATTTATTATAGGGGTGTTTTGGAAGTGGAGGACCAGAAAAAAGTGCCAAGTATCATCCAGAAACTTGGATGATGCCTGGCACTTTTTTTCTTTTTTTAGAGGAAGAACAGTGCAAAGTTACAGCTGTTTACTTATCTCTTCAATTTCAGCATAATCTAAATCTGTTACTCTTACGATTAATTCAATGGATAATCCTTCTTTTAACATATTGATGGCGATTTTCCTTTTTCCTTCTTTAATTCCTTCCTTTTTTCCTTTTTCAACCCAAGAATTTGGCAGTTTCAAGATTTGTTTTAATTCGTCCTGATTTAACTGTTTAATTTCTTCCATGAGCTCTTTTTCCTCGCTTTCGTTTAAAGATAAATAGGTCTCGAAAAAACCATTAATAAGCTCCATTTTAGCTGGGTTTATTTCCATTTTAACTAACATCCGCAAAAATTCTTTTTTTACTTGAACTCTTTCAATTTGGGAATAACCCATTTTACTTATTAAAGCAGCCGCAACAGGATTATTAGAATGAATATATTGTCTCCAATTCATTTTTCGGAGTTCAACCATCAGAAATTGGAAAGTTAAAACATGAAAAAAAGGCAAGGTAATGGTAAACTCGTTTCGTTCATACCGATTTTCATCGTAACTAAAAATAGCAATAGGTAAAATTGGTTTACGATACTTATTATAAAGTAGACTAAAATAATGGTACATTCTTTCGTTAAAGTCCGATTGCCCATAACTTTGCGGTTCGACATGGATGATAATTAATGTGTCTTGCCCTTTCAATTGTGCTTCAATAACAACATCTGCTCTACGGCTCTCTCCTTTAAAAAGGTCCGTAAACATTTCTTCCGACATCGGTTTTATGGAAGAAAAATCAATATGTTGATGAACATTTGGAAAAAATAAATCTAAAAACTCTGAAAAAAATGTGTTAATTAATTGCTTGAATAATTGATCATGGTGGATAAACTGGCTGGGGTCTTCACGTACTAACATACCTAATGACATTTTAGCACATCCTTTTATTGATAATAAGCGGATTTAGCGAGGATGAAATTCTATAAATATTATATCTAATTACACGAAATAAAACAAATGTTCTGGTTAGGGTCAGTATGAGTGCATGTCACTGTACTATATTTTAAGGATAGAGTAAAGAAATGGTCCAATACTTTGGATGAATCTAGTAGTATAGGATAAAAGAAGTCTTGGTCAAATAATAATGACCAAGACTTCTTTTTAAGCGAAAACGAACATCATAAAGCAAATAAGCTATTCGTCTTTTCACGTATGTTTCATTTTAATCATTAGTTATAATAACTTTTATCGCTTGTTCCTTTGATGCATTTGCAAATACATTGTATGCTTCCAAAATGTCATTTAGCTTGAAGCGGTGCGTAACTAGTTTTTTAGGTTCTATTTTGTTGGCTGCAACCGATTTTAATAACATTGGGGTTGAATTTGTACTTACAAGTCCTGTTGTTAACGTAATATTTTGAATCCATAGTTTTTCTAAATGAAGCTCTACGCTTTTACCGTGTACCCCAACGTTGGCAATATTCCCTCCAGGCTTTACGACTTCCTGGCAGATATCAAAGGTGGCTGGAATACCAACTGCTTCAATGACAACGTCTACACCTTTTCCTTCTGTTAGTTCCATTATTCTTTGTACAGCTCTTCCATCAGCACTGTTGACTAATTCTGTAGCACCGAATTTTCTGGCTATATCTAGGCGATTACTATCGAGATCCACCATAATAATTTCAGATGGAGAGTAGAATTGAGACGTTAACAAAGCTGATAAGCCTACTGGACCAGCTCCGATAATTGCGATGGTATCACCAGGTTTCACACGCCCATTAAGTACGCCAATTTCAAAACCTGTTGGGAGGATATCACTTAACATAACCATGGCTTCCTCATCACTTCCAGGAGGTATTGGATACAGACTTGTATCTGCATAAGGAATCCGAACAAATTCAGCTTGTGTTCCATCAATCGTGTGACCAAGAATCCAACCGCCATCTTCACAGTGAGCATACAAGCCCTTTTTACAATTTGGGCACTTACCGCAAGAGGTAATGCATGAAATCAACACTTTGTCACCTGGTTTGAAGTTTTGTACTCCCGGCCCTATTTCCTCAATGATTCCAATACCTTCATGTCCTAAAATTCTTCCAACAGCAACGGTAGGTACATCTCCTTTCAAGATATGTAGATCCGTGCCGCAGATAGTAGTTTTTAATACCTTGACAATAGCATCTGTTGATTTTTGGACGGTTGGCTTTGGAGCATCAGCCCATTCTTTGTTTCCGGGTCCGCGATAAATGAGAGCTTTCATAGTGGTTTGAGCCGTTTCAACTTTTTCTTCAACTAATTTGTAACTCATTTTAACCCCTCCATTTGATTAATAGAGTTGCTCTAGGCAATCCTCTATTAAAATGACTTTCCCAACATCCCCATGTCGGTAATTTGTTAAATCATTAAAATGTAAACCCTTACAAAATCCTCCTTTCCAAAATTCCTACACATCAATTATAGTTTATAAGTGGTTTTGAAAAATCTGATAATTTTGTCAATATTGTTACAAAACCTTCTTTCCGGGGGCAAGTGGAGGGTTCTTTTAGATATGTTTGGTTCGCCAAATGAACGAAATAGACCAGGAGAGGTAGGAAATTTTATATTGAATGTGATATACAGAAAAATATTGTTGTTTTTTTTAGGAATGATCTGTTATACCTGAATGTTGATTTCACGGTATATGAAAAATAGACGGTAAAATTCCGGCTAAATTGGGAAATACCGATATTTCCTTAAGAATAGGGGGAGTTTTTCCGTTTATATCATCAAAATCTTTGGATTTTGTCTTATTTAGAACAGTTAATCGGAATATCTCCGCTTATATCCGTTTCTTAAGGTTCCCCTAAATACATTAGCAGGAAATTCTCCGCCTATGAATTCTCATAATGACTAAAATCCGTAATTCGCAATCGATAAGCCATACTGCTAAAAAAATATATAACTGTACATCGTATTACTACCCAACATGAAAAGGGACATAATCGACCGAACAACGCCTTTTTAAAATTACTAAAGTTGGATATGATTGGAAGTATAGTAAAAAGAGAAATTTGGTAAGGATCAGATGGGGGGATTTTGTAAATATGAGCATCATTCAAAAGGCCATTAATTTTGCAGCAATAGCACACAAAGATCAGTATCGAAAATCGACGGATATTCCTTATATCACACATCCGTTTGCAGTAGGGATGCTTTTGCAGGAAGCAAAGTGTATTGATGCGGTAATAGCTGCAGGTATTCTTCATGATACAATTGAGGATACACCGACCACCTATGAGGAATTGACAGAACAGTTTGGTGTACAAATAGCTAATTTGGTCCAAGCTGCATCAGAACATGATAAAAGCTTACCTTGGAGCGTAAGAAAACAGCATACAATTGAAAGCTTAAAAGATGCAAATTTAGAAGAAATCCAAGTAATCACCGCGGATAAATTACATAACTTGTCAACAATCAAGGCCGATCTCGAGCTGATAGGTGAACAGGTATGGGAGCGTTTCAACCATGGGAAGCCCCAGCAACATTGGTATTATGCCAGCATTGTTAAAGAGTTATCAACGAGAAAAAAGGAATTTAAGCTTATTCAGGAGTTAGAGAAAGAAGTCAATGAGGTGTTTGGATCACTGGAAGTGTTAACTGATAAAGATTTATAGCTATTCGTTTTTATGGGTAGATTTAGAGGCTCTGCATACTTGAAAGGGACATGGAATCATACCATGTCCCTGGCTTTCGTCAGCTAACTCGACAAGATCATTATGTTTTTTTGAAGTGCTTGATATTAGGTCTTCATTTTTAAAAGCAGAAAGCAATTGCACCAATAATGATTAATAATATAAACAACACAATGATGATAATAAAATTTTCACATCCACGAACATTAACACATGGTCCCTGAACAGGAGAGGCATAGCCGTAAGACATTGTAGGCTGGGGAATAGCATTTGAGTAATCAGTAAATTGTGGGATTGCGTTTGTATACATTCCAAACTTCCTTTCGCTTTCGGTTGTACGCAGAGTAAGGAGCCCAATACCCTATATAATATACTTAGTGATGAAATGGGAGCCTGTATATATTAAATCATTATTAAAATTTGCACAAATGAATTAGAAACATTTAAAATAGTTTGAATTATTAGTCATTTTTGATTATGATTAAATCAAAAATGACTAGGTGATGAAAATGAATAAATTCATAGATGATTCGATTCTTTTAAACCATATTTTAGAACATTCTTTTGATGAAATTTTTATTGCGGATGCAACGGGATTGGTTTTATTTGCCAGTCAATCTACTGAAACAGTCTTTGGTATTTCTTGTGAGCAAATTGTTCATCATAATATTTTTGAACTTGAACAACAAGGGCTTTTTTCTCCCTCTGTCATTGCAAGTGTGCTTAGAACTAATAAGGAAGTAACACTAATTCAAGAAACAAATCATAATAAAAAACTAATCATCTCCGGTTATCCGGTTTATGACCAATCTGGAACATTAGTAGGTGCAACGAGTTTTTCAAGGGATATAACCGAATTTGAGTCCTTAAGAAAAGAAAATGAGCAGGTAGCTAGAGCATTATTAAAATTTCAAAAAGAAAATGAAAAATTACGAAAACAGGCGACTCAACAATTCTTTATAAGTAATGGAAAAATGGAAAAAGTATTTGAAGTTGTGTTTAAGGTAGCCGATATAAACGTTACGTTATTACTCGAGGGTGAGTCGGGGGTTGGTAAAAATCATATTGCTTATAAAATTCATCAAATGTCATCAAGAAAGGCTGAACCCTTCATTGAAGTAAACTGTGGTGCAATTCCTGAATCATTATTTGAATCAGAGCTTTTCGGGTATGAGGATGGAGCCTTTACCGGGTCTAAAAAAGGGGGGAAGAAGGGGTATTTTGAAGTAGCAGGAAAGGGAACTCTCTTTTTAGATGAAATTGGTGAACTGCCTCTAAATCTTCAAGTAAAATTACTGTCAGTTTTGCAAAATCAAACCTTAATGAGAATTGGAGGAACAAAAAATATTGAGGTGAATTGCAGAATTATTTGTGCTACAAATCAAAATTTAGAAAAGATGATCAAAGAAAGGAAATTTAGGGAAGATCTTTATTACCGAATCAATGTCGTAAAAGTAGAAATTCCACCGCTAAGGGAACGAAAGGAAGAAATCATTCCATTAATCTACGAGATTACTGAACAATTGAATCGTAAATATCAATTAAATACATATTTTACCCCGACTATGGCTGCTTGGCTTAGCCAGCAAAATTGGCCGGGAAATGTCAGAGAATTACGGAACTATATTGAAAATAAGATAATCACATCTAGTGGTAACGAAATAGACCTTAATTGGCGCGAAGAGGAAACAAAAAAGGATTCCTTCACCCAGTCTACGAAAGAAATTCCGTTAAACGATTACATTGAAACACTAGAAAAGGAGTATATTGTGCGAATGTATCAGAAATATCCCAGTAGCATTAAACTTGCAGAAATATTGGGAATCAGCCAATCTACTGCCAATCGGAAAATACTAAAATATGTGGAGCAAAGGTAGTCGTTTTTGACTATACAGCCCTCTTAAACACTGTCTTTATTAATTGGCATGAAAGTTGCACTCTATATTTATAGAAATCTAAAGGAGGCAATCTTATGTCAAATCAAGATGAAAAGCAATTTTTAAATTTACCTTTTACTGGTATCTGCACTTTTGGGAAATATCCTGTTTGTCCAGATATTAATCAACTAGATGCGGATGTTGCTGTTATTGGTGTTCCAAATGATATGGGTACGCAATGGAAATCTGGAGCAAGAATGGGTCCAAGGGGGATCCGTGAAGGATCTACACTATATAGTTTTGGATTAAATGGTGCATATGATATTGAAAAAGATATTACGTATTTAGGACCAAGATGGAATGTAGTCGACTGCGGCGATGTGGACATGGTTCATGGAGATATGATGCAATGTCATGAAAATACAGAAGAAGCGATAAGAAAGATTGTTTCAAAAGGAGCCATGCCGGTTGTATTAGGCGGAGATCACTCCATTACCATTCCAGTCGGTAAAGCTTTAGAGGAGTTAGGCCCTTTTCATGTTATTCAAATCGATGCACATTTGGATTGGGCGGATCATCGTTCCGGACAAAGGTATGGGCATGGAAGCTGTATCCGTCGTTTATCTGAAATGGACCATGTTCAGAAAATTTTCCAATTTGGAATTCGAGGAATTTCCAGCAGTTTGAAGGAAGATGTAGATGCAGCACGAGATTATGGCAGTGTGATCTTATCACCGCGCCAAATTAGGAAAATGGGAATTGAAAGTGTGATAGAACTACTTCCGGAAGGAGAAAAATACTATATTACCCTTGATATTGATGGGTTGGATCCTTCCGTAGCACCCGGAACAGGTACCCCTTCACCAGGAGGATTTATTTACGATGAAGTAAATGAATTGCTTGAAGGAATAGCTAAAAGAGGAAAAGTAATTGGCTTTGATTTGGTCGAAGTAGCACCGCCATATGACCCAGCTGGAATGACCAGTCAAGTAGGTGCAAGACTTGCATTGGATTTACTCAGCTTTGTTTTAAAGGAAAAAGAGAACATAGATGATCGTAAATTGAATAAGGAAGAAGTTCACTCCTAAGATAAGTCACCAAAATACTATATTTCAGGGGGCAGGTCTATGAAAATTGAAACAAGAAGTATTGAGTATATTCCAGCCAATGAACGTCATGGAAAACCAAGAGGATTGTTTTCAGTTTGGTTTGCTGCAAATATGCATATTACCACACTTGTGACAGGATCACTATGTGTCACTTTTGGCTTAAATCTTTTTTGGAGTGTTGTAGCTATTATCCTTGGTAATTTAATAGGAGCCATTTTTATGGCTTCACATTCTGCTCAAGGACCTAAACTCGGTATCCCGCAAATGATTCAAAGCCGTGCACAATTTGGTGTGATTGGTGCCGTGATTCCCTTGATTCTTGTAATTTTCATGTACTTGGGTTTCTTTGCAAGCAGTGGTTTGTTAGGTGCCCAAGTATTGAGCAGTGCCTTAAACCTTAATTTAACTTTAAGTATCATTGTCCTTAATATCATCACCTTTATCGTGACAATAATTGGCCATGATTTGATTCATAAAATGCAAAAGTATTTGACATGGGTGTTCTTTCTTGTATTCATAGCTGCGACGTTTATTGTCTTCCAATTACCTGTCCCGTCAGGCAGCTGGTCTCCAGCTGGGTTCAATCTACCCATCTTTATGTTAAGTGTTAGTGTGGTAGCAACTTGGCAGATCTCATATGCACCCTATGTCGCTGACTACTCAAGGTATTTGCCGATTGATACCAATTATTCAAAAACCTTTTGGTATACGTATGCAGGGACTGTTTTAGGCACGGTTTGGATGATGGTTTTAGGAGTATTATTGACTACAGCCATTCCGAATTTCCTAAGTAATGCCGGTACAAATCTCGCTAATCAGTTTGGAAGTTTCTCGTTTCTTTTATTTGCTGTTATCATCCTAGGTCAGTTCTCCATCAATGTTTTTAATTTATATGGCGCCTTTATGTCAACCATTTCTACTGTTGAGCCTTTTTCAAAAATAAAAGTAACCCCTAAAGTAAGGATGTACTTTATCCTTGGAATTGGAACAGTTGGAACTTTTCTGGCTATTTTGGGTCAGGGGAATTTCTTGTCCAATTTTATCAACTTTATCTTATTTATTAGTTACTTTTTAATTCCATGGACAGCCATTAACCTCATTGATTTTTACGTCCTGCGTCACGGAGAGTATAGTATTAAAGATATTTTTGATATAAATGGAAAGTATGGAAAAGTAAACAAAATAACAGCTATTTCGTTCCTTGCTTCTATTATCGCCGAAGTGCCATTTATGAACACCTCTTTCTATGTAGGAGCTGGTGCGAAAGCAATGGGGGGCGCCGATATAGCTTGGATCTTAGGATTGGTGGTTCCATCCGTACTCTATTATGTATTGATGAAACGAAAATTGGAGGATCTGTCCCAGTTACCTATCCCGTTTGAAGAGAGCAAAACAGAATTGGTTAAGTAATGAAGTAGACTATGAATCACTTCAGGGGACTACCGTTCTGGAGCGCGATTTGGCCCTGAGGCGATCAAAATGTTTATAACTTTTCATTTAGTGCATGTCCCCCGAGCTTACCCTTTAAATTTACTGGGGGACAGGCACAGATATTATAGCTAGGTACTCATCAAAGTGATTAGCAAAAGTAATAAAATAGGAGACATTATTCAGCAAGCAGTAAGGGTATAATTAGGGGCTATAGTGGAATTATTAAAATTGAGTTATCTTTGGTTGACTTTACAAACTGTAAATAATAAAATTACATTAATCTTCTTGAGGAGGAAGCATCCAAGTGAATAGTGATTTTACGATAGCCGTCCATAGTTTAGTTTATCTAGCATATATACCAGATCATATGGCTAGCAGTGAGTCAATCGCTACCAATGTTTGTACCAATGCGGCGCGGATTCGCAAGATCATGAGCTGTTTGCGCAATCATGGATTTGTTAGAACAAAGGAAGGGATTGGCGGTGGCTATATTCTCGACTGTAACTCTCAAGAGGTATCATTGGCAGATATTTATCGTACCGTTTCACGCGGAAGCCTGAAACCAAATTGGTGCACTGGTGATCCGGAGCAAAAATGTATTATATCGTCAAATACACAGGTCGTTATGGATCAAATTTTCAATGATGCTGAATTGTATTTTGAAAAATATTTAGAGAATATTACCCTCAGTTCGGTTTTAGAAAAAATTAAACATTGTCCATGATTTAGTTTTTTCTTTTCTTTATACTGTATATTATATTATTACAGTATAGTGCGTTATTGATGATATACTTTTTTCATTAAAACTAATCTGTAACTTTTTTTATAACATTTAAGGGGTGTAGTGACGATGGCCGATAAATATCTATTTGAATATGGAGATTGGGTCCAGGGGAGGTCCAGAGATGGTGAACTAATTCACGGATATGTTGAAACCGTTGACTCCATTAAAGGACTGATAAAAGTAAACGTTGTCGAATGTGATAATGAAAAAGCGATTGGCAAGTCGATTTGGCTCCATCATAAATCTGCTGAAAAGCTGCTCGATTTAACAGTTAATGATGAAAGTCAGCTTTTACCATTAATCGATTTGGCTTTACAATCAAATGATGAGCATTGGTTCATGGAATTATCAACAAAATTAGCAGCTATAAAAAAAATATCCAAAGTAAAAAACAAGAAACATGAATTTCTAATTAGTGGATATAGAATGAAGAATTTTGATATAAAAAGGTAATTTTCAAATTTTCTACTGAGAACATATTAAAACACTCTTAATCAAGGAATTTGCTTTGATTGAAACGGTAAACTATAAAATAAAGTTGTCAGTGGGCAAAGAAAAATTTTGCCTACTTTACCTAATGAACTAGGCGGAGGAATATAGACATGATGAATGAAAACTATGCACCCTTATTTGAGTCCTATACGATAGGAAAGGGGATCGAATTAAAAAATCGTATTGTCATGGCACCGATGACAAATTGGTCATCCAATCCTGACGGGACCGTCACAGATGCGGAGGTCAAGTACTATCAACGACGTTCCAATGGTGTTGGAATGGTCATAACCGCATGTACCTATGTGACCAGAAATGGAAAAGGATTTCATGGTGAATTTGCTGGAGACCGAGATGAGATGATACCAAGTTTGCGTCGTGTGGCATCAGCGATTAAAGAGGATGGGGCAAAAGCGATTTTGCAAATTTTCCATGGCGGACGCCAGGTTCCACCTGAATTAGTAAATGGTGATGTGGTAAGTGCTAGTGCAGTTCCTTTGGAAGGTGCAGGAAAACCAGTTCCCCGGGCATTGACTGAAACAGAGATCGAATCCATTATTCGTGATTATGGAGAAACTACTCGACGAGCCATTGAAGCAGGTTATGATGGTGTTGAATTACATGGTGCCAATGGTTACCTGATTCAGCAATTCTTTTCCCCTCATTCTAATCGTCGGAATGACCGTTGGGGAGGCACGCTTGAGAAACGGCTTACTTTTCCGTTGGAGCTTGTTGATGAAGTCAAGAGGGTGGTAGCTGAATATGCGAAGGGGCCTTTCTTGGTAGGCTATCGTTTTTCTCCAGAAGAAGCTGAAACACCTGGTATCACGATGGCTGACACACTAGTATTAATAGATGCACTTGCAGAAAAAGACCTTGATTATCTCCATGTTTCATTGCAGGATTTCAGGTCTACGCCAAGAAGAGGAGTGGAGGATACACGTTCACGACTTGAAATCATTCAAGAGCGCGTCGGTGACCGGGTTCCAGTTATCGGTGTCGGTTCGATTTATTCAGCCAATGATGCCTTAGAAGCATTGGAAACAGGAGTCCCATTAATTGCATTGGGGCGTGAACTGATTATTGATCCTGAATGGGTGCAAAAAGTAGAACAAGGTCGAGAATCTGAAATTGTCACCAAAATAAACAAGAATGATCAGCATGAACTGGAAATACCTGATCCCCTCTGGCAGGTAATTATTAATCGGCCAGGGTGGTTTCCAGGAATAGAATAGATCGGTACAATACTTTAACAAGATAGAAACTCCCTCCGATAAAAGAGGGAGTTTCTATTTATTTTTGTAGGAATTTGGCGAATGCATAAAGTTTCTTGAGTGGATTGAGACTATGCACAAAAGATGATTTAATTTACTTTAAATAAAAATGATATTCTGTTAACAATAATAATATAATAGAAAACAATACTAATTTATTGAATAACGATAAATGTTGTGATAAAATCATCTTATCATTAAATAAGTGAGGTGTTTTATATGAATGGTAAACGAGGTTCAACCACTTTCTTAAAGGTAATTATTTTTCTGGCTGGAATTGCAGTGCTTGCTTTATGTATATTTTTAGTGCCCCTTATAGCGAATTTTGCAGCAAGATTGTATCCAAATATTGCCCCAATGAAATATCTCGTTTTCATCGTGATGTATGGAGCGGCTGTGCCTTTTTATTTTGCTCTCTATCAAGCTTTCAACCTTTTACGGTACATTGACGAGAACACAGCGTTCTCGGAATTATCTGTAAAGGCATTAAAGAACATAAAGCGTTGTGCGATTACAATCAGTGGTTTGTATGTATTAGGTTTGCCACTCTTTCGTTTTATAGCAAAGAAAGTTGACCCTCCTATTGGATTAATGGGTCTCATCATCATTTTTGCATCCTTGGTTATCGCCGTCTTTGCTGCTATCCTCCAACGGCTTCTTCAAGAATCGATTAACATAAAATCAGAAAATGATTTAACGGTCTGAGGGGGAGAATATGGCAATTATTATTAATATTGATGTGATGTTAGCAAAACGAAAAATGAGCGTAACGGAGCTTTCGGAGAGGGTTGGAATTACGATGGCGAATCTTTCTATTCTAAAGAATGGGAAAGCAAAAGCGGTTCGTTTTTCAACATTAGAAGCAATATGTAAGAGTTTGGATTGTCAGCCAGGTGATATTTTGGAGTACAAAAGCGACGAAGACACTCAATAAAAACAGACAACAATTTTATTTAACGGGAGTCGAGAGAGAATTTAAGGGATAGTCATTAAACTACCCCTTCTTTGTGTTTATTGATGTTTTTTACACAGAAAATTTCATTGATATTAGTGACAAAAAAAAATATGATGTGATTAGCAATGTTTGCACAGTGGGTTATCGCTTATTTAAACGCTATCTTCCTTATCGTAACAGGGGTATCTTTGTATGCCTGTAAGATGCCATGCCTCTCTATTTGGCCTTTTCTTACATCCCTAAAAGGAAGTTCTACTTCTAATTCACCTTTCAGAGGGGAGAAGGAGAGCGAAACCGTTTCTTGGTTTTTCCAATGAGCAACGATGGGTTTGTCTGTAACAAAAGGAAATAACTGTGGAAATCCATTTCGAAAAAAGGGATGGATCCTTTTATTTTCTCCAGGTTCATTTAAACAAATATAAAGGGAAAGGTAATCACAGAATTTTAACAGATCTAAGTGGTACATTAACGTTTCATTCTTATTCTCGTTTCCCACTATTTGCAATTCCTTTAAAAGCTGCTCCTGTCTTTGCTTTTCTTCATTCCAAAATTCCCTGACTTCGGGCTCTGAAGCATCCTGAATGAATGAAGAATAGTGTAAACTGCATAACAGTCCAGCATACTTGCTCATTTTTTCAACTTCATTCAATCCCTTTTTATAAAAAGAAATTTTCAGCACGATTGGGTAGTCGATAAAAGAGTACGGCTTTTCCGTTTTATCATTCCATACAGGAGACGTATCCAGTTCTATCCAGCCTCGGTCATGTTCTTGGATCGCCAATTGCACTTCTTGAGTTCGTGTCAAATCAAAAAAATAATCATCTTTACAGTTTCGGGAGATAACCCCTGCAATTTTGGCGTGATCATTCTGAGTAACCATAAAATAGCTTTGTTCGCTTTCAACAATAATCATTTTTTGTTAATCCTCGCTTTGTAAAACTACATTTTTTGTATTTCTCTTATTTAATATTTACCACTTAAGGGTCAGACCATTACTGTTTTGTAAAAAGTGGTTCGAATCTGATGTCAATGTATCAGTAAAAATAGAGATAAACTCTACTGGGGCTGTCAGACAATAAGCTCATCCAATCAAAAACTGCCACATACACTAATGTGGCAGTTTAAATTTGTGAGGTAGTAGAATGGAGATTATCCTAATTCTTCGCGTCGTTTTTGCCTATTTCTCTGTAATTCTCCTTGTTTCCAAATGTACTTTTGTATATATAACTTTAAAACATCATTCATCGTCTTTCCGTTTTTTTCCACTGAGTCTCGAAAGTCATCTCTTATATGACGTGGAACGTCGATGCTTAATTGAACAGTTTCGATCTTTAATCCCTTTCCCCTGTTTTTCCCCGTGTTTCCCTGCAGCATTCCTATTACACCCCTTTGTGTTTAAAAAAAGAATAGTTTAAAAACATTAAAAATTTGTAATATTCGTAGTATAAAATTAACAAGTGAAAGCGAATACATAGAAGGAATACTTTTCGCTAAATTTCGACATTTCCTAAGCGACATCATCCATATCACCATAATTAGAAATTAGTCTCCATAAAAATGCATAGGAGGGAAATAATAGTAAAATGTCGAATAAACCATCTTAAAGGAATTTTGATGCAAAGAGGTGAACACTTTTATGATTCCAAAAATAGATTCCATTTCAATCACGACGATAAAAGAAAAAGGCGTAGCATCCATCGTCGATTGGTTCGAACTGCATAAACAATCGTTCTATACACTTGGTTGGTCCTATCTTAGGAATCGCCAGCAAATGGAAGAGCTTTTTTACCGTTCCATTATCAAAGTCCACAAGGAATTGCCTCGATTTAAAAATGAAACATCATTCGAAACGTGGGTTACATCCATTTTTATACATACCTGCCGTGAGCTTTCTGATCATAGAAGTTTACTAGTTTCAGAGGAAAGTGAACAACAAAAGGATTTATTTAATGCACTTGATCAATTGAATGAGTCCGAGAAAGAAGCGATATTCCTTACATATGTAAAAGGAATTTCTCAGGAGGAAGTGGCTCACATTCTCCAAATTTCAGTGAAAAAGATGAAAGATCTCTTGTTTTCCGGAATTCAATCACTTAGAAAAGTAATGGGAGATGGATTAAACTATAATGGCTGCAAGGAGTATCATGAGATTTATATCGATTACTTAGGAAGAAACCTAGATCGGCCGAAAAAGATTGAATTAGAGAAACATATTTATCACTGTCACGACTGTCAGGAGGATTTGGCTACCTTTCAGGATGTCATGTTAACCCTGTCAAATCTTTCTGATAGTCTGGAAGATTTGGTTGTGCCATCCGATTTTATGGAAATCGTCAAAGATAGGCTGGAAGAAAAGGAAAAGCAAAGACAACAGAAGAAAAAGAAACGTGTCAGAAAAGGCCTTTTTATTGCAGGTGTATTCGCATTATTAATTGGAATCGATTTTTTTACGAAAACTTCTTCCAATCTCTACTATACTTGGACAGAAGAAGATCCGGAATTACGTGGCTTTCTTCAACAGGACTTGGGTGAAAAGCTTAATCTGGAATCGGAAAGTAAGGGAGTGAAAATTAAGATCAAGAGTGCGATTGCTGATGATATTCAGACGCTTGTTTTTTATGAAATTGAAGATACAAAAGAAGACAATCAATATGTGATGAATTATGATGATGGAGTTTTGGTGGAGAACCAATATGAAATCATTAGCCCTGAAGCAAATCCAAGGTACTATCCTCCTGACTTTGAATCGGATGTAAATAGAAAGGAAAAGAATGTATATCATGGCAAGATTAGTCTGCTGCCAATCAAGAAAGATAACGGGACAATCAAACTAAAGATCACAAAGCTACAGAAATTGATTCGTGATTCCTCTGACCGGAATCGTATTACGGCTTACGAGAACGTGGAAAATGAAACAGGTGAGTGGAACTTTGAGATTCCTGTAGCCAAACAGCCCTCTATCGAATATGCATTGGGTAAAAAAACAGAAGTCGAGGGAATCCCGGTTCGATTTGATAAACTAACCATTGCTCCTACAGCGACGGTTTTGCAATATGGTATTAATATTGAGAAGTCAGAGAAGCGGATAGAAGCTTTAAATTTTGATAATTTAGTAGTGAATAAAAAGAAAATGAAATCTGATTTGTATGGCGGCATCTCGTATTTTGAAACAAGTCAAGACATGAATTGGAGTACTTTTCAAACCCACTTTGGCCCACTTTTTGGAGAAAAACCAAAAGAGGTCAATGTTCAATTTGAATCGGTTCAATTAGCGTTTGAAGACCATAAAACCATTGAACTGGATGCCTCTAAGGAATATCCGCAAACCTTTGAATATGCAGGTAGTACCATTTCGATTGACAAAGTGGAAGTTGGACAGACGACCAATGTGGTCATTAGCGATCATGAAGTGAAGAATCGAGCATATGAGTCATTTCAATTCCAAATTTTCGGTGAGAATGAAAATGATACTAATACCATAGAGATGGATTCTGAAGGAGTGCTTGTTGATAAAAACGGGGTGGAATACGATATGAATGTAAACCCTGTTTCCTATGAAGAAATCGAGCAACCTCGTTTTTTTGTAACCGTTCAAAGAATGAAGTTAGAGGGAAACAATACTGGAGAGAAAGTAATTCCTAAAAGACTGGAGATTTTTGGATATAGCGCAATGAAATATTTGGATGATGTTGTTAAGATTTCATTGGAATGACAAGAATGAACCCTCAAACTGATGTTTGAGGGGAGTTTTGTTTTTACGGTAAATTGGTAATAAAAATGTTTAGATTCAGCTATCAGAAGCTAATGTTTATAAAGAGAAACCAGCAAAACTAACATAACAATATCTAAACGAGCACCAAAAGCGAATGTAAGTAGGCCGGTATGCAGTAAGGGAACCTTTGTTAAAAGAAGGGCTGCAATCATAATCCCAATTAAAGGTACAACCGCATTTTTTACAGCTTTATTAACCAATAGTAGAATTCCACAGACTATTTCTATTAAAATGACAAGTTTTAACATCAAGTGAGGATAGGGCAGTCCTAATCCAAGAAAATGATTCGCTAATTCGGTACCCATTAATTTCATAAGTGCTGAGGTAATAAAAACATAAGCAACAGTCATCCTAATAAGTTTATTTGTAAATATAATAAAAATCCCCCCTTTATCTATCTTTATGCATGAAGAGGGACAGACCATTACAAAAAATTAACAGGTCTCGAACCGTCCCTGTGGCATATGTCTCCCGTTGAAAATATTCCAGTATATTTATTCAAGAAAAATTATTTATATTCCAATAATTTTTTCTTTTGCTCTTTTTATTATCTGTGGTATATTAATTAAGTAAATTCATTCTATTCTGCAAATAGAAATAATCAGATAATAAAGGGGAGATTGAAGTGAAGAAATTTGGTTTATTTAGCTTATTTTTAATCCTAACTATCTTTATCGCAGCTTGTGGAAGTAATTCTTCAACAAGTGAGAAGGAGAAAGGTGGTAAGGCGGAAAGTAGTAAAGTGTATAAAGTTGGTGTAGATACTACCTATCCTCCATTTGAATTTAAAGAAGGAAACGACTATAAAGGTATCGATATTGAATTAATCAATGCAATTGCAAAAAATCAAGGGTTCAAAATTGAACTTACACCGATGGATTTTGGTGGGATCATCCCAGCGATGCAAGCCAATCAGCTAGATGTAGCTATTGCAGGAATGAGTATTACGGATGAAAGAAAAAAAGTAGTAGATTTCTCAACACCATATTTTGATGCTGGATTAACAGTCGTTGTTAAAAAAGATAATTCAAGTATTAAAGCAGTCGAAGACTTAAAAGGCAAAAAAGTTGCTGTTAAAAAAGGGACAACCGGTGCAAAATATGCACAAGATAATGCTTCTAAATTAGGAATTACCGTTGTTCAATTTAATGATAGTCCTGCCATGTTCCAAGAGGTTTCTAACGGAAATGCAGATGCACTAATTGAGGATTATCCTGTTATTTCTTATGCTATTGCTCAAAAAGACCTTGGATTAAAAATTGTCGGTGATCGCTTAAATGGAGATCAATATGGTATTGCTGTACTAAAAGGGCAAAACGCGGATCTTCTGAAAAAGATCGACACTGGTCTTGCTGAGTTAAAGAAAGATGGAACGTATGATAAAATTATTAAAACGTATTTAGGTGAATAGACTATCGTAAAAGTAATGAATAGGCGCGCTTATAGCGCGCTTTCTTTTTGAAAGGGGATGAATCGTATGGATATTATTTCTGCAGCAATACCAATGCTGTTAAAAGGGCTTCAAGTGACCCTATATATATTTGTAATTGCCATTATTCTAGGTTTTATAATTGGTTTAGTCATAGCATTGTTGAAATTGGCACCCAGTAAGATTTTAAACTGGATTGCTAAGGTTTATGTGGATGCGATTCGTGGTACGCCGTTTATCGTACAATTGTTTTTTATCTATTTCGGTGTGAACTCTTTACATTTGGTTTCCCTAAACAGCACAACAGCTGGTATTGTCACTGTTGCCATTAATGCTGGGGCATATTTTGCTGAGATTATCAGGGCGGGAATTCAATCGATTGATAAAGGACAAACAGAGGCAGCAAGATCTATTGGTTTTACGGGTGCACAAACCATGCGATACGTGGTGCTCCCACAGGCATTTAGAAGAATGCTTCCTACCATTACGAACCAGTCGATAATTAGTTTAAAAGATACTTCTCTTTTATCCGTTATTGGGATCGCCGATTTAACCCAGCAAGGACAAATCCAAGCTTCAGCTACCTTCGAAGCGTTTAAGATTTGGCTGGCTGTAGGTGTTATTTACTTTATCATTATTTATTTATTAACCATTTTAGCTAATTTCATCGAAAGGAGGATTCAGCTGCGATGAGTATGATTACTGTTAAAAACCTAAGGAAATCGTTTGGCAAGGTAGAGGTTTTAAAAGATATCAATGCAATCGTGCAAGAAAAAGAGGTAGTTTGTGTTATTGGTCCATCTGGTTCGGGCAAAAGTACGTTTCTTCGCTGCTTAAATCGCCTCGAGGAAATTTCAGGTGGCGAGGTAGTCATTAACGGACAGGATATAACAGACAATAAGATCAATATCAATAAGGTTAGACAAGAAGTTGGGATGGTTTTTCAGCATTTCAATCTATTCCCTCATAAAACTGTTTTAGAAAACCTCACGATGGGTCCTATTAAAATTCGTGCGACAGAGAAATCAGCTGCCGAAAAATTAGCATATGAGTTACTCGATAAAGTTGGTTTAAGAGAAAAGGCAAAAAGTTATCCAGGCGAACTCTCTGGTGGACAGAAACAACGTGTTGCCATAGCTAGGGCGTTGGCAATGAATCCAAAAATCATGCTCTTTGACGAGCCGACTTCTGCACTTGACCCTGAAATGGTCGGAGATGTTTTAGAAGTCATGAAGCAGCTTGCTAAAGAAGGGATGACAATGGTGGTTGTTACCCACGAAATGGGCTTTGCACGTGAAGTTGGCGACCGGGTTATTTTCATGGACGGCGGCTATATTGTTGAAGAAAATGAACCGAATGAATTATTCAGTAACCCTCAGCATAACCGGACCAAAGCATTTTTAAGTAAAGTGTTATAGACGATAAGTTTTTTTAGGTTGAATTGAAAATATATAAGCCATCAAATACTAGTGATCATGAATCTAGTGTTTGATGGCTTATTTTAATGGTTGAATTGTATGAAGTAGAGTAAAAACTACCTATCATTGGGTATACTCTTTTTGAGATTGTTATTTCATTTGGTGGATATCTCCATAACATCAATATGCGTTTTGACAACTAAGAGGGGTGAAGTTATGAAATGCCCGCAATGTGTTTATTCCAATCCAGAGGGTGTGAAGTTCTGTTTAAGCTGCGGTGAAAAATTTATTAAGGGTAACACGCAAGAGGAGGATAACAGCTTTTTTTACGAGTTTGCCCACTATGTGGACATGGTTCCAAAATTAGAACAATCGGTTGAACCAAAAATTCAAAATATATTTTCTCGTGTTTTCCGAAATCATAGCGAACTAGAAGCTGAGCGACTGTTTATCGTTGGGACCGCACTTACGACGCCGAAAATTTCCGAAGTAAAAAGCACATGGCCAAAACCTTGGCTGTTTGCAAGGGTGTTCATCATTTCGCTTCTCGCGTTCGTCGGGCTGCACATTGGGTTCAGCTATTTTAGTAATATCAATTTTATACCCGGACTTATTATCGTTGGTGCTTTTGCTGTTCCGTTGACAACGCTTATATTCTTCTGGGAAATGAACGCGCCGCAAAATATCGCATTTTATCGAATTATTTTTGTCGTATTCATTGGCGGGATTGTCTCCTTGTTAGTCGCCCTTGTCTTTTTTGATATTCTTAAGAATATTATTAATCCGATTACGATTGGAATCGCTGAGGAGCTTGCCAAAGCGATTACCGTGATTAGTTTTGTCAAGTATCGAAAATACAGGTATATTCTAAATGGACTTCTCATTGGTGCGGCCGTTGGTGCAGGCTTCGCTGCATTTGAAACAGCAGGCTATGCCTTAAGGGCATTGCTATCCGGGGATACTCAAAATCTCTATACCACGATATTATGGCGAGGGATCTTAGCACCTGGCGGTCATGTGGCCTGGGCAGGCTTAACAGGTGCAGCTTTCTGCAGGGTACAAGGGGATCAGCCCTTTAATCTTAACATGTTATTCCGTGTTAAATTTTTACGTGTCTTTATCCTCGTTGTTTTGATGCATGCGCTATGGGATACTCCCATAACTGGGATGTTTCCTTATGGCCATATTTTTTTAATGATCACTTCATGGATTGTTGTATTTCTACTTATTCGTGCGGGACTTAAGGAGATTAGTGAAAAAATTGAGCTTCAAAGGGGCGGCACCCGTGGCTTCTAATGTGGTGTGGTAAAAATAGAAGCTTCCTAAAATACAAAACCCACTAAAGAAACGAGAGATATGTCTATTAGAAACACTATAAAAAAACAACAAAGTTTACAAAAACAGCCAAAAAAAAGACCATCTATCAGATGGTCTTTAAACGCGTTTGGTTCCAACGTATCTTGGATGCCAATATGAATTGTTTGTACTTGTAATCATGACTCCTCTTGATGAAGAAGCCATAATCATTTTACCATTCCCGACATACATCGCGACATGTGTCGGTCGACTTGCTTTGGTTGGAGCAAAGAACATTAAATCACCCGGTTGGATATTATTATAGATACGATATCCGTTTCCGTAGTACATTTGAGCGGCGGTACGGTTTAGCGTTCTTCCAGCTTTTGCATAGGAATGCTTAACTAGACCTGAACAATCAAAACCACTGGTTGACATTCCACCCCAACGATAAGGTACTCCTAAATTAGACTTTGCAACCGCAACTGCCTTTGTATTATAATAAGCTGCTTCCGCTTTATCACCCCTGTTAGCAAACAAAGAGCCACAAGAAACGATGATGACAAATGCTAGAATGAATTTCTTTAGCATGTTTGTTACCTCCTAGTGTGATTTGATAGTTTTAATATACTAGAGAGCTGTAACAGAGACATCTCAGTAAAATTACAATTACATTACAAGATTATATTGAAATAATTTTGTTAATAGAAAAAACGCTTGGAATAAGTATCCAAACGTTCCGTTTTCGGGTGAATTCTTATGAATAGATACAAGTATTGAAGTATGAATTGGCAAACGTCTCGGTTAGAGGATCAGGTTAAGCACCCAAGCTGCTAAATAGAGGGAAAAATTCCGCTTAATTAGTAAATATAATTAAAAAAAGCTTAAATAGACGGAGAGATTCCGCCTATTTACTCGAAAAATTTGAAAATAGAAGATTTTTCTTTGCATAAGCGGAAAACCTCCCCTTATATACACCGAAATGAGCTCCAATCTGCATCTAACCGGAATATCTCCGCTTATTTTACTTTTGCTGGTTTCGGCACGTACTTTAAGAAAAGCACATCAAAACGGGACCCTTTAAATAAGTATCCAAACGTTTTAGATAATAACAAATTTTCATTATAAAAGTTGCCAATCTATTAACGGAAGTCCGGTTTAAATTCACCCGTAATTTTTTGGTGACCGTTGTTTTCTTCAAATGATTGCTCTTGTTCTAAGTCGAAACGGTTCATAATTGGTAAATCGTTGACTGAGAATAAGTAAGAGTCTTCTGATGCTGAATGTTCATACCAAGCCCAGTTTGGAACGACGAAGTAATCGCCTTTTTTCCAATCGAAGCGAACACCATTAATGACGGTGTGACCTGAACCTTTGTGTACTTGGTAAACGGTTGAGTGAGTATGGCGTAATGCCTTGGTTTGGAAACCATGTGGTAAATGCTGCATTCTCGTGCCTAGCGTTGGGTTCGCCGATTTACCCGTTGATGGGTTAATGTACTCTATTGCATATCCATGGTGTGGATTTGGATCAAATTCCATTAAGCCCTTAATTCCTTCGACTGTAAGATCCCATTTATAATTAGCTAGTGGTGCCACTGTGAATTTATCATCACCGACAGGACGAACCATGCCCCCGCGATAACGAATCTCTGAAAAGTTATCTGGGATATCTGGTTGTTGTAATCCTTCTTCATACGGTTCAAAGAAGGTACCTCCGATTGCGTAAAGTGTAGGAATATCTAAAGCATCCATCCAATACATTGGCTCTGTTCCTAAATGTTCATGCCCATGCCAAAGGCCCTTTGGAGTAATTAAGAAATCGCCTTCTTCCATGAAAACACGCTGACCTTGTACAATCGTGTAGGCACCTGTTCCTTCAGAAATGAAGCGCAAGGCACTTTGGGAGTGACGGTGAGAGGGAGCCTTTTCACCTGGCAATAACATTTGAATCGCTGCATAAATCGTTTGAGTAGTAGATCCCCATCCCCATGGTTGACGATAGGTTAAGCCTGGATTTTGGAAATAAATCGCTCGACGTTCACCTCCGCGTTCCGGTGTGAAAATTTGAGCTGCTTCCGCCATTTTCTTTTTGAGTAATTCATCGCTCCAAAGATAAGCTTGGGCTTGAGGCGTTGGCGATTTGTGCATAATTGCAGGAATTGCTTCCCAAAGAGGTCCTAAGTTGTATTGTTGAATATCTCTTGTGTAATCGGTTACAATTGAGCTTTTCATAAACTCTTGAACTTCTGGATTTACTTCAGCCATTTCTCATTCTCCTTCATTATTCAAGTTTTATAAAGAAAAGGGGAGCAGCCTATGCTGCTTGCCCCCTTGCTAATCCTCATTAAACAGTGGCTAAGACTTCTGTTGACTTGACTTTATTTTCAAGTGCTCCAAGTTTGTCGATTTCAATCCGAACGACGTCTCCATCTTTTAAGAATTGCTGAGGGTTCATCGCAACACCCACGCCACCTGGAGTTCCTGTTAATACTACATCTCCTGGCTCTAACGTCATTAAATTTGATAAGAAAGAGACTAATTTTTGTACTGAGAATACTAGATTCGCAGTATTTGTTTTTTGACGCACTTCACCATTTACTTTTAGAACAACATCTAAACCGGCTGGATTTTGTAATTCATCGGAAGTGACTAAGTATGGTCCCATAGGTGCACTACCATCAACGGTTTTTCCTTGCAGCCATTGAAGCGTACGGCGTTGAATATCGCGATAGGTGACGTCATTTGTAATGGTATAGCCTGCTACATAGTCTAATGCATCTTCTTCGGAAACATTACGGGCTTGTTTGCCCACTACAAAAGTAAACTCTGCTTCATAGTCAAGTTGGTCAGAAATTGGATAATGTGGAATATCATCCTCTGGACCCAAGATGGTATTAGCGAATTTTGCAAAAATAACTGGATTCGATGGGAGTTCACGACCCATTTCTAAAATGTGCTCGCGGTAGTTGTGACCCACACAAATAATTTTGCCTGGTTTTTGAACAGGCGCTTCTACCTTAACATCTTCGCGATTGTAAACTACTTTTTTATCAAATCTTTCAGGATTCGCTAAAATGAAATCGATCGCATTTTGCGCGAGAAGCAGTGATTCTTTCCCACCTTGGTATAACTCGTCTGTATTTTCTGGCACATATGCCTTTGCGATGGCTTCGTATCGGTATTTTCCTTCTGCCCTTAACTGTGCTTGGTAAGCATAGTTTAAGTCGATTACTTGGTTGTCAACGATTGCCCCTGCACGTGTATGCCCAGCGACAGTAAAATTAATAAGTTTCATTGTTGTCCTCCTCATACTCACTATTTGTGAAACTAGTTCACTATTTATAAAAATCTTAAAAGATTTCGTGAAAATTGTCAATATTATTTGTTTTCAGAAATTTATTTTTTAAAACCGAAATACTCTGAAATTTCTTTTGCTACATTGAGAACGTATTGACCAGTCGGATGGTCCGCTGATTTTGGCACGGTCTCCGTTATACCAACAACGGTAATGGCACCGAGTAGTTCATGGTTGAAATTTAAGAGTGGAACACTAAAAGAAGAGACATGTTTTATTAGAGGTTCTGTTTTTGAAGCAAAAAACAACCTCCATGTTTTTTCTTTATCATCTTGAAATTGCTGTAATTCATTTTGATTGAACTTCGATAATTCTTTTTCTTCCCAATCTTTCATAAAGACATTTTTTTCAAAGGTAGAAAAGACGACTCCTGTTGAAGAGGAGAGCGGCAAAAGTGTTCCCATTTGAGCACCGATATTAATTCCATAATCTGCACTTACTATATATGAGATGAGAGGACCTTTGATAGAAGGAACAGCTAGAAGTATAGTTAGGTTTGTGTTCTCAGTGATCTTTTTGAAATAGGGAATCACCACTTCAATTAACGAAGATTGGTTTAAAGCCACATTTCCTAACTGTGCTAATTTATGTCCAAGTGTATACATGTTTGTATGCGGGTGACGATAGATTAAACCAAATTGGGAGAGTGTGGTCAAATATTTATATAGATTACTTTTTGTCATCGAAGTTAGGTTTTGAATATCAGTAAACTTTAGCGGCTGTTTTTCAATGGCTAAGATTTCTAATATGTTTAACCCAATTTGTAATGACTGAATACCGGTAGCTTTCGTTGCAATTGCCATAATGATCCTCCTATTATCAGTTAATTTTGGATAGTGTTGCGGAAATAAAGAAATTTCTAAATTTTTTAAATTTTGTATTGACTAAAAGGTGAAAAATGATTTAAAGTTTACTTATCAGGAACGTTGTTCTCTATTTATAGAATATACTAACTTAAATGGGAGGAATTATCAATGGCAAATGTAAGCGACATCATTATAGTAGGTGGAGGAATCGGTGGTTTAGCAGCAGCTCTATCCATCCAAGAATCTGGTAAATCAATCGCAATTTTCGAGCAAGCACCTGAGTTTGGCGAAGTTGGTGCAGGGATTCAGTTAGCACCAAACGCGTTAGAAGTATTAGATCGTCTCGGTGTAAAGGAAGAAATTTTGAAATATGCTGTTGTACCAAAACGTCTGGTACTTAAAGATGTTTATACTGCAGAGGAGTTAGCAACGCTTGATTTAGGGGAAGCTTTCCAAAAAGAATTCGGTCAGCCATATATTGTATTGCATCGATCTGATTTACACAGAGTTCTATATGAAGCTTGTCAAAAACGAAGCAATATCAAATTCTTTACAAATCAAACGATTCAAACAGCAGAACAAAATGGTGATACATGTACAGTTGTCAACCAACATGGTGAAACGTTTAGTGCTGAAGCTGTAATTGGTGCGGATGGGGTCAAATCAAACATGCGTAAGCTAATGATTGAAGACGAACCCGTAAACTCTGCGTATGTAGCATACCGTGGAACAATTCCAATTGAAGAAGTGGCAAATAACTCAAACTTAGACTTAGATGATGTCATCATGTGGATTGGGCCCAACTTGCACTTAGTACAATATCCAGTACGCCGTGGCGAACTTTACAACCAGGTTGTCGTATTTAAATCCTATGATGCTACTGTAGAAGATTGGGGAAATCCAGAAGAACTTACACGTCGTTTTGAAAATAGTCATCCGAGGGTTCAAAATGCTTTAACTTACATTAACCGTCAATTCCGCTGGCAAATGTATGACCGTCAACCGATCGAAAATTGGACAAAAGGAAACATTACATTATTAGGGGATTCCGGTCATGCCATGCTTCAATATTTAGCACAGGGCGGCGTCCAAGCTTTTGAAGATGCGTTTGTATTAGGTGAGAAATTAAAAGAACATAAATCTTACGAAGAAGCATTTAAAGCCTACCAAGATATGCGGATTCCGCGTTCTGCAATGGTACAAACAACAGCACGTAAATGGGGCGAAATTATTCACGCGGAGAATCCAACGACCATTTCACTTCGTAACTTTATTTTCGAACAACAAAAACCAACCGATTACAAGATTGTTGATTTCTTATATGGCTATTTCAATAAAAATTACAAACGAGTCGATTGCTAATTTACAACTTTACGCAAGAAAGATGCGATAGAGCCAACTCTAGCGCATTTTTTTTAATTTATGTATTATGAAATTATTAATATAAATTATTGAAAGTTCACGATCAGTGAACTGGGGGAGGGCTTATTCTATGGCAACAGCAGTATTGAATGAAAGATTGGAAGCTTTTAAAAAGAGCATAGATGATATCGTGGCGGTCGTAAAAAATACGGAAGAGGCGACGCTTTTCATTAAACCTTCCGAAAACGAATGGTCTGCCATGCAAATTGTTTCTCATATTTTAGAAGCTGTAGATTATTGGGTAGCCGATTTGGAAGCGTTGCTCGTTGTTCCAGGGGCAAAATGGGGACGTAATCATGAACATGTGCGACGGTTAGCTGCAGTAGATGAAAATGTAGTATCTCGTATTAAGAAAGATTATGCTATTTCTAAATTATTAAACTTAGTACCGAAAGTAGAGGCAGCACTTGCTAGAGTGAACGAAGAGGATCTAGTAAAAACAGCTCCAAGTTATAACCCAAACTTTGACGGTAAACCATTATCATTTTTAGTCGACCATTTAATCGTTAAGCACGTAACTGGACATTACGAGCAAATGGTCCGTCATTTAGAAAAAGTTCAATAAACACGAGTACTGGTGTCAGGCACCACTCGGGATACCATGAATTCAGGATATGAAAAAGAGTGCAGTTACTATTCCGCAAGGAAGGGTGACTGCACTCTTTTTTTAGGTATTAAGCTGTGGGACTCTTATACATAATTTACGACTTTTACTACATACTTTTTGACTGTTTCTACATATTTTTAGAAATTCACGATATTTGTTGGATATTAATTGGAAATCTTCATAATGTATGGGTGCTTATTACATAATTTAGGAGTTTTACTACATATTTTTTGATTCTTATTACATATTTTAAGAAACTTACGACATTTACTGGATACTAATTGGAAATCTCCACAATAGTCCTTAGGGCCTCCGTGGTTATTGCTTCACAAAATAGGTTTCACCTAGAATTTCCTTCACTTGATAACTGTTTGCTGAAAGTTCTTTTTCGGCAAAAGCGTTAATTTCTGTTTTTTCAAGATCGTACATGACTTCAATTTCTTTTGAAAATAAAAGTTTTTCTTTTTCAAGCAAGCTAGAAAGGGCCGGTTGTTGTTTAGGTTGGGGATCCGCAGAATCTAGAACTTGTTTTAGTCCGGAAACATAGTATTCCAATGGGCGAGACCCAACAATCTTGACACCTTTATTTTCCTCATTGATCATGACAATCGTTGGAAAGCCTCTGGCACCTAATTTTGCAGCTAGCACAAAATCTTCGTTCAATAATTGCTGTCCGCTTGGCTGCTCCGCTTCTTTAACAATTGCTTCACCATCAAGTCCAAGTTTATTCACAATATCAACTAAAATTGAATGCTCTGCAATATTTTGATTGAATGCGAAAACGGCTTCTCTCACGCGGCGTAAAAACACACGAGCCAACGCTTCATTTTGTTTTTGAATGACTTTGAATACAATAGAAGGGGGATAGGATGAGTGAATCGGGTTGTCATACCAAAGTGAGCCGTCAATTGGCATGCGTGTATATTCACCAACTTCTCTCCAGTGGCCAGCCACATCTGAGGGTTGACCAATTCCATTTGCTGGATCGACAGGTCCATCCCCCCATTTTTCTAGCAATCCTCCCATAACCGTATGGATGGTAAAGTGATCGCCATATTGTTCTTCAAAACGACGGAGAACTGGCTCTAATGCCCAACAGTGAGAGCAGATGGGGTCGGTGACATAATAAAGCTCAATCGCTTTTTTTGGTTGATTAAAGTCAATCATTTCCATGTCCTCGTCTCCCGCACTTCCACAAACCCCTGTTTCCAAATCGCACATCATATTATTTTTGCTATTCATTTTATTCCTCCTATTTTTGATTAAATATGATCTTTAAAATCAATTGCCCAGTTCTGGATCGGCTGAAGGGCAGAAACAAGTGCTTGCCCTTTTTCGGTTAATTTATATGAAATCGTTACGTGTGGTGTATCAATAACGTCTTTCTTAACCAAACCATACTCAATAAGTTCAGTTAACCTCATGGATAAGACTCTAGGGGTAATGTTAGAAATTTCATGAACCATTTCGGTAAAACTGGTTGAGTTGTTTTCACAAAGAGATAAATAGTGAAGGATTAACCCGTTCCACTTTTTACCTAGTATTTGAAATGAGTATTCTAAATATGGGCAAATTTTAATAAAAATCACCTCCACAAAAGTCAAAACAGCTGATATATAAAGTATATCAGATATAAAAAATATATCAATAGGTGAGTGTCAGGCACCAACTCTTTAGAATGTCCAATATATTTCTGTTATAATGAACACTAAAAAGGATGCATTTTAATAGAAGGAATCGGGATTTTATTTAATTTTCTATCATTCTCTTAGTGTGCTGTGGAGGAGAAAAGGAAAAGGGGTCTATTAAAATTTTTTTTGGGGAGAGAAAAACTAATGCCGTTAGAAATTGTTCGCCATGATATTACCAAGATGAAGGTGGATGCGATTGTGAATGCAGCAAATACCTCACTGAAAATGGGTGGTGGCGTTTGTGGTGCGATCTTTCGTGCAGCGGGTGTCCATGAGTTGCAAAAAGCATGTGAAAAACACGGGGAATGCAAGGTTGGAGAAGCGGTTTTGACAGATGGCTTTCACTTGAAGGCAAAATATATAATACATACACCGGGACCTATTTGGCGGGGTGGCTCACATCAAGAAGCAGCACTGTTAAAGGCTTCCTACAATAACTCCTTGGAGCTGGCAAAAAACCATCAATGTGAATCAATTGCATTTCCGCTGATTTCGACGGGCATCTATGGCTATCCAAAGGAGGAGGCATTACAGATCGCGATCTCCTCCATCGGCTCATTTTTATTACATCATGACCTGCTCGTTTATCTGGTGGTATTTGATAAAAATTCTTTCGGATTAAGCCAGAAACTATTTACTTCGATTCATCAATTTATTGATGAGCATTATGTGGAAGAAGTAGAAAGTAGCTTTGAACGTAACAGAGAAGAACAATACATATGGGAATGCCGGCAAGAAGTCGAAATTTTTCAGCAGGATCAGTTAAAAGAGGCAGAGAGTTCCTTAGTAAACCTGTTGGACCAACTCGATGAGTCTTTTTCCGAGCGGTTGCTTCGTTTAATTGATGAAAAAGAAATGACAGATGTTGAGACGTATAAACGGGCGAATATTGACCGTCGCTTGTTCTCCAAAATCAGGAATGGAGCCGAGTATACTCCGAAAAAGAAAACGACGATTGCTTTTGCTATTGCTTTACGATTAAATGTGGAGGAAACGATGGAGCTGCTGGCTGCTGCCGGTTATACCCTGTCACGCAGCAATAAATTTGATGTGATTGTTGAGTACTTTATTCAACAGGCGAATTACAATATCCATGAAATCAATGAGGCCTTATTTGCTTTTGATCAGCCCTTACTCGGTGCCTGAAATGTCGCTTCCCAAGCGACCATTTTGTAATCGATATTTGTTATTCTTTGTTTATCACATAACAAGGGATGATGAATATGAAAAGAAACCTAACAGAATTAGTGTTTATTTTAGATAAAAGCGGCTCGATGGCTGGCCTTGAGGCCGATACGATCGGTGGTTATAATGCAATGTTGAAGAAACAGCAAAAGGCAGAAGGAGAGGCTGTCGTTACGACTTCATTATTTGATCACGATTACGAATTATTACACGATCGAATAAATATAAGAGGCATTTCCCCTATCACTGAAAAAGATTATGAATTAGGCGGAACCACCGCGTTATTGGATGCGATTGGTTTTACAATTCAAAAAATCATCAATGTACAAAAGAGAACGAGTGAGGATGAACGTGCTGAAAAAGTACTCTTCGTTATTACAACCGATGGGATGGAAAATGCCAGCCGTGAATTTACAGTAGGCCAAATCAAAAAAAAGGTTCAGCACCAAAAGGACAAATATGGTTGGGAATTCCTGTTCCTTGGAGCCAATATCGATGCCATTGCAACGGCTGCCCGGTTTGGAATCGGTGAGGATTTTGCGGTTGAATACCACGCTGACCATGAAGGAACCCAATTAAATTATGAAGCGGTGAATGAAGCAGTGGTCAACCTTCGGAGTGGTAAAAAGATTGATCGCAGCTGGAAACAAGGAATTGAAAAGGATTATAATCGCCGGTCGAAGAATAAATAAGGTAATTTTCACTAAAGGGACACCTGCTGTTAAGAGTAACAGAGGTGTCTTTTTTCTTTCATAAAGTACTTTTCTGTGATGTAGGTCACGAATCTAGAATCTCATTTACACTATACTAATAGTAGAAACTACTTCTGTTAAGAAAAAGAGGGAATGAATGATGACTATTGCATTAGAACAGGAACAAGTGAATGAGTTGGTTGACCGCTTTTATGATAAGCTGTTAAAGGATACATACTATGTTAACATGTTTAATGAAAGAAACACTGATATTGAAATGCTGAAAAAACGGCAAAGAGTCTTTATAAATCGCCTTGTTTCCGATGAATCTGTTCAGGAAGAATGGAAGCAAGTCTCACAGGTTAAAGAAAGACACTCCTTTCAAATAGCTCCCGAAAGAGCCGCAGTTTGGTTTGGCAAATTGAAAGAGACGATGGAAGAAATGGACCTTAATGTTCGTGTAAGGGACCTTCTTATAGAGAAAGTTGATTTTTTGTTGAATAAGATTGTAAGATGATTTCCAAAAAAATTTCTTGTTTGGCAGTAGCGTTATACGTAGAACCTAAGCGGCAATAATTGTGCCAAGACTAATCCGAATAACCAAAATAAAGTCAGCATCCTATCAATTGGATGCTGACTTTAAATTTTGGATTAGTATTTCATCAATCCCGAACTTTCCCTTTGAAATGGAAAAAATAGGAGGCGTTTACTTTAGAATTTTCCTAATCTTTAGGGCCACGAAGATCTTTAGCATGTCTTCCATCTGATTAAAGTCAACATTTAAGATAGATTCCAGCTTTTTTAAGCGTTTCCGTAACGTGTTTGGGTGAATATAGAGTTGCTCAGCGGTTTGATTAATATCACCATTGTGATTATAAAATGCTTCCAATGTGACCATATAAAAATCATCATTCTCTTCATCTAAAACAATCAGTTCACCCAATGTTGCTTCAAAGTATTCGTGTAATAAGTCATTATGAACATTTGAGAGGAGTCTTGCGATTCCAATATCTTCAAAATGTCGCACGGAACGATGTCTAGATTCATACTTTCCTAATTCTAGTGCAACCTTTGCCTCATAAAAACTCCGAAACAATTGCATATTGGATGGGTAATGACGTCCTAACCCAATTTGACATTCGATTGTATCCAGAGAATGTTCAATTTCCTTGTGAATTCTATTTGCTAAAACAAGCATTCGCTCTTTCAATTCTTTAGGCGTATGATCAGGCGTATCAAAAACAATCATGACGATATTACCTTGAATGGGGAAGATAATTGCTTGTAGAAAGGCGGCGGAAATGAGCGAGCGTATTTTTCGCATGATTGCATCTAAATCGACATTCCCGTTTGGAAAGTCTGTTTTTCTATCTAACCTCATTACCATTAATTGGGTGGTCTTTGTGAAATCCCAGCCCCACTGCTTTCCTTGTTGGATTAATCCATTCTCAGATTCTAAATTATTATATAGAAGATTGTAGAGAAATAGTTCCTTGTAGGATCGATGTGCTTGCTTTACAGCATCTTCCTTCATTAAATAGGAAATGATGGCTGGAATGGCATGGATGATCTGTTCAATGCAAATGTCAATCATCATGCCTGGTAGTTCTTGTAAAAGGATAAATCCACATCGTTTTTCCCCAGATTGTAAATGAAATAGAAGATAACGACCTGACTCATTTTCAACGATCTTAAAAGCTTCTTTTTTATTTTTATATGGCTGATTGGAAAGAGATTTTACTAATGCCACTTGACCACTGGTTGCAGGAGATTCATTTCCAGAATGAAACTGGAAATCCTCGTCTAGCAACAGGACATTTTGACCTAGAAATACACAAAGCCGCTGCAGTAGCCCGGGTAATCCACGCTCATTCATCAATTGCAGCCAATAGCTGGTAGAACGTTCCCAAATATATTGAAACAGGCCGATACTTTTAAGATGCTTTAGATCAGCAATCTTTTGTTTAATACTTTCAGGGTTCTGTTCATTTATCATTAAGACTGGTTTCTTGTAGGAATCAGCGGTCTCCATAAACGTGGTTGGGATCAACAGGTCATCATTTCCATAGAGAAGAATTCCCTGAACGTCTTGATTAGAAAGGTACTCAGGCAATTGCATGATTGTACTCTGTGTTTTGGCAAGAAGTAATAAGGATGGTTCCTCAAGACTGATTGAATGATTTTGAACAATCGAAAAAGAGCGCTCCTTTCCCTCCCAACCACCCATTATTTCGGCATGTATAAAAGGAGGGGCGCTTATGATTTCTTGAATGGTGAGCATATTTTTTAGGGACTCCTTTATCGACACCAAAAATGCTGGATATCTTCTTTTTTCTTATGAAAGCGAATCGAAGGATTTGTTATTTTTTTCATTTCAAATCCATAAATGGACTTATCATAATCAGCGTTCTTAGGATCGTTAATGTCTATGATTTCAAGTGCTTTAACCGGGCAGGCTGAAACACAGATGGTGGTTTTCCCTTGCATCTGTCGATCATAACACATATCGCATTTATCCGCCTTCGCTGTCAGGGGGTTCATTTTAATGGCATCAAAAGGACAGAAGATTACACATTTCCCACACCCTGAACACTTTGCTTTATCTATCATCACAATTCCGTTAGGCTTCTTTTTAATGGCTCCTTCTGGGCAGGCAGGCATACATGCTGGATTTTCACAGTGATTACAAGCCATGGAAAAATGATGAAAACTATGGCCCATTTTATTATCTTCATCTTCTAAAGAATGGATATTTCTCCGGAAGGAGTCTTCATGTCCATGCTCATTTTTACAGGAAAATTCGCAGGAACGGCAGCCTAAACACTTTTCAATATGAACGAGAAATCCTAGTTGTTTCATAAAATGATCACCTTTTTGCCTTTTGTCGGTCTTTCATATTCGGGTTTTCCCTATATACTTAGTATATATGTTTCATAAACAAGAAATCGCGATAAATGTAACAAGTTTAGAACAATTTGGACATTGAAAAGGGGAATGCATAATGGACCAAACCTATTCAATTACTCGTCATGTATGTCCGCGCAATTGCTATAGCACATGCAGCATTCTCGGTTATACGAAAAATGGACACTTACAAAAGGTTACCGGCGACCACAAGCACGGCTATACAAAAGGGTTGTTATGTGCGAAGGGCTACAATTATATCAATAATGTTTATCACCCTGATCGTCTGAAATATCCTATGAGACAGTATCCTCGTGGAAGTGGTCAATGGCAGCGCATTTCCTGGACTGAGGCTATTGACATCATCGCGGGAAAAATAATCGAGCTTAATCACCGGTATGAATCCAATCTGTCTCTAGCACTAAATAAATATTCAGGGAACATGGGTATATTGCATCATGCGATGGAAGGATTCTTCAACGGGTTAGGAAAAACTTCGAGAGCTGTAGGGAACCCATGTTGGTCTCCAGGAATGGATGCGGTTTATTATGATTATGGTGAACATCAAACATCCGATATGCAGGATATTCTTCATTCTGAAACGATTATTCTCTGGGGGATTAATCCGGTATGGACATCGATTCATTCGCTGAATTATATATATGAAGCACTAAGACGAGGGGCGAAAGTGATAACCATTGACCCCGTCTATACAGAAACGGCAAAAAAATCAGACACCTATATCCAAATTAAACCTGGAAGCGATGGCGCTCTTGCTACTGCGATTGCAAAATACATCCTCGAACATGATTTATTTGACCGTGAATTTATTGACCAATACACGGTTGGCTGGGAAGAATTAAGAGATTATATTGATCAGCTTTCAATGGAAGAAGCCTTAAATCAATGTGGACAAACAATAGAAGCGATTCAATTCCTGGCAGAGAGACTGGCCAAACATAGGCCAGTCTATATTTGGATGGGATTTGGGATGCAGCGCCATCGAAATGGCGGACAAAATATTCGTGCCATTAATGCGTTAGCAGCAATGACAGGGAATATTGGCCGTCAAGGCAGCGGGGCTCAATTTGGACAGCGAGCCACTTGGAAATTTACTTATCATATTCTAAACCCTTTTCCAGATGATAAAAGAAATAAAGCGGGGGTACGTCCATTAGATATAAATGATTTTGCGAATGATTTACAAAAACAACAGGATCCACCTGTGAAATTTCTTTGGATTACCTGCAGAAATTTGTTAACTCAAAGTGCGAACGTCGAAGAATTAAAAAAGGCACTGCAAACCTTGGAACTAATTGTTACGGTTGAACATTTCATGACTGAAACCACCCAATATTCAGACCTGGTTTTGCCTGCAACGACTCAATTTGAAGAGTGGGATATTGTTGCGAGCTATTGGCATCATTGGATCAGCATCAACCAGCCGGCCATCGAGCCTTATTATGAAAGTAAGAGCGAGTTAGAAATTGCCCGTTTGCTGTCAAAAAAATTAAATGAATACAAGGATCATTTTAGTGCTTTTCCAACTGACATGGAGGATGAGCAATTTATTGAACAGGAATTTACTGATGAATTTTATCAAGCCCTTCATATTAAAGATTGGCGTGAATTACTAAATGGTCCACGCAGGGTTGATGTCCAAAAAACGGCATGGGGGACCATGGAATTTAAGACACCCTCTGGAAAAATCGAACTCTTTTCCAAACAGGCTTTGGATAATCAACTTTCTCCATTTGGGATGGGGTTAATGGAAAATGGATCTAATCCTCTCTTTCCGTATATTTTGTTATTAAATCATGAACCATTTCGGATTAATTCTCAATTTCAAAATTTAACCTCATTTAAGAAGATCAGTAGGGAGCCGTGCATTTATCTTCATCCGTTACTAGCCAAGGAAAAAGGCATTCAACGTTATTCAATGATGAAGGTGGTTAGTGAAAAGGGAGAAATCACGATTAGAGCCAATTTCTCTACTGATTTGAACCAGCAAACACTTGTGATCTTTCCGAATCATCCGCTTGTTAATAAACTAATATCCTTTACTGCAGCCGACATGGGGAAGGTCATGACAAGCGGGAAAGGGAATGCATTAAATGACCTACACGTGAATATAACCAAATTGTGCTGAAGTGAATGGATTAAGCTTTCGATCATCTTAACGGAAAGCTTAATCCTTTTTTTTGATTTAAAATGTGTCTAAAATTTTGTGAAAGTATGAGCAAACTGTGACGTAATGGCATAATTGAATGTTTTTACACCATAACGACTAAAAGTCTGTAGAGACTTCTACATTTGCTCAACATTTAACATGGTATTCTTTATTCATAATCCTGAAGGGAGAATATATGATATGAAAAAATTCTTAATTCTACTAATGGGTCTGACGGTTATAGGTTCCTTGTTAGGATGTCAGCAGCAGGCAGATCAAGACATAAAAGATAAAATTAAATTTGTTCCAAATAAAGATTATGTAGGCGATCCGCATCCAGTCGTTCACGAAAAGATGAAATTAACGGATGAAGAAAAGCAGGAATTTGACAAGCTGCAGCAGGAAGTATTGATCCAAAAAGAGGGGAAATAAGATGACCAAGTTGACAGTTATTCATATGGATCAAGGAGACAGGCTGCTTTTATATCAATTGTTTTGGCACTACTACCGGGGCGATTTAATGAAGCTTACCACAATCGATTGGGCAAACCTCGCGGAACTTTTAAGAACAATGACCGTCCTATGTGAGAGCGAATTTGGAAATCAAGCAATCACCAAATTCGACGAAGTGAGCGAGGAGACCCTTGAATCATTTGTATTTGATTATAACCGATTATTTGTCGGACCGAATCGGTTACATGCTTCTCCCTATGAATCAACCTATTCGAACTTTGAGGGAACCATCATGCAGCAGGAGACCATAAAAGTTAGGAATTTCTACCATTATGAAGGACTTCAGGTGGCGGATGAAGGTCAATATCCTGATGATCATATTCAATACGAATTAGAATTTATCTGTTATTTATTAAATCAGAACGAAAAGGGACCAGATTTGAAGTTATTTTTAGAAAACCATTTCTTCAAATGGGTGGATAAGCACTGCGAACGGATTGAAGAACACAGTCAGAATCAACTTACCTTAGCATTTGCTTACTTGTTGAAAGAATTTTTACAGCTTGAAAAAATTATAATCGAAGGTGGGGAGCCCAATGTTAACTGAAAATTTTTCACGCCGAACTTTTTTAAAGGGTTCAGCTTCATTAAGTGCCTTATTAGGGTTAGGAGTTGCCACCAGTCAAGCACCAAAGGGACTAATTCCTAAAGCTCAAGCCAAATCAAATGGAAAAGTGGAGCAATTCTACAATGCCTGCCCCCGTAATTGTTATGATACTTGTTCCATCGTAACAACAGTAGAAGACGGCAGGATCACGTTTATTACGGGAAATGAAAAGAATACATACACGAAAGGTCGCCTTTGTGTAAAGGGTAACACCTATCCTCGTGTTGTCTATTCGCCAGACCGAATTAAATACCCGATGCGCCAAAAGGGACGGGGATCAGGAAATTGGGAACGAATCAGCTGGGATGAAGCTTATACGATAATTGCCAAGAAAATCCTCGCCATTAAAAAAGAATACGGCAGCACATTGCCGATTTGCTTAAATAAGTATTCCGGAAACTTCAATATTTTAAACTATGCAACAGAAGGCATGCTTTCAAGTATCGGGTATACGACGCGTGCACAAGGAACCCCTTGTGACCCTGCTGGCTCTGATGCCCAAGGCTTCGATATGGGAGCTCCGTATAATAATGACCCAGAACAATTCCTAGACGCCGATTATATTATTCTTTGGGGAGCAAATCCCGCATGGACTTCAGCACACTCGATGTACTTTATTGAACAGGCAAAAGAGAGAGGAACGAAGCTAGTCGTAATCGATCCGCTTATCACGCAAACTGCCTCGAAAGCTGATGAATATATTCAAGTGAAAGCAAGTACAGACGGAGCACTTGCACTTGGGATGATCCGCTATATCCTTGATCATCAATTGTACGACAAAAACTGGGTTAGTCAGAATTCAATTGGGTTCAACGAATTTTTCTCGTATGTGAAAAAGAATATAACAGTCGAATGGGCAGCAGAAAAAACAGGTGTTCCTAAGCCAGTCATCGAACGAATTGCTCGTGAATATGCAACCGCCAAGCCGGCAAATATTTGGATTGGGTTTGGGATGCAGCGCCATGTCAATGGAGGAGCGATGGTTCGGGCTATTGATGCCCTAGCTGCGATTACTGGGAATATTGGCAAAAAGGGCGGCGGCGTCAATTATATTGGCGAAGAAACCTGGGGATTCAACTACTCCACGATGGGTTTCGGTGCCCCTGAAGGAAGCGGTGGGGAAGCCGACCGTTATGTGAACATGAATAACTTTGGGGCACAAGTTTTGGATGCGAATGATCCACCAATTAAGATGATGTGGATTGCTTGCCGTAACCCAATGGCCCAGGATCCTGAACCGACCGTTGTTAAGAAGGCGTTTGATCAAATGGACTTAATCGTAACCGCCGATTTATATATGAATAAGACCGTTGAATATTCAGATATTGTTCTGCCCGTGACCACACCATTTGAATCTGTGGGGGTTAATGTTAGCTACTGGCACTATTGGATGAATGTGAACGAGCAAGCGATTAAACCTCTTTATGAAACCAAGAGTGATTTGGAAATTGCCATGGGATTATCGAAAAAGCTAAATCAGCTTAAGCCTGGTTCTTGTACGTTCCCTGTCACTGGTGATCCGCTTGATTGGGTTGAAAAGGAAATGAATGATGATATTAAGGCATTGTTCAATGTTAAGAGCTGGGACGACCTTCGAAAAAATGGGGGCACAGCTAAAGCCAACGAAAGTATTACCGTTGCATGGAAGGATTTAAAATTTAGAACACCGTCTGGTAAGTATGAATTTTATTCTAAAACTGCGGCCGAGTATGGACATCATCCGTTACCAATATTTACAGAGGAATACAAGGCACCTAAAGAATATCCGATCCGCTGTATGTCTCCGCACTGGAAATTTGGCATCCATAGCCAGTTCCAACATCAAGACTGGCTCATGGCGATTCAAGCGCATCCGTTTCTTGAGATTCATCCTGATTTGGCCAAGAAAAAATCTATTCGTGATCAGGATATGGTCAAAATTATCAATGAAACTGGCTATATGACTTTACCGGCAAAAATCACGAAAATGGTTCCAGCAGATACGGTTGTCATGTATGAGGGCTGGTGGAAAGGTGTTAACTATACAGAGAATTTCACTGTAAAAGCTTTGCAGGAAGATATGGGTGAACATTTAAAAGGACAGCGTGGAATTGCCTTTCACGATAACTTTGTAAACATAGAAAAAGCTTAAGGAGGAATCAAGGATGGCAAAAAAGCTGGGATTTTTAGTGAATATTGAGCGTTGTATCGGCTGTCACGCTTGTGAAATATCGTGTAAGAGCTTTTATCAGCTGGAACCAAATATGAGACGGCGCAGGGTTCAAGAGCTGCCAGAAGACGTTGTCGGAACACCTGTTAGAGCATTTGTGTCAACTGCTTGTAACCACTGTGACGATCCGGCCTGTAAAAAGGCCTGTCCGGTGGGCGCCTATACAAAGAGAGAAGACGGGATCGTTGTCCATAATCAAGACTTATGTATTGGCTGCCAAATGTGTGGGAAGGCGTGCCCATATAGTGTGCCAATGTTTAACCCTGTGAAGAAAAAGATGGATAAATGCAGTATGTGTTATGACCGTCTTGACGTCGGTCAATTGCCAATCTGTGTAGAAAAATGCCCTTTAGAGGCCATTCAAATTGTCGATTATAATGAGGTTCAACCTGCGAATGCGGTCAGTGAGATACCGACATTTGCCGATACCTCGATTACCCATCCAACGACTCATTTTATATTGCATAAACCAGGCAAACAATCTAGGAGGTTTTAATCATGCATGATCTGCCTCTCGTCATTTTCACCGTTTTGTCGCAGCTTGCGATTGGAGGATTTGTGACACTCTGGTGGTTTGATCGGAAAAATAAAACCATCACTCGGTCCACTGGACTGATCATCTCTTGTTCACTCGTTGTGCTCGGAGGAATTGCGGTCCTAGTATCTTTATTCCATTTAGGTCAACCGTTCGCAGCCTATCGGGCCATCTTAAATATTAAAGTCTCGTGGCTAAGCCGGGAGGTCACTTTTTATGGAGGCTTTGTGGGATTAAGTGTACTATATACCTGGTTTTGGTTAAAAGATATGCCTGCTAGACGCAGTTTGATTGGTGGCATTGCCACTATTATTGGTGCCATTGCGATTTTTTCATCAGCAAAGATTTATATGATTCCTGCGATTCCTGCATGGAATAGTGTGACAACCATGTTTGCCTTCTTTTTAACTTCTATTATTTTGGGACCATTATTTGTAGGGCTTCTATTAGCCTTTCGCGGAGAACTCTCCGTGAATATTTCTAGAATTTCTATTTTTTCTTTGATTGCCGCAGCTATTGTGATGATTCTCTATTTCTCATCACTTCAAAGTGGGTTACCTCAGGCCGTTGAAGCAGCTAGACTGACGACCCATCATTTTATTTTTTGGATAAGACTTTTCACTTTCGTCATTGCCTTTGCGATTCTATCTTTATCGATTAAAAATAAGGCAATGTGCAATGCGAAAATCTATTCGTTTGTGTTTGTCCTTCTGTTCATTAGCGAATTTCTTGCACGATTCCAATTTTATGAAACAGCTAACCATTTATAGGAAGAGAGTTTAAGATTGAGAGGAGGTCCAATACCAATGAATATTTTCAAATTGGTGAATGTGATGGATAAAAAAATGATACCATTGTCTATCGAACCGAACCTTTGTACACGAATCATTTCGCCTAAAGGATCATGTAATAGCTGTGTTGATTATTGTCCAACGAACAGCATTACTATTATGAAAAATAAGATTGAAATCAATGACCAATGTGTTGAATGTGGTTTGTGTACAACCGTTTGTCCAACGAGTGCAATATCATCGCAGCGACCTTCGCTCAATCAACTTGTAACTGATATTATTCAAAAGTGTGCAAAAAATGAAAGAGTGTACTTGCACTGTAAGAGGATGCCTATTTCCGATTCAGAGATTTCTTCGGTCACCGTTCCATGCTTAGGCATGATTCCACGGGAGGTATGGGTGTCGATTAGCAGGATGTGTGAGAAACTTGCTGTCTATCACCCTGATGAGAGTTGCCGCCATTGTGAAGTATCACAGGGGGAAGCGGTATGGAGGAAAGAGTTGGGCGCAGGAGAAGCAATGTCAGGGAAGAGGTTTTTGATCACTGCTGAGATTCAAAAATCTAAACAACAACCTCAGTACGATCATAACCGGCGCTCCTTTTTTACGACATTATTTAGTGAAATCAAATCAACGAATAGGCTTGCGATTCAGGAAGCGTTAGGTGGTTCAGAAGTTCAATCGTACCGGGAAAAGTTGCAGGATGATCCTATGTCTAAAGTGAAAAAAGAATGGTCTGCAGTATCCACTAGTATTGTGGAAAAGGTGACGAATGAATCAGCTTTTCCTTATATGAATAAACGAAAACTAATTTTAGAAGAAATAATGAAAAGTGATTCGTTACAAAAACGCAATGATTATCGGCTTCCAACTATTTTACCAGATTGCAATTTTTGCGGTGCCTGCACAACTCTCTGTCCAACAAATGCCTTATCTAAAGAGGAAAAGAATGGATGCACAACCATCACACTACAGCCACAAAAATGTGTCGATTGTCATCTATGTGAAGATATATGCTTTTTCCAAAATATACTCTTACAAGGCGTACCGAATAACCAGCTGCTTTCTAAAAAAATCGTACTTGCCGAAAAACCTAACTGAAGAGAAGACATTGCGGGACTATCAAATATGGTGATTAATAATGGCTCAATCCACAGGCACCAGTCAGGTAAAATGACTGGTGCCTGACTCTTTCGGTGACCTAACGTATTGAAGATATAAAGAAACAGTTTTAATAATATGCCAACTTTCTCGGACTAAATATAAATTTATGATTAGTGAAAAAGTTAATCGTGTATTATAATAGCAACTACGAATGTACAGGAATATGGAGGAGAAATAAATGAAATTCCCAAATGATGCTGATGGAGATGCTTTACGTAGTCTATTTAAAGATGGATTGAATTTTAAAAAACAACAAGCTGTGGAATTTTTTGTTGCCATTCCCGATAAAGCAACAGGTGAAAAATTATCACAAGTCCTAAAAGGCGAAGGATTCAATTGCTTCTTAGAGCAAGACGATGAAACTGAAGAATGGGCATGTTGTTGCTCTAAAAAAATGCTATTAAATTATAATGAACTAATTAAAATACAGAATAAACTAAATAACATAAGCAAACCACATGGTGGATATTCAGACGGTTGGGGCGTTTTTGTAGAGTAAGGGTAACTATGGTGACGATTTTGGAGAATTAAAAGCGGGTCAACCTGAAACAATAGATTTAATTCAACATATACACACTTTATTGACAGGAAAGTTCACCTATATCTGTAAAGATATGAGGTCTTATCGGTGGGGAGGCAGGTTAAGGACCGGGTTTGATAAATAAGCGGAGAAACTTCTCTTAATCAGGAAATAGCACTGAAAATAGCCTAAATAGACGGAAGATTTCCGACTATTAACTCAAAAAACATGAAAATGGGTAATTTTGCTTGGCTTAATCGGAAAACCTCCGCTTATATACCCCGAACCGAGCTCTATACTGAAGTCTAACCGGAAAATCTCCGCTTATATAATTTCCACCCAGATGGCTTTACACAATAAAAAAAATAGTGCCAACTTCATATGCAAATTGGCACTATTTTAATCTCCATTTTTAATGTTTGTGATAGGAAACGGAACCTGTTAAGGTAAAACTGGACCATTTTTTTGACTTTTTCCTGATATATTTGAGTATTAACACCATTGCCTATTTACGTGAGGATTTATTGAAGAGTACAAAGTTAGAAAGGCTGAAGTTATGAAAAAAATTCTAATATACAGTGGAATTGGTATTTTGCTAGTGTTCCTTTTATTACTAGGAACCTATAAGTTAATGAATGCTAGAAAATTTCAGTTATTTGGTGGGATTACTGACCAGGTGGAGACCAAACAAAAGGTAGTCGCGTTGACCTTTGATGATGGACCAACAAAGAATGTCGATAAAATTCTACCGTTATTAGATCAATATCATGTAAAAGCGACATTTTTTCTAATCGGTAATGAAATTGAAAAAAATCCAGTTGAGGCTAAAAAAATTGTAAGTGCCGGCCATCAAATTGGCAATCATACTTATTCTCATCAGCGGATGGTATTTAAATCACCTTCATACATCAAGGCGGAAATTGAAAAAACTGATAAACTTATTCGAGAAGCGGGGTTTAGGGAAAATTGATTTCCGACCACCAAATGGAAAAAAACTCGTAGGTTTGCCTTTTTACTTAAATAAGCATAAAAGAAAGACCATTATGTGGAATCTCGAACCAGATACCTACTATTCCACTGCTACTGACAAATTAAGTTACGTGAAGAAGAACATAAAACCTGGGTCGATTATCTTGATCCACCCAATGTATGATGATTCTAACGAAGAGCTAAAAACAATTAAAGGAATCCTGAATTCATTATCAAACAAGGGTTATAAGTTCATCACTGTTAATGAACTTTTGAAGCTAAAGAAAACTCAATGAGGGTGTATCCTAAAAATTCTTTTTTTAAATATATATTGTTTATTAATAGGGGTGATCACTTGGAAACAATTAAAAATATGTTTGAGCATTTACATTGGGCTAATCAACGAATTCTTAAAAATTTGCAAATTATCAAGGGTGAGAACAAACAGGTTTACAACTTGTTTGCACATACCCTTCTGGCAGAACAGGTGTGGTTTACAAGGTTAAAGGGATTGGATAGTTCAAAATTACCTATTTGGGCAGAGGTCAACTTAGAAGAATGTGAGCAGCTGATTAACCAAAATCATCAAAACTTTAACGAGTTACTATCTGGTTTGTCCACTCCAAAGTTCGAGCAAATCGTGTCTTACAAGAACAGTAAAGGGAAAGAGTTCAATAATTCGGTAAGGGACATCCTGACACATGTTGCACTACATGGCCAATATCACAGAGGACAGATCAATCTTCTTCTGAGAGCAAATGAATTTGAACCAGTGAATGTAGACTTTATAACATTTAAGAGATAAAAAAATACGTAAAAGAAGGAAAAGCATAGAAATTCAAAAAGGAATCAAAGGTTTATAGAAAGAATGGCTGGAGGTATTCTCAAGCCATTCTTTTTTAGCGGATTTTTTTTCCAAAGTACCCTTAGTCCCACGGTTTATCGAGTTGATGAAATACTATTAAAATGGTAAGTTTAATATATCTTTTATTCGTTTATTAAACTTACAAAAACATGTAAGTGGTTTCAATATTTTAAAGATTTCAAATTCGACCTAAAAAAATCACAAATTATCCTAAAAAAAGGACATTCAAAAACATTCATAAATTCCTTAAAATAAAAAACAGGAAAACGTTTTCAAATGGGGGGAATCAAATGAATGGAATCAAAAAAGTAGGCTTATTCATCGACACTATTTTCGAAAAATTCACTCTAATTTCGTTACTTGCATTGATTTTTGTTGTCACAACACAAGTTTTTACCAGGAAATTATTCAATTTTGTTTTCTTTTGGTCAGAAGAAGTTACGCTTTTGTTACTAGCATGGTTTGCTTTTATGGCCATTGCGGTGGGCTTTCGAGAGTATATCCATTTAGGAATTGATTCTTTCACGAATCTATTTCCTAAAAGTTTTAATAAGGTGCTAGATAAAATCATCAGTGCCTCAGTTTTTGCTTTCGGACTATACTTAGTAATCCAGGGTTGGGACTTTACGGTATTGATGATGGATTCAACCCTGCCAGCAACAAAATGGCCAAGTAGTATCACCTATGCGGTGATGCCGGTCACCGGAGTGATGATTTGTGTTTATTCACTTTTGCAATTCTTTAACGTTAACACCACTCGCCATAATGACATAGAGGAGGGTATGTAACTTGGAAAGCAACACAATTGGGATTATCATCTTACTTTCAAGCTTTGTCCTATTAATATTACTTCGTTTTCCCATTGCCCTTACGCTTATCGCATCGTCATTAATGACGGTAATTTATCTCGGTATACCTCTTCCGGTAGTGGGCCAGCAAATGATCCAAGGAATGAATTCCTTTTCTTTACTTGCGATACCGTTCTTTATTTTAACTGGACAAATTATGAGTGAAGGGGGCCTTGCAACTCGAATTGTGAATCTGGCAAGTTTAATGGTCGGAAGAGTTCGTGGGGGGCTCGCTATGGTTAACAGTGTAGCAGCATTGTTTTTTGGAAATATCTCTGGTTCTGCCGTCGCCGATGTTTCTTCAGTTGGGTCTGTTATGATTCCGATGATGAAAAAGAAGGGGTACGAAGCAGACTATGCGGTCGGTGTAACGATTGCATCAGCGATTCAAGGTGTTGTAGTTCCTCCTAGTCATAATCTTGTTTTATATTCCTTAGCTGCAGGTGGTGTTTCCATCGCCAGTTTATTTATGGCTGGTATTGTTCCTGGATTTATTATGTTAATTTCCTTAATGATCACGGGTTACATTATTGCCAGAAAAAGAGGCTACCAAAAAGCGGACCCCGTTCCAAAATCAGAAAGAACCGGTATCCTTTTCCATGGACTATTATCCTTAAGCCCAGCGGTCATTATTTTGGGCGGGATCTTGAGTGGCTGGTTTACAGCAACGGAATCTGGGGCATTAGCTTGTTTGTATTCTTTTATTCTAGCGTTTGTTGTCTATCGGGAAGCAAAGTTCTCTAATATATGGAAAATATTAACTCGCACGATGAGAACGGTTTCGATGGTATTTTTCCTAATAGCCGCATCTGCTTCATTTGGCTGGATCTTAGCTTATTTGAAAATACCAGCCATGGTAACTAATTTATTTTTAAGTGTATCTGATAATCCAATCATTATTCTATTAATAATTAATATTTTGTTGCTGCTCCTTGGAGCACCAATGGACATGGCGCCAATGATTTTAATTATGACACCCATTCTCCTTCCAGTTGTAACCAGCTTTGGAATGGATCCAGTCCACTTTGGGATCGTCCTCATTTTAAATGCTGGAATTGGCCTATTAACGCCTCCGGTAGGAACCGTTTTGTTCGTCGGATGTGCGATAGGAAAGGTCTCGATACAACAAGGGACAAAAGCGATGATGCCATTTTTCTACGCGTTACTAATTGTTCTGTTGGTTATTACCTATATTCCTGAGGTAGTCCTTTGGCTTCCCAATATGTTAGTCAAGTAACCGAAGGAAAGGTGAAAATAAAATAACAATTTTTAAGGAGGGTTACAGAGAATGAAGAAGAAAAAAATCACAGGAATTCTTGCAGCAACGCTTTTAATGGGTAGTATCTTAGCTGCCTGTGGAAAAGAGGCAACGACAGGGACAAAAGATGGTGGATCGAAAGCAGAGGAAGCAAAGTATACCTTCCGCTTGGCAGATAATCAGCCGCCGGATTATCCAACTGTGGTTGGCGACAAAAAGTTTGCCGAATTGGTTGAAGAAAGAACAAAGGGACGCATTAAAATTGAAGTATTTCCATCTGCACAATTAGGGGATGAAAAATCCGTGTTGGAACAGGTTCAGCTTGGAGCAATTGAGTTCACTAGAATCAATTCCAGTCCGCTTGCTGAATTCAATGATCAATTCACTGCACTAGGACTCCCATATGTATTCGAAAGTGAAGAACATTTATGGAATTTCCTTAATGGTGAGATGGGAACCAAGCTGTTAGATGGTTTAGAACAGTCAAAAATGAAAGGGCTTGCTTATTACGATTCAGGTTCACGTAGTTTTTATTCTACTAAACCACTAAAAGGTGTAAAAGACTTAAAAGGGCAAAAAATCCGTGTGCAGCAGAGTAAAATCAATATTGACTTCATGGCGGCTCTTGGAGCTAGCGCAACACCAATGCCATATGGAGAAGTATTTAGTGCCCTACAAACAGGAATTATTGATGGTGCTGAAAATAACATTCCAAGTTTAGACTCTTCCAACCATTATCAAGAAGCTAAAAACTTTATTTTAGACCATCATCAACGAATCCCTGAAGTCCTGCTTATTAGTAAAGCAGCATGGGATAAGCTTTCAGAAAAAGACCAAAAGATTGTTAAACAAGCAGCACTTGATTCCGTTCAAGCTCAAAGGGAAGAATGGGATAAGTGGGAAGAGCGTTCAACTAAGAAACTGAAAGATGCCGGAGTGACATTCACTGAGGTTGATGATATTACACCATGGAAAGACGCTGTTAAATCCATGGTTGATAAATACTCAAAAGATTATAAAGAAGTAATGGATGCCATTGAAAAAGCACGTCCATAATCAATAGCTGGCAGTAAGCCTAGTTGGTGAATATATCCATTTACCAGCTAGGTCTTTTCTGTTTAAAAAATTACTAATAGATAGGATGAATAGCAACGATGATGATCTGGTGGAGAAAAATGGCAGAATTCCTTGAACGATACATTCTATTAAAAAATCAATCATTGATGTTAAAGCTTGTCGTATTCTCCAGTTTTCTGGTTATTCTTCCAGTCCTTTCAGTTGGGGTTATTTCATATTATCGTTCAGCGGTAGAACTCGAAAATGTCCTTAGACAATCGAGCGGCCAAGTTATTGATCAAGTAGAGTCACATATCGAATATTATTTACAAGATTTTGAGATTACCAGCCTTAAACTTATCAACTCTCCTGATGTATCAAGTCTGTTGAAATTAAAATCGTCAGAAAATAAGGACATCTTTATTGAACAAACTCGTAACACCTTAAAAGAAGCAGAGTATTCGCGAGCAGATATCTCTAATATTACGATCATCCTTGATAACGATCAGGTTATCGATACTTTAGGAAAAAGAAATTTCTACCCAGCGATGAAAATGAAAGAGGAATATTGGTATTCGTCAGTCCCATTAAATGGGATGAGTATGTTAGTAACGAGAAAACTAAAATTAGAAAATAAGGAACAGCCTGTCATTTCACTTGTAAGGAGACTCTATAACCCCCAGACTCTCTTACCTGTAGGCATGCTTATTATTGATATCAATTTCAGGAGAATAGAAGAAATTTCTAACAAAGTAACCATTAGTAAAAATGGCTATTTTTTCATTTTAGATGCGAACGGACATTATGTATACCATCCTGACTACTTGAAACTCGGGAAAAGGGTTGAATTCAAACAACTTTTAAACTTAAAAAAAGAAGGAAACAGCACGGAAATTTTAGAAAATGAACGAAAAGATTTTGTTACCTATACTTTCTCTCAAAACCTCGGTTGGAGGTTTCTATCGGCAGTCCCCTACCGTGATTTAACGGGCGGGATTATTCAAATTGAAAAAGCGATATCTTTAACCATTTTTGTGTCTCTTATTATTGCCTATTTGATTGGTTTCGGGTTCGCTACAAGCATCATTCGGCCAATCCGCCGACTCCAGCATTTCATGAAAGAAGTTGAAATTGGAAAATTAGATGGCAGAGTTCGAGTGGCTTCAAATGATGAAATCGGACAATTGACTGCTGGTTTTAATAATACAGTGGAGAAACTATCCCATCTACTTGAAGAGGTATACATTTCTAAGTTAAGGGAAGCAGAGATGTCACTTAAACAAAAAGAAGTGGAATTAAAAATGCTCCAATCACAAATGAATCCCCACTTTTTATACAATTCTCTTGAAACGATTAGGGGAATGGCATTGGAACAAAATCAGGAAAATATTGCAACCATGTCATACGCACTTGGAAAACTACTCCGGTATAATCTTAATAATCATTCATCTACCGTGAGTTTTAGAGAAGAAATGAATTTTTGTGAAATGTATCTGCAGATTCAAAAGTTTCGCTTTGACGACCGTTTTGAGTATATGTTTGATATCCCGCACTGGGTCATGGAACTAAAGGTGGTAAAGTTTTCATTGCAGCCAATAGTGGAGAATTGCTTTGTTCACGGTTATGGTTCTACAACTAGAAAATTAAAAATTATGATATCAGTTTACCGTCAATCTGAGTCTTCCTTTGTTATTCGGATTTTCGATACCGGTAAAGGAATAGAGGAAAGTATTTTAGAAACGGTCAATAAAAGAATTGCTCTTAACACGACCACCAGTGATGGTGAAAATATAGGAATAGTCAACGTAAATCAAAGAATTCATTATTTGTTTGGAGCAGAATATGGAATAACCATACAAAGTGAACCGGGTTCAGGAACGGAGATCTTGATCCATTTACCAATTCTAGATCATTATGTGGAGGGGGAGAAAGAATGAAGAAAAATATCTTGTTGGTTGATGATGAGAGATGGGTTCGAACAGCTCTTAAGTGGACGATAAATAAGTTGAACCTTCCATTACATGTGGTCCACGAATGTGAAAATGGATTAGAAGCACTTGATTGGATTAAGCAAAATGATGCAGATTTAGTGATAACAGATATTCGAATGCCCATAATGGACGGGCTTTCGTTAGTAAAAGAATTGAGTCATTTGAAGAAGAATCAGGATGTCATTGTCATTAGTGTTCATGACGAGTTTCAATTTGTTCAGCAAGCGATTCGAACTGGGGTAACCGATTACCTTCTTAAACCAGTAGAGGAAACCGAGTTAAAAGTTTGTCTTGAAAAGTGGCTGGAAATGAAATCACAAGAAGAGACAAAAAGGAATACTCCAAAAAATGAGGATGAAAATCTTCCTTTCTCAACGATTGAAAAGGTTTTGCATTATATAGAAACCACACCATTAGACCAAATTACTCTGAAAGATGCAGCAGAGTTTGTCCATATGAATCACAGTTATCTTAGTCAATTATTTAAACAACAGCTAAATAAAAAGTTTGTCGATTATATTACCGAGCTGCGAATTGAAGAAAGCAAACGTTTGTTACTAAATACAAGCTTACGAATGTCTGAGATTGCTGAGAGAGTGGGATACTCGGATTTGGCTTATTTTAGTAACAACTTTAAGAGGCTTACAGGCTTTTCACCATCAGAGTTTCGAAAATCAGCGCTTGAAAAAGTACCGCAATAAACCCCATAAAGTTCGAAGAGCCATTTGACTTTGGATTAACCTATAAATAAGAGTTGAAAGCACACAAAAGTTTTAAATTGTGACGAAAAAGTGTCTATTTAGACGCCAATTGTATTTCTATAAATCGAAATAATACTTTAATTCAGAAAATTCATTTGACATCACTCATCCGATAGAATAGGATTTAATTAGATTCATAATTGCGGATGAGTATTGTGGGAGAGACTAAACGTATTGTTTAGCACCGAAGGAGCAAAACCTAAAGAATTGGGTTCAATCTCTCAGGTAAAAGGACTACAATAGGACGCGTCTCTGGAGAGAGCCATGTGCCACCAAAGGAGTTATACTCTCAGGTAAAAGGACAGAGAAGAATAGGAATTAACCTATTTTTCTTTGTCCTTTTTGTGCGGGGAAAAATAGTAATAAATAATAAAGGAGGAGTTAAAACAAGACTAATAATCGGTTCCCATCATGATTGTCCTCTTGATTTTTTCCTTTTCACAAAATGTAAGCGCTTTTTTCTGCCGAATTGACGAATAAAATATTAAACTTTCACGGGGATCAATTTGCAAATATAGATTTTACATACGACTTATTGATTTAAGACCATCAAACAATTGCAAGCATTCTCGGGGAGAGTAGGGGGATGGAATTCATATGCAGGAACAAACATTGTCGAGGGGTCTAAAAAACAGGCACGTACAATTAATCGCTATTGGCGGGGCAATTGGAACGGGACTTTTTCTAGGAGCAGGTAAATCAATTCATCTCGCAGGACCATCGATATTATTTGCTTATCTAATTACAGGTGTCATTTGCTTTTTAATCATGCGCGCACTTGGAGAACTGCTTTTATCCAATTTGAAATATCATTCTTTTGTTGACTTTGTAAGAGACTATATAGGTAATATGGCAGCATTTATTACAGGCTGGACCTACTGGTTTTGCTGGATTTCAATTGCAATGGCGGATTTAACAGCTGTTGGTCTCTATACTCAGTTTTGGTTTCCGAGTGTACCTCAGTGGATGCCAGGATTAATTGCACTAGTCGTTTTGTTAATCATGAACCTTGCAACTGTAAAGCTTTTTGGCGAAATGGAATTCTGGTTCGCATTAATTAAAGTCATTGCGATTGTTGGCCTCATTATTATCGGAATATTTATGATTATTAAAGGCTTTTCGACAGATTCCGGCGCATCCAGTTTCGGGAATCTATGGGGCCACGGCGGCATGTTCCCAAATGGTATGAATGGTTTTATCCTCTCATTCCAGATGGTCGTGTTTGCGTTTGTTGGCATTGAACTTGTCGGACTTACAGCAGGTGAAACAGAAGACCCAGAAAGAGTAATCCCAAAAGCCATCAATAATATCCCTATTCGAGTTTTAATTTTCTACATTGGCGCACTTATTGTCATCATGAGTATTTATCCGTGGAACGCCATCAATCCAGCGAAAAGCCCATTCGTGCAAGTATTCGTGGCGGTTGGGATTGCGGCAGCTGCTGGTATCATCAATTTTGTCGTGCTAACATCTGCTGCTTCGGCCTGTAATAGTGCCGTTTTCAGTACTAGCCGGATGGTATACGCACTTGCAAAAGATAAAAATGCACCTGTACCATTTGGAAAACTCACAACTCGTCAAGTACCTTCCAATGCATTGTTCTTTTCTACTGTTGTCATTTTAATTGCTGTTATTTTGAACTATGTTATGCCAGAAGGAGTATTTACGCTGATCACAAGTATTTCTACAGTATGTTTCATCTATATTTGGGGAATTATTGTCATCAGCCATTTGAAATACCGCAAAACCAGACCAGATCTAGCGAAAGTGAATAAATTTAAATTACCTCTTTATCCATTTTCCAATTATTTGATCCTTGTTTTCCTAGCGTTCGTGCTTGTCGTCCTTGCACTTGCGGAAGACACTCGTGTTGCCTTGTTCGTAACACCTGTTTGGTTTATCATGCTGATTGCGATCTATAAGATGATGACCAAGAGGGCGGATTATGCTGATCAAGCAGATGATCGAAAAGTAGCGGGAAATTAAGAGGCAGCTTGAGAAGTTTACACAATAATGTATCCGTTTTCAAAAAAGGCTTGACTTAGATGTCAGTAACTATTAATCTAAAAATAATAAAAAAATATGAGCGGATGATGGTTGTGGGAGAGTGCAAGATTACACGCCACCGAAGGAGCAAGTTCCAAAAAGACCCTTGGAACAAATCTCTCAGGTAGATGGTACCACGATTGGACGCAACTCTGGAGAGCGCGTATACAGTTTACGCCACCAAAGGGGAAGGTTCTTAAACGGAACTTAAACTCTCAGGTAAAAGGACAGAGAAGGGTAGATGAAAGCTTCTGAGCTACCCTTCTATGTCCTTTTTTGCGTGCAAAAAAAGGGTAGTGCTGCGTTTCAGGTTTTATCTTGGGAATAAACAGATAAAATCTTCAATGTTTAACACAGTTAGAGATTGCTAAAACAACAACCAAGGAGGAACAAGATGAGTTTACAACAAAATGATTCAATAATTTTTGAAGCTATTAGAAATGAGCAGGATAGACAGTGTCAAACATTGGAATTGATCGCATCTGAAAATTTCGTAAGCCAAGATGTTTTAGAAGCAATGGGAAGTGTGATGACGAACAAATATGCAGAAGGCTATCCGGGAAAGCGCTACTATGGAGGCTGTGAATTTGTCGATGTGGCAGAACGAGCAGCGATTGACCGCCTAACTCAGTTGTTTGGCGCTAAATATGCTAATGTACAGCCTCACTCAGGTGCACAGGCAAATTTTGCTGTATTTTTCGCACTGCTTCAGCCCGGTGATAAAGTGATGGGGATGAACCTTTCACATGGCGGACATTTAACGCATGGAAGTCCTGTCAGTGTTTCAGGAAAGTGGTTTGAGGTTGTCTCCTATGGTGTGAGAAAAGATACTCAATTGATTGATTATGATGAACTAGAAGAAATTGCAAAAAGAGAAAAGCCGAAATTGATCATTGCAGGAACAAGTGCTTACACTAGAACGATTGATTTTGCTCGCTTTAGACAAATTGCTGATCAAGTTGGCGCAAAATTCATGTTAGATATGGCGCATATTGCGGGACTAGTTGCCGCAGGACTCCATCCTTCGCCGGTTCCATATGCAGATGTTGTAACCAGTACAACCCATAAAACCTTGAGAGGTCCGCGCGGGGGCATTATTTTAACAAACGATGAAGAGATGTTCAAAGCTATTAATAAATCCGTATTCCCAGGTATTCAAGGCGGCCCGCAAATGCATATTATTGCAGCGAAGGCAGTTGCATTCAATGAAGCATTGCAGCCAAGCTTTAAAGAATATGCGAAACAAATCATTCTAAATGCCGCCACACTAGGCGAGACATTAAAAAATGAAGGTGCAGCTCTTGTTTCTGGTGGAACGGATAATCATATCGTCCTCTTAGATTTACGTCCGTGGAATTTAACCGGGAAAGAAGCAGAGAAATTATTAGAAGCAGCGGGCATTACTGTCAATAAAAATACGATTCCCTTTGACCCAGAAAAGCCGTTTGTAACGAGCGGTATTCGGATGGGAACAGCGGCTTTAACGACACGAGGTATGAAACAGGATGAAATGGTGAAAATCGGGAAAGTAATCGCTGCAGTATTGAAGAGTAAAGGGGACCAAGTTGTTCTTGAGAAAGCAAAAGAAACTACCAAAGCAATTTGTGAAGTCTATCCGTTATTTCAACAGGCAATCACAGTATAAGAAAGGGGAATGAGAATGGGGACAGCAACCGCATTAAAGCAAACGCCGCTTTTTGAAACTTATGGAAAGTTTGGTGCGAAGGTCATAGATTTTGGAGGCTGGGCATTGCCGGTACAGTTTTCCGGCATTTTAGATGAGCATGAGGCAGTTCGAACAAAAGCTGGTCTTTTTGATGTTTCACATATGGGTGAAGTGCTTGTTGAAGGGAAAGATGCAGAGAGTTACATTAACTACCTTGTCACGAACGATGTAACCAAGCTCAGTATCGATCAAGCACAGTATACAGCGATGTGCTATCCGGACGGCGGAACAGTCGATGATTTATTAGTATACAAATTAGCGGATGAAAAATATTTACTTGTCATTAATGCCGCAAACATAGAGAAAGATTTTGACTGGATGAAGCAGCATGTTAAAGGAGATATGACGCTCCAAAATATTTCGAACACAGTTGCTCAGCTTGCCATTCAAGGTCCAAGGGCTGAAGGTATTTTACAAAAGTTAACGGATACAGATCTTTCAAAAATTGGATCCTTTAAATTTGCACAACATGTCAACTTAGACGGGATTACAGATGTGCTCGTATCTCGGACAGGGTATACCGGAGAAGACGGCTTTGAGCTTTATTTAGATGCCAAACAAGTCGAAGCACTTTGGATAAAGCTTTTAGAAGCAGGAAGTGAAGAGGGCTTAAAACCATGTGGCCTCGGTGCACGTGACACGCTCCGCTTAGAAGCACGTCTTGCACTCTATGGTCAAGAACTATTAAGTGATATTAGTCCCCTTGAAGCTGGAATCGGCTTTGCCGTAAAAATCAAAAAAGAGAGTGATTTTATTGGTAAATCCGCACTTTCAGCCCAAAAAGAAGCGGGGTTAAAGCGAAAATTAGTAGGAATTGAGGTAACCGGCCGGGGGATTCCGCGCCACGGCTATCAAGTGGTTTCCGAAGGTGGAGAGGAAATTGGTGTGGTTACATCTGGAACTCAATCACCATCTTTAAAGAAAAGCATCGGCCTTGCACTCCTATCAGCAGAACATGCAGAAGTGGGGACACCATTAAAAGTGGTTATCCGTAATAAGCCGATTGATGCAGTCGTAGTTAAAGCACCTTTCTATAAAAAGAGTTAATAGAGTGATAGAAACCTGAATATCCAACATTAATTTACATTTGAAAGGAAGAGAAATAATGACAAAAGCAACCGCAAATTTACTATATAGCAAAGAACACGAATGGGTATTACAGTTAGACGGAAACCGTGTACGAATTGGAATTTCTGATTTTGCACAAAAGCAATTAGGAGATATCGTTTTCGTTGAAACTCCGGAAGTGGATGATGAAGTAACAGCGAATGAATCAATGGGAACGATCGAATCGGTTAAAGCGGTATCTGAACTTTACTCTCCAGTAACAGGGACGGTTGTTACTGTAAATGAGGAGTTAGCAGATGCTCCTGAGACGATTAACGAACATCCTTTTGAAGCAGGTTGGTTAATCGAAGTGGAAATGTCCAATCCGGAAGAATTGGAAGCACTTTTAAATGAGGATGTGTACCAAGCATATATAAATGAAGGAGAGGAATAAAATGACTTCTACATATCGTTACCTCCCTGATACGAAACAAGATCAAGAGGAAATGCTCGCTTTTTTAAATATTTCTTCGATAGACGAGTTATTTGAAGATATTCCGGCTGAGATTCAATTAAAAGGGGACTTAAATATCCCAAAGGCGGTTTCTGAACCACTTCTTTTGAAAAAAATGAATCAGCTTGCTTCTAAAAATAAAAATGCAAACCATTACCCAACCTTTCTTGGGGCGGGAACCTATGATCACTACATCCCAAGCGTGGTCGATCATATGATTTCACGATCGGAATTTTACACGGCCTATACACCCTACCAGCCGGAAATCAGCCAAGGTGAATTACAGGCGATTTTTGAATTTCAAACTATGGTTTGTGAGCTGACAGGAATGGATGTGGCCAACTCTTCAATGTACGATGGCTTTACATCTCTAGCAGAAGCGGCATCGCTTGCGGTTGCATCAACACGTCGTTCGAAAGTACTTGTGTCAAAGGCAGTTCATCCTGAATCCCGTGCGATCTTAAATACGGTAGCAGAAGGCCAAGGATATATAGTTGAAGACGTCAATCTTACGGATGATGAGACAAGCTTGGTGAAGCTGCAAGGACAAATAGACAAAAATACGGCTGCGGTTATTGTTCAATACCCTAACTTTTTCGGATCTATTGAGGATTTGGCAGAAATCAAGCATATCGCGGATACAAAAGGGGCGATGTTAATTGTAAGCGCCAATCCATTGGCACTGGCACTCTTGCAGGCTCCAGGTAAACTTGGTGCAGACATTGTGGTCGGAGATATGCAGCCATTAGGAATCCCTATGTCCTTTGGCGGACCACACTGCGGTTATTTTGCCGTAAGTAAGAAATTCATGCGAAAAATCCCAGGACGAATTGTTGGGCAAACAACAGATGAAAAAGGACAGCGTGGATTTGTATTAACCCTGCAAGCTCGTGAACAACATATTCGCCGTGATAAAGCATCATCCAATATTTGTTCAAACCAAGCACTAAATGCGCTTGCTTCTGCGGTATGTATGAGTGCACTTGGAAAACAAGGAATTCGTCAAATGGCCCAACTAAACATTGAAAAAGCCGATTACATGGCAAAGTCTCTCGATAAAAAAGGCTTTCCTATTATCAATAAAGCCCCATTCTTTAATGAATTTGTTGTCAAACTTCCTCGTCCGGTAAAGGAAGTCAATACAAAACTTCTTGAGGCTGGTATCATCGGTGGGTTTGATTTAGGAACGGATTACGACCTAGAAAATCAAATGCTACTAGCCGTAACAGAGCAGCGGACAAAAGAAGAGATTGACCAATTTATCGAAGTATTGGAGGCAGCTGTACATGGTTGAATATAATGATCTAATTTTTGAAATCAGTCGTCAAGGACGTGTTGGTTCAAGCCTTCCAGAAAGTGATGTTGATCAGGTTAATATTAATGATAAACTTCCCAAGCATTTGATTCGGGACCTGCCGGCAGAACTCCCGGAAGTATCAGAGTTGCAGCTTGTTCGCCATTACACAGCGCTTTCGAATAAAAACCATGGAATCGATAATGGCTTCTATCCACTTGGTTCTTGTACGATGAAGTACAATCCGAAAATAAATGAAGATGTAGCGCGTTTGGAAGGGTTTAGTCGTATTCATCCATACCAGCCAACTGAAACGGTCCAAGGGGCACTAGAAGTTTTATATGAATTGCAGGAAGAGTTAGCTGTCATCACAGGAATGGATGCAGTAACTTTACAGCCTTCAGCAGGAGCACAGGGTGAATGGACTGGGTTAATGATGGTCAAAGCCTACCATAAGCAAAAAGGAGAAGTGAGAACAAAGGTTCTTGTACCAGACTCTGCACACGGAACAAATCCTGCGAGTGCATCAGTTGCCGGTTTTGAAACGATAACAATTCCATCCAATGAGCATGGATTAGTCGACATTGAAGAACTAAAGAAGCATGTAAATGATCAAACAGCCGCACTGATGTTAACCAATCCAAATACTCTCGGCTTGTTTGAAAAAGAAATCGTAGAAATCGCTGAAGTTGTTCATGAAGCTGGCGGCTTATTGTACTATGATGGAGCGAATGCTAATGCCATCTTAGGAAAATCAACTCCAGGGCAAATGGGCTTTGACATCGTGCACTTAAATCTTCATAAAACATTTACTACACCTCATGGTGGCGGCGGCCCAGGTGCAGGTCCAGTCGGTGTAAAAGAGAAACTGATTCCGTTTTTACCTGTACCGCGTGTGGAGAAAGTAAATGACGTATATGTGCTAGATTCTAACCAACCGCTATCTATCGGTCGAGTGAAGGGCTATTATGGAAACTTCGGTATTCTATTACGTGCGTACACTTATATTCGTACAATGGGACCTGAAGGGTTACGTCAAGTGTCTGAAGGTGCGGTACTTCATGCGAATTATCTGCGCAAAAAACTCGAGCCGTATTTTGAGGCACCATATTCGCAAATTTGTAAGCATGAATTTGTGTTATCAGGATCCAGACAGAAAAAGCTTGGTGTAAGAACACTTGATATGGCCAAACGTCTGCTTGATTTTGGCTACCATCCACCTACCATCTACTTCCCGCTCAATGTAGAGGAATGTTTGATGATTGAACCGACAGAAACAGAGTCAAAAGAAACTTTAGATGCTTTTGCAGATGTCATGATTCAAATTGCAAAAGAAGTCGAAGAAAATCCAGGTGTAGTATTAGACGCACCTCATACGACGGTCATTGGCCGATTGGATGAAGTACAGGCAGCTAGACAACCAATTTTGCGTTATACAAAAGAAGAAGCGGTAAAAAGAGAACCTGTAATGTCTTAAATGAATGTTTAACCATGAACCACCGGGAATGAAGATTCAGAGAAAAGGAATTTTCTTACGATGTCATTCTTGGTGGTTTAATATTAATAAATTAAAAACTTCATGACTGTTCATAGGAGTGAAACAGATGTCTACTGATTATGTCCGCAAACCAGAATGGCTAAAAATTAAATTAAATACGAACGAACAATATACTAACATAAAAAAAATGATGCGTGAAAAAAAACTACATACAGTCTGTGAAGAAGCGAAATGCCCAAACATTCATGAATGCTGGGCTGAACGTAAAACGGCAACCTTTATGATTTTAGGAAGTGTGTGCACGCGTGCCTGCCGATTCTGTGCAGTACAAACAGGACTTCCGACGGAGCTTGATTGGGAAGAGCCAGAACGTGTGGCTGTATCCGTGGAGCAAATGGGCCTAAAGCATGTTGTAATTACCGCGGTTGCTCGTGATGATTTAAAAGATGGTGGAGCAGGAGTGTTTGCAGAAACCATACAGGCAGTAAGACGCCGCAATCCATTATGCAGCATTGAAGTCCTTCCCTCCGATATGAACGGGGAATATGACAACCTAAATACATTACTAGATGCGAAGCCTGATATTTTAAATCATAATATTGAGACAGTGAAACGATTATCACCAAGAATTCGTGCCCGGGCAACGTATGAACGGTCCCTTGAGTTTTTGAGACGAGCAAAAGATTTGAATGCTGCTATTCCTACAAAGTCTAGCATTATGGTTGGTTTAGGTGAAACAAAAGAAGAAATTATTGAAACGATGGACGATCTTCGTGCAAACAATGTAGATATTTTAACAATCGGTCAATATTTGCAGCCAACCAAACATCATTTAAAAGTCCAAAAGTATTGGAGTTTACAAGAATTTGAAGAACTAAAGATGATTGCCATGTCAAAAGGCTTTAGTCACTGTGAAGCCGGTCCGCTTGTTCGCTCTTCTTATCATGCGGACGAACAGGTACATGCAGCAAAAGCGAATGCGTAATCAATAATAAATGGCGATATTAGGGGAGGGCGGTCCAATGTTGATAAAAATGACAGAAGCAGCAAGGTATAAGCTGAAGGAAATGGTGGTCAATAGAGCGCAAACTCCTCGGATTGACGCCGATGTCGCCGGCGGATGCGGGATGACTGTTAAGTTTTCAATTGTTTTTGATGAACCACGACGAAACGATTTAACCATTGAGATGGATGGGATTCAGATTCGGTTCGATCGTTTTACAAAACGCTATTTAAATGTAGAAACACAAATCGATTATAGTGACGAACACGGTTTTCTAGTGGGAGAAAGCTTTGCCTCTAGTGCCTGTGCAATTGAAATAGATTAGTATAATATTGAAAAATTAAAGAATCATCGAGATATTTTATTCATATTATTCCAAGTTTTCCTATACATTTTCTAGAATTTTAAAGGAGACACGAAGATGACAAAAGAATATGATGTGGTTATTATCGGCGGTGGAACAGGCGGGTATGTTGCTGCCATACGCGCTTCACAATTAGGCTTAAAAGCGGCGGTTATCGAAAAAGGAAAAATCGGTGGAACATGCCTTCATGCAGGTTGTATCCCAAGTAAGGCTTTATTAAGAAGCGCAGAAGTATACGCTCAAACAAAACATGCGGATAAGTATGGTGTCGTTGCCCCAGAAGTTGGACTTGATTTCTCAAAAGTACAAGCACGGAAAGAAGAAATTACCGATCGCCTCTTTAAAGGTGTCCAACATTTAATGAAAAAAGGAAAGATAGATGTTTATGACGGGAAAGGCAGTATCTTGCAGTCAAAAGATGTATTAGTAGAATTGAACAATCGTGAAGAGGAAGTCATTTTAAGCCCGCGGAATATTATCATTGCAACAGGCTCTCGTCCAAGAACACTGCCTGGCCTGGAAGTAGATGACAAGTATGTGATGACATCGGACGAAGCGCTTAAAATGGAGAAGCTTCCTAATTCGATAATCATTGTTGGCGGCGGAGTAATTGGAATCGAATGGGCATCAATGCTCGTGGACTTCGGATTACAAGTAACCGTGCTTGAATATGCTGATCGTATTTTACCAACAGAAGATCTAGATGTTTCCAAGGAAATCCAGCGTTTAATGAAGAAAAAGGGTGTAAAGATCGTCACTAGTGCAAAGGTGCTTCCGGAAACGCTTGAAAAAGGTGAGGGTGTTTCGATTAAGGCGGAGCATAAAGGAAAAGAAACGCCATTTTCTGCAGATAAACTTTTGGTATCCGTTGGGCGATTACCAAATACAGAAGGTATAGGTCTTGAAAAGATGGCCATTGAGCTGGACCGTGGTTTTATTAAAACAAATGAGTTTTATCAAACGAATGAACCGAATATTTACGCCATTGGTGATGTGATTGGCGGCCTGCAGCTTGCCCATGTTGCCTCACACGAAGGAATTATCGCGATTGAACAAATGGCCGGAAAAAGCCCTGCATCACTTGATTCTACTTTGGTTTCCAAATGTGTATATAGCAGCCCAGAAGTAGCAAGTGTTGGACTTACAGAAGAAGAAGCAAAGTCGAAAGGATATCAATTGAAGACTGGTAAGTTTTCATTCCGGGCGATTGGAAAGGCTTTGGTTTTTGGTGAATCAGATGGTTTTGTCAAACTTGTGGTTGAAGAAGGAACGAATAAGCTGTTAGGAGCCCATATGGTTGGTCCACATGTAACAGATATGATTACAGAAGTAGGACTTGCCCGTGTATTAAATGCAACCGCGATGGATATTGCTCATACCATCCATCCCCACCCGTCACTGGCTGAAGCAATTGGTGAAGCAGCACTTGCTGTTAATGAAATGGCCATACATGGATAAAAATTAAAAATATTAAAAAAGACAGCTTCTAATTAGAGGCTGTCTTAAAGTTTTGTTTTCTTGCAGAAAATTAATAATTCCAAGTTGTTTTAATCCTCACTGCTATTTCATTTACAGTGATGCCATGCTTTCTTGAATAGGAATAAACCAAAAATTAGGAATGCAAGGAAGCCGATTAAAGCAATTAGGAAGTTTAAAACAGTAACAAATAAACCACTTAGGCCAATTACTCCAAGCAATAGTGTCACCCAGTGAAATAAGACAAACAATAACCAAATTGCACCTGTTAAAAATCCAAGAAAAATTCCAAAAATGCCGCAGGAAGAATGGTTAGGACTCACAGAAACTCACCTCCTTTTCTTTCTAAGCTTGTTCAATAATAATGTATGCGGTGCAGTTGAACTTGTTTAAGAAATCATAAAAATAGGGCTCAAAAAAGGCGTTTATCCACTCTCTTTCCGCTAAGTTGCAAATAGAAAGAATGATCTTCTAAATTAGAGGTAAAATACTCCTTCAAAAATTAATTTTTTCTATTAAAGGAATTAAATCAGAGCATATAAAGCATGAATAAATTTTCAATCTTTCGAATGCCTACCATTGTGAAGAAGATTATAGTAAAATAAGTGAGGACAAATTATTTAGAAATTGAAATAGTGTGGAGGATCTAAGGTGACATATCAACAAAACAAGCGGTTTAAACTTTTTTCATTGAATTCAAATCAAAAGCTAGCAACTGAGATGGCAGAACTTTTGGGCTGTGAGCTAGGCAAATGTTCTGTATCTCATTTTAGTGATGGCGAGATTCAAATCCATATCGAAGAAAGTGTTCGCGGCAGTGAAATATATATAGTTCAATCCACTTCCTACCCGGTCAATGATAATATTTTAGAGCTACTCATCATGATTGATGCCTTAAAAAGAGCTTCTGCCGGAATCATCAACGTTGTCATTCCATACTATGGATATGGACGACAAGACAGAAAAGCCCGTTCACGAGAGCCGATTACAGCAAAATTAGTCGCAAACCTTTTAGAAACTACGGGAGCAGATCGTATCCTTACAATGGACCTCCATACTTCACAAATTCAAGGATTTTTTGATATACCTGTTGAACATTTAAATGGTGTTCCAATCCTTGGACAGTATTTTCAAGAAAAAGAATTAGAAGATATTGTTATTGTTGCGCCACATAATGGCAGTATTGGCAGAGCAAGGAAAATGGCTAATCTATTACATGCTCCGATTGCGCTAATCGATAAAAGAAGATTTGAAGAAAACGCTTTCGAAACCACAAGTGTAGTTGGTAATGTAGAAGGAAAAAATGCGATTATTATTGACGATTTAATTGATACAGGGGAAACCATTGTATTAGCAGCGAAGACACTGGCAGAGAGCGGGGCAAAAGCCATCTTTGCAGGGTGTACACATCCTGTTTTTACAGACAAAGCAATTGAGAAAATTGAAGCCTCTCCGATTAAAGAATTAGTGGTAACAAATACGATTGAATTACCAAGTGAGAAAGTAATCAGTAAAATAAAGACGATCTCAGTTGCCCCATTGTTAGTTGAGGCAATCGACCGGATTCATAATGAAAAAGCCGTAAGTCCGTTATTTGAATAAACCTAGCGAGGCCAACTATTTTTTATAGTTGGCTTTTGTATTTGGTAGGACCTGTAGGAAATAATAAGGCTTAGTATTAGATATATTTCCAAAGACTAAATAATTTACATAGATTTTTAAAGTGTTATTATTGTAAGAGTGAATATTATTTAGTATCTTATATTATAACCAGGTACTAACCAATACACATAGTTATCCGGGGAACTCAAATTAAAACTACTAAGAATGGAGATTGACAATTGTGGATTTGAAATCATTGATCGCACCAGAGCACTTTAATTTAGCAAGTGAAATATCCAAGCATGACTCCAATAAAATCGCTTTGCGATGGGAAAATGAGCTCGGGGAAACGAGAACAATCTCTTATGCTCAGTTAATCACGAAGGCAAATAAACTTGCCAATGGGTTAACGAAATTAGGATTAGAGAAAGGTGATCGGGTTGTCGTCATGACCACTCGTCTCATTGAGTCTTATATCATCTATTTAGCTTGTTTAAAAGCAGGATTAGTGATAAGCCCAACTTCAGAACTTTTACGGGCAAAGGATATAGTTTATCGCTTGAATCATTCAGAGGCGAAAGCTGTCATTTCTTATTCTGAATTAATTAGTGAATTCGAAAATATAAGTGAGGAAACACCATTTTTACAATTTAAAATCGCCTTTGGTCAAGAGGTACCCAATTGGATTTCGCTAGAAGCGTTAGTGGAAAATGAATCTGGAACCTTTAGCGATGTGGATACGCTGAGTGAGGATTATGCCTTTTTAGCATACACATCCGGAACAACCGGGCAACCAAAGGGAGTTGTCCATAGTCATGGATGGGGCTATGCTCATTTAAGAATCGCTGCCTCAAAATGGTTGAATATTAGTGAAGAGGATCTGGTATGGGCAACGGCTTCCCCAGGTTGGCAAAAATGGGTGTGGAGTCCATTTTTATCGATATTGGGTTCAGGTGCAACCGGGTTTATCTATCATGGCAGATTCAATCCGCACAAATATCTAAGGATTCTTCAAGATAACAAAATAAATGTATTATGCTGCACACCGACCGAATATCGAATGATGGCTAAATTAAATGATCTATCAAGCTTTAATCTCATCGATTTACATACTGCGGTTTCGGCAGGTGAGGCGCTTAATCGTGAAGTTATTGATGTTTTTAAAAATCAATTTAATATCCTGATTCGCGATGGATATGGTCAAACAGAAAGTACGTTATTGATTGCAAACTTAAATACCAATGAGAACAAATTGGGATCAATGGGGCAGCCGCTTTTACAAGAATTTATTGAAATCGTTGATGAAAATGGTCAACCTGCTCCTATAAATGAAGTCGGGACGATTGCGATTAGAGGTGATTTTCCTGCCTTATTTAAACAGTATTATAAAAATCCCGTGACCACTGCTTCTTCCTATCAAGGTCAGTACTTTTTATCGGGTGACCGTGCGATGAAGGACGAGGATAATTATTATTGGTTCCAGGGTCGAAAAGACGATGTGATTATCAGCTCCGGGTATACGATTGGACCTTTTGAAGTGGAGGATGCCTTAATGAAACATATGGCTGTGAAAGAATGTGCGGTCGTCGCTTTGCCGGATCCAATCAGAGGAAACGTTGTCAAAGCATTTGTTGTGTTGCAGGAAGGAACTCTCGGTACAGCGGAGTTAACCAAGGAATTGCAGGGATTTGTTAAAAATTTAACAGCGCCTTATAAGTATCCGCGGGTGATTGAATATATCGAGGCACTACCTAAAACAGATTCAGGAAAAATTCGTCGGATCGAACTGCGGAACGCAACAATCAAAGGATAATTGTCATTTTCCTCCTCAACATTTTCATTGAGGAGGTTTTTTCATATAATCATCATAGATACATCAATGAAGGAGGACCATCTTGGATCAAAATGGAGTCATTTCACTAGGAGAAGCATTTGTAGACTTTATTTCAATAGACCAATCCAATACCAAATATATGCAGTTGTTGGGCGGAGCTACCGTTAACGTAGCAGTTGGTTCAAGGAGACTTGGAATTCCTGTTTATTATTTATGCAAACTAGGGTCCGATGTAATTAGTCAATTTGTAGAACAAGAATTCACGAAAGAAGGTGTTGATACGTCATTTACAGTTAACACATCGAGTAAGAAAATTTGTGGTGTATATGTTCATATTAGCGAAAATGGTGAGCGGTATTTTCATTCATATGTGAACCCGACTCCAGATGAAGTGTTAACTGAAGATGAATTGAGAAGGGAAGTTTTTGAGAGGGCAAAGATTTTTTATTTTGGTTCAGGAACTCTTTTTCAAGAAAAAGCAAAAAAGACAACTGAATCTGCGCTGACGTTTGCCAAGGAAGCTGGAAATATCATTGCCTTTGACGCAAATCTTCGTTTAAAGCGTTGGGGAAGTGAAGAACATTGTCGCCAAACAGTTTCTGCCTTTCTTAAATATGCAAATATCGTGAAACTCGCTGAAGATGAACTTCATTTTTTAACGGAAACAGATTCACTGGAGGCTGGAATAGATCAATTGTCTAAAATGAAGATTCCTTATCTCTTTATTACGATGGGAAGCAAGGGCGCTTACGCAATTTTTAATGAGAACAAAGTATTTGTTCCTGCACCTAGTGTAAAGGCCATCGATACAACCGGTGCAGGTGATGCCTTCATGTCAGCCCTTTTGTATTCTTTTCATGAAAAAGGTCTGCCGTTTAAGCTATTTCAATTAGAGGAGTACCTCAATTTTGCAAATAAAGTTGGAGCTGTCTCTACAACGGAAATCGGCTCGTTGTCAGCAAATATATTATGGCAAAAAAATATTGGTTGATGTAATATTTTCCTTTTTCTATAATAGAAGTGAATATGATAAGGAGGAGAAAAAATGCCTAAAAAGCAGACTGGTATTATTTTTACTTTATCCCTGGTATTGTTGTTAACGCTTAGCCATCCAATTTCATCATTGGCTGCCTCAAGTACATCCATCTTTAAATCCAAGTACCCTAAACAGACGATTCGAACACAAGTCACTGTAGATTTGGACAAGGACCATAAAGCCGAGACGGTCATCTTAACTAAACAAGGTAGAATGTATTTGGTAAAAGGAAAAAAGGTTATATATGTTGCAAACGGATTAATTTATGAGGATGCTGATACACCGAAATTAAGAGTATTTAATCCAGCAAAAGGCGAGTATCAGATCATAACCCTAAATTCTTGGTTGCCAGGCAGTGAACGAGCTGTTGTTTACAGAATGCAAAAAGGGAAACTTATTCGAATCTTAAATGTTACAGGAGATGTAGATATTCGTATCTCCAAGAATAAAATTTATCAGGAATGGAAAAAGTACCGCCAAAATGGAGGATGGGATCCTGTTACCGCTGTTTATACTTGGGACAATCACAAACATAAATTTACATTTAAAGGAGTACGTCCTTAATATTTTTCTAAAATAGCTGCCTGAGTCTTCTAGATATGTAGACTCAGGTTTTTTATGGTTGAGTATTAGAAATCGTGAAAAAGTTGAAGGAAAAGTAGCCAATAGAATTAAGAAGTTGCTATTTATTTTTATGATCATGAAACAGTATCCCGAATGTTCCTCCAATTAGAAATTTTCAAAAAAACAATTAACTAATAAGTCTATCTAATGTATAATGTGTTCAACAAAGGCAGAGAGGTTTTGTAAACATGAATGCATATATAAAAAATCAAATTGAATTATTCAAAGAAAAAAATAAAAACAGGGGATGCCTATTAGTTAGTTGCCCCGATCAACCAGGAATTGTTGCTGCAATTTCCCAATTTTTATTTTCCTATAATGCAAATATTATTGAATCAAGTCAATATTCGACCAATCCCGAAGGCGGTACCTTTTTTATCCGAATTGAATTTGAATGCCCTAACTTAAAGGAAAAAGCAAAAGAGATGGAAAACCAGTTCGCGGAAATCGTTGAACAGTTTTCGATGGAATGGAACTTTACTCATGTCTATCATGTGAAAAAGGCGGCAATCTTTGTATCAAAAGAGCTTCATTGTTTACTAGAACTATTATGGGAATGGCAAAGTGGAGATTTAATGACAAACATCGCCCTTGTGATCAGTAATCATGAAACGGCGAAAGAGGTTGTCGAAGGTTTGAACATCCCATTTTATTACGTTCCTGCTAATAAAGATATTCGTGGACAAGCCGAAACTACACAACTTAAACTATTAAAAGAGTACGAGATAGATTTCGTCGTTTTGGCTCGTTATATGCAAATCCTATCTCCGAAATTTGTCGAAGAAAACCCAAATAAGATTATTAATATTCACCATTCATTCTTACCGGCCTTTGTAGGTGCAAGACCTTATGAACGAGCATTTGATCGCGGCGTGAAATTGATCGGTGCAACCTCTCATTATGTAACTAATGACCTAGATGAAGGGCCAATAATTGAACAGGACATCAGTCGAGTTGATCATCATGATAATGTCGATAGTCTTAAAAAAATTGGTCGTAGAATTGAAAGAAGTGTCTTGGCTCGAGCGGTTAAATGGCATATTGAAGACCGTATTATCGTCCATCAAAATAAAACAATAGTTTTCTAGTGCACGATTAAAAAATTCAGAATATTATTGACATTCATCAACGGAAATAGTTACTATATTTTTAGACAAATGATGTTGAACAATGAAAGGGGTTTTTTTGATGGATGATCGTCAATTCCGTAATGCGATGGGGAAATTTGCTACGGGTGTAACCGTAATTGTCACAGAAGTAGAGGGTGAACCGCATGGCATGACAGCAAATGCTTTTATGTCCGTTTCTCTATCACCGAAGCTGGTGGTGGTTTCAATTGGAGAGAATGCAAAAATTTTAAATAAAATAAAGGAAAGTCAAAAATTCACAGTGAATATCCTTGCTTCCGACCAACAAACAGTTTCAATGATTTTCGCAGGTCAGTTAAAGGAACATGATGGGGTTGCCTTTGATCGACTTGGTGGTCAACCAGTGGTGCCAGGGGCTATCGTACAAGTCTCGTGTGAAGTTTCAGCTGAACATGTGGAGGGGGATCATACCTTTTTTATTGGGAAAGTAACGGATCTTCAACTAAATGAAGATTCTGAACCACTTATTTTCTATTGTGGACGCTATCGTTTCCTTTCAGAAGAAACACCCATTGCCTGAAAATAATATTTGAAAATATCATTCTGTTAAAGAAACTACCTCAAATGATTTAGTAAGAAATTGGTTAAGCGAAGGGGAGATTCCCTTCGCTTTTTTATTTTTTAAACATAATTTTCTAGAGCCAGGAAGTATCTAGGAAGGAAAAACTTTCAAATACACCTTGGTCATTAAAATTTGTTAAAAGTTGATCAGGATATTCGATTTCCACATACCTAAACGATCTGCCTTCGCGGATAAATTCTGCTCTTGATATCATTTGATTTTCTAAAAACTCATCAAAAGCCTCTCTTAATAATTTTAAAGCCTTTCTTCGGTCCATGTGGTTCAAAACCAAATTGTTAATTAATTTATCCAAATCAAGCCTTCTTCGATTTTTAATTAAACTGGTGAGTAGGGGGTATAACATTGCAGATATATTAGTTTTGAAATCTTGGAAGGTTAAAAGATTGATATGGATAATGTTTCCAGATTCTAGACCATGATGCAAGTGATCATTTAATCGAATGATCAACAATTTATTTTGTTGATTTGGCACTTGATTAATATGAATCAAGTAATGAGTATGTGTGTTGATTCGCTCGCTCATTTCTTTATCTTCATAGTCCTCAATCCTAATTGTCGTACGTGATAGTTTTATAATACTAGCCCGTAGGATCTCATAGGTCCCTCCATCGACATTTGCATTGATCACTCGACATAATTCGGGATAAGTAAATCCAAAGTTTTTATTCCTCCCCTTGATTTCCCAAAGTTTTTGCAAACCGGCAAATGTTTTGAAATCGAACGGGGTAAGATAGTCCCCGGTTTCTGAGGTATATTCAATTTTGCGATAACCTGATCTATTTTCGGTAATTTTGCCTTCGTGGTTTTTTAATTTTAATAGGGTGTGCTGCTTCGGAACAGACGCTGAAAAAATAGGTGCTTCGACGTAATTACGTTCAATTGGATGTGTTAAGCTATTCTTACTTTCCTTACGGAGCCGTAGCGCTTCTTCAATAATTCGTTTTTGGAGCTGGATAATCTTCCGTTCATTCGTTCCTTCTTCAGCAGTTTGCAGGTCATCTTTTATTTGATCCTCAACTAGTAGTAAATGGTTATTTTTTTCATATTTCAGTTTATCGGCATATTTCATCACAACATCTTGGGTAGTTACAATCTTTCGACTTCGATTTTTGCTCACCTTATTAACCATTCGTTCAAATTCAATACATGCTTCTTCTAGGATCTTGTTTATTTTATAGGACATTGAATACCTCACCTCAGCATTATCGAATAATAAAAATGATAATTTTTTTATGTACCTATCTACTCCGATTAAAAATATATCTTCCTTAAATGTATCTACTACCTCCTAAAATATTCCTCTCGATTCTCTTAAAGTACGATCTGACTCCGATGAAATAATCATTTTAATGTTGTTAATGTTACAATCAACTCCATTTTACAAGTGTTCTATATCCTTGTTAGGATAAACACATACCACCGAGTTGTCATATTTTTTGAATGATTCAGTATTTTGAGAAAACATCTCACCTGTAGACAAGGAAGAACTCATTTTAAGTTTTTATTTCAATCAGGTGTCAAACCAATATAGAAATAAAAACTTGTTCGCGGGTTATGTCTTTGATTTTAAAAATATTTTATCACAGCTGTCATAAAAGACAAAGACAATTTCCTTGTAAATAAGAATATTTAGAATATTCACACGTTCTAAGTGACCTGGTGATTTAGATTTGTTTTCATAAGGGGGAATTGTCAGCCCTATTAATCAATTACTTTCTTATTCGATTAGGGGTAAGTAGTTTTGCACAGAGTGCAGCATGAAATACAAATCAAATTTATCACTTTTGTAAGCGGTTACGATTCATTTTTAAAAAGGGGGATTTGACAATGGCGGAAATTACCTGTCTGGGATATTCAGTTTTTGGTGTCAGTGATTTGGACGATTGGGAAAAATTTGCTGTCGATATTCTGGGCTTACAGGTGGGCAGGCGAGAAGAAAACCTGTTGACTCTTCGGATGGATCAGTACGAGCAACGGATTATCCTTGAGAAGAGCAATGATGATGACTTGTTGGTAGCTGGGTGGGAGTTTGAAAATGAACAAGCGTTAGAACAGTTTGTCCAAAAGGTTGATGCAGCTGGTATCGAGATAAATAACGGCGGGAAAGAATTGGAGATGCGAAGACGTGTAGAGAAGGTATATGTTTGTGACGATCCAAGCGGTAATTTCAAGCATGAATTTTATTGCGGACCAGCCTTGGCACGTGCTTCAAAACCTTTTCATTCTAAAGTTTTGGTCGGGACTGGATTTGTGACCGGTCCACTCGGGATCGGTCATTTGGTACCAATTGCGAAGGATTATCAAGAGAGTGTGACGTTCTATCGCGATGTATTAGGGATGCGCATTTCTGATATTGTTCGAATTGAAGTAAAGCCTGGTGTTTTTGTAGATGGTGCTTTTTTCCATACTGTTACTGGTCGTCACCATACCATTGCCACAATGGAAGCACCACATCCAAAACGGATCCGCCACACGATGTTTCAGGTAGAAGACATGATGGACGTTGGATTGGCTTACGACCGTTGCTTAAAAGCCGGGTATGTTGCTAAGGGACTAGGTCAGCACCCTAACGACAAGGCACTTACTTTCTACATCAAGTCTCCGTCAGGCTTTGAGATCGAATATGGATGGGGCGGAATCGTGATCGAAGAGGAAGAGGAATGGAAAGTGAAGGTCCACTATGAATCTAGCGCATGGGGGCATAAACCAATAGCTCAAAAAACTCTAGCAAAAGTTTCAGAATAAATATTTTGGGCGAAACCGAATTTGAGGTTTTTAGATGAAAGGGAGGAAAGAAACTATGACGATTCAGAAAGAAAAGACATCGGTAACCGCTGAAGAATTAGTACAGCGTGCCCACGATATGATTCCTTGGTTAAAGGAAAGAGCTGAGGAAACGGAGAATGCCCGCAAAGTTTCAGTGGATACGATTGAAAAGTTTCGGAAAGCGGGTTTCTTTAAAATTACTCAGCCTGCACGCTGGGGTGGATACGAGATGGACCTTGCTGTGTTTTGTCGAGTGCTAATGGAGATTGGGCGGGGCTGTCCTAGCTCTGCGTGGAACCTGGCCGTTCTTGGGGTTCACAATTGGGAAATGGGGCTCCTTCCGGAAGCAGCAGAGGATATATGGAATCAAAATAGTAATGCGTTGATTGGGTCTGCCTATGCTCCGGTCGGAAAAGCAACAAAGGTAGATGGCGGCTGGATTCTAAGCGGTCAATGGCCAACGTCTAGCGGTTGTGATCATACCCAGTGGACGATTGTTGGGGCATATGTGGTCAGTGAAGACGAGTCCAAGCCAGATCATCGGGCTTTCCTAATACCAAAAAGCGAATATACGATTCTTGACAACTGGTACGTATTTGGTTTGAAGGGAACGGGGAGTAAGAGTGTTGTTATTGATAATGTCTTTGTCCCTGATCATCGTTCACATAGTATTATTGACCAGCCATGGTCAGATCGTCCTAACTTGTACCAACTTCATCAAACCTTTGTATTCTTCGCTTGTATTTCATCGGGTGTGATTGGGTTTGCGCAAGGAGCAATTGATCATTTTATGGAACACATGAAAACCCGTACAACCATTCGTAAAACGAATACTGGAGGGAACAAGGCTTCACAAAGCCCATACGTCAAAGATCGTCTAGGTAATGCAGTTCTAAATGTGCGGTCGGCAAGAGCTAGATTGCTGCAAGCAGTCAGAGAGGCAACTGCTTATGTCAATCGCGGCGAAAGGGTTCCAGAAGGTGAATATGTCCACTTTGTTCTCGATACAGCAAGTGTGGGTCAGGAATGTGTTGACGCCGTTCAATTACTTCAAAGAGCTCTGGGGGCTCGTGGGGTTTACTCTTCAAGCCCGATCCAACGAATCTTACGAGATACTTTGGCAGCTGCTTGTCATGGGACACAAAATTCCGACGATACCGCTGGAACTCTGGGTGGATACCTATTGGGTGAAGGAATACCTCCAAGACTATTTAATTTGGATGGTTACACACCCGAATCTCAATAAGGTAAATAAAACTGACGCTAGAGTTCTTATTTTTAAATATAAATAAAATCTAATTATGTAAAAGAAGGGGAGAGCAAATCAATGTCAATGGTAATCACTGAAGAATCCACTAGTAAATACGTTCAGCTAGGAGAATTGAAACTCCATTACCACGAAGCAGGAGAAGGAGAAGCAATTATTATGCTGCACGGAGGCGGGCCAGGCGCTGGAGGCTGGAGTAATTATTCTCGAAATATTGGTCCACTTGCGGAAAAGAGATATCGCGTCATTTTACCTGATTGTCCAGGTTTCCACAAATCTGGACCGATTGTTACAGCTGAACCACGGAGACTGGTCCATGCTCGGGCAGTCGTGGAATTAATGGACGCTCTTGATATACAGAAGGCCCATGTTGTTGGTAACTCATTGGGAGGACAAAGTGCGATTGCATTTGCCTTAGAATATCCAGAACGTCTTGACAAATTGATCTTGATGGGTCCTGGGGGCTTCTTGGGTCCAAGTCTTTTCAATCCTATGCCGACAGAGGGGACGAAACTCCTATTCAATGTGTTTCAGGAATATGAGAATCCGAGTTTTGATAAATTCAACAAATTAATGAAGCTATTTGTCTATGATTCTAGTGAACTTACTGAAGAACTTGTTCAAAGCAGATTTGAAAGTATGCTGAGCAATGACTGCGAGCATCTCAGAAATTTTATTAAGAGCAGGGAGTTAGCTCCACCGGATGGGTTGTTTACGGATATCACACCGCGAATTAAAGAAATTCAGGCAAAGTCCTTAGTAATCTGGGGAAGGGATGACCGGTTTGTTTCATTAGATCATGCGCTGAAACTTATTTGGGAACTACCAGACGCCCGATTGCATATCTTTGCCCAATGCGGGCATTGGGCCCAGTGGGAAAAGGCAGATGAATTTAACCGGTTACTCGCCGATTTCCTAACAAATGAGTAGGTCTCCCCTGTCTAGGTAACTCTTCGAATGAGGAGAGAGAGGATGAATGATGGCAGAAAAAGCTTACGAAAAAGCGGCGCCCGTGAATCACATGAGTTCGGAGAAGAGGACATTGGCCCACCCACGTAGATGGTGGATTTTGGCCATCGTATCGATTGGAACGTTTTTGACCAATCTGGACGTCAGTATCGCTAGTATTGCGCTGCCGACCCTAAGTGCCGAATTCCATGTATCCATCACTGTCGTACAATGGGTCATGTCCGCCTATCTCCTGACCATCTGTGCGCTATTGCCGATCGCCGGTAATCTTTCCGATCTATTCGGCAAAGGACGACTGTACAATTTTGGTTTTCTAATCTTCACGATTGGTTCATGTCTGAGTGCCCTGTCGTTTACCTTTATCATGCTGATTGGGGCAAAGGTAATTCAAGCCCTTGGCGGGGTACTAGTGATGGCAAACACCCAAGCGATTGTAGCGGTCACATTTGAAGCCAAGGAACGCGGCAGAGCACTGGGTATTGCAGGAATCGCTGTGTCATTGGGTGTATTAAGCGGACCTGGATTAGGCGGTTTCCTCATTGAACATTTCAGGTGGCCGTCGATCTTTTGGGTTAATGTGCCGATTGGTCTACTTGGATTCGCGGCTGGTCTATGGATCATGCCAAAAGAGCGGACCAATCAAACTAAAGTGCCTTTTGATTATTTTGGCTCGGTCCTGTTTATGACCGGAATGACAACACTCCTTTACACCATTTCTTCAACGGAAAATCAAGGCTGGACATCCTGGCAAACCATAATGGGCCTCCTAGGGGCTGCCGTGGTTTTGGGATTATTCTATCTCTGGGAGATACGAACAGCCTACCCGATGTTGGATTTTTCCTTGTTTCAAATCAAGGTGTTTCAAACAAGTATTCTGACGGCCTATCTTTCGGTCGTGGCCATGTATTGCGTGATTATCTTAATGCCATTTTTTCTCCAAGATGTCCTGTTGTTGTCACCAGGGACAACTGGATATGTGATGGTCACTTATCCGTTGATGATGGGAGTGACTGCACCGCTAGCTGGCTGGTTGTCCGATCGATTTGGTTCGTATTTTTTAACCTCAGGCGGTCTCGTGCTAATTGGCCTTGGATTTGTTGCACTAACTTTTTTATCAACAGAAAATAGCCTTTGGCTGGTGGCGGGGAATATCGCTATTTTTGGTGTCGGTCAGGGCATGTTTCAACCTCCGAATAATTCTAGTCTAATGGGATCGGTGCCGAGTACGAAGGTTGGTTTGGCAGGTGGGTTGAACGCGCTGACCCGTAATATCGGAATGGTAACGGGGATTTCTTTTGCCGTTTCCTTGTTTACCTTTCGGTTACGGGATATGGGTGGTCCATCGAATACTGAAGAGTTGAGTACTGTTCCTCCAGAATTATTCATGAGCGCATTAGACACGGTGTTCTGGGGTGCCGCATTATTAAGCGCCGCTGGGGCAGCAGTTTCGTTGCTAAGAGGTAAACCCAACAAGTCGGAGCAGCACCAGGCAGAGCATCCATGATTTTATCTGTATGGGTCAGTTACCATAAAAGTTTGTTATTCGTCATCTTTTTTATGGCAGGAGGAGAGTAAGTGGTCGTTATATCGAAAGTACTTGATAATTTGACACGTTTCACTTTATGGATTGCTTCGTTTGTTCTAGTTATTATGATGCTAGCCATTGTTGTGGGCGTCGTATTTCAGTTTTTGGGGCATCCGATTGTTGGCGCTGTTGAGGTTGTACAGATTCTACTAATCGGACTGATTATGTTCACTTTTGCTTCCACGGAAGCCGGGGACAAGCATATTAAGATTGGAATCATCGTCGACCACTTACCAAAATGGATTCAAAACACGATTGATCTATTTGGAAATGTTGCAACTGCTGTCCTTTGCTTCATTATTGGCTATATTTTTATGGGTTCAGCCCTTCATGATTTTCAAGTAACCAAAGAAGAAACGTTAATGCTGGAGTTTCCAATCTACATTCTAAAATTTGTTGTCTCCTTAGGTTTTTTAGTTTGGGGATTGGAAGCGCTTAACAGGATGATCAAATATTTTAGCGGGATTGAGAAAGAGGCAATCATGATCGAACCAGGAAGGGAGGAAAGCAGCAATGTCAGCTGAATTGGTTGGAATATTGGCACTGGTTGTTATGTTAGTTCTCATGATGCTGCGTGTACCCATCGTCATTTCCATGATGTTACCAGCGGTTATCGGTATTTTTTACCTTAGGGACTGGACGGTATTAGCTACTTCGGTGGAATCAAACATTTGGACCCACAGCTTTAGTTATTCATTAAGTGTAATCCCGATGTTCTTGTGGATGGGTGAAATGCTTACTTTTACTGGAATCAGTAGTGAGTTATATGCCACCTTCCAAAAATGGCTGGGAAGATTTAAGGGCGGATTAAGTATGGCGACGATTGGCGCTTCCGCGGTATTTGCGGCGGCATCGGGTTCCAGTATCGCGAATACAGCGACGATTGGACAGATGGCAGCAAAGGAAATGATGAACAATAAATATAATACTAGCTTAGCTGGTGGTTCGATTGTCGCTGGTGGAACCTTGGGTATATTAATTCCGCCAAGTTCGTTCTTGATCGTCTATGGCATGCTGACAGAAGAGTCGATCGGAAATCTACTTCTTGCGGCGATTATTCCAGGGGTATTGCTGGCACTTCTTTTCATCCTTACGATCTACATTGCTGTTTTATCTAAATCGGAGTTGGCTCCAAAAGGGGAAAAGGTTTCTTGGAAAGAACGGATTCTCTCTTTGAAAAGTACTATGTGGATTCTTGTATTGTTTATCATTGTCATCGGAGGCATGTTTATCGGATTATTTGGCCCAACAGAAGCGGCTGGGATTGGCGCCATGTGTTCTACATTAATAGCTGCTGCCAAAAAGAAGCTTACTTGGTCGATTTTCAAAGAAACCATTTTGAGAACGGTCCGTAATTCTGGATTTATCTATGCAATCCTCCTATCAGGGTTTCTGTTTAGTTATCTGTTAGCTATTTCTAAAGTGCCAATTGCAGCCTCATCTTTTCTGCTAGGTTTGGATATTTCACCTTTAGCGATGTTTACCCTTATTGTCATTATGTATATTCTTCTAGGTATGGTGATGGATTCATTAGCAGCTGTCGTCATCACCGTGCCGTTTGTTATCCCAATTATGAGTTCTTTAGGGCATGATTTGGTGTGGTTCGGTATTGTGCTCTGTATTTTAGTAGAAATGGCTCTCATTTCACCGCCGTATGGAATGAACATTATGGTATTAAACGGTACGGTGCCCGAATTGAAGATTGGCAAAATATATAAGGGTGCTACCCTATTTTTACTGCCAATGTTAGTCATCATCGTCTTACTTTACATGTTCCCGGAAATTGCTCTGTGGCTTCCTAGTCAAATGATCGGATAGAGAAAGTGAAATTTAATTTGTGTAGAACTTTGACGAAACCTATTAAAGGAAGGTGCAATTACGTATGAAAAAATCGAACAACTTATTTAAAATGGGCAGTTTAATGCTGGCGCTCACACTAGTGTTAGCTGCTTGCGGCGGCGGAAAAGAAGTAAATGGGAATGCTTCAGATTCCAATGGGAAAAATTCTAAAGTAATCGAACTAAATGTTAATAATAATGGACCAAGTACGGGTATTTATGCAACAGAGGTATTTGAGCCATGGAAGAAGCTTGTTGAAGAAAAAACGAACGGAAAAGTGAAAGTAAACTTGTACCATGGCAGTGCGCTTGGAGGGACAGACACCATTCTAAATGATGTAAAAGGCGGTGTATATGAGGTCGGATTGGTTTGGACCCCGTATATTATGCAATCTGAATTGTTTCCTTTAACGATTGCTGACCTTCCATTTGCAGGATCTGCCGATATTAAAACAAATAATGAGATTGTTAATAAATTTGCAGAAAAATATATTGGGGACATGGGGAAAGATGTTCAGATTATGGGCATTTCAGCGGCAGTTCCTTCCTATATATTTAGCACGAAACCAATTAAGAAATATGAATCGCTAAAAAACAAAAAAATGCGGGCGGTTGGCAGCAGCGAGGCCGATACAATAAAAGCATGGGGGGCCGTGCCAGTTTCTGTTACAGCGGAAGAACACTATGAATCTCTTCAAAAAGGAATTATTGATATTAGTGTTACTTCCTTAAGTAGAGCGATTGATACTTCTCTTAATGAAGTCGTCCCATATGTAGTCGATCTGCCATATAAGTCGATTCAAATGGTACCGATTATGAATAAGTCTGTTTATGATCAACTTCCAGATAATTTGAAAACATTGTTTAAAGATGACTTGAGTCCTGCCTTGGTCCAACTGGTTTTGGACGCTCAAATTAAGGATAATAGCACCTCGATGAAGAAGTTTACTGAAATCGTAAAAGGAAAAGGTGGAGTGACTACCTTGGCGGATAAAGATATCGATTCACTCAAAAGCAAGTCCAAAGTAGCTTGGGATGCCTGGGTCGAAGACGCTAATAAGAAAGGATATAATGGAAAGGAAATGATGAAAGAATATCAGGAATTGTTAAAAGAAGCTGGCGTGGACTTACCGTTTTAATCTATTAAATAGAATTTCTTACCTTAATTATTAAGAGATAGTCTGTGATTGCTTAAAGAGACTGAGGTGAACGATTCATTGGAATAGCTTATCGTCAACTTTCAAGCGAACCGTTTGCTTCAGTTATCTTGAGAAAGAGGGGTGTGAGATAATTGAAAATTCACACTTATGACACGTTACAATTATCAGCTTCAATAGTGGCAATCGGCGGATTTGATGGTGTGCATAAAGGTCATCAAAAATTAATTGACAGTGCACGTCGTCATGCGGAGAAACTTCAACTACATTTTGTTGTTTATACTTTTGATCCCCCGCCAAGGGTGTTTTTTCAAGAAGTGAGACTTTTAACTCCCTTGCCTGAGAAGTTAAATAGACTAAGACGTTTGGGTGTCCAACATGTGGTCATAGCACCATTTGACACACTATATGCTTCGCGCAAAGCAGAGGAATTTCATGATGAACTCCAAAAATTAAATCCACTGGGAATATGGGTCGGAAATAACTTTAAATATGGTGTCAAACGGAAGGGGAATGTTGACTTATTAAAAGAAGAATTTGCCGTTCATATTTTAGAGCCGGTACGGTGTGCCTCAGGGGAAATCATCTCATCGAGTCGCATTCGGAAACTTTTCGAAGATAAAATCCAATCAGAAGCTAAGCAGTTATTGGGTTGGGATTAATATAATGATAGATTTTAACTACATCCCTTTCAGAGGGATTCTTTTTGTTTAAAGATTTTTTCCATTTATTCAATAAAAAACTTGAACTATTCGAAAACTTCCTGAATATACATTTAAGAATGATAGTTCAGGGAGGGGAGATCATGAGTTTTCAGGCCGAACATTTATCAGAACCTAGAAGAAGAATTGTTCGTGCGATTAAAACTAACGGTGCTTCTTCCATGAGTGAACTTGCCTCCAAATTAGATATCTCCGCTGAGGCAGTTCGGCAGCATCTCCTCTATTTAGAAAAAGACGGTTGGATCGTCAGGATTTCTGAAAAGCACAATGGGATTGGCCGGCCTCATATTCGATATCAATTAACCACTGCCGGGGAACATCTTTTTGAAAAAAACTATGATCACTTAACGATTGAAGTTCTAGATACCTTGGTGAGTCATCTAGGTGAAAATGCACTTAAAGATGTGCTTACTGCGATGATAGAAGATAGGGTTCGTGAATGGAAGCCGAAATTGAAAGGGCTTAGTACCAACGAAAGATTAACAGTGCTTAAGGATTTTTATGCAAAAGATGACTCTTATATGGAAGTAGTCAAAAAGGGTAATGATAATTACCTAATTGAGCGGAATTGTCCCTTTCATAATGTTGCTCTTAAGCGTCCTATCTTGTGCAGCGTGACTGTTTCTGTTCTGACTCAATTGCTCGGATGTAGGGTGCAAAGAGAACAACGCTTTCAGAATGGTGATGGTTGCTGTGCATTTCGAATTCAACAAAATGAGCAAGTAGATAATAACGCCCCTTGTTTAATCATCGAGGATCAATCCTCCAATATCATGCCAAAGGAATGATGTGTAATGACAAGTGATCAATATCTTTTATTATCTAAGAAGTTCCCTAGCTTGTTTAAACCCCATGCAGAGGAGAACCATCGGAATTTAATGGATGTTAATATTTTCACCTCGGCGATTAGACAATTAATTAAGCTATGTGGAGATGATCCTGATCGAGATGGACTGCATGACACTCCATTTAGGGTACTTAAAGCATTCCTCGAATACACCGAAGGCTATCATGAGGATCCCAAACTCCACCTCGAAAAGACGTTTGATATTCAACATAAGGGACTGATTTTAGTAAAGGGGATTGAGTTCTTTTCAATGTGCGAACATCATTTTTCTCCCTTTTTTGGCGTCGCTCATGTAGGTTATATCCCCAAAGAGAAAATTACTGGTTTATCGAAAATTGGTCGAATGGCTGACGGGTATGCGAAAAGATTTCAGGTGCAAGAGAGACTTACATCGCAGATTGCAGCGGCCATGGAAGAGGTTTTGGAGCCGGAAGGAACCATGGTAGTTGTTGAAGCAAAACATATGTGCATGTGCAGCAGAGGGACGAAAAAATCAACCACGGTTACCACTACCACCAGCAGTCACGGGGCATTTGAAACTAATGCTGATTTACGTTCTGAATTTTTTTCATTAATAAAAAACTAAAGGAGATATGATAAATATGGATAATCAAATAAAAATTAACGATAATGGTCCATTGCAGATAAGTGGTGATTTTCAGATCTTCGATGCAAATGGAAAGGAGTATCCGAAAAAGGCAAAAGTGTATCTATGCCGTTGTGGCCTTTCCAACAAAAAGCCGTTCTGTGATGGATCCCATAAAAAAGGCGGATTTGAAAGCAGTCCAAGAGCCACTGAATAAAGAAGGATTAATTGGTGTCAGGCACCACTTGATAAAGCCAGGATGAAAAACTTCATCCTGGCTTTATTATTGTTCCCTTATCCAAGACTGTTTATTGCGTTCACAGGGAAGAGTTGATAAGATATTAACAGGTTTGTGGCACCATGAAGGAAATTAAATCTACATAATAAACTTAGTGTATAGGAAAGGCGGAAAATAAAATGACAACAAGCAATAATGAAAAAGTAACTGTAAAAGCAGTAGTTAATGCTCCTGTAGAAAAAGTATGGGAATATTGGACCGAGCCCAAACATATCACCCAATGGAACAATGCTTCAGATGATTGGCACACTCCCGTTGCTGAAAATGATTTAACGGTTGGTGGGAAGTTCCTTACCAGAATGGAAGCAAAAGATGGCAGTTTTGGCTTTGATTTTGGCGGGATTTATGATGAAGTGAAATTACATGAAGTAATTTCTTATACCTTGGGGGATGGAAGAAAAGTTACAATTACTTTTAAAGGTCAAGGAAACGAAACCGAGGTAATCGAAACTTTCGATGCGGAAACCACTAATCCAGTTGAGATGCAACAAGCAGGATGGCAGGCAATTTTAGATAATTTTAAAAAATATGCCGAGCAATAATTAATTTGAAAATATTGTTTTCAAGTAATCCCTTTAGTTGGAAAAAAAGTGCCAGGCACCACCCAGTAAATGGATGATGCTTGGCACTTTTTATGTAGCTTAAAAACGTGAATGAACTTTTTCGCCTTGTACCCAGACTTCACGAATGTTTTCTGATCGAACTAGATACATAATCTTTTGGAAGACATCATGTAAATCTTCTTTTGCATGATAAATAGGAAGTTTTGCAGATGATACAGACGTATCGATGATTTGTACATCCCATGCATAGTTTTCTGCCAAACGACCAATCGGTAAGCTTAAACTTTCTCCACCACCAGCGGTTGCCAAATAGAACGCTTCATTAATGGTGATCCGTGAATTAGCAACACCGCGCTCCTCGGCAGGCAATGCCGTATTCACACCATCTTCTAACATTCTAGAGACAATCACCGCTTGTCTAACATTATCGAAAAGACTGGGTGAAAACCCGCCAGAAATGTCGGTTCCTAAACCAATTTCAACACCTTTTGAATGCAAATGAGCGATGGGAATGACACTATTTGCAAAGTAAGCATTTGAGATGGGACAATGGCAAACGGCTGTGCCTGTTTCAACAAATAAATCGGCGTCATCTTCATTTAAGAAATTACAATGCGCCATGACTGACTTATCACGTAATAAACCAAAATGATGTAAAGCAAACGCATCGTTTTTATCGAAGCGGTTCTTTACATAATCGTGCTCCCAATCACTTTCACTACAGTGCGATTGGACATATGTATCGTACTTTGCAGCTAATTCTCCTAAACCTTTTAACGCATCATCGGTGCAGCTTGGAATAAAGCGCGGAGTCACGACCGGATAAACACCCTGTTTCACCCTCTTTGCTAATTTATTTACGGCTAAAATAAATTCTTCTGTATCCGCTAATGCCGTTTGAGTATCTGCGTCACGATAATAGTCTGGATTTTGTTCAGGATCATCCATCACAACTTTCCCAACTAGTCCGCGCTGTCCTTTTTGAGCGCATATTTCAGCTAGCAATAAACTAGCTTCTTTATGTACAGTTGCAAAATAAAGTGCCGTAGTAGTTCCGTTTGCGAGTAGGGTGCTGACGACATCTTGGTAGACATCTTTCGCGAAATCTAAATCCGAGAATTTTGACTCAAGTGGAAAGGTATAGGTGTTTAACCAGTCATAGAGTGGAATATCTAATGCTGTTCCAGCTTGAGCCCATTGCGGAGCGTGAACATGTAAATCGACAAAACCAGGTAAGAAATATTGCCCTTCAGCTAAACGAAGAAAGTTTTCTTCACCTTGAAAAGCATCTAGTAAAGGTCGGTAGTCAGCATCTTCTGGGGAAACGACTTTTTCAATCATTCCGTTCGCATTAACACAGAAAAGATATTCTTTTAAAATTTGGACTTCTTTTGGTGACTTGCTGGAAAAAGCAGTCCCTTGGAAAACTTGTGTATATTTTCTCAAGAAGGACACCTCCAATGTTTGTATTTTTGAAATACTATCTATTCTATCCATATTTGGGATTTAACCAAACAACTAGGTAACTACATATTTAATATTTTTGCAAATCCCAATTTTTTAATGATTTCACTCGATAAGTTGAAAATTCTTAAATTCCAGTTTCTTTGTCGTCTCCAGCTGGATTAATTCTCCATTTTCCAATTGAATTTTCTTTGTAAAAAGGGGTCCATCATAAACAAAGGTATGATATTCTCCCAATTCCCCCATAGGACATATAGAAGTTTCTTGGACATCATCCAGAAACGATTTATCTATGATTCTACCAAGCCACGTGTCATCTAATACATCTTCACGGACACGAATCACGATTGCTTTATACCGGGAATAGACAAACCTTTCTAGTGACTGTAAGGCTGCTTCCTTTTTCATCCATAATGGATACAACGCGTCGACTTCTGCAGCAGATGCGACTTTTTCGCCCCATTCCCGATGTTCGTCTAAATAAAGATCTCCGTAAGCTATTCCTGTTATATTAAACTGATTTTTCAAGATTTGGACTGCTTTGACAAATTGATTTGTATAGCTTTCGTATGTACATTCGATAAAGTGAACAGGGATAGATAGAGCTTCACCTTGAAGTTTAATCATTTCAGTTCGCTCCCCATGCCCAAATGTTCGCCCAAGTTCTTTGGGAACAGTTGTAACCAACGAAACAACCTCAAATCCCTGCGAAATTAGTGTATCTAATGCCATACAACAATCCTTACCGCCACTCCAAGATAAAGCAATTCTTTTATTCATGATTCTTCATCCTCATTAAAATATTTTCATTATTAGTAATATTGATAGTTTAACACAAAGATAAAACCACTGAGTTGGTACTGGGTAAACATCGAAAAAAATTGTTTACAATGGTTGTATTATACAAAAATGAATAAATTATTCGAAAGAGTATAAATTTTATCAATTATCTGATATAACTATACTATCAACAATTTTGTTTCGTTTTCTATTCATAAATGAATAATTTATTGTTTGCTTAGTCCAAGAAGGGAGTGTTATTTATTAGTGATGAGAAAAAAGTTTGGAATGAAAGTGAAGCGATTCTTCATTCATTGCAAGACGATATTTTAGTCACCGATACAGACGGCATCATCTTGAAGGTAAGTGCAGCGACCGAAGGAATTTATAATATGAAGTCTAATGAAATGGTCGGTCGGTCCGTTTATGAACTGGAAAAAGAAGGGGTTTTTACACCGATTTTAACGCCATTAGTCATTAAAGAAAAAAGGAAAATTACCCTTGTCCAAACGACCAATACTGGCGAAAAGTTACTTGTTACCGGGATTCCTGTATTCGATGCGAGCAAAGAGTTAGTTCGAATTGTCAGTTATTCACATGATGTAACAGAGTTACTTAACATGAAGAAATATTTAACTGACATCGAGGATGAGATGGAACGAGTGAAAAGTGAGCTTGAATTGCTCAGGAATCTTCAATTTGATTCAGATGGAATGATTGCTACCAGTATAAAAATGAAAAAAGTTCTCAAGCTCGCTTTACAAGTGGCTGAAATCGATGTCAATGTGTTACTGCTGGGCGAGACGGGAGTAGGAAAATCACATATTGCTAAATTCATTCATAAAAAAAGTTCGCGTAAAGACGGTCCTTTTATTGAAGTTAACTGTGGAGCCATCCCCGAAGCTTTGTTTGAGGCAGAGTTTTTTGGTTATGAAGCAGGTGCATTTACAGGTGCAAATACAAAAGGGAAGATAGGTTTAGCAGAACTTGCAGAAGGCGGGACATTATTTTTAGATGAAATTGGTGAATTATCATTAGCAGATCAAGTGAAAATCCTCAAATTTATTCAGGAAAAGCAATTTTATCGTGTCGGTGGAACGAAGCTTCGAACCGTTGATTTTCGGATAATAGCCGCGACAAATAAGGATTTAGAGAAAGCGGTTGAGGAAAATACCTTTAGGCATGACCTCTATTTCCGGTTAAATGTTGTACCCATTACCATACCGCCATTAAGGAAGCGTTCAACTGATATTCTACCGTTGATCGAACACTTTTTAGCGTTTTTTTCAAAAAAGTACAACCGTGAGCGTAGCCTTGATGAAGGTGTTATCCATCTATTGTTAACACAAGAGTGGAAGGGAAATGTCCGGGAATTAATCAATCTAATTGAAAGACTGGTAGTTACCTCGCCTAAACAGCTGATTGAAATTGAGGACTTACCCAATCAATTTCGGAAGTCTTTTACTGATGTGACATCTGTCGATGAAACGAATCGCACCTTGAATGAAATTCTTGATAGTGTTGAAAAGCAAGTACTTATCAAGGCTAGAAAACGATACAAAACAACGATAAACATGGCGAAAGCATTAGGGATAAGTCAGCCCTCTGTATTTAGAAAACTCAAAAAACACAAAATAGAATAAAAGTGGCACAAAACTTGCATTATTTTAAGAGATAAGAATAATAATCCAAGTGTCTAACAAAGCAGTAGGATGCCGAATAAAGGGGGCATATTCGAAGGACAAGAGGTAACTGGTTATTTATTTTTATACAGAAATAATAAACGGAAGTATTTCCAGATAGCAATATTTGTGTATTTTTATTTCTAAATATGTATATTCAATAAAGATAGAATATTAGAAAAATATATTGACATAAAATAATTGAATCTATATATTATAAGAATATTATTCATTTTTAAATAATTTTAGTAGAGAAGGGGTGGATTATGAAAGTAACGGTTGGACCAGCTCAATATATTAGAGATAAGGGCTTATTAGAAGTTGCAGGAACATATATTAAAAACTTCGGAAAAACTGCAGCTTTGATTGGAGGCCATACAAGTAGTGAAATTATAGAAGTTTCATTAAAGAAGAGTTTGGAAGATCATGGTGTTTTTTTGGAGCACTCCACTTGGTATGGGGGAGAATCTTCTCAAACGAATATCGATAGATTAGTAGATAAATTAAAAGATGAAAATATCGATGTTCTTATTGTGACTGGAGGAGGCAAGGCAATTGATACAGTGAAAGCCGTTGCTTACCAGCTTAATAAACCATTAGTTGCCATTCCAACCATTGCAGCAACTTGTGCGGCAGCGACACCGATTAGCATTCTATACAGCGATGAGGGTGAATTTATTGGGATTGAACGAAAGTCAAAAGCGCCTGACCTCGTCTTAGTCGATTCGGAAATCATCATGAAGGCACCGGTTCGCTTTTTAATAGCTGGAATTGGCGATACATTGGCTAAATATTTTGAAACGAGATCCTCAGTGAAAAAAGCGACACCAACTGCATTGAATCAGACGGCAATTGCAATTGCAGGACAGGTGTACAAAACGTTACTCCAAATTGGGGAGGAAGCGGTCACTTCTGTTAGAACACAAACCGTAACAAAAGAATTAGAAGATGTCATTGATACGATTATTTTAGTCAGTGGCAGTGTAAGTGGGTACGGCGGCGATGATTGCCGGACTGCTGGAGCCCATGCAGTTTATTCAGGATTAACCATTTTTCCAGAAGTTCACCACACCTATCATGGCGAAATTGTTGCTTTTGGGATTCTTGCACAACTGTGCATGGAGAATACGAGCGAAGATGAGATAAAAGCATTAATCGGCTATTACCAGCAGGTCGAGCTTCCGTATACCTTAAAGCAAATGGGGCTTATTAACTTATCGGAAAGTCAGTGGAATAAGCTTGGTGAAATAACTGTTACGATAGAGGATATGGCGAATATGCCATTTGAAGTCACACCTGAAATGGTGATTGAAGCGGTTCGCCGAGCAGATCAAATAGGAAATATGATGTTAAGCCCATCTGCTGTGAATTAATTAAACTTTGATTATAAGAAGTATTATTCCGATTATCATTCGATAGGAAAAACGTGAATCTATGAAACTCGCTACACAGAAATATATAAAACAAGGGGGATTTTATGATGAAAAAATGGTTATTAGTTGTTTGTTCACTGATGTTGTTATTCGCACTAGCAGCATGTGGGAAAAAGGATGCGGCAAGTAGTGCACAGGATGGGAAGTCTTCTGAACCATTGAAAGTGACTCTGCCAACTTGGACTGGGTACGGTCCATTATTTTTAGCAAAAGAAAAGGGCTTCTTCAAAAAGAATGGGATTGATGTAGATCTTTCCATTGTAGAGGGCTTAGGAGAACGTAAACAAGCGTTAGCTAGTGGAAAAATTGACGGGATGGCAACGGCGCTAGATGTACAAGTTTCCTTAGCTGCTTCGGAAATCCCTGTGCAAGTGGTTTGGTTATTGGATGATTCATACGGCGGTGATGGAATCCTAGTTAAAAAAGGAATTAATAGTGTCAAAGATTTAAAAGGCAAACAACTAGCATTTGAAGTTGGTTCAACAAGCCATATGCTAGCACTACAAGCATTAAAACAAGGTGGTTTAACAGAAAAAGATGTACAAGTAGTGCAAATGTCTGCAGGCGATGCGGGTGCTGCCTTTGCCGCTGGTAAAGTGGACGCAGCTGTTACCTGGGAGCCTTGGTTATCAAAAGGCGCAAAAGCAAACGGTAAAGTGTTGCTAACAACTAAAGATTTATCTGGAATCATTGTTGATACGGTTAGCTTTAAAGAAGATGTGATTAAAAACCGTCCGAAAGATGTAAAAGCTTTTGTTAAGGCGATGGGTGAAGCAATGGCATACTGGAAAGCTAATGAAAAAGAAGCCAACGAAATCATGGCAAAAGGTTTGAACATTGATGTTAAAGAATTTGAAGGAACAGTAACTGGTTTGAAATTCTTCTCAAAAGAGGATAACGAAAAGTTATTTGGGACAGAAAGTGCAAAAGGTTCGATCTATCAATCAACAGCAAATGCGATTTCATTTTACAAAGAGCAAAAACTACTTAAAACTGAGCCAAAAGCTGAGGATGTTATTAATCCAAGTTTCCAAAAGTAACAACTTTTAAGCAAGTTTAAGGATTCACTTTGATCAGCCTGACTAATGAGATGTGTTTTTGCCCTCATCAGTTAGGCTTTTTTACAAAATAGATGCATAGGAAAATAGGTGAGAAAAATTGATCGCAAAATTGTTTACTCCTAATAAAGAAATTCCAAAAATGTTTTATACTTCCGCCGGCTTTTTAACATTTATAATATTTCTATTGATTTGGTCCGTCCTCAGTTACGGACAGATTGTTAATCCTTTATTCTTACCAACTCCAACTGATGTATTAACTACTGCCGTTGATTTGTTCGTAAATGGTGAAATTCTTTCTGATATTGGGATCAGTTTTACGAGGGTTCTGTTCGGGTTTCTTGCTGCTGCGATTATTGGCATACCTCTAGGGATCTTAATGGGTTCACTGCGGATTATGGAGGGAGCCTTTGAACCAATCATTGGGTTCATTCGTTATATGCCTGCTTCCGCCTTCATTCCACTGCTGATACTTTGGATTGGCCTTGGTGAGACAGAAAAAATGAGTGTCATTTTCTTAGGAACGTTTTTTCAGCTGACGTTGATGATTATGGACGTCACCAAGAATGTTCAAAATGATTTAGTCGATGTTTCCTACACATTAGGTGCAAAGAAAGCACAAGTGTTTACAAAGGTTATCCTACCTGCTTCATTACCGGGAATTGTTGATACACTTCGGATTACCTTCGGCTGGGCTTGGACGTATTTAGTCGTGGCAGAGATTGTTGGTGCATCGAGTGGTTTAGGTTATATGATTATGCAGGCCTCACGGTTTCTGCAGCCGGATAAAATCATCGTCGGAATCTTGATTATTGGAATATTGGGGCTGATTACCGATATCCTCTTTAAAGCCATATACAAGGCTTCGTTTTCATGGATGAGAAAGGATGGATTTTAAATGGTCACACCTCAATTGAAAGTTAAAGAAAGAGAAAATATAGTTGAACCAAAACGTAGTGAATCGATTATTTCGGTAACAGGAACCCCAAAGTTAGAAATTAAAGAGGTAGGAAAAGTATTTAAAACAAAAAAAGGGGAAACGACCGCCTTAGAAAAGACCTCCTTTTCGATTGAGGATGGGGAATTCGTGACGATCTTAGGGCCTTCGGGCTGCGGTAAGTCAACCGTTTTGCGGATTGTTGCAGGGTTAGAAGAAGCAACTTCAGGAAAAGTGCTCCTTGATGGGCAGGAAATCCATGGACCTGGACCTGATCGCGGCATGGTTTTTCAATCATACACGTTATTTCCATGGTTATCAGTGAAAGACAATATTACCTTCGGGTTAAAGCTAAAGGGTGTTTCAAATAAAGAAAGAGACAATATTGCCAGGCACTACTTGCAATTAATCGGTTTAGAAGGATTTGAAAACCATTTCCCAATCCAATTATCTGGAGGGATGAAACAACGTGTCGCAATTGCACGGGCATTAGCAAACGATCCGAAGATTTTATTAATGGATGAACCGTTTGGAGCTTTGGATGCTCAAACAAGGAACATTATGCAAGAAGTGCTCCTGAAAGCATGGGAAGAGTCGAAAAAGACGATTTTATTTATTACCCATGATGTCGATGAATCGATCTTTTTAGCGGATTCAGTTTATGTCATGACCGCTAGACCAGGGCGTTTAAAGAAAAAGGTACCAATAGAATTGGAGAGACCAAGGGATTTCAGTGTGAAAGCAACAGTCGAGTTTGCTGAATACAAGGATGAATTATTGTCTCTTATTCGAGATGAAAGTTTAAAAGCGATTAAATAACTCACGTCACTAACCTGATAATAATAGAAGAAACGCGTAATTTCTAGATAAAAGGATTACGAATATGGAGGTCAAAGTATGGAGAACAAATGGGATCACCTCGTGAAAAATATGCCGAATCGGCTTGCACCAAGTATGGCAAAGGATCATCCCAATCTACCAGTCGTTAAAGAGGAAGGCTGCTATTACTATGGAGTAGATGGAAAGGAATACCTTGATTTTACCTCAGGAATTGCGGTCACAAATGTTGGGCATCGTCATCCCAAGGTTGTCCAAGCGATTAAAGATGCAGCAGATGGATTGATGCACGGTCCTTCAGGCGTGATCATGTACGAATCGATTTTACGTTTAGCCGATGAACTGGCCGATATTTTACCTGGTGAGCTTGATTGCTTTTTCTTTGCCAATAGTGGGACGGAAGCCATCGAAGGAGCTCTTAAACTGGCGAAATATGTAACGAAACGCCCTTATGTCATTTCCTTTACGGGTTGTTTCCATGGCCGTTCGTTAGGGGCATTAAGTGTGACGACTTCAAAAAGCAAATATCGGAAATTTATGCAGCCATCGGGTCTAACTTATCAAGTTCCCTATGCAAATGTAAAAGAATGTCCAGCAGGTATGGATCCTGAAACCTATGTGATCGAAAAATTAGAAAAAGATTTCGCGTCGTTATTCAGTCATCAAGTAACACCTGAAGAGGTCGCATGTGTCATTTTAGAGCCGGTACTCGGTGAAGGTGGATATGTGGTTCCACCGAAGGGCTGGTTGAAAAAAGTTCGTGAAATTTGTGATCGTCATAATATTTTACTTATCTTTGATGAAGTTCAAACTGGATTTGGCCGTACAGGTCAATGGTTCGCAGCGCAAACCTTCGATGTGACACCGGATATTATGGCAATCGCCAAAGGGATTGCCAATGGTCTTCCACTTAGCGCGACAGTTGCTTCCGCTGAATTAATGAAACAATGGCCACTCGGTAGTCATGGCACGACGTTTGGCGGTAATCCAATCGCTTGTTCCGTTGCACTGGCTACCTTGGAAGTAATGAAAGAGGAAAACTTGCTTGAAAACACTCGAAACATGGGAAGTTATGCTGTTGGGCAGCTAGAACAAATTAAAGAACGTCACCCTGTAATTGGGAGCATCCGTGCGGTGGGATTAATGATTGGAATTGAAATCATTGACCCAGTGACAGGTGGACCAAATGGAGAAGGATTGTTAAAAATTCTTGATCTCGCCCTTGAAAAAGGTGTTTTATTCTACCTATGCGGAAACCATGGGGAAGTTATTCGTATGATTCCTCCGCTAATTGTGACGAAGGAACAGATTGATGCTGGTTTGCAAATGTTGGATGAGGCTTTAACAGAGTATGAAGCAACCTTGTTGAATCCAGTGAATAATTAAGCGTAATTTCAGTCGCCAATCCCTTCGATTGGCTTTTGCTTGCGCTTCAAAGGGAAAAAGTGGTATGCACATAAGCAGGTATCATCGTAGTTTTGTATGATGCTGGTTCGAAGTGAAATTTTGTCACAGCGGTAATCATAGGAGACGTATGATGCACGCGTATTGGAATTTTCGGGTATGGCTGTAACCATAGAGGATATATGATGCCCGTTCGGTTCAATTTTTTTGTTACAACGGTAATCATAGAGGTCAAAGAGTGCAGGGAAATGTTCCAATAATGGATCGATGCCCTGGACTCTTTTTGATTGCGAACATTATCTATTCGTTACCAAGAAAGTGCTATTTCATCAATAAAAGTAACGAATAGTATCTAATAGTTACCAAAAAGATGCTATTTTATCAATGAAAGTCACGAATAGCACCTAATCGTGACCATGAAAGATCCTTTTCAGTAATGATAGGCACAAATAACATCGAATCGTTACTGTAAGAACTAACAAAAGTGCGACACTCTCATCTGGATTTTGCTCTCCATTGATGTCGTTTGTCAGAATGAAACGCATCACTCATATGCCTAGTTAATAATAAAATGAAATCAAAATAGACATTTCCTCTTGGATGTTGTAGGTTTTAGGTGGAAGTAAAGCATCCATTAATTAATGTAAAAAGTTATTATGAGGAGTTTATAAGTGGACAGTAAAAGTAAATGGAATTCAAAATATAAAGAACGTATGAATAATCTGAAGGAACCTGTACCAAATCCCCGATTAAAAAAACAGTCTGACTATCTTAAAGGAGGAACTGCTCTTGATTTAGCGTGCGGACTCGGGGGGAACAGTTTGTTCCTAGCGCGACTGAACTATCAAGTTCACGCTGTTGATATTTCGGATGTGGCAATTACCTATGTTAGAGATCAGGCAGAAAAGGATCATCTCAAGATTCAAGCCCAGGTATGTGATCTAACAGAATTGAATAATACATTCTGGGTCAATCAAACTTTCGACTTAGTGGTCATTTCCTATTACCTTGACCGTGCGCTTTTTCCGATGATGAAGAACCTGATTAAAGTGGGAGGGTATTTTTTTATGGAAACCTTCTATCAATCAACGAAGGCCGGGAATCAGGGTGTATCAAATCAATATAAACTTAATCCTAAAGAGTTGTTGGGTGAATTTAAAGATTGGGATGTTCTCTTTTTTGAAGAAAATGAACAGGAGGGGGTACAAACAATATTTTGTCAGAAGCGATAGCGTAGTAAAGAGTTTAGTTTAATATAAAAATATTATGTAAACTAAAATGGGATTATGGAGTGGAGAATTTTGAGCCGTTTATTTGCCAATTGGTATGATTTTTTTATGAATCCATTGGAGAAAAAGAAGTTTAAGAAGATTCGGAAGGAGCTTCTTTCCAAGGCAACTGGTAATATCCTAGAATTAGGATCGGGTACAGGAATAAATTTTCCTTTATATGAGGAAGCAGTAACAGTTACTGCAATAGAGCCGAATTTGCACATGATTGAGAGGTCAATATTAAAACAAAAGCAAGCATGTGTCCCAATAGACATCGTTCAGGCAAGTGCAGAAGAACTGCCTTTTGCTGCGGATGCCTTCGATACCGTTATAGCAACACTTGTATTTTGTACGATTCCAAATCCGGAAAAAGCAATCTTAGAAATGAAACGAGTATGTAAATCGGATGGGAAAATTCTTCTTTTTGAGCATGTTAAAATGCAAAACAGATTTCTTTCTTCGCTACAGGACTGGCTTACTCCAGCCTGGAAAAAGATCTGTGATGGTTGCTGTTTAAATAGAAATACCATCGACTTACTAAGGGGTCATAATATCTCGATAATTAATGTCCAAAAGTATTATCGTGATTTATTTGTTTGTGCAGAAGGCGAAAATAAAAAATAGGTGACTAAAAGGCCGATTCTAAAGGTTGTTAAAGGAACAACGCAGAAGCAGCCTTTTGGTTTGCCAAACTTTTTGATTAAACGCTCCAGAGACCAGACTCGAACTAATTAGTCCTTAATTTCAACATTTCCATTTTCATCAATCTCGATAGTAGTATAGCTTTTAAAGACTTCCATGTTGGTGATTTCATGCTGAACTACGCTGGCAAAGCTCTCCATGTAGGGCTTGTACACCTCAGGATCCTTTACGAGATGATAGAAATTTACTCTTCTTCCATCTTTCATATCTGTCATTCTCAATAAAAAGCTATCACCAAATTGCCCCTTAAACCATTCTCTTGCTTCTTCATGACTATTGAATTTAGGCAACTGGTTCGGATCAATTGTATTATCTTGATTCAATGTCTCGTCCACCTCTTTTTGTTATTTAGCCTCTTCTAATATTCCCTATAGTCCTTAAAATTATTGTGGAGTAAAAGTTTAATGAAAAATACAACTGTCTCACCATTTCTATGGTAAATTAAAAGAGTGAAATACTTCAATTACAGGATAAAAAGAAGCACGATTATAGTTGAAACAGATGTATGGAGGAAAGGGTTATGGCAGTTGTAAAATCAGTCACAATCGATGGTGAGAGTATCCATGTTTTTAGAAACGCTATCTACATCTTTGAATCAAGTTCGGGCTTTACCTTAGAATTGGATCTGATTGTCAGTGAGGTTGTAGTAAAGAAATATAAGACGATAGACAACCTAATTGTCGAGATAGAATTAGAAGATGGTAGAATCATCCATTCGATTATGCATGTAAAAATTCTCTCTGGCGGATTGCCACAACTTAATTTATTCAGTGACCTCGATGATGTCCAAGAATACGCTGATTTCGATCGGGTAAGCGAAAATGATTCTTGGTTTCCGAATATCGAAGATGGCATTACAATAGACGAAATAAGAAAAGTCGAAATGCCTAATGAGGATGTTAGTATCAAACTAAATCTGCCAATAAATCAAATAGAATGGCTAAAAAAACAAAAAAAGAAAAGTTTGAATGAAATTTTTCAAAAAATGATTAATGAATATTGGGAAAAACAGGACATTAAGTAATTTTGGGTGATTGTTGCACTTCCGTCTGAAAGTTCCATTCAGATGGTAGGATGATTCGATTCTATAGGGTTTGCATTGGGATGGTGATACCGCATGAAGGAAACAAAAAAGCTCCTAGAGATAGATTTATATAAACCCATTCAGACCTATTTTGTCCGAGAAGGATATGAGGTTTACGGTGAAGTAAAAGACTGTGATATTGTTGCAGTCAAAGATGAGGAGTTAGTTGTCATCGAATTAAAGCTTAACTTAACTGTTGATTTATTGATACAAGCGGCCAAACGGCAGCGGATTACGGATAACGTTTATGTGGCGATTCCGAAACCTAAGCATCGTTTGAATTCGAAACAATGGACGGATAAATTCCATTTAATTCGCAGGCTGGAGCTTGGTTTAATCGTTGTTTCAAGCCCGGGGAAAAGGGGAAGTGCTGAAATTATTTTTGAGCCCACTCCCTTTCAGCGCAGGAAAAACAAACGTAAGCGCGATACTATTCTGAAGGAAATTAATGGCCGTAGTGCGGATTATAATATTGGCGGGAGTAATCGGACGAAAATCATGACGGCATATAAAGAAAATTGTATCCAAATTGCCTGTTATCTTGAAAAATTAGGTCCATTAGCCCCGAGGATGTTAATTCAATTAGGATCAGGAAAAAATACTTCATCGATTCTTACAAAAAACTATTATGGTTGGTTTGAAAGAATCAAACGAGGTACTTATGTGATAACAGAAAAGGGGAAAGAAGAAATTAAGGGATATTCGGAGTTAGTAACTTATTATTTAACTAGCTTAGGTGACGAGAACGATACATAAACATACAAAGGCTGTCCCAAGAATTTACTTGGGGCAGTTTTTTTAATTGGACACTGGGAACTCCGATTGGCGGGTGTGCATAATTATATTTTGAAAGGATGTCATAGCATGCCAAGGCGAAGATAAACAGGGTAGCTAGAAGGGTGCTTGTCCTAAATTCATTCAAATTAAGTTGATTGCTAAATTTGTTCATAAAAATCCTATTTTTATTTTCTCTGCATTTTGTCAAGACTGATAAATAGAGGGCGATTAAAATAAGGAAGGAGACTTATTTATGAATAAACCGTTTGAATACCCGGAAATTTACTATAACGAAGTCATCTATTTTTTAGAAACGAAATGGAAGCGTCGACTAAGTGAACATGAGCGTCATGTACTTATTGAAGGCTATAAATTTGGCAGGATGGTTGAGGCGGAAAATGAAATTAGAATTCTTTCGGCAGAGTAATTTTTTTGATGGGATGAATTCTATTGGCAGCAGATGCTGCCTATATTTTTATAAGATTTTAAATGTAACTTTGCAAACTGCAAGGTTTTTTCTCGTGTTAATTATTGTATAATAAAGGAAGCGCTTTATATTTATAAAAAATGGTGTCATTGACCAACCAATTACGGTATGCAGGTGTAAGAGGTTCGGAGATTAGTAGGTTTTCATGGGTGTAAAAGTTTAAGCTACATAAGGGGGAATTGAAGGATGTCAAACTATGTAAAAATCGGTAATCTTCAAGTAGTGGATGTACTTTATCATTTTATTAACGAGGATGCACTGCCTGGGACTGGCTTAGACCGACAGAAGTTTTGGGCTGATTTCGAGACACTTTTAGACGATTTAACTCCGAAAAATAATACACTGCTAGCTCATAGGGATGATATTCAGCAACAAATCAATGCCTGGCATCGGATAAATAAAACCTTCAACTTTGAAAATTATCAATCATTTTTAAAGGAAATTGGTTATTTAGAACCGGAAGCAGCCCATTTTCAGATTAGCACGGACAATGTTGATGAAGAGGTAGCCTTAAAAGCAGGGCCGCAGCTCGTCGTTCCAGTCGATAATGCCCGTTATGCCCTAAATGCAGCCAATGCACGTTGGGGAAGCCTTTATGATGCGTTATATGGAACGGATGCGATTAGTGAAGACAATGATGCAAAGCGAACAGGCGCCTATAATCCAAAACGTGGGGAAAAAGTCATTGCCTATGGAAGGGAATTTCTTGATCAAGCAGTACCTCTTAAACAATCTTCTCATCAGGATGCTGTCAAATATCAGGTTTTGAATGGAAAATTGGTAGTTTTACTTCGTAACGGCGCTAAGGGAGAACTTGAGGATGGATCCAAATTAATTGGATATCAAGGGAATCCTGAAGAGCCTTCCGCCATTTTGATGAAAAATAACGGGAATTATTTTGAAATTCAAATTGACCGCAGCCATCCAATTGGTAAAACAGATTTGGCGGGCGTTAAAGATATTTTCATAGAGTCGGCCTTGACTACGATTATGGACTGTGAGGATTCCGTTGCCGCTGTGGATGCTGAGGATAAGGTGCTTGTTTATTCCAATTGGCTCGGTTTGATGAAGGGGGACCTGACGGCTGCTTTTACGAAGAATGGAAAGACGATCACGCGAGCTCTCCAGACTGACAGACGATATGCTGCCCCTTCAGGTGGTGAGATTACCTTAAAAGGACGATCTCTCATGTTTATCCGAATTGTCGGACATCTAATGAAGAGTCATGCAATTCTTGATAAGGATGGAAATGAGGTACCTGAAGGGTTAATGGATACAGTTCTAACTAGTTTGATAGCTAAACATTCTCTTCTGGCGAATGGAAAATATCAGAATTCTTCAAAGGGCTCTATTTATATTGTTAAGCCGAAGATGCATGGGTCTAAGGAAGCAGCATTTGCTAACGAAACGTTTAATCGCGTCGAAGATATGCTGGGACTTGAGCGAAATACGCTAAAGATTGGTGTCATGGACGAAGAGCGCCGGACGTCTTTGAATCTGAAGAATTGCATACGTGAGGTTAAGGAACGTATCGTATTCATTAATACAGGTTTCTTGGACCGAACAGGGGATGAGATCCATACGTCTATGGAAATCGGTGCGGTGATTCGCAAAAATGAAATGAAGTTTTCAACTTGGCTCCAAAGCTATGAAAAATCAAATGTGTTTGTCGGGCTTTCCGCTGGTCTAAAAGGTCGTGCCCAGATTGGTAAAGGGATGTGGGCAATGCCTGATCTAATGGCCGAAATGCTTAAGCAAAAAATCGGTCATTTGCAAGCTGGCGGTACAACGGCATGGGTTCCTTCGCCAACGGCTGCTACCCTGCACGCGCTTCATTATCATCAATTAGATGTTACAAAGGTGCAGGAGGAGTTAGCTAAGGATATCCAGGATTTAAGGGATCAAATTTTAACAATCCCTGTAGCCGAAAATACCGACTGGTCGGCGGAGGAAATTCAGCAGGAGCTGGATAACAATGCCCAGGGTATCCTTGGATATGTGGTTCGTTGGGTTGATATGGGTGTTGGATGTTCGAAAGTACCGGATATTAATCATGTGGGCTTGATGGAGGACCGTGCGACGCTAAGGATTTCGAGTCAGCATATCGCCAATTGGCTCCACCATGGGATTTGTACCCGGGAACAAGTATTGGAAACTTTAAAGAGAATGGCGAAAGTGGTCGACCGTCAAAATGAAGGAGATTCGTCTTATCGCCCAATGGCTGTCGATTACGATCAATCTGTTGCCTTTCAAGCAGCGTGCGACTTGGTCTTTAAAGGCTATGATCAGCCCAACGGATACACCGAGCCAATTTTGCATCGCCGCAGAATTGAAGCAAAAGCCAAATGGGGCGTCAAGAACTATAACTAGTGGGGAAAGGCAACTGCATGGAACAGATGTAGTTGCCTTTTTTGATGAATGAAAAGGTCAATATAAGGGAAAATACCTTTGATACATGACTTTTTAAGGAGTGATTAAGATGAGTAACGTTGAACAGAAAGAAACACCGCATATTAAGCCAAATGGGGTAGAAATTGCCGAAACAATTTTATTGCCTGGAGATCCGTTACGGGCAAAGTTTATCGCTGAGACCTATTTAGACAACCCGGTCCAATTTAATTCAGTTCGAAATATGTTTGGATTCACAGGATCTTACCAAGGAAAACAAATATCGGTAATGGGTACAGGCATGGGAATGCCAAGCATGAGTCTCTATTCCTGGGAGCTGATTCATGTTTTTGGAGTAAAAAATTTGATTCGGATCGGAACTTGCGGTGCTATCCAAGACCAGATGAATTTGTATGATATTGTTCTGGCAATGGGAGCATCGACGGACTCCCGCTATGTTCATCAATACAACCTCCCTGGAGAGTATTCCAATATTGCCTCGTTTTCATTGTTGGAAAGAGCAAAAAAAGGAGCAGATGAAAAAGGACTTCCTGTCCATGTCGGAAATGTTCTTTCGAGTGATATTTTTTACAATGCGGACGCTACTGCAATTGAAAAGTGGCGTAAAATGGGGATTCTTTGTGTAGAAATGGAGACTGCGGGACTTTATATGAATGCAGCATATGCCGGGGTTAATGCGTTAACCATTTTAACGGTAAGTGATCATATTTTAAGGAATGAACAAACGTCACCTGAGGAAAGGCAAAATGCTTTCACTCAAATGATGGAAATCGCCTTAGAGCTTGCCTGAACAAGGCGGGAACTCTGCAAGTGAGCTACTACTTTTGGAAAGAAGCGATTGCATGGTTGAAAGCCGTAAATCAGGAGCATCTAACCCTAGAGTCTTAACGATTATGAAACAAGCGATTGCAGTTAATAAGAAACCCTTTCCCTGGCTAAAAGCATTTTGTGCAGGTATTGCAGCAGCTCTTCCTGTTATGATTGGATTATTATTTGGCAACATAGAATATGGGTTGTTAGCCGGGATGGGGGGCTTTACCTATCTTTATGTATTTAATATTCCCTATGCTCTAAGGGCAAAAAAGCTATTATTTGTTATCCTTGGCATATGTTTGGTCACAGTATTAGGTACACTTGCTGCTCCTTACCCGCTGGCTATTGCCCTTTTAATGGGGATCATTGGTGCTGTTGCTTTATTTATTTTTGGAGCCTTACGAATAGCGGGACCCTCCGCCATCTTTTTTGTGTTAGTTTTTGCAATGACAACAGGGATGCCTGCTCAACCAGAGCTTGCCCCGTTACGCGCCGGTCTTGTTTTTCTTGGTGGAACACTTTCGTGGATTATTGCAATGTTTGGCTGGTTCTTCAATCCACATGGCCCGGAAACAGGGGTCGTCCAAAGAGTTTACTTGGAATTGGCAGTGTTTCTTGATTCCGTTGGGACGAAAAAATTTAATGAGTCGCGACATCGCGTTATGTCCGTTTTAAAAGAAGCGGAAGAAACACTGGCTGCGGGTTACATCCCTTGGCGACCAACAGATCTATTTAATCGTTTATTCGTCTTAAAGGATCATGCAAATCAACTATTTTTGTATGTCCTTGAAAATTTTTCAGATAGTCATGCTAAAATCCCCCTAGAATTAGGCAAGACTGTCCGGAAAATGGCTCATTCACTCGACCAGAAGATAAAGGGAGAAAGTTTTTCTGAAAAAATTATTCAGCCTTCCGAGATGGATGAAAAGGTTGCAAAGTTATTTACAATCGTTTATGATGCGGATGCTATTATGAATGAACCAACATCCAAAATAAATCAAACGATTCGAATTTCTAAACCTTCCCTTAAATCGATTTTTATGGGTGCTTTTGATAAAAATTCAATTGTTTTTATTACGGCGATACGTTTCGGTGTTATTACAATCATTGCTGCGATTATTGCCTTTCATTTTGGATTTGTACGTTCCTATTGGGTGCCACTATCCTGTGTCGCTGTTTTATCTGGCTCAACGATTGTTGCCACCTATCATCGGGCGATTCAAAGAGGATTTGGTACCATTTTGGGTATCTTAATTGCTAGTTTGATTCTGGCAATGCACCCTGCTGGCTACATAATTGCTTTTTTTATCTTATTATTAACATTTATCACTGAGCTGTTTATCGTAAAAAATTATGGATTAGCGGCCCTATTCTTTACTCCGAATGCGTTACTTATGGCAGAAAGCACGAGTCAAGCGAAGTTTAGTTTTGCTTATTTTGCCTCAGCCAGATTAATCGATGTCATAATCGGTATAAGTATTGGTCTAATTGGTGTATGGTTAGTAGGGAGACAGTCGGCCTCTAGTCGGCTGCCCCATTTAATCACAAAAACGATTCGAAGTCAGGCACAATTTTTGTTCATCCTCTTTTCTGATCAAGGAGAAGGCTTTATTGCTTCTGAGAGTAGAGAACTTAAGAAAATGCACACGAATATCATTAATTTAATTACGCTATATACAACCGCTTCAGGGGAGATCCCGGTTAATCAAAAAGTAATAGACTACTACTGGCCCGTTATTTTCTCCATTGAAAATTTAGGGTATTTATTAGAAAATTGTTCAAAGATCAGAAAACGTCCAAATCTTTCGGAAGAAACACATTCCCAATTGCTGTATATTTTTGAAATGATGGCCAATGCTACTCTTCGAAAACGTTCGACTTCTGTAAAAAGTGTTCCAGAAATTGCAGATTTCCCAAGCATTCAAAGTGAAATTTTTAGCTTGCAAAAATCGCTACTAAAAGAAGGGTGAGTTTCTACGAAAGTTAAAAAATGGCCTAAAGCATAGTGCGATAGGCTACTTTTTTTAAAAGTTTATCTTAAAAAATGTTAAGTAAAGGTGGTAGAAAGATGAAGAATATAAAAATTGCCTCTATTCCTGGGGATGGAATAGGAAATGAAGTGGTTCCAGCAGCAATTAAAGTGTTGGAGACAATCGCAAATATCCATGGCGGCATGAAGTTTGACTTCACCAATTTTCCGTATGGTTGTGAATATTATTTGGAAAATGGTGCGATGATGGCTGAAGATGGACTAGAAAGACTAAAAGATTTTGACAGCATTTTTCTTGGGGCTGTTGGTAATGCTAAGCTTGTTCCAGATCATGTTTCACTTTGGGGTCTTCTGATTAAAATTAGACGAGAATTTGAACAGGTTATTAATATTAGGCCAGCGAAAGTACTAAAAGGAGTAACATCTCCTTTAATAAATCCAAAGGACTTTGATTTAATAGTCGTTAGAGAAAATAGTGAAGGAGAATATAGTTCAGTTGGCGGAAGAATCTATCAAGGCGAAGACGAATTGGCTATACAAAATAATATTTTCTCGAGAAAAGCAACAGAACGTGCGATGCGCTATGCTTTTGAATTGGCATTAAAACGCAAAAAGCATGTAACGAGTGCTACGAAGTCAAATGGAATCGTCTACTCAATGCCTTTCTGGGATGAGGTTTTTAAAGACGTATCAAAAGATTACACAACTGTGGATACAGATTCACAGCACATTGATGCCTTATCAGCCTTCTTTATTACCCATCCCGAAAAATTCGATGTAATTGTGGCTAGTAATCTTTTTGGCGATATTCTAACTGATTTAGGTGCTGCCATTATGGGAAGTATCGGGGTTGCACCAGCCGCCAATATTAATGTGAATGGAAAATATCCGTCGATGTTTGAACCTGTTCATGGTTCTGCACCTGATATTATCGGAAAAGGCATCGCAAATCCGCTTGGTCAAATTTGGACGGCCAAAATGATGTTGGACCATTTTGGAGAAGAAGAACTCGGAAATTTATTACTAGCTGCAATCGAAAGCGTCACAAGTGCGGGTATTTTAACACCGGACCTTGGAGGAATACATACCACAGAAGAAGTAACAGAAGAGATAATTAGGAAGTTATCAAACTACTAGTTTATTACCATTTCAGAGATTCTTAGAAAAAAATAAGATTTAGGCGTGTCATTTCTAAATTTCATTAACGCATCAGTTCCACCACTTATACCTGGCAAATATATTGTAATGTAGAAAATACGAGGACCGAGGTGGAACTGATGTATTTTTTAATGACAATTTCAGAGAATGTTAAATCCATACATGCGGATTTCAAGAAAAATTCAAAAACCAAACGGCTGGTATTCTGTGCATTATTTGCATGTATTGCAGCAGTTCTCCAAGCTGCAGGTGGTTTTTTACCAGTTTTAGGTTATTTTATCAGCCCCTTTGCGACAGCACCGATTCTTTTCTGTTCCATGCTCTCCCTTCCGCTTGGCGTGATGGCCTATTTCCTTACCAATCTATTGCTGCTAATTCTTCAGCCAGGTGAATTAATTGTCTTCCCCTTTACAACTGGTTTGTTAGGGCTGGGTACTGGTGCCGCTTTCTATTTTTTTAAGAAGAGAATAAGCATCATCGTTACTGGGGCCGCATTTTTAACGATCGGTATAATAATCCTATTAAATGTTTTTAAATTCCCACTCTTGGGACCAACTATTTCGACCTCTTTCTCCTTTTTAACAACAGGTAGTATTTTTTTATTTGCGTGCATTTATAGCTGGATTTGGATTGATATCGTTTTAGTTATTTTTAAAAGGTTAAATAAGGCTTTTACCTGGTAATCCTCCAAATCACTCCTGTGTTAGGAGCAGATCCTATTTTCTTATTCTAGTGGGGATCTTCCAGTCAATTTTGCATGGCAACGTCGATTAAGACGATTTCCTCCACAGACTTCAACGATTCTTTAAGGATGTTTTCGAATTCAAACAGATTGCTCGCTCGCTTTCCTATAATTCCAAAACTACCCGCCAATTGTACAAAATCGGGGTTCTTGAAGGTGACGCCGAAGTTATCGCCAAACTTTTTGTTCATTTGCTGTACCTCAAGTTTTAACATGGAGTCATTTGAAACAATAACGATAAAAGAAAGCCCTAGGCGTTTGGCGGTCTCTAGTTCGGAAAAATTCATAAGGGCACCACCATCACCAGTAATACAAATAACAGGGTCTTTAGGGCAGGCCAATTTTGCACCTATGGCACCAGGTATGGAAATTCCCATTGAAGCGAGACCGTTAGAGATGATTAACCGGTTTGGCATTCTCGGCTGATAGGTCCGCGCGATTGAAACTTTATGGGACCCGACATCAGATATTACAATCGTATTTTCAAGTGTTAGCGTTTCAATGCAATGTAAGATATTCTCAATCGTAAAGGACTGAGAGTGGGTGTTAACTTGGTCCTGATCGATTTGATAAGCGGTCTTTATGTGCTCCTTAAGACCCCCGGAAGGTACCCAGGATTTCGTTGGTAGCTCTAATTGATTAAGGATTTGGAGTGTCTTTTTAATGTTCCCGACCAGTTCAACTTCGATTGGATAATATTCATTGATTTCGGCAGGTAAGGTATCAATATGTAATACCGGAAGTTTCTTTTGATTCCAATCTTTTGGCAGTTTCTCGACAAAGTCGAAGCCAATGACAATCAGTAAATCTGCTTCCGCCATGCCTGGTAAAACTTCATCGTTTTCATTAAATCCAAACGTAAAGAAATTCAACGGATGTTCCTTTGGAAGCACACCTTTTGCCATAAAACTGTGGGTAACCGGAGATTGAATGGTATCGATAAATGTCAGCACCTCTGGAACTGCGTCCTGCCTAATGATACCGTTTCCGATGATAATAAATGGTTTCAGGTGTCTTTTTATAAGATTGGTTGCTGCTTCGAGTGCCTCATTAACTGGGACACTTTCAGGCATAGATTTTACCGGTAAAGGCTTTCCAGGAATCATTTGAGCAGCAAAGTTCTCGGGTAAAGTAATAGCGACCGCACCAGGCTTCTCCATTTTTGCCACTCTGAAAGCTTTCCGAATAATAGCAGGGACAGTCTCGGAATCTTTGATTTGAGTGCTCCATTTTGTGGTTGGCTCAAACATTTTTGTAATATCTATATATTGATGTGATTCGGGATGATGACGTTCCACACCTGCTTGACCAATTAATGCCACCACTGGTGAATGATCGAGCTGGGCACTGGCAATTCCAGTTAACAAATTGGTAGCTCCAGGGCCAAGTGTTGATAAACAGACGCCAACCTTTTTTGCCAATCTACCATAAACATCGGCCATAAAAGCAGCCCCTTGCTCGTGCCTGACATTCACATATTGAATTTGTGATGATTTGGATAGCGAATCAGCCAGATCAAGTGTTTCCTTCCCGACAATTCCAAACACGTATTCCACACCTTCGTTTTCTAAACAATGAACAAGTACATCGGTTACCTTCATCTTTTCCTCCTTTAACGCCTTCGTTATTTTTCTATGGTTGCCGCTGAAAGGATTTTTCAACCTTCCACTAAAAGGAGAAGATTGGAAAAATGCCAAGACGTGTAATCCAAGTAGTGTTACAATAAAAAGAAAATAATGGAAAAAGTGAGAAAAAGGGTGAAAATTAATGAATGAAAACCAACAATTTGTGTGGTATGCAAGTTATGGTTCCAATATTAATGCCGACCGATTCCTATGTTATATAAAAGGCGGTCAACCTGAGGGTTCCTCCCAAGTTGAGATAGGCTGTAAGGATGCTACTCTTCCAGTGGATGAGTCAACTTTTACAATAGACCGGCCACTTTACTTTGCTAAAGAAGCAGCCAGATGGGAAGCCCAAGGAGTAGCCTTTATCGGTTTGCACGAAGACAAAGAAAACAGGACCTACAGCAAAAAATATCTAATTACGGTCGAGCAGTTTTTAGATGTTGTTAAACAGGAGAATAATGGTATTGATTTTGAAATTGATTTAAAAGAGGTCAATCGGAAAGGTTCAAAAGTATTCCAACGCTATTCTTGGTATGGGAATATATTATTTTTAGGAGAAGAAGGGGGCTTTCCAATATATACATTTACAGCCCCATGGGATATCAATGATGTAGAATGGAACAAGCCTTCCCATGCCTATTTAAAAACAATTATAAAGGGATTAAGTAAAGACTACCTTGATGATGAAATCTTCACTTATCTTCAAAACAAACCGGGGATTAAAGATCGATACACTGATTCTGAATTGGCTCTTTTGCTTAAAGAAGAGTAGAGCATTAACTTTGTTTTATCATTCAACCATTTGATATCATTGATGTAGAAAAAGGAGATGAATGGAAAATGGAAAAACGTACTCGAATCGGAAAAACTGATTTATTTGTGCATCCGATTGGTTTAGGAACCAATGCTGTTGGCGGACATAATCTCTTTCCAAACCTTGATGAAGAAGCGGGAAGGGAATTAGTACGATCAGGACTTGCTAATGGGATCAATTTTTTAGATACAGCCTATGTCTATGGTCTGGGACGATCTGAAGAAATCATTGGGGAAGTTGTTAAAGAACGTGGAAATCGTTCAGATGTTATCATCGCTTCAAAAGCAGCGCATAAATTGATTGGCAATGAAATGGTCCTAGATAATTCACCTGCTTTTTTAAGACAAGCAGTCGAAGAGAGTTTAACTCGTCTTCAAACCGACTACATAGATTTATTTTATATTCATTTTCCTGACAAAAATACCCCAAAGTCCGAAGCAGTTGGGACATTAAAACAATTGAAGGATGAAGGGAAAATTAGAGCCATCGGAGTATCTAATTTTTCGATTGATCAATTAAAGGAAGCTAATGTTGATGGTTATGTTGATGTATTTCAAGGTGAGTACAACTTATTAAGCCGCGGAGCTGAGAAAGAATTATTTCCGTACGCTATCGAAAAGCAGATTTCATTTGTCCCATTTTATCCGCTTGCTTCTGGGTTTTTAACGGGTAAATATACTAAAGAATCGCACCTTAGTGAAAAGAATCGGAATAGACCACAATTCCAAGAAGGTGTCTTTGAACATAACTTAGAAAAAATTGAACAGGTTCGCAGCATTGCGTTGGCAAAGGGTGCGGAAGTGGCTCAAGTTGTCCTTGCTTGGTATTTATCACGAAAATCTATTGACGTAATCATTCCAGGTGCAAAGCGGGCAGAGCAGGTGCTCGATAATCTTAAAACATTAACCGTTCATTTGACTGCAAATGAGATCGATGCTATCGATCGGATTTTCCAATAATATTTGGCCGTGAAGGGTGATTTTTCCCACCTTTTCACGGCTTATTTTTATTAAATAAGGAATAATAAGAATCATTCAAATTTTAAAAGGAAGTCCCATCGGACAGGAGGAAAATTTACCCTTGGTAAATTGTAAATTCGCTTACAGTTCACAATTTAAATCATAATTAAGATGTTTTTAGTGTTATGATAATGGTAATAGTAATATTGAACCGAAGCCTTGATTTACTTGGAATCAGGTTGATGAAAATCTGTTGAAAAAGGAAGTATTCCAATGAACTTAAAACATAGAAAACACAATACTTTTCAACGAATTGGACGAGCTTTTAAACTGAACTTTATCAAACTGTTGCGTTCTCCAGGTGGAGCCAAAAAAGTATCGTTGGGATTCGCAATTGGCTTTGGTTTAGAGATGGTGGTACTTTCTTCGGCATCCCTTATTTATATTGTGTTTTTACCAATGGTACGAATGTCTAAAGGTTCCTTGCCTGCTGCAATCATCGGAAATGTCATTGGAAAACTTTCCTTTCTTCCAGTTCTCCTCTTACCTTTAGCAAAGAAAATCGGTAAAATCATTTATCCATTTAATGGACAAATCGGGCATAAGACACCATTTTCGGTTGAGGGACTACTGCAGGGTGATTTTCATGGCATTGTCAGCCTCCTTCATGGAGGAGTCCATGTGTTAATTGGAATGACTATATTCGGAATTATCCTTGGCGTCCTTTCTTTCTTCCTTGTTCATTATTTCTACGAAAAAGAAAAAGAGAAAAGACTTACAAGAATTCGTGATAAACAAGCTTCTCGAAAAAATACGCTTGTTATCATTGATGCCGGTAACAATTAAGGTTTTAGCTTTTTAATGATGATGGATTCTAAAAGCTTCCAGGGCAGAAAACTTTTAAGTGTCAGCATATTCTTTACACCAGCCCCGATTGGATACCTAAGTTCGGGTGTTTTTGGTTGCGAAGCAATTCGTGCAGCCAGTTTGGCAACTTCAATTGGATTGCCATGTCCAGCTTTGCCACCTTCAAGTTCTTTTAGAATGTTTTCCATATAGGATGAGTATGGAGACTCACCATTGACCTCCATTCCATCAACGCTGGCCCAAATATTGGTTTGATAGGAGCCAGGTTCAATTAAGGAAACATCAATCCCAAAGGGTTTGAGCTCCAATCGTAAACTTTCGCTATATCCCTCAAGAGCGTATTTGGATGCAACATAGGCAGATAAACCGGGGAATCCAAATCTTCCGCTGATACTGCTCATATTGATAATCCTGCCTTGTTTCTTTGCCCGCATTGATGGCAGGACTGCTTGGGTGATAGCAATCAACCCGAAAAAGTTAGTTTCAAATTGACTTCGATAAGCCTCTACTGATAGCTCTTCGCTAAAACCTCCCAGTGCAAAGCCTGCATTGTTTACCAACACATCTATAGCGGGATATTCCGCCAACAAGGTTTGAAAAAGACGAATGGAATCCTGTGACGTCACATCAAGCGGCACGACATGGATGAAATCTTCTACCTGTTTCTCTTTTGCAAGCTCTAATAACGGCTTTGCTCTGTTTACCTCTCTCATCGTTGCAATAACTGTAAATCCTTTCAATGCCAGTTCAATCGCAGTTAACATGCCAAATCCGCTCGAAGATCCTGTAACAATTGCTGTTTTTGACTTCATGTGTGCCTCCTTCACTGCCCTTTTCTCTATTTAAACTTAAAATAAAGGTGTTTGTATACACTAAAGAGAAAAAGGCTGTCCCAAAATACTTTGGGACAGCCTCTGACTGAAATCACCGGTTATTGATTTTGATGATTTCTGAGGGTTTGTTCAGCATAAGCAACTAGACGTTTGGTCATTTCGCCCCCGACTGAACCATTTGCTCGTGCGGTCGTATCAGCACCAAGTTGAACTCCAAACTCGTTGGCAATCTCTTCTTTCATTTGATCTAAAGCATTATCTGCTCCAGGAACCAATAGTTTGTTTCTAGCCATGATACATCACTCCCGACGAAGTTTTTTGAGCAATAAAAATTGCTCATTGATAATTTACCCGTTTTTGGTTCATTTCATTATCATCGGGGATATTATTCTTGATGGTTGGTTAAACATTATATAGAAAAGTGAGTGATGTTGGATATGATTGAATTCCCAAAAAATCTATATTGTGATAAGTGTGGCAAAGAAACAGAACACATGGTACGTGAAGATGCTTTAGAGATAGAATATATTTGTACCGAATGCAAGAATGAACAAGAAATTATCAAATCCTTTTTTTAAAAATAATGAAATAGGTGTTTTATGCAAAAAATAATCGTAATCGGAGCAGGAATTCTAGGTGCTTCAACCGCTTATCACCTTGCCAAATTTGGTGCTGAGGTAATATTAGTTGATCGTATGGATCCCGGACAGGCAACGGATGCTGCGGCAGGGATTGTTTGTCCATGGCTCTCACAGCGGCGCAACAAAGCTTGGTATCAGTTAGCTAAAGGCGGTGCTCGTTACTACACGGAATTAATTGCTCAATTAGAAGCTGATGGCGAAAAAGATACTGGCTATCAACGGGTTGGGGCCATCAGTCTTCATACAGAACAGAATAAACTCGAACAAATGGCGGAAAGAGCGAGAAAACGGCACGAGGATGCCCCGGAAATTGGTGAGATTGCAATTCTATCACCATCTGAAACCAAACAGCTTTTTCCTCCGTTATCTGAGGTATATGGGTCTGTTTATGTTAGTGGAGGAGCACGGGTAAATGGAAGGGCATTGCGAGAGTCATTAATTCGCGCCTCCATCAAGTACAGTGTTACATTCAGGAAAGGGGACGCGTCACTCGTCATGGAGGGAAACAAAGTAATTGGCATGAAGATTGATGATTCAACCTTTTTTGCAGATTTGGTCATTGTGACCGCAGGGGCATGGTCTAAAGAGCTTTTACAACCATTAGGTGTTGAGTTTTTAGTCAAACCTCAAAAAGCGCAAATCATTCATCTGGAATTACCTGAAACGGATACAAGCCGGTGGCCGGTGGTGATTCCGCCTCAAAATCATTACATTCTGACCTTTGAAAATGGCCGCGTCGTCGTGGGTTCGACCCATGAAAATGACGCTGGATTTGACACTAGAGTAACCGCAGGTGGAATCCATGAAATATTATGCAAAGCACTTGATGTAGCACCTGGTTTATCAACATGTAAATTACTTGAAACAAGAGTTGGCTTTCGGCCGTATACCCCAGGTTTTTTGCCTGTGATTGGGGCGTTGCCGCAATTCGAAGGAATCTATGTAGCCAATGGTTTAGGGGCATCAGGGTTAACGAGTGGGCCTTATCTTGGTAGGGAACTGGCAAAACATGTAATAGGAAGGCAAACAGAAATAGATCTGAGCAGTTATAATGTGGCAGGTGCACTTTTATAAGAGGTAAAGAACAAGATAAGCACCCAAAATGGGTGCTAATTGCTCCGAGGATATATAAAGAAATAAAGCGCTTTCACAAAACTACGTAATAATTCCTCTCCGGAAAAGTTCGCCAATCGCATGGGAGCGATTCTGGACGCCGAGCTTTTTAATAGCCGTTTTCACATATTGTTTCACCGTTAATTCACTAATTTGCATTGAATCTGCCATTTCCTTTATGCTTTCCCCCCAAGCAATTCTTCTCATTACTTCTAGTTCCCGCTTACTTAAATTTTGTGGGTCCTCCACATTATCGAATTTCTCAAAAAACATTCCAACTTCTTTGCCATAAAGGGTTAATGAGGAAAGCAGTTTTTCATCAATCGCAACCTCTCTCACAAACTCATTGGAGCAAATATATCCAATAATAACCGACCGGTAACAAATAGGAACAACGACAAGTGAATTTACACCCGAAGAAGTTATGTATTTACTACTTGTTTGCTTTAGATACTCAATGCCTGAACAATACTTCGCTTTCTTTTCATTAATCGCTGAAGAAATGATCGGCAGTGAGCGGATATCATCCCGGATATCCCCAATATGTACCATTCCTGCAGGTGATAATGAGATGATTCCCTCACCAAGAAACCCTAAAGGAGAATATCTAAATAAATAAGCATTCGTAACGGGATAGAAGTCCATGAAAACATCCAGAATTTTATATAATCTTTCTTCATGGCATGTTGCTTCCTCTAAATTTTGTATTCTATGCTGTAAAGTATACTGAGATGTCATATTATCATCTCCTTTATAGGGATATAGCACGTCTAAAATTGGGAATATTCAAATTATACAAAAAATTGTAATCTTAAGATAGACTTTTAGGAAAATCTTTTCATTAAAAGTTATAAAATTCCCAATTAGGAAAGGAAGATGTTTTTTGGCCAATTTAGACCCGCAAGCAAAAGCTTATTTAGAAATGTTCAGCCAGATGCCATTAATCCAATCATTAGACGCACAAACAGTAAGAGAAATGTTTGCATTAGCCCCTCCTGTAGAGGTAGAGCTGGCATCGCTTGCGAAGGTGGAGGACAGATTGATTCCTGTCGCCGATGATGCCGAGATAAAGGTGAGAATTTATACACCGGAGGGTCAAGGACCATTTCCTTTGTTTGTCTATTACCATGGCGGCGGCTGGGTAATTGGGGATCTTGAGACGGCAGATCCAAGCTGCAGAATGATTGCTAATCGAACAGGAAGAGTAGTGGTCTCTATTGATTATAGACTTTCACCTGAATATAAGTTCCCAATCCCTGTTGAGGATTCCTACGCGGCATTAAAGTGGGTAAGTGAAAATGCTGCGGCAATAAATGGAAACGCTTCCAATTTGGCGGTTGGCGGTGACAGTGCGGGTGGAAATCTATCCGCCGTCGTATCGATAATCGCAAAGGAACAAAATGGACCTGACATCGCATCCCAGGTTCTCATTTATCCCGTAACGGCCCTGGGATATGACACTAAATCATATGAAGAGTTTCAACAAGGGTTTGGCCTTGATAGAGATTTAATGAAATGGTTTGGCAATTATTATATTAATAATGATGAGGATTCAAAGAATAAGTATGTAGCGCCATTATTAGCAGAGGATTTAAGTAATCTACCACCAGCCTGCGTTATTACCGCAGAAAATGATGTTCTGAGAGATGAGGGTTTAGCTTATGCGGGGCGTCTTAAAGAAGCAGGGGTCAGGGTTGAAACGATAATCGAATCAGGTTTAGTTCATGGTTATTTTACAAATATGGCAGTATTTCCAGAGCGGATCAAGGCATCAATTTCTAGATTCGCTAAGTTTTTAAGTGAGGTTGACCAAAAGGTCGGCAGGGTTTAACAATTATTTTAGATGCGGGAGGTAGGGATATTGTTGAAATCTACTAAACAGTCAAATCAGGTTGCCAACTACGACGCTATTGTTATTGGGGCAGGTTTTTCAGGGTTGTATACCCTCCATCGTCTTCGGGAGGCTGGTTTCTCTGTCCGTGTTTTCGAGGCGGGAGAAGGCGTCGGGGGTACATGGTATTGGAATCGTTATCCCGGAGCACGCTGCGACTCGGAAAGCATCTATTATAATTACACTTTTTCAGAAGAACTCTATAAGGAATGGACCTGGACTTCTCGATATCCTGAGCAACCAGAGATACTAAGTTACCTAAATTTCGTGGCAACAAAGTTTGATCTACGTCGTGACATCCAGTTTAAGACTCGGGTTACAGCTGCACATTATAATGAAGAGAATAATAAATGGCATGTCTATTTAAACGATGGGACGAGTGTATCAGCGAAGTACTTCATCACAGGAGTTGGCTGTCTTTCTGCTTCCAACGTACCAAACTTTAAAGGAATTAATCATTTCAAGGGCGAGTGGTTCCACACGGGGCACTGGCCACACGAAAAGGTTGATTTCAAGGGAAAGCGGGTCGGGATTATTGGGACTGGTTCGACTGGCGTGCAAGCCATTCCAGTCATAGCGCAAGAGGCCGAGCACTTAACCGTTTTCCAACGAACCCCACAGTATTGCGCGCCGGCGAGAAATCATCCGTACGACCCGGAGTATATCCGGCAGGCTAAAGAAAATTTCAGCGAGATTAAACGTCAAATGCGTGAATCCCAAGGCGGCCAGCCAGTGATACCACCAACTAAGTCAGCACTGGAGGTTTCACCGCAGGAGCGCAAGCGGGTATATGAAGAAGCATGGGAGAAAGGTGGATTAGGACTTTTCACCGCCTATTATGACGTGACGATCAATGAAGCAGCTAATGAAACGGTTGCTGAATTTGTCCGCACCAAAATCCGTGAAATTGTAAAAGACCCTAAGGTGTCCCAAAATCTTTTACCAAGCTATTTTTATGGCACTAAACGGCCAATCATTGACACTAACTATTATGAAACGTATAACCGAGAAAACGTCACTTTGGTCGATGTGAAGAAGGCAGCTATTGAGGAGATTACTCCACAAGGGCTCCGGACCACGGAGGCGGAGTATGACCTGGACACGATTGTTTTTGCGACTGGATATGATGGCATGACGGGACCGTTACTTAAGATCGATATTCGTGGTAAAGACGGAGTGTCATTGAAGGAAAAATGGGCAGGGGGAGCACAGACCAGGACTTACCTTGGCATCGCCAACGCTGGCTTTCCAAACATGTTCATGATTACTGGTCCCGAAAGTCCTTCTGTCCTTAGTAACATGCCTGTCTCGATTGAGCAGCATGTAGAATGGATTTCTGATTGTATCGAGTATATGCGTGAACATGGACTTGAAACAATTGAGGCGAATGTAGAGGCGGAAGAAGCTTGGAGTAAGCATTGCAGAGAAGTAGCTGAATCGACGCTCTTTACGAAAACGGATTCATGGTATACTGGTGCGAATATCCCAGGTAAGCCACGCGGATTCTTAATTTATTTAGGCGGAGTCGGTGCTTATCGCCAAAAGTGTACTGAAATCGCAGAAAATGGGTACGAAGGATTTGCATTAATGACCTCTCCTAAGACAGTATCACTTTAATCGATTGAGCTAGAAAAAAATAAACTTCGAAAAAAAGAGTCTTCGGACTCTTTTTTTATGTCTTAAAAATAAGCCGAGGCGAATTTATGAACCATTTGAAAATAATTTTTAGAAAATTCAAAGACATTTGAAATAATTGATTGATTATTCGCAACTGGAAATGTATAATAAACAACATACTAAATTATTCCTACCTGAATAGTATGAATTAAGGGCTGAAACATTGGATGAGTGTTTACCAGCTTAATAGAGAGGTTACATAAGGAGAGATTATATATGGTTTGGACGTCTATTGCTTTTATCATTGCTTTCTTCTTCGCCATGAATATTGGAGCAAGTGGGACGGCAGCATCGATGGGATCGGCCTATGGTGCAGATGCAATTAAGAGTAAGCGCTTGGCAATGGTGTTAGTGGCCTTGGCAGCTTTCCTAGGGGCTGTAATTGGTGGTGGAGAGGTTGTGAAAACTATTGGCGAGGGGATTATTCCTTCCAATCTCCTAACTATAAAATTAGTCGTCCTGATCCTTGCCGGAGCTACATTGACATTGTTTATTGCAAATATATTAGGAATTCCCTTATCGACAAGTGAGGTTACTGTTGGATCGATTGTTGGAGCAGGGATTGCTTTTAAAAGTTTGTACCTAAATAATCTGTTGGTGATTGTTTTATTTTGGGTGTTAGTTCCGATTGTCTCTTTTTTCATTACTTTTTTCCTTGGAAAAATAATTTCTAGGGCTGAGAAACGATGGGTTGCTTTGACGAAGAATGGGAAATGGAAAAAGTGGCTGGCCGTATTACTTGTCGTGGGGGGCTGTTTAGAAGCTTTTTCGGCTGGGATGAATAATGTTGCAAACGCCGTTGGTCCGCTAGTTGGTGCCGGGATGATTTCCACGACGAAAGGAATCTGGATTGGCGGTTTATTCGTTTCAATTGGTGCCATTTTATTAGGGGGCAGGGTGCTTGAAACGAATGGTAAGAAAATTACCAAGTTGTCCTTACTTGAAGGAAGCGCAGTTTCCTTTACGGGCGGAACCCTCGTAATTGTCGCATCCCTGTTTGGTTTGCCAATTCCGCTGACCCAAGTAACGACCTGTGGAATTTTAGGTGTGGGTGCCTCACAAAAAGGGTTTGGCATTTGGCAAAAATCGGTGATTCAAAGAATTCTAAAAGTTTGGCTAATTTCTCCCTTAGCTTCGCTTGTTATTTCTTATATTCTCATCAATCTCTTAGTGGAAATTAATATTTATAATATTATTATCATTGTTAGTACATTGATTGCAACAGTAGGAGCGTTAAGCCTTTCAGCAACCATCCGCAAGGAAAACAGTACCATCCATGATGATGGTGGTGGAATATAATATCACGATTTTGAGCATGTTTAAAACTCTGTTGGAAAACTATCAACAGAGTTTTTATATTTTATTATGAACACACTAGTAGTAAAATTGTTTTTGAGCAGGTTTACATAGTAAAAATTGTAAGAAAACCAACAAAATTTTTGCATCTTCAAAAAGAAAGGATAGATATCGTGAGGGAGATAAAAAAGGTAACTATTATTGGTTTAGGGGCATTAGGAATTCTTTATGGCCATCATTTATCAAAGAAAATGCCAAAAGCAGATTTAAGAATCATTGCGGACCGGGAACGAATAACTAAATATGAAAAAGAACATGTCTATTGTAATGGTGAACTATGCAGTTTCACTTATCTGGCACCTGATGAACCATGTGAGCCAGCTGATTTACTCATTTTTACGGTGAAATACAACGGATTAAAGGATGCCATTCAAGCTGTAAAGATCCATGTTGGTGAACAGACCATTATTTTATCTGCCTTAAATGGGATTTCTAGCGAGAGTGTCATAGGACAGGTTTATGGTGAAGAGAAAATTTTATATTGTGTTGCCCAAGGAATGGATGCCGTTAAAGAGGGGAATCAACTCACATATGACCATATGGGAATCCTCTGTTTTGGAGAACAAGAACCAGACTTGATTTCAGACAAGGTAAAAGGTGTAGCGGAATTTTTTGATAAAGTCGAACTTCCCTATGAGATCGATACGAATATGGTGAAACGACAATGGGGGAAGTTTATGTTAAATGTAGGGGTCAATCAAACCGTAGCTGTTTATGAGAGCACTTATGGAGAGGTACAACAGGATGGGAAAGCTAGAGACATGATGATTGGAGCGATGAGAGAGGTCATCGAGCTATCTGAAAAAGCAGGGGTCCATCTTACAGAAGCAGATCTAGACTATTGGTTAAGTGTATTGGCCACCTTAAGTCCAGACGGAAAACCCTCGATGGCTCAAGATGTCGAGGCCAGACGCCCCAGTGAAGTGGAATTGTTTGCCGGAACTGTTTTACACCTAGCTAATCAATACGGTATAGCAACACCCGTAAATCAGGACCTCTATGAGCGGATTCAATTGATCGAAAGTCAATACTAAGAAATGCGCAAGCGCCCTGTTCAGCGGCGTATGGCCTGGAGCACTCCAACTGAGATAAAGGAAATACGAAGAGCCAGAGGCGATTCGATGTTGACTTATCGTAGGGCGGAGTGCGAAGG
>NZ_BCUX01000010.1 GCF_001591445.1 Neobacillus drentensis NBRC 102427 | reverse complement strand
TTTCTTATCTTTAAATATAAAATAGTGCCTGACACCAAATTGCATTAATAAATGTGGTGTCAGGCACTATTTTGTTACAAAGATGTGAACTTAGCAGTACTTATTTGTGATTTTTATAAGCAGGTATATGGAAGGTTTTATCATTGTTATCATAAAATAGATGTAAATGTAATTTTTATTCTCGAGAGAAATGTAGGGATCATGACGGTGCGCAAATGGACAGAAATAGGGAACTACAACTTGAGAAGAGGGTTGATGTTAATGTGGCCTTTTGACAGCAAGAAAAAGACGAATGAAATGGCAGGAAGGTCATGCTACTTTTCCGTGAAAGAGACCACAGAGGGAACCGAGTTTAATGATTTCGTCAATAACCTGAAAGAAGTCCTTTGCAATACCACAAGGGAAATCGTCTTTTTATGCGTAGGTACCGATCGTTCAACAGGAGACTCACTAGGTCCCATCGTGGGGACAATGCTAATAGAAAATAACCTCCCATACCCTGTATATGGAACATTAGAAAAGCCAGTTCACGCTTTAAATATCAAGAAGATTTTGAAAGAAATTAATCAAACACACAATGATCCGTTTATTTTGGGGATTGATGCTTGTTTGGGAGATGAGAGGCAAATTGGGTTTATCTTTTTCAAAGAAGGTTCATTGATTCCTGGCATCGCTGTCAATAAAAAGCTGCCTCATGTCGGTGAATACCATATGAAGGCAGTGGTTAATTACCTTGACGCGCTATCGCCGGCACAATCCTTAAATAATACCAGATTATTTACTGTCATGACGATCGCAGAAGTAATGACAAAGATGATTACGACAGCTGTAGAAAGAGAAGCACCATCTTCCAAAAGACCAGTTGAAAACCTCCGCAGATAGGAAAAGATTGCTTTCTCCAATTTTTCTATTGGAAATTCTGACCAAAGGATTTGAAGTTTTTAAATAGTGTGAGTTATAATTGGTACAATGTATACCTAGAAAGAAGGAGAAATTGTGGGGAATAATTGGGCCGAGGAAGATCTGATATCTTTACGTGAGAGGGTCTTTATCCATATTAAAGACCTTATTTTAGAAGGTGAATTTAAAACCGGTGATCGATTAGTGGAACGGGAACTTGCCGAGCGATTAAATATTAGCAGAACGCCTATTCGTGAAGCATTATTTAGATTAGAATCGCAAGGGTTTGTAAAAACCGTTCCAAGAAAAGGTGTTATTGTCGCAGATATTTCTGAGAAGGAAATCATTGAAGTATTTACAATTCTTTCTTCGCTTGAGGTTTTGGCAGCCAAATTAGCTGTTCAGAAGCTGGACGACGAAACCAAAAGTAAATTTGTTGAGTACAGTAAAAAGGTGGATGAATGTTTAAAGAATCAGCAAAATAATGATTTCGCTCAATTGCATAGTGAATTAAATCACCTCTTATACAGTTCGGCGAAGAATGCAAAGCTGTATGAAATGCTGAGCGGTTTATCGGACTATATTCGCGCCTTTGCCAAGACAGGGTTTAAAAATCCGGGCCGGGCTGTCCAGTCGATGGAAGAGCACTTACGAATTATGGATGCTATTATTAATCAAGAAATTGAAATGGCCGAGTATTTGACGAAAATTCATATTGAAAATTCTCGAAAAGCGTATATTGAGGCAGTCAATCTAGGAAAAAAAGAGAAGTAAGAAAAAGAGAAACTCCATCCCAAGGTGGAGTTTCTCTTTTTCTGTTATCTAATCATTAAACGCCAATCACAACAGATGATGTTAGGTTCTTCAATACTTTCGCTACACTCATGGCAACTATTGGGCTAGATTTAGGATTTTCCTTATAAGGATTGTTTTGAATAGTGGTTTCCATTTGCCCGAAATAGCCCTTCGCTACAATGGTATGGGTATTCATTTGGATTGTAGGGTCTACATAAACTTGAACCTTTGTTTCCTCAAAGCCGATTCCAGCGAGGCTTAACGCCGCTGATACATTCACATTTTGAGGGAATAATTTTGCTGCATTTCTAGCATTTCCCTCAAAAATACAAACAGGATCTGTAATCGTTGCTAAATCAACCTTTTCCTCAGCAATTGTCCCATACCAACTTTTTGGCGGTTTTCTCGTAATCAGTGTGATTTCATCTATTTCACCTAACACCCCTGCAGCAATACGATCTAAACCTGCGATGGCTCCTGATGGGATTATCATTTGTTTTTTGTATTTCGTGGCAGCCGCCTGTAGGTTCTCATAAAAGTCTAAATCCGCTAAAGCACCGACGGAAAGGATGACTAAATGACTTCCAGAGGTGAGGGCTTTTTCCCCGTATAATTGAAGGGCATGATGACCGGCAGCCTCAATGATGATATCTAAACTTTGGGTAAAAAAAACATCTTCATTTGTAGTGACTGTACATTGCTCGGGTGAATGATCTAACGGACCAAGTGGTGTCCTTACCAAAATGGATTGAAGGACGACATCTCCGGCTTGTCCTAACTCGATTATTTCGCTAATACTCTTTCCCAGCGTTCCATAACCAATGATACCAGCTCTAAGCATATACATTCTCCTTGGATTTATTTTTTAGTCCTATCAACTAGAAAACTATCAATCTATGTACAAAAAATTTATACGGTATACCATTAATTTTTACATTTTAGCCGATTTGTCAAACAAAAGCAATAGTAATAAGAAGAATATATAAAAACTTCTAAATTTTCAAAATAGTTTGCAATGATAATAGAATCATGGTATATTATTTTCAACCTTAAAGTAAACAAGGTGTACATAGTAAAAAGAAGGGGTGATTTTAATATTCCTGAAATTCAAACTACATAAAACTCAGAAAAATAAATCTGAAAGCGCATTCAGCGGTACTTTTGTAGATTGATTGCTTTAGGAAAGTAGAAAAATGGCTGGTAATGGAGGTTTCATTTAAATTTAGTATTCAGTTGTAATCAGTAATTCCGAAGTATTTTTTTAACATCATGGTATACAATCTACAGTATGCAAAATATAATCTTCTTAATTTTATAATGAATTTTGCCATTGTTTATCAATTTAAGAATTAAGAAAAGAACATCTGAAGTAGAGGATTTACACCATGAAAAAAATCAATTTCTAATGATTATTCCTCTCCCACGATCTTTTCCCATATGTAAAGGAAATCTTTTGCTACAATCGTTTTAAACTATTTTAAAACAAACGGAGGGGAAATATGGAATTAACAGCAGCTCATTGGGTATATCTAGTTGTCACTGTAGCCGTTATTATTATCATGCTTTTTAGAAAAGGTGTTGTTTTACCTCTTATTGTAGGAACCTTTATAGTGGCAGCCGTTTATAAAGGGAGCGTGATTGGCGGTTTCCAAGCTGTCTTTAACGCAAACCTCGTTGCTGCTAAGGAGCTATTTAGTATCTTCCTAATCATTTCCATCATGATTGGTCTTCTAAATTCCCTAAAAGATCTTGGTGCCGATAAAAGGATGGTCGTGCCGATCCAAAGAATTATGGTAAACGGACACGTTTCTTACTTAGTGTTAATGGTCACAACATTTGTGATTTCACTCTTCTTCTGGCCAACCCCAGCTGTTCCATTAATTTGTGCTTTGTTAGTACCTGCTGCAGTAAGTGCAGGTTTGCCTGTCATGACCTCAGCAATGGTTATTGTTATTGCGGGACAAGGTATGGCGCTTTCATCAGACTATATTATGCAAGTTGCCCCAATGTTAAGTGCAAAAGCCGCAGGAATTGATAAATCCTTAGTATCAGATAAAGCCTTCATTCTTTCTCTTATTACTGGAATCACTTCACTTGCGATTGTGTATGCCACACATCGAAAAGCAATTACGAAAAGATCTGTTAATGAGATTAATAATGAAAAAGTCTTCTTCCAGGTTAGCGAAGAACTTGCTGCTACAGTAGAAGAAACTGCTGAAGTTATCAAGGTAAAAGAAAAATGGGGAAAAATCTTTGCGATTATTGTACCTTTAGCGATGTTAGGTGTAATGATTTTTATGGTCCAATCCAAAATTGGCGGTGGATCTGGATTTGAGGGTGGCGACGGTGCCGCTTTTATTGGTGGAGTTGCTACGATTCTCTTAGTTTTAGCAACCATTGCTTTTAACCGAATTCATGCACTCGATAAAATTAGTGAGCATATTACTGAAGGATTTGTTTTCGCTTTTAGAGCTATGGCTCCCGTCATTCCGATTGCTGGTTACTTCTTTATGGGAAGTGGTGACTTTTCAGCTTCAATCCTCTCGTTAGGAGATGATGCAGCGAAGCCGGGATTCCTATTTGATTTAATCCAAGCTGGTCAAAATTATATTCCACACAGCCCATTTATTGCAGCATTTAGTATCTTAATCGTTGGTATCATTACCGGGTTAGATGGCTCCGGGTTTGCAGGACTTCCGTTAACGGGTGCTTTGTCTGGAGCAATTGGACCTGGAAGTCACATCGATCCTTCCGTCCTTGCAGCTATTGGACAAATGGGTGCAGTTTGGAGCGGTGGCGGTACGCTGATTGCATGGTCATCTCTTGTTGCCGTTGCAGGCTTCTTACAAATATCACCGTTAGATTTGGCTCGAAAGAACTTCTTCCCAGTAATAACAGGACTTTTCATTGCAACTCTCTTGGCAGTTTTCATATGGTAAGGTAATAGTTAATTTTTATATTAACTATTAAGTATATTAGATAGAAAAATTAGAGGTTGCTATTAAATAGGCTATTCCAAAAGTCAGCAGCGAACTGATTTTTGGGATAGCCTTATAATTTGTAGTTTAACCCGAAAACAGGGATTCATTTGATTAGGAAGAAGTCTTAATCTGAAATGAAGAGAGGGGATACTTGATGAACAAAAGGATCGGTTTAGCAGGGATAGGTAAATTAGGGACGGCGTTGATGACTCATTGGGCTAAAAAGGGAATCGCAATCGGGGTTTACCACCCAGTCAAAACAAAAGCCGAATATTTTCTGGAATCCTTCCCAAATGGTTCTCTGTTACTAGAAAATGAATTAAGTAATGTCGATGTTTTTATTTTAGCACTGCCAGCAATGGAGGTTGTACCATTTATCTCAACCTTAATGCCCCAAAACCAAACGCAGCAGTCACCAACAATCATTAATATGGCAACCAACCTACCTACCAAAGATATAAAAAGTAAGTTTCCAGAGTTAAATATACAGGGTGTGAAATATATGGGCCATTGGAAAGATTTATTGGATCATGGAAATGGCTTATTTATTTCTGAATCCGACTTACCCTTAAATATTAGGGAGCTTTTTGAAGTGCTTGGAAATGTAAAGGTAGATCGTGAAAACTGTTTAACCGAGGTAAATAAATTAGCAACTTATTTTGCTTTAAAAACAGCAATAGCCATAGAGACTGAATTTGCGTCAAGAAGTTTATCACCAGAATACTTAAAAAGAGCGTTAACCTCGCTAGCACCTGAAGTAATCCGTTCGTATAGTGAGGGGAGCCTAGGGCATTTTGCAAAGGAAATTGTCAAAGAGATCCAGGCAGAGAATCCTAGCGATGATCTTACAAGCTATTAAATTACAAAAGGTGTCAATCCAATGATTGACACCTTTACATATTGTAGAGGAGGGGTATTTTTCACGACAATTTTTTATTTCTCAGCATTAAATTATTCATTGTACCTGCTATTGGGCCTGTGGATTTCCGCTCCAGGCACTCGCTTTCCGCGGGGAGGTCCGGGAGCCTCCTCGGCGCTTTGGCGCCTGCGGGGTCTCCCGTGACCTCTCTATCCCGCAGGAGTCGAGTGCCCTCCGCTCCAATCTACAGGGAGGGAAAACAACCTAAAGCATTCCCACATTCCTTCCCTACTATTTGTATTGCAATCTTTTTATTTTGGCAGATCGCAGAATAACTCCTTCTTATTGACCTCGACAGTGTTTTTTTACTGGAATAGGCTTTATAAACCCTTCTTATCAACCTCGCCAATGATTTATTAATGGGAACAGGCTTTATTAACCCTTCTTATTGACCTCGCCAATGATATTTTAAAGGAAACAGGCTTTATAAACCCTTCGTATTTACTTGACTCTTTTGGCTTAAAACGTGACTTCATCGCTAATTTTTTTATGAGTTGAGTGTCTTCTATGAATATTACACTCTGTTGATTGGCGAGGAAGGCACGCAGACTCCTGCGGGAGTACGGGGCAGGGGAGACCCCGCAGGAGCTTCAGCGCCGAGGAGGCTCCCCGGCACGCCCGCGGAAAGCGAAGTGCCTGGAGCGCCAATCAACAGACATGTTCAAAGCCAATATATTAATAAGTTGTTAAAGTTCTTAAAGTATATAAGAGACCTGTCAAAAGCTTCTCGACAAACTGAAAGGTGTCAATCTAATGATTGACACCTTTTGTTATGCAAATCTTCATTAGGATAAAATCAATTGTAAAATAAATAGATATACCATGACACAGCCGATATAAATGCTGGCGAACGAAAGGTTCCAGTTTGATACTTTATAGGAACTTTCTTTGACGATGTTTGACATCAGTCCTAATGTTGCATTATATGGACCTACTAGAAAAGCTGAAACCGCTCCGGCTAACATGGCCACGGTCAAAATATGTGGTGATATCCCAATAACCTCCGGATTCAACCCTTCTGTCATCAGTGCTAGTGAAACTGCCGGGTGCAGTCCTAAAAAGGCAAGAGCCAACGGGACCAAAGGCAGTAGAATCAAGAAGATTTCTACACCTGAGAAACTAATAAACTTATTTACCAGAGCATCCAGCCATACATTCGTATGGGAAACGTTAATCGTTGAAATAAAAAATCCTGCGGATAAATAAATGAAGAATTGATCCTTCATACTTACAGAGAAGGTTTCAAAATGCTTGACCAAGTGGGTACCGAACTCTTTCCCCTGTTTTAATAGCAATGACCATGAAAACGAAAATGGAATAACCAGCAATGATACTAAAATTAAAAACGGAAAAGGAAACTTTGTTTCTACTAAAGAAATAATCACATTAAAAATGATGATTGCCAGGAAAATTTGGAAGACTCTACTGGAACGGTTTATTTGAGCGGTTGATTCGATTGTGGCAGCCGTTTCGTGGACAGATAGGCCCTTTTTGTTATGGATCATAACATTTGCCTTTCGAGAACCAATATACCAATCCACCCCCATACCCATGATGCTTAAAGGAATCACATAGGGAAGAATCGAAACCCAGCTTACCCCTGTCATCGTGATGACAATCCCAACAATCGGTGTAACAGGTGCCCAAAGGAGAGGCATGGCAAAACCTCGTGTAATTGCCCTGCTCATAAACCGTTCTTTATTTTCAACGGGAATGACATCCAAAGCAGGTCTAATGGAGTAGTAGGTCATTGGTAATGTGGCAAGATTCATAAAAATGCTAAAAAAATACGAAATGCCGGAAGTGATCATATAAAGTTGACCAGAGGTTTTTACCCTTTTTTGAATGAGGGCTTGTATTCCCCCGCTATAATTGCCTAATTTGATCGGAATCCCTAAAATTGGAATCAACGTAAACATGGTAAGCAAGTCCAGCATCGGACCGAAAGAAAGGATGTACTGATGCCATGAGGCCCCGCTTGTCCAGAGTAATAATGCTCCAAGCAGCAAAAAGGTACCCCCTAAAACTTGAACAAATCGCTTCGCTTGAAATATGGTAAAAAGGACAATGGCAAGACTTAAACAGGAAATGATTCCCCCTAAATGAAGGACGGGTAAAAGCACATTTAATAAATACAATAATATCACGAAGAAAAGCATATATCTTAGCATATCCACCACCCTAACTTGTAAAGTTGTATACCAAACCCCGGATTAATGGCTAGGATAGACACGAATTAGCCATAAATCACGAATTATTTTGGTATTTGGTATACAAAAATCTTGTTTTATTGTTAAACCCATTATACAATTACAGTATCAAATAACTCATTAAATAGGGGGAACTTAAATGTTTAACTTTCTATTTGGATCTAAAAGTGCTAAAGAAAAAGCTGAGAGAAAATTAGCATCACTAAGAAAAACACTGAAGTTTTAGTTTTCTATTACACCCACCACTACCAAGTGGTGGTTTTTTATTATTTTAAAGAATAAAATCCGGAGAGAAAGCGGTATCTCTCCGGATTTTAGCTTTATGGAAGCAATCTTTTGCACGTTAATGACTTAAACTGCTAGCTCAGTTGATTTTACCAATTTGGAGTTAACGGAATCATTACTGTTCCCGGACGCTTTGACAATCTCATTTAATTCCTCGCGGGCAGCTTCGATCGTATCAAACTTTTCAAAAAACTTTACAGCAATTTGATTAACATATTCTTTACCTTCATAGTTTTCGAATAATTGAATTTTAATCGTTTCATCAAGAACTTCGGCAATGGTGTATTTCGCTTTTAAACTGTCAAAGAAATAGAAATGGTAGGTTTCAATCGGTTTTAATCCATCATTTTCAAGAATCGTTTGGAAAGTATCTTTATTCGTTAACACAATATATTTCCCCATGTAGAACACTCCTTTAGAATATTGTATACCAAACTACTTATGTGTATTTTATATCATGATGTGAAAATGTTCAAGGATATATTCTAAATATTTAATTTATTTCCGCAACTATTGATAGATTAGTCGATTTACAATAAAAATTTCAATCCAACCAAAAATTCTAGTTTGCTTCTCTAACAAAAAGATTGTATACTTCAGAAAAGTATCAAAATTTTTCGAATAAACTGAAAGGGGAAAACAATATGCCAAAAGTAATCCTTCATGCTGATGGAACGACAATCGAACAAGAGGTAAAAGAAAATGCCAATTTAGTAGTATTAGCAGCTACCCGTCTACTACCAAAATTAAAGTATGGCTGCGGCATGGGACGATGTACAAAATGTACTTGTATCGTTGTGAACGGAGCTGAGTCATTATCTCCACCGAATTGGAAAGAAGAAAAAATGCTTGGGGATAAGGTTAATGAGGGGTACCGCTTAACATGCCAATTAACGATTAAAGATGATATTGAAATTTCTCAAGAAAATATATCGATCCAGGTGCCGAAGAAGCAATCTGCTATTCAATCCTAATAAATGTTTCTGTTTAATATTTTATGGTATACAAAATACAAAGAAGTTAAGTAGGTGAGTTGGTATGGAAGAGTTTGATTTAACCAGTATGACCTGGAAAGAAGTTGAAGAAGCACTCAAAACTGTTCAATTGGCTATCATTCCGATTGGAGCTCATGAACAACATGGTCCCCATATGGTGGAAAGCTGTGATGCGGTCTTAGCTGAAAAAATGGCTCAGAAGTTAGGCAAGCGGATGTTTCCATATGCATTAATAACCCCAACGATTAATATGGGCGTGTCCCAACATCATTTGAATTTTCCAGGGACAATTTCCTTGCAGCCCACAACGTTAATTGCCATTTTAAAGGATGTCATATCATCATTGAAACACCATGGAATTGAAAAATTTTTACTTTTAAATTCACATGGTGGTAACCAATCAACACTAAATGTGGCTTCACTGATGCTAACCAAAGATTTAGATGTCGAAATTTACTATGCTAAAACAACGGCATCAGCGAAAAATGCGATTAAGGAAAATGTCACTTCGCCATTATTCGGCCATAGCTGTGAACGGGAGGTTTCCGAGGCACTTTATTTAGCACCCCAGCTTGTCCGGCTTGAAAACCTTGAAAAAGGCGATATTCAAGAAGAGGGAAGATGGAAGCAGCTCCGCCCTGGCAAAGCAATCCAAGGATTTTATTATTATGAAGAAATGACTAGAAATGGCAATATCGGGGATGCAACCAAAGCTAGCTGGGAAATCGGCCAGCAGATCGTTGAGGAAGCATTGGATAATCTATCGAATGAACTTTTTAAATTATTAGATTTGAATGTGGATGTGCATCAAAAAATTTAGTAGGGAAAGAAAACGATTGCAATCTTAAAAAAATTCTAAAAATTCTATTTACAAATAAACAATATATTGGTAGTATAAACGTAAGGTATACCAAATCGATATTTCAAACGAATAAAAGGGTGCTGGTAATAGTAAGAATCCACAATCTTTTTATTTTTACTCTAGTTTGGTATACAAAATATCAAATACCAAGTACGACTTGGGTACCTACATAAAAATAGAGGAGGAGTTTCAGTTGACAGAATTATTATCTAAAGATGAATTTCGCAAACAATTAGAGGAAGCAATTAAGGGTAACCATAGCCAGAAGGCTCCATTCACAGTAGCTTGGGCAGAGGGCAAACTTGGAAGAAAACACTTTTCTAGATGGGCTGAAAATCACTACCATTATGTAGGACCATTCGCAGATTACTTAGCTTATATTTACCACAACACTCCATCAGATCCTAAGTTTGCAGCTGCAAAAGATTTCACTCTTCAAAATATGTATGAAGAAGAAATCGCTGCAGACCGTCACACAGATTTATTGATTCGCTTTGCAGAAGCATGTGGTACAACTGCAGAAAGAATTATCGACCCTAACAATATGGCTCCAACGACTTTAGGTCTTCAAAGCTGGTGTTTCGCAGTTGCAGCGCGTGAGAATTTCGTCGTAGCAACAGCAGCTCTAGTTGTAGGCTTAGAATCACAAGTTCCTGACATTTACCGTAAACAAACGCCAGCTCTTCGTGAAAAGTATGGGTTTACAGATGAAGAAATTGAATTCTTCGATTTACACATCGTTTCAGATGAAATCCATGGTGAGCGCGGTTACAAAATTGTACTTGATCACGCCGATACTCCTGAATTGCAACAACGCTGTTTAGAAATCGTTCGTACGGGAGCAAAAATGCGTCGTATGTACATGGATGGATTATGGAAAGAGTATTGTGAGCAGGATTTAGGAGCTTTAGTAGAAACTAAGTAATATGAAAATTTTACCGGCCGTCCTATTAATCTTGTAAGTTAAAGGTTTAAGTGACGGCCTTTTTTTCTAGGCTGTGTTAAAGCTAAAGGCTGATTTTACACACTCTGTTGATTGGAGCGGAATGCGCGAGACTCCTGCGGGAGTACGGGGCAGGGGAGACCCCACAGGCGCGTAGCGCCGAGGAGGCTCCCCGGCACGCCCGCGGAAAGCGAAGCGCATGGAGCGGAAATCAACAGACAAGTTTAACACAGCCTTTTTATAAAAAACAGGGAACATAATAAATGAAAAAAGGTGATAGCAGTGATTACTACAAAAGTAGAAACATTTAATAATTATATAAATGGGGAATGGCAGGAATCGGTGAGCAAGAAAACGTTTTTTAGTGTAAACCCGGCAAATACCGAAGATGTAGTTGGGGAATTTCAGGCTTCAAATGAACAGGATGTAAAAATTGCGATTGAAGCGGCCAAAAATGCTTTTCCCGGTTGGTCTCAAACGGCTCCATCCAAGCGCGCGGCCATCTTAAATCAAGCCGCTAGTATATTGGAACAAAATGTGGCAGCCTTGGCCGAAGAGTTAACAAGAGAAGAAGGCAAGCATGTTGATGATGCCAAGAATGAAGTTATCCGTTCAGCGCAAACGCTCCGCTACTATGCTGTCGAAGGACAAAGCTTTACGGGGGAAACCTTTCCAAATGATGATGCAAACATGAAAGTTTCAACGGAAAGAGAACCGCTTGGAGTAGTAAGTGTCATCACTCCTTGGAACTTTCCACTTTCTATTCCTGCCAGAAAAATTGCTCCCGCTTTAATTACGGGGAATACGGTTGTATTTAAACCATCCTCCGATACTCCACTGATTGCATTCCGCCTAGTCGAAGCATTAGCTAAGGCAGGAATTCCTAAAGGTGTGATTAACTTTGTAACGGGCAAAGCTTCAGACGTGGGTGATCTATTGGTAACCCATCCTGCAGTTAGAGCCGTCACATTTACAGGTTCAACCACAGCCGGAGAAGATATTCATAGCAAGGCCTCTTTTACAACTCGCACTCAAATGGAGCTTGGCGGGAAAAATCCGTTAATTGTCATGGATGATGCGGACCTCGATCTAGCAGCTACTTTGACAGTAAATGGAGCCTATTCCTTAACAGGGCAAGCATGTACCGGAACAAGTCGGGTCATTGTTTTAAAAGAAGTCAAAGAGGAGTTTATTCAAAAGCTAGTACAAAAAACTAGTGCGTTAAAGATTGGAAATGGTTTCGAAGCAGGCGTGAAAATTGGCCCGCTTGCCAACGAAAAACAACTGAAAAATGCCTTGAAGTACATTGAATTTGGTAAAGAAGATGGAGCAGATTTAGTATACGGCGGGGAGCAAATCCTTACAGGAGAATTCGAAAAAGGATACTATGTTGAGCCTGCAATTTTCACCAATGTAAAACCGAATTCGCGAATTGCGAAAGAAGAGATTTTTGGACCGGTAGTGGCTGTGATTGAAGTAGATACATATGAAGAAGCCATTGCTGTTGCAAATGATGTTGAGTATGGGTTGTCTGCATCAATTGTTACCAATAATCTTAAAATTGCTAACCAATTTACTAAGGATATCCAAGCCGGGACGGTTAAGGTTAACCGTACGACGACTGGAAACCTAATGAATGCGCCATTTGGCGGCCTGAAAAAATCAAGCACTTCAACTTTCCGTGAATCCGGAAGAGTGGGTCTAGAGTTCTTTACCCAATTAAAAACTGTCTATATGGGCTATTAAAATAATACATTATCTAAAGGAGAACAAAAATGAAATCTGCGTTGAAATTAGAACTAGAAGAAGCGAAGTTAATGATTGAGGCAGCAAAGAAAAAATCGGAAGAGATCAATGTTTTAGAAACCATCGCTATTGTCGATGATGGAGGCAACCTGCTTGCGCTTGAACGTATGAATGGCGCACGCATCACTGGACCGGAAATATCGATTGCGAAAGCATACACAGCTGCGGGCCACAAACGCTCAACGCATTTATTTAACAAAGAGCCTAATGGACCTGCACTTCCCGGAAATGAAGCCTTTGGAATTCAACAAATGCTTCCAGGGAAATTCGCTATTTTTGTTGGTGGTTTTCCAATTGTTGTCGATGGTGAAGTCGTAGGTGGAATTGGCGTGAGCGGCGGGAACGGCGAACAAGACACTGCCGTGGGTACAGCAGCCTTGAAAGCATTGCAAAGCTATGTAGAAAGTGCCGGGCATGAAGTAATCACGGTAGCTGATATAAAAAAATAATAAAGCAGGACCTCATTCAACGCGTTTTTTAGCAGAATGAGGTCTATCTTAATCTCGGGTTCTATAAAAATTACTGTTAGAATGTTATATTGGTATAAAAAGGGGGAGAGTCAACTGAAAGCATATATGGAGTTAGCTATTGGATTTGCCCGGACCGGAGTGACGGGCTATGGCGGCGGACCCTCGACAATACCGTTGATTGAGTTTGAAGCTGTCAAAAAATATAAATGGATGAATGAGGATGAATTTGTAGAAATACTGGCATTAGCTAATACCTTGCCAGGGCCGATTGCAACCAAAATGGCGGCGTATATTGGTTATAAAGTGAAGGGTTATTTAGGGGCGACCGTAGCTATTCTGACTCACATTCTACCATCTATTATTGCGATGATCGCATTATTGGGCGTGCTTTACAAATTTAAGGAATCACCGATTGTCAGTGGGATGGTTCAAGGGGTTACGCCTGTCATTGGTTTTATGCTCTTGGAGATGGCCTACCGTTTCTTCCAAAATGGCCGTAAAGGTTTGGGGTTACCAATCATGCTGTCACTGTCGGTTGTTTCATTAATATTTGTCCAGTTCCTTGGATTGCATCCCGGAATCTTAATTGCGGTTTTTCTTATAACTGCTTTTTTTATAGCGGACCGAAAAGAAAAAGCTGCTGCAGCTGCGGCACTTCTTCAGAGAAAGGAAAAAAGTTCATGATCTATTTGCATATCTTTTGGGCGTTTTTTGTTGCTAATTTATTGGGTTATGGCGGCGGACCTGCAACCATTCCATTAATTCAAAATGAAGTGGTCAACAATTATCACTGGATGAGTCTATCCGAGTTTGGAGATGTATTGGCGATTGGAAATGCCTTACCCGGACCGATTGCTACTAAAATGGGAGGCTATATTGGATATGAAGTCGGTGGGATTCTAGGTTCGATTATCGCACTTATTGCTACAATTCTTCCTTCCGCTCTCGCAGTCATTTTATTATTTAAATTTGTGAATCTATTTAAAGGGTCACCCAAAGTATCGCTTATGACCAAGTCAGTACAGCCGATTATTGCTATTTTACTTGCTGTAATGGCGTATCAATTCTTTTTAACTGCTTATGAAAATAGTGGTATTTTTCACCTGCTGTTATTGGCAGTGGTCAGCTATTTTACATTAAGTAAAATAAAAATGCATCCTTCTCTAGTCATTGTTTGTGCATTAATCTATGGTGGTGTATTTCTCTCGTAACCTGGGATTTTGGAAAAAACTTTAAAAATGAGCGGGTGGAGTTTATGGATATAAGATGGGAGGAAAACAATCTTTTATCGATTCGAGAGCATGCCTATAAATACTTAAAGGAAATGATACTCGAGGGCGAACTAAAAGCAGGCGATCGGTTAATTGAAAGAGAGCTTGCAGGGAAATTAGGAATTAGTCGGACCCCCATTCGGGAGGCCTTGTTCCGGCTGGAATCTCAAGGCTTTGTTAAAACAGTGCCAAGAAAAGGTGTCGTTGTTAGCAATATTTCTGAAAATGAAGTCATCGAGGTTTTTACAATTCTTGCCTCTTTAGAAGTTTTGGCCGTCAAATTAGCAGCGAGGCGAATGGATAGAGAAACACAAGTAGAATTGGATCAAAAGATCGAAGAACTAATCGAGTTAAAGGAACAAGCAGAAGAAAACTTTAATCTTGAACATATTCAAATGAATCGTTTGATAAATAAAGCATCAAAAAGTCCTAAATTGTTTGAGATTCTTTCTGGTCTGATTGACTATATACATATGTCAGCAAATATGGGCTATGAGACACCAGGCCGAAGAATAGAATCCTTAAAGGAACATATTGATATCATGACAGCCTTGCGTGATAAAGAAGCCGAAATGGCCGAGTATTTAATGAGGATTCATATTGAAAACTCGAAAAAGGCTTATATCACTTATATTAATAGTTTTAAAGAAAAGTTAAATAAAAAGGAAAAATTGTTGTCCACTTGATCCGTTCCAATTTATGATTTTGAAGGAAACGATCATCTATATTAATGACCACACCGTCTCCTCGATGTGGTCTTATCTTTACCTTTATCAGAAAAATAAAAATATTTAAACTTTAATATTGTTAGAAAATTGTAAATGTGGTATATTGTATACCAAGAAGATAAATAAAGGGGAGGAAACTAGGCATGCCAAAAATAAATTTCATTAACAGTAATAAACAAATAGAGGTACCAGAGGATGCGAGTATTTTAAGGATGTCCCTTCGTTACGATGGAGAACTCCCAAACCGATGCGGTGGGGGAATTTGTGGAAGCTGCGTATTTAAAGCTGAGGAAGGTACTGAATTCCTCGATAACGTCAAGGTGCAGGAAAGAAGAAAATTAGGTGAAGAATGGCTAAATAAAGGGTACCGCCTCGGCTGTCAAACATTTGTGACGAACGGAGATATCTCGATTTCTTGGGATGATGAAGTTACTGAAGTAGTCAAAAAAAGAAAGCCTGATAAACTTCAGAAAGAAGTCTCAACTATTAAATAAGAAGTAAAAAAATATGAATTCGGGGTGAGATCATGTGGGCCTGTGACAGACATATGAAAGAAATATTAACCTTCTTAGAAACTCCCCATATTAGTAAAGCTTCCTATCAGATTAAATGTTCACTTTGCGATAACCATGCACTTGCAAAAATCTATTATACGCATAAACCCTTACATTTGAAAAAGAACAAAAAACTTCGTTCGCTGGCTTAACTAGTTATACGCGTCAAACAGTGATTGAATGTATAAAGTAGTAGGGACCGATCACTCAAATAAACATGTACAATAAAAGCGATGAGATTTCTGCTCATCGCTTTTTTGTGCAATAAATGCTTATCAAGTTTATTACTTCGCAAAAAAGTTTTCTGTATAGTAGGGCTGTGATTCATTATTAAAAGCTACACCTACCCCTAAAAACTCGTAATCCTTGCGCAAAATATTTTCTCTATGTCCGAGGGAGTTCATTAACCCTTCATGAGCGAAGATGCTGCTAAACTGACCATAGGCGAGGTTTTCACCGGCTAAGTAAAAGCTGATATCATCCTCTTTCATTCGGTCAAACGGTGATTCTCCCTTAAGATTCGTGTGATCAAAGTAATTATTGACCGCCATATCGGTGCTATGTTTTTGAGCTGTTCCTCGGACGTGTTCATCCCATGTTAGAATTGGAAGCTGATGCTGTACGCGAGCAGCATTAGTCAAATCGAATAATTGATATTCAAAACCTTCCTTTAAGGCAGAATTGGCCTTAGTATAAAAACCTGTTTTCTTTTCCTCAAAGTCTTTACGGATTAATTGCATCGCGGTTACCGTATTATCCTCATTCTTGTCATAAAAGATTGTTACATATGTTCCTTTAAGTAAGAACATATCATAGTCACTATTTTCCTGTAATTGATAAACGGTTAACCCTTTTTGAATTTTCGTTAGAGGTTCCCCTAGTTTTGAACGAACATCTTTCTTTGAACTGCCCATTTTGATTCCATTCGTTGAAGCAATTAAATCTTGGTTTGTATATAATCCTGCTGCCTTGTTGGTATCATCGTACATGACCATAAAAAAATCATGGTAATCTTCGTGATAGGTATACCACTTTGTCCCGTATTCATTTAGAGAAGACCGGTTTGCCTTGCCTATATTATGATCAATATCTTCTTTTAGATTACCAAGTTCAATATTATTGATTGAAAAAACTTGGTCCGACGGGGGAGTTAACTCTACTTTTTCGACTTCTTTCGGCTGTTGCGGCTCTTGTTTCGTGAAAGGAAGCTCATCCACCTGAAAACCAAGCTGATCCGCTAATTGTTGAATTTTTTGATAAAAACTAGTAAGCGTGTCTGATAAGGCAGGGTTATCTTTGCCACTTATTTCAGATTGAACAGAATCAATCGTTTTTTTGATATCTGTATTCTCCAACTGTTTATCAACAACAGGTAATGAAAATTTAAATAATAGTAAAAACGAGATGATCGCAAGTAATCGAACCATGAACTTTCCTCCATTCTTATTAGAATTCTAACCAAATAAAATAAAATGTATAAGTAATATGCTTACGGGGAAAATAGAATGCATTATGGCTGCAATACAAAGGTTATAAACAGTACTTCAAAGGACATCATAAAGGCACTATCTCAATTGGATAGTGCCTATAACTTTTCTAGCATAGGTAATTTATGGGGAAGAACGTTCATGCTTTGTCAGGTCTATTTATTCATCATTTCAGAAGTATCGCTGACTCTATATATTTTCCGAGGTCGTCCCTTGGAGGAAGGTGCCTCATCACCTATAATTTCCGCCATTCCTTCTTCCACTAAACCAGTTAGAATGCGCCGAGCATTTCTTGGTGTCATTTTCAGCCATTCTGCTATTTGGGTTGCTGTAATTGACCCATTACTCATTCTTTTCTGAACGGATAAAATTTTATTAAAAGTTGTAATGGTGATGCCGCATTTCTTTAGTTTTTCACTTATTTCCTTATTTTCTGTGCGATATTGAAAGGAGATGGCCTCTTGTTCTTTTAATGGACCTTCAATCGTGCCATTATTATCCACCAGGAAAGCACAAAATGAATCATAATTTTGGGCATGATTTAACGCAAGCCGAGCATTTTCTTCGGCTGTTAGGGCCGTATCTCCGTAACCAATTCCAATATTAGATGGTAAATCCGAAAGTAATGCTAATTTTTCCAATAGAGAGGCAATCGAATGATCTGTTTCTTCCAACGAACCCCTTGTTGAAAAAATAACAAATACCCCTGTACCAATCGTAACAAATGATCCAGATATCGATTCTGCGAAGTTTAATATAGCTGCCTGAATCTCTAAATTCAAACGATGAAGATCGTAGGACACCATATTATGGTCTTCTTTTTTCTCCATCCCTTGTACTTTCACGAGTATAGCCGCAATTTGTGAGTGTTTAAAATGCATCGTTTCCCATTGCTGGACGGCTGTCGACAGGGTCTCGCGGATATTGCTTCTTGTGGGTGAAACCCAATAGGATGTTAAGTTGTGTAAACATAGCTGATTATAAATGGAACGAAGGCTTGTAATACAAATATCAACTTTTCCATCTTGAAAATGTTTTAGATGAAAAGATAATAGTTTTTCAAGTGGTGTCTCATTTGTATACTCATGAACATAAACCTGGTTGCTTGGTATGCCAAGGTCGCGGTATGTTTCATAAACATCACGTTCAGTCAGCGTGTCAATGCTAATCCGTTCAAGACTTCTTTTATCATTGTAACCAATGTCAACTAAGGTCTTGGTTAAGCTGGCACCATCTAACTGTAGTAAAAAAAATGGCTGTTTGACAGCGCTTTTTTGAAATGGTTTAAAAAGCGCAGGTCCGGCCAGAATCCAAAGGTCAACGGCATGTTGATTTTTTTTCACGATGTTTGTGGCTTCTTCAGGGTTCTGGTAAATAAAGGGTACAACTAGCAGCCGGTCACTATATTCAGTTGCTATTTCAGAAATAAGCTGGACAGAGTCATTTGGTCCAATGATTCCGGCTTTTGGTTTCAAAAAACTTCCCTCCCAATAAAATTATGTTATTTAATTATAACAATAATGGAAAGCTTTCGTCATAAATTTTCTCTTGTGGAATTATTTCATATTTTCATATTACCATTTCTACGTTAATTATAGAGAATTTTTAGAAAATTCTGTTGACATTAGTATTCACTAGCTTTATAGTTTTAATTAAGGAACATATAAAGAAAAATTCCGTAAATAAAATGAGTAGGGGTGTTATAAATGAATAAATCCAAGGTGAATGAGAACCAGGAGCAAGTCACGTTGGTTGACCAAGAAGAATTCAAACAAGTCATTGGTCATTTTGCAAGCGGAGTTTCAATTATAACTGTCAGAAATAATGGAGTCGATTTTGGAATCACGGCAAGTGCCGTTTGTTCCGTGTCCGTTGACCCGCCCATGCTCCTAGTTTGCGTCAATAAAAATACGGGGACATGTCATGCTATCTCAGCGGCCGAATCCTTTACGGTAAACATAGTTAATGACACTCAAAAAGAGTTAGCATTAAAATTTGCCAGAGCCAATTCGGATAAATTTGCTGGAGTTGATTTTTCTTATGGTGAGTTAGGTAATCCTGTTTTAGGTCAAACACTTGCGACTCTCGAATGCAGGGTTGTCGAAGAAATAACAGGGGGCACACATTCCGTCTTTTTAGGCGAGGTACAGAAGGCCAATGCAGCTGATGGCGATCCTTTGGTCTACTATCGCGGGAAATTTGGTAAATTTGAGAAAGCCTAAATATCAATAACAGGATTTAATAGGTTTGTAAATAATGAAATCATAGGAGGTAGTAGAATGGCAATAATGACAGGTAAACAATATCGAGATTCTTTGAATGATGGACGAGAGGTTTTTATTGATGGGGAAAAGGTTAAAAATGTGGCCGAGCACCCATCGTTTAAACCCATCGTTGATGTAAAAGCCAGGATGTATGATATGGCTCTTGAAGCGAAATATGAGGATACATTAACAACCAGACTTCCGGACGGTGAAGTGGTTTCACGGGCGTATAAAATGCCTGAGACAAAAGATGATTTGACAGCGATTCGCAAGCATGTCGAAACTGTACTTGATGATCTTGGCGGGGTTGTTTATCGCGTCGGCGATGAAACGATCGGTGAAATGTGGTCCCTTTATGACGCTCAAGATAAATTAAATGAAATCGATCCGACCTACGCGAAAAATATTAGGTACCATATTGACCGAGTCGCACGAGAAGACTTGTTCCATGTTTCGGCAAACACGGATCCAAAAGGTGATAGAAGCAAATTGTTCGGCGGAAAAGATGGCGGTACCTTGCTTCACGTGGTTGAGGAGAATGACCAGGGAATCGTCGTTAAAGGGGCAAAGTTTGAAACAGCTGCTGCTTATGCGCACCAAGCATTTGTAAAACCAACAATCCTAGATTGGAATGCCGGATCCGAAAAAATGGCCCCGTTCGCCTGCGGCTTCATTTGTGATATGGGAGCACCGGGTTTAAAGCATATTTGCCGTACATCCTTAGGTTCGGATCGAAATCCTCAAGATTATCCAATCGCCACGAAATTCGAAGAAATTGATACCTTGCTCATTTTTGATAACGTCTTAATTCCGTGGGAAAATGTTCTATTCCACCGCTCCCTAGAATCTGCCGCCTATATTCGTTCCACACTACATCGCTATTCTGCCTTTAATTACACCCTTAGACTGTTACGCAGAGCTGATTACTTAATTGGTGCAGCGCTATTAAATGTTGAACAAACAGGTCTAACGCATCTCCAAGCTGTTAAAGAAAAAATCTCTGATCTCATCAATTACCGTGAAGGAATCAATGCCCATTTAACCGCGGCCGTAGCTGACGCCAAAAGAAGTCCAGGCGGGTTAATGATGCCAAATCCATCCCTTCTGTATACCGGACGTGTTTTTGCTTTAGCCAATTTCCCGGCGATGGCCCATCTAACGCGAGAGCTCGTGGGCGGTCAATTAGCGGTAACTCCGGATTCTGCAACGATGGCAGATCCAGAAATCAAGCAATATTTTGATCTATATTATTCTGTGGGTGAGTGGACGCCTGAAGACCGCGGGAGATTACTTTATTTCGCAAGGGATTTGTTAAATTCCTCTTATGCGGGCCATAGAACTACGTTTGAATTATTTGCACAAAGTCCGCCGTTTGCTCAACAGATGGCTGTATTTAATAACTTTGATATGGAACCGCAGCGTGAATTAGTGCGAAAAGCAGCAGGGCTGAATCAATCTGCGCCTGTTTCCAAATAACTTGATAGTATTTAGAGCTTAATAAAATTTACTGGAGCAGCAAGACTGGATTTATTCCATATTGTTGCTTCAATTTATTTTATATGGTCCAATTCTGAAATCGAAATTGGTATTGATATATTAGGAAAGTGAGGTACAGTTTTGAGAATAAATCTAAAGAGATTACTAATGGATATTGAGAGATATGCAACGTATGGGGAAAATGATCAGGGAGGGGTAACAAGGCCGAGTTTTTCTCCAGCAGATATTGAGGTTCGTCAATTATTTATTGAAGAAATAAAGGAAATGGGGTTAGAAGTGACCATTGATGGGGCTGCAAATATTTGGGGGAAATATAAGGGGACGGGGAAAAAAAGGGGGAGTATCGTCATAGGTTCCCATTTGGATTCGGTTCCAAATGGAGGTAAATATGACGGACCTTTAGGAGTGTTAATGGCTAAAGAAATTGTGAAAAGATTAATAGAATCAAATATTCGCCTTGATCATGATCTCGAAATTGTCTCCTTCACTGCGGAGGAATCTAATGATTTTAATTTATCCACATTCGGGAGCCGCTCATTTGTTGGTCGTTTAACCGCGGAAATGCTCCAAGATGCACGTGATTTAAAAGGCGCTCGGCTTAGCGATGAATTGAAGAAGGTTAACGGTGGACTTGATAAATTTGCGATGATGAAGAATATGCACAGTGATAAACTGGCTTTTATTGAATTCCATATTGAGCAAGGACAGCGTTTAGAAAGTGCTAATATTCCAATGGCCGTAATTAACAATGTTGTCGGGACATATCGAAGTACTGTCAAAGTAATAGGCCAATCCAACCACTCGGGTACAACGATGATGCAGCATCGAAAAGATGCACTTACTGCCTCCTCAGAGATGATTCTTGCAGTAGAAAGATATTGCCAGGGCCAGGGGGATGTTGTTGGTACTGTCGGAAAGTTAATGGTCAGCCCGAATGCAGCCAATATTATTCCAGGTCAGATAGATTTTATCTTAGAGGTTCGAGCTGAAAAGACGGAAACGATTCAACAGGCGCTAGAAGCAATCCAAAAGATTTGGCAGGAAATTGCTGCAAGACGAGAAGTGAAAATTCAACAGGAAGTTTTTCTTGATCAAAAACCTGTGGTCTTAGATCAAGATATTGTTAATAGCCTTGTCGAGACTGCAAGAGATATGAATGAACCGTGTTTAATACTACCTAGTATGGCTGTTCACGACGCAGCACATATGGCAAGTGTCACAAAGTCGGCCATGGTCTTTGTCAAAAGCATAGACGGGAAAAGTCATTGCCCTGAGGAGTATAGCCAGCCTGAGGATATTGAAAAAGCAGGTAATTTAATTTTGCGGGGGATCATCAATTTAGATCGTATACTTTCTATGAAAAGTTATAATTTTCAGTGAGTTAGAGTACAAGCATGCCTGTAAAATATGATATAGTATGGTAAAAATAAAAAGATTACAAAAGTTAGAATTTTTAGAAAATTAAATTGACATTAACACTATGAATTTGTTATTTTTAATTAAGAGAATAATTAAAGAAAAAATCCGTAAATAAAAAAGAAAGGATTTTGATCATTCATTATGGGAGGGAGGAGCTCGTGTTGCACATATGAAAGGCAAACAGATACCTTACTTATTATTGATCAGGTCCTAATTCAATGAAAAAAATTTACTCACCACTCCTTAGAAAACTGCCGCCTATATCAGTTCTACACTTCATCGTAAATCTGCCATTAATTACTCCCTTAGAATCATTTTCATCAAATAGAGATATGAAAACGTTTAAAAAATGCAAATAGAAAGAGGAGGAATGAAGTTGGTATTCTCTAAAAGCTTAATTGCAAAAAAAATGTTTATGTTTTTGGTCCTAGCCGTATTGTTGGTTGGATGTTCGGCAACGAATTCATCATCCGGAAATAGTGATTCTTCTTCCAAGAGCAGTGACACGTTAAAGGTAGGATTACAAGCACCAATGACAGGTGACAATGCCCAGTATGGCCAGGATATGAAAAATGGGGTGGAACTTGCTTTTAAAAAGATTAATAAAGATGGCGGAATCAATGGAAAAAAGCTTGAGTTGATTGTCGGTGATGATAAAGCTACTCCGTCTGAAGCCGTTGCCGTCGTAAATAAAATGATTATGAATGATGGCGTTAAGGCGATTATTGGAGGATATAATTCATCGCCGACATTGGCTGCACAAGATGTTTCAGGTCCGGCGAAAGTCCTTCATTTAAATATGGGAGCCAGCCCAGACCTTTCAAAAACGGGGAACAAATATCTGTTCCGCGTAATCTTAACCGGTTCGGTTTATGTTCCTGCTGTAATGAAATATATGGCAGAAGAGAAAAAGGTAAAGAAAATCGCTGCGCTATTTGAAAATACGGATTACGGAATCACCATGTATGATGCGGCGAAAGTTTCGACGAAAGAACTTGGCGTAGAATTTATTGCAGCTGAAAAATATAACCCAGGTGATAAAAATTTCTCAGCCCAATTATCAAAGATAAAAACACTGAATGCCGATGCGGTAATGGTTGTTGGTCTATACAATGAAGTAGCCTTAATTGAACAACAAGCAAAACAGGCAGGTTTAAATATTCAATTCTTCTCACCAGATGATTCTATGTATTCCGAGCAGCTGATCAAATTGGGCGGCGATGCAGTTGAAAATCATATATTTGCTTCGATGATTGATTTGAATGCAGAAACTCCGGAAATGACAGAGTTTAAAAAATTAGCCGAGGAAAATAATACTCCTGCTCAAGCGAATACGGCTATTGCTTATGACGCTGCAATGGCGTTGGCCAAAGCATTGACCGAAGGCGATGGTGACACAGACAAATCCCGTGACGCACTAGCAAAAATAAAATATCAAGGCATTACAGGGCCGATTAAGTTTGATGAGAACGGTGACCGTGCTAATACCCCAATGATTATGCAAGTGCAAAAAGGTGATTTTAAGGTTATCAAAGAATCGGAATAGGGTGATTACTAGTGTTTATTGATCAACTCATAAATGGAATTGTTCTCGGCAGTATTTATGCATTAATGGCCATCGGTTATACCATGGTGTGGAATGTACTGCGTTTTATTAACTTTGCACATGGTGAGGTTTATATGGGAGGGGCATTCGTGTCCCTTTATCTTCTATTATTAGATACTCCAATTTGGCTGGCTTATCTAGGCGGGGTCTGTGCTGGAGCGTTACTCGGTTACTTAATGGAAAAAATGGTTTATATGAGGATGAGAAATGCGCCTAAATTAAATCTACTGATCGCAGCGATCGGGATATCGATTGTTTTGCAAAATTTAGCTCAATATATTTGGGGGGCAACACCTGAGCGGCTAACCTCTCCCTTTCTATCAAAAAATATTGCGGTCGGAGATATGCTGATCAATCAGCATTATATCTTTATTATTATCCTGACCATTCTTGTCATGATCGTTTTGGAGTTATTTATTAATCGAACACTGATGGGGAAAGCCGTTCAAGCTGCCTCGCAGAATATCAAAGCAACGCAGTTAATGGGGATTAATGCCAATAAGATTATTTCAATCACGTTTGCTATTGGATCTGCTGTGGGTGCGCTAGCAGGTATATTAGTGGGACCCGTTTTCCTTGTCTATCCAACGATGGGAGTATTTGCTGGATTGAAAGGGTTTACAGCATCCGTTATGGGTGGTATGGGAAATATTCCAGGCGCCATGATTGCGGGGTTATTGCTTGGAGTCATTGAAAGTTTTGCTGCCGGATTTATCTCTTCTGGTTATCGTGATGCGGTCGCAATGGTAATCTTGTTATTTATTTTATTAGTTCGTCCGCAAGGAATATTCGGCAAAATTGTCCAACAAAAAGTGTAAAGGGGGGAGAAAATATGGAACTAATCAAAAGATCAGCTTTCCGAAAAAGTGTGCTTCTATTGGGGGGGATTGCATTATTTCTCCTTCCACTTGGAATCGTAAATCCCTACTTTATGTATATTATTAATCTAATCCTAATTTATGCCATTCTCGCTTTAGGTCTTGATTTAATTGTTGGTTATACGGGTCAGGTTTCTGTTGGCCATGGGGCATTCTTTGGAATAGGAGCCTATGTAGCTGCGATTCTAGCAAAAAATCTAGGTTTTTCATTATGGTTAACACTGCCTTTCTCGATTATCATCACGGCAGTTATCGGGTTGATCATTGGATTTATTGGTCTGAAATTAATCGAGGAATACCTGGTAATGGCCACCCTCGCTTTCGGAACAATTATTTGGCTTGTTTTTCTCAATTGGACGGACTTAACGGGAGGTCCAATGGGGATTGCAGGAATATCAGCTCCCCCTACTATTACATTGGGAACCTTGCAATTTCCGTTTATCCAATACCATGACTACTACCCATTACTATTAATCTTTGTGTATCTAGGCATCTTGATTACAAGGTTAATAATTAAGTCCGGGTTTGGACGTGCCTGTACGGCAATTCGTGATGATGAATTGGCTGCTCAAGCAATGGGGATTCCAGTATTTAAAACAAAAGTCATCATGTTTACTATATCGGCGGCGTTCTGTGGAGCTGCGGGTGCTTTATATGCCCATTTCCTTCATGTAGTTAGTCCAGAAACCTTTGCTTTTGGCATGTCTGTTACCATTTTAACAATGGTCATGATCGGCGGACAAGGATCGATTACAGGAGCGATCATTGGAGCGGCAATCCTCACCGTTTCTTCCGAGGCATTAAGGGAAACACCTGAATTGAGAATGTTAATTTATGGTTTTTTAATCGTCATCATGATCATGTTTTTCCCTAAGGGAATCATGGGTTTATTCCAAATTTCCAAGCAGCGTCTCCTAAAGAAAAGTATTCAAGTTGAAAAAAACGTAGTCGAGAAGGAGGGGTTGAGTTATGAGCAGTAATTTTGTTGATGATTCAGCCATTTTAACTGTCAATCAGCTCTCTAAATCTTTTGGGGGCGTTAAGGCAGTCAACAATCTATCATTCTCTGTAAAGGAAAATAATATCCATGCGATCATAGGTCCAAATGGAGCTGGGAAAAGTACACTTTTCAACTTGATTACGGGTGTAATTACCCCTGATACAGGCGAGATTAAGTTATCGAATCAAGATATTACTTCGTTGAGGCCTGATAAAATTGCGGAGCGAGGAGTTTCTAGAACATTCCAAAATATTAGACTATTTCCAGATATGACGGTGTTTGAAACGGTATTAATTGGGACCTATCTAATGACAGGAGGAAAGCTGCTGCCTGCAGTATTTCGTACTAAAAGCTTCCGAAACAAGGAGCGGGAAGCAAAAGAACGAATTGAAGAAATTTTAAAATTCGTTGGGCTGTGGGATATGCGCCATGAGTATGCAGCACGGTTATCCTATGGGAATCAAAGACGGGTGGAAATTGCCAGGGCTTTAGCAACAAACCCTGATTTATTATTGCTTGATGAGCCGACTGCAGGCATGAATCAGCAAGAGACAAAAGAGCTTATGCAGCTATTTTCCCAAGTGAATAATCAAGGTATCACCATTTTAATCATTGCTCATGACATGCATCTTGTGAATACGTTGTCCAACCAAATCACTGTGATTAATTTTGGTGAAAAGCTGGTTGAAGGTCCTCCTGAAATGATTCAAAATCATCCAGCGGTATTGGAAGCTTATATGGGGAGGGCTGAAGCAAATGCTTAAGGTTGAAAATGTAAGTACCTTTTATGGGCAGATTTGTGCTTTAGACAATGTGAGCATGATGGTAGAAGAAAAGGAAGCCGTTTCGGTGATTGGTGCCAATGGAGCGGGAAAAAGCACGCTCTTGAAAACTATTATCGGCGATCTCCGTCCAAAAAGCGGAAATATTCAGCTCTCGGGTAAATCTATTATTAAGGAAAAAACGTTTAAACTTGTTAGTCGCGGCATGACACTTGTGCCTGAAGGCCGCCATGTATTCCCTTTACTTTCTGTGTGGGATAATTTGCTGTTAGGTGGTTATACACTACCAGCTAAAGATCGTCAGCAAAGAGCGGAAGAGGTTACAGAGCCGTTTCCCATCCTCCGTGAAAGAAGAGACCAGCAGGCAGGTTTGCTTTCAGGCGGCGAGCAGCAAATGTTGGCGATTGCCCGTGCAATGATGACAAAGCCAAAACTGTTATTACTTGATGAGCCGTCCATGGGTTTGTCCCCAAAACTAGTTTTTGAAGTATATGACAAAATTACTGAATTACACCAGCAGGGAACGACTATTTTATTAGTTGATCAAAATGCGGAGATGGCCATTGACTTTTGCAGCCGTGGTTACGTGCTAATGGCGGGGCGTTTAGCGGGTCAAGGGACGAAAAACGCTCTAAAAGAAAGTGAAATTGTCCAGCGTTCTTATCTGGGATAAAAAAGATTACCGGGCATTATTGGTGATATTGACAATTTTCAGAATAAACTTTATATTTAATTTGGGGAATAATTAAGGATTAATTCCTTAAATAATATCAGCTTACTTTAGGGAGGAAAATTAAAAATGTCAGTTCATGGTGAGACTAAAAAAGTAGAGATTCAGAGATTCCGGAAGTTTAAAACAGAACAGTATTATCCTAAAAATTTAGGAAAACCGGAACACCACATTGTCAACGAATTTAGTATGGCTGTAAGAGCAGGGAACCGCATTTTTTTAAGAGGGCAAACAGGCTTTGATTTGGATGGAAACTTCCATGGTATTGGTGATGTCGAAGCACAGGCGGAAATGGCATGCACATGTGTGAAGCAGCTAATTGAAGAAGCTGGGGGCACCATTCAAGATATTTGTAAAATTACTGTTTATTTAATGAATCGTGAAGACCGCAGTAAAGTGTACCCGGTTATCGGGAGGCATTTTAAAGATGTTTATCCATGCAGCACCGGATTACTAGTCAGCGGCTTTGCTATGCCTGAAATGCTAATGGAGATAGATGTTGAAGCAGTCATTAGTGAGTAATATTTCTTTTTTTACTGTTTTATCACTATTTTCATAGTAAAAGCAGTAGTTAATAGATTGAATAAAAATTATTTATAGGAGGGGGATTATTTTGACATTTTCGGTAGCAGGCCGCTGTCAATCCACCGGTGCGTTTGGAGTCATTGTTACATCCAGCAGTCCATCGGTTGGTGCAAGGTGCCCATGGGCAAAGACAGGAGTAGGTGCTATTTTAACACAAAATGTAACCGATCCTAGATTGGCTTCGATTGGATTTTCTGTGTTAGAGAACGGGTTTGATGCCCAATCAGCGATCCGCGCGATGAAAGATGCTTCACCATATCCAGAGTATCGACAAATAGCAGTTGTGGATGCGAAAGGAAATTCGGCTGCCTTCACTGGAAGCAGGGCACTGGGTGTACATGGTGAATTTTGTGATAAAAACGTTGCCAGTATCGGTAATCTTCTCAGCGATCCCACAATTCCGGAAGCAATGGGTTGCGAATTTTTACGAACAGAAGGTCAGCCTTTAGCTGATAGACTAATCTTGGCGATTGAAAAAGGCTTCCAGATGGGTGGCGAGCTCGATCAGGAGCATTCGATCGGACTACTCGTTTACACAGATGAACCGTTCGCATATGTTGATTTACGAATTGATTATAGTGAAAACCCGTTGGAAGATTTAAAGAAACTGTGGGAGATATACAAACCACAGGCAAATGACTATAAGGTAAGAGCAGTTGTACCTGAGTTGGCCCCTTCCTATGGGGTGAAAGGTGACGAATAAGCTAATTTAACAATAACACATGGGGATGATTACTCTCGATCCCCTATGTGTTATTTTTTTGGAAATTTACTGACTCTTTCTGTTTTCTTTTATATAAATCAATTGATTTGTAGCCCTCTCCTAAACTTTTTATACTCATTGTAAAATTAGTTCAGTACCTCAGGGTTAATAAGGTTTTGTGGACGTTTACCTGATAATCCTGCTAATAAATTTTCGACAGCAAGCTTAGCCATCTTATATTCCGTTTCGTGAGTAGATGAGCCAATATGCGGGGTCGTCACCACATTTGGAAACTGGAGAAGCGGATGGTCCGCTTTGACTGGCTCACTTTGGAATACGTCTAAGGCTGCACCATGTATCTCTTTTCTTTTTAAAGCTTCAATCAATGCCTTTTCATCTACTGTTTTCCCACGCGAACCATTGACAAAAATAGCGGACTTTTTCATCAATTTAAATTCCCGTTCACCGATTAAATTTTCGGTCTCTGGTGTGAGCGGGGTCATTAAACAAACAAAATCTGCTTCCATAAGTAAGCTATCAAGCTTTGCGTAGATAGCATTATATTTTTTCTCTGCCTCAAGGTTACGGGTCCGATTGTGGTATAGAATCTTCATATCAAAACCTAAATGCCCTCGTTTTGCAATTAATGAACCGATTTTCCCCATCCCAATAATCCCTAAGGTTTTATGATGGACATCAATGGCATACTCGTTTCGGGTTAAATGCTGCTTCCAATGTCCTGCCTTCACGAAGTGATCCAGTTCAGGGATGCGTCGGGCGGCAGCGAGTAAAATACCGAAAATTGCATCTGCCGTCGTATCTTCAAGGACGCCGGGTGTATTTGTTCCCATTACACCACGTTTAGTCATCTCAGCAATGGCAAGGTTATTATATCCGGTCGAGTTATTTGAGACTATTTTCAAATTCGGGGCACAATCTAGTAATTCTTTATCGACTGGGAGTGCTAGACCGACAATTCCTTCGGCCTGCTTGAGAGATTGTAAAAAGGCTGGGTTTGTTTTGGGATTTATTTTTTCAAAAATTTCTACATCAAAACGATCCCTCAAACGATCTAGGGTTTCAGAGAATTCAAAGTTATAGGCAAGTATTTTTCTTTTCATAAGTTAATAGTCTCTTCTCCTTTTGGCATCTATCTTTAAATAGACATAGAATTTTTAAAGAGTCAATATTTTGAAAATGAAAAAAGCACAACGATTTTGAAGAAGTGGATGGAACCATCCAAAAAGTGTTAGTATACAGGTAATAACTAGTAGAAAGGTGGATTTACATGAAATATAACTTTGATGAAATTGTCAACCGAAGAGGAACCTATTCAATCAAATGGGATGGCGGGGAGCTCCTTAAAGAGATTGGCCTGACTGATCGGTATGATGAAGAAACGATTCCATTGTTCACAGCGGATATGGATTTACCTGTACCCCAGCCGTTAATAGAGGCTTTACATAAGACAGTCGACCACCGGATTTTTGGTTATACCATCTTTCCAAAAGAGTATTTTGAGGCTATTCAGCATTGGTTTAAAAAGAGACACGATTGGGATATTCCACAGGAGGATATCAGCTTTAGCCCTGGAACAGTACATGCTCTAAATGTAGCGGTTAAGGCATTGACTAACCCAGGAGATGGCATCATTATTCAACGGCCTGTTTATCCACCGTTTACTTCCGCAATTGAAGCAAACGGACGAAAAGTCATGAATAATCCACTTAAAGCAAATAGTGAAGGCTATTATCAAATAGATTTTGAGGATTTCGAAGCGAAGGCAAAAGACGAAACGACGAAAATGTTTATTTTATGTAACCCCCATAATCCAACGGGAAGAGTGTTTACTAAGGAAGAACTTAGAAAATTAGCTGATATTTGTGCTAAACATGATGTCCTGATTGTTGCAGATGAAATTCACGGTGATTTGGTTCGCCGCAATCAAACCTTTATTCCAATTGCAAAAGCTACCGAACATGGTGAGCGAATTATTACGTTTACGGCCATCAATAAAACGTTCAATGTCGCTGGGCTTCATTGCACAAATGTGATTATCTCAAATCCAGAACTAAGAAAAACCTACAATACCGTAATGGGAATGCATCTACCTTCACCATTTACCGTTTCTGCACTGATTGCCGTTTACAATGAGGGAGACGAGTGGTTAGAGCAGTTGAAGGACTATATTGATGGCACAATGGAATGGGCTGTCCAATTTCTAGCGGAGAAAATGCCGAAAGTAAAGGTGAGAATTCCAGAGGGAACCTATATCATGTGGATGGATTTTAGTGAATATGGCCTCTCGCCAGAAGAAATTCATGATCGAATCTATAATAAAGCAAATGTTCTTCTCGAAGATGGAAAGATGTTTGGCGAAGAAGGGTTACAGTGGCAAAGAATTTGTATCCCGTCGCCTCGCCCCTTAATTCAGGAAGCGTTTGAAAGGATTGCTAGAGAATTCGAGGACGTACGATAAACAGATAGGAAGGTTGGTAAAGGAGGGGTGAAATTTGTTTGCCGCGGGTCAAAAGGATATGCAGAAAATGGATCAGTTTACGATGGAGAAGCTTGGCTTACCTGGTGTTGTATTAATGGAAAATGCCGGTGCGCAGGTGGTTGAAGAAATACTTGCCAGTTCACCTTGTAAAAATCCTAAGGTGATTGTGCTTGCAGGCGGCGGAAATAATGGTGGGGACGGTTTTGTCATCGCCCGCCGTCTGTCCGATATTGGTCTGAAGCCCCTGTTGTGTTTGTTAATTACCCCCGAACGAATCAAAGGAGATGCGAAAGTACATTTTGATGTGTATCTTAACAGAGGCTTACCTATTTTCTATCTTCACGAACAAACGCTGGCTGCACTTCAAAATGAATTAAATCATGCAGACATTATCATTGATGCCATGTTAGGGACAGGGGTGAACGGTGCTGTAAGAGATCCTTTGAACCAGGTTATTGAGATGGTTAATGAATTTAATGGGGGAAAATTGGTCATTGCTGTCGACATTCCTTCAGGTGTTAACAGCGAAAATGGAAAAGTGGACGGATTGGCGATAAAAGCAACAAAGACGATAACGTTTGTTTTTCCTAAAAAGGGCTTTTTTTTGAATGAAGGATCAAAGTTTATTGGGGAGTGGAAGTCGGTTGACATTTCCGTCCCTCCATCGTGTGCAGCGGAATTGGGACTGGTCATGCCTAAATTGATTACGGAGACACTTGTTAAGTCTTCTGTACCGATTCGACCGAGGCATGGTCATAAGGGGACCTTTGGCCATGCTCTGATAGTAGGCGGGTCACGTAACTATGTCGGTGCGCCTATTTTCTCTGCTAAGGCAGCCTTACATTCCGGTGCGGGATTAGTCACGTTAGCAGTTCCTGAAAGTATTTATCCAATGGCTGCCGTCCAAAACCCGGAATCCTTACTTTTACCACTTCCAGATGAAAATGGACATTTCGCTGAAAAGTCAGTTGAAGTCCTGGTACCTTTGCTTCAACAATTTGATAGTATCGCGATAGGTCCTGGATTGAGTCGCTTTTCTGGTGGCGAGGCATGGATTCAATCGATGCTAACTAGTCTTCAATACCAGGCTGTTGTTATTGATGCTGATGGCTTATATTTGCTTAGGAATCAGTTGGATGTTGTCCGTAGCTACCAGGGACCAGTGATTTTTACCCCGCACCCAGGGGAAATGGCTCGTCTTGTTAATAAGACGGTAAACGAAGTGGAAGATGAACGCCTTGAAATCGCCGCAGCTTTTGCGAAGGATTATGGAGTTTATTTGCTTTTAAAGGGGCATCGCTCCATAATTGCCAATCCTGATGGTAACCTATACATAAATCCATACGGCCATGATGCGCTTGGAAAAGGTGGGAGCGGCGATGTACTGACAGGGCTGATTACTTCCTTCCTTGCACAGGGTGCCTCACCCTTACATGCCCTGATTTCGGCAAGTTACTTCCATGCAAGGGCTGGTGAGGAAAAGGCAAAAGTTCTTTCTCATTATGGAGTAGGACCGTTCGATCTTATTGATGGAGTGAGAGATCAATTGAATCTAATTTTGTAAAAAAATATATAAGGAGCCCTTTAATGACCGTAATCATGTTTTACAAGGAGTTACGGTAAGAAAGAGGGCTCTTAAACGACCGAAAACTAGTTTGAGAGGTGGTTACGGTAAGAAAGACGGCTCTTAAACGACCGAAGACTAGTTTCAGAGGTGGTTACGGTAAGAAAGAGGGCTCTTAAACGCCCGAAGACTAGTTTCAGAAGTGGTTACGGTAAGAAAGAGGGCTCTTAAATGACCGAAAACTAGTTTGAGAGGTGGTTACGGTAAGAAAGAGGTTCTTATGTGATTACTCTCGGCCAGTTCCAAATTGTATTACGCTTATTCATGGTCGCGTTACTGACCGTAGATAAATCGATTAAGAACTATTTCGATATAATAAAATTTATGTAAACGTTTTCAATGCAAGATAAACAAATATGCAGATATCCTCATTTAAAACACTGATTTATAAGGACTTGGACCTATTTTAGCTAAATTAACCATTATTCACACTTTGTTCAATACTTCACAAACTATTATCTGAAATTCATGCTATGATAAATTCATAAAGAAACAAGGAGTGATAAGACATGATGGTTTGTGAATGGAGAACCTTCTCTACCGATTCTGAAACTTATTCCCTAAAAACATTTGAAGAAGCAGTTGGGGACGAATTTGAGGCGATGTATTTTAAAGAAAATGAAGAAATCCCCGCCTATATCTGGACCGTAAATTATGTAATCATGGTTAAAAAATATTCGAAGGTTCTTAATGACATTTTATTTGAAAAGATTCCACGCAATCCAGTCTGTGAATAGTTATTTGCACAATAGTCAATTGAAGTTTTATTATTTTTTTACCTAATCATGTGAAATATTTCACAAAGATTTAAGGCATCCAGAGAGAATACCAGACAATATTTTTTAGAGAAACTTGTGAAATACTTCACAATCACTTAATCAAATGGAGGTATTACGATGGCTATAGTTGAAAAGGCGGTTAAAGAAAAGCAAGATGTAACGAAGATGGTTAACGGTTTAGTGGAAAACGGACTAAAAGCATTGGCTGAGTTCCGCAGCTTTGACCAAGATATGATTAATGAAATTGTGAAGGAAATGGCCTTAGCCGGTCTTGACCAGCATATGCCGCTTGCAAAGCTTGCTGTAGAAGAAACAGGCAGAGGCGTTTATGAAGATAAAATTATTAAAAATATGTTTGCGACAGAATATGTCTATCATAATATCAAATATGATAAAACCGTAGGTATCATTAACGAAAATGAACATGAAGGAATGATTGAAATTGCGGAACCAGTGGGAGTAATTGCAGGAGTAACACCTGTAACCAACCCAACGTCGACCACAATGTTTAAATCACTCATTTCGATAAAAACACGCAATCCGATTATTTTTGCTTTCCATCCCTCAGCACAGAAATCTAGCAGTGAAGCTGCAAGAGTGCTTAGAGAAGCAGCGATCAAAGCAGGTGCACCAGAGAATTGCATTCAATGGATTGAAGCACCATCGCTTGAAGCAACACAAGCTTTAATGAACCATCCGAAAATTTCGCTAATTCTTGCCACAGGCGGTTCGGGAATGGTGAAATCCGCTTACAGTTCAGGTAAGCCGGCACTCGGAGTAGGACCTGGAAATGTACCATGTTATATTGAAAAAACAGCCAATCTCGATCAAGCAGTAAATGACCTCATTCTATCAAAAACGTTTGACAATGGGATGATTTGCGCTTCCGAACAAGCAGTCATTATTGATCAAGAAATTTACGACAGTGTAAAACAAAAAATGGTGGCTAATAATTGTTATTTTTTAAATGAAGAAGAAAAAGCTAAGGTTGAAAAATTAGTCATTAATGAGCAATCCTGTGCGGTTAATCCAGTTATTGTTGGGATGGCTGCTTCAAAGATTGCCCAGCTGGCAGGGGTAAAGGTTCCAGATGATACAAAGATTCTTATCGCAGAATTAAAAGGTGTCGGACCAGGATTTCCGCTTTCAAGGGAGAAATTAAGCCCGGTGCTTGCCTGCTACAGGGTAAGCGGTCTTGAGGAAGGACTAAAACGGGCCGAAGAAATGCTGGAGTTCGGTGGGTTAGGCCACTCGGCTGTCATTCATACCACGGATCAGACCGTTATTAAAAAGTTTGGACTGCGGATGAGAGCGGGCCGTATTATTGTCAATGCTCCATCATCACAAGGTGCGATAGGTGATATTTATAATGCGTATATGCCATCATTGACCCTTGGCTGTGGAACATATGGCGGAAACTCGGTTTCTACCAATGTTGGTACCATTCATCTAATGAATATTAAAAAAGTGGCGAAAAGGAATATTAATATGCAGTGGTTTAAAGTGCCATCTAAAATCTATTTCGAGAAAAATTCAACTCAATACCTTGCGAAAATGCCGAAAATATCAAAAGCATTTATTGTCACCGACCCTGGAATGGTGAAATTAGGTTATGTTGATAAAGTACTTTATTATTTAAGAAAGCGTCCGGATTATGTGCATTGTGAAATCTTTTCCGAGGTAGAACCGGATCCATCGATCGAAACAGTCATGAAAGGTGCGGAAATGATGGCTAACTTCCAGCCAGACGTGATCATTGCCCTCGGCGGTGGTTCCGCAATGGATGCTGCCAAAGGAATGTGGTTATTCTATGAACATCCGGATACCGAATTCTTTGGCTTAAAACAAAAATTCTTAGATATACGAAAACGGATTGTTAAATATCCGAATCTCGGACAGAGGGCACAATTTGTAGCTATTCCTACTACATCTGGAACAGGCTCCGAGGTAACTTCATTCTCGGTAATTACGGATAAAGAAGCCAATATTAAATATCCACTTGCAGATTATGAATTGACACCAGACGTCGCCATTATCGATCCGCAGTTTGTGATGACGGTACCTAAACATATTACCGCCGATACTGGATTGGACGTATTGACACACGCGATCGAAGCCTATGTATCGTGCATGGCGAATGATTTTACCGATGGCCTAGCCATTAAAGCGATCCAACTTGTATTTGAGTACCTGCCAAGAGCTTACAAAAACGGCCAGGATGAAGAAGCGCGTGAAAAGATTCATAATGCTTCGACGATTGCCGGTATGGCGTTCGCCAACGCATTTTTAGGCATTAATCATAGTCTTGCCCATAAGCTGGGTGCTGAGTTCCATATTGCCCATGGACGGGCAAATGCAGTGCTAATGCCGCATGTAATCCGCTATAATGCAACAAAACCGAAGAAATTTACTGCCTTTCCGAAGTACAATCATTTCAAAGCAGACAAACGGTATGCTGAAATTGCTAGAATCCTAGGTTTACCTGCAAGAACCATTGAGGAAGGTGTGGAGAGTCTAGTTCAAGCCATTATTCAATTGGCGAAAGAACTTGAAGTCCCAATGAGCCTTGAAGCAAATCATATAAATAAAGTCGAATTCGAGAGCAAGGTTGACTACCTGGCAGACAGGGCCTTCGAAGACCAATGTACTACTGCTAATCCTAAGCTTCCTTTAGTAACTGAATTAGCTGAAATTTACCGCCAAGCGTATAAAGGGGTATAATAATCCTTGCCAATACGAAAAATCAAACTAATTGGTTTTTCGTATTGGCTTTTTATTTTTTAGAAGAGGGTGGATTTTTTGGCATACAGGATTAAAGATGTGATGATTTCCGAAACAGCAATTAAAGAACGAGTAAAGGAATTAGCAGAGCAAATTGAAAGTGATTTTAATAATGAAGCAATTGTCCTCATCGCTGTCTTAAAGGGTTCCTTTGTTTTTGCCGCGGATTTAATTCGTGAGATGAAGGGGGATATTAAAATTGATTTCATCTCTGTATCGAGCTACGGAGACGAAACAGAGTCAACGGGGAAAGTAAGGCTATTGAAGGATCTGGATGCGAATATTACCAATCAAAATGTAGTGGTAGTGGAGGATATTATCGACAGCGGGCTGACACTGCATTTCTTACGTGATCATTTGAAGACACACAAACCGAAACACATTAGGATTTGCACTCTTTTAGATAAGCCTGAAAGAAGAAAAGTTGAGTTGCCGGTCGATTATGTTGGCTTTGTGATTCCGGATGAATTTATTGTTGGGTATGGGATTGACTATGCCCAAAAGTATCGGAATTTACCACATATCTCCACGGTGGAGGAGTATTAGGAATATCTTTGAAAAACAGTTTCTGCGGGAAATTTTGCTATCAAAAGTAACGATGATATACTTTTATTGAACTACAGTTGAAAAATGGAGGAATGAATGATGTATACTTCTATCGCTGAATTTACTAAGGATTGGAACCAAGAAGCAGCTTCTACGCAAAAGGTTTTGGATGTATTAACAGATGATTCACTTCAACAAGCCGTATCACCAGACGACCGTACCTTAGGGAGAATTGCATGGCATGTTGTAACAAGTACACCGGGAATGCTGAATGAATTTGGAATTACTGTTGAAAATGTGGAAAACTCAAGTGCTGTTCCGTCATCGGCAAAGCAAATCGCGGACACCTTTCGTAAGGTTAGTGCCGACACAATCGACGCTGTTAAACAGCAGTGGACTGACGCTTCCTTGAAAGAAATGAAAAATGTGTTTGGTATGGATATGCCAAAAGCAGTAACACTTGATCTATTGATTAAACATATTATCCATCATCGCGGACAAATGACCGTTCTAATGCGCCAAGCTGGATTGAATGTCCCCGGAGTTTATGGTCCATCAAGAGACGAATGGAGCCAAATAGGGATGGAAGCACCGGCATTATAAAAGTACATATTGTTTTAGACTAAGCACACTTAACAAAAGTGTGCTTTTTGATTATGGGCTAGAAAAGGCTGGCCAAAACATTCAATTTCTTTCCTTTTTTTAACAAAAATAGTATAATATAGACGGATAGAATAACTCTCTTTGTTTCGACGACGATTTTCCAAATCTAATCGAAAGAAGATGGGGATCATGAAAACGTACAAGGCTTTAAGATTTGTTACTGCAGATTTCTTATTGTTTATTGGTGCCGGTGCAATACTCTGTGGAATGATGTTTATTGTAAGTCCGGACGGCAGCAGGCTAAGTATGACAGTGGATTTATTGAAAGATAGTCCATATAAAGACTTCTTTATTCCAGGGATTACTCTGCTAGCAGCTAATGGGATGCTAAGCATCATTGCCGCGCTATTATTATTTTTCAACTATCGTTATGCAGGTGCAGGCGTCATACTACTAGGAGCAGTGATGCTGATCTGGATCGCCGCTCAGGTTTACTGGATTGGCTGGCAAAGTTGGCTTCAACCGGCATTTATGGGGGTTGGACTAATTGAAATGCTGATTGGCTTTTTATTGGAAGCCCAGTATCATAAAAACTGGAGGAATTTTAGCGGCCGCCACGATTCACATGCACATTAAATACAAATATCTCACGTTACTTATCAAAGTACCTTTAATGCGGCAAGCGTAACTGCTGTATTAAAGGTACTTTTTTATTCCTGTGCTAGGCTAATATATCATGGTGCTAGCATAATGATATAACTATGATATAGGCATCCTATCATTGATTTTTCTCAATAAATCATTGGGAGTACTTCAAAAGAACTACTTTGTCTTTCGGTTTTTATTAATTTTACATTTTTGAGAAAAATTTCTACATGTTTCAACAAATTAATCTGAATTGAGTGTTAGCAAACTATATTAAATCATTGATTATTTTGTTAAAATACCAATAAGCAAATAAATATACATAGGACAGAAGATTAGATTAGTCATTTAATCTATCACAATCCAATGCTAGAGTTATACGAATTTCCAGAAGAAGTCTACGATTATTTTAAAATAATGAAGCAATAAACGCTGGATGAGGAGGATTAATATGTGGGATTTTGACATGAATATAGATCAAGTTGCTAGAATTAAAGTAATTGGTGTTGGCGGCGGAGGGAACAATGCCGTTAATCGTATGATTGAAGGAGGAGTTCAAGGTGTTGAGTTTATCGCGGTAAATACAGATTCCCAAGCTTTAAACTTATCAAAAGCAGAAATCAAAATGCAAATTGGTGCCCAATTGACAAGAGGATTAGGGGCAGGCGCGAATCCGGAAGTCGGCAGAAAAGCGGTTGAAGAAAGCAGAAGGCAATTGGAGGATGTACTAAAAGGAGCGGATATGGTTTTCGTTACAGCTGGAATGGGCGGTGGTACCGGGACTGGCGCTGCACCAGCGATTGCTGAAATTTCACGCGAGATTGGGGCGTTGACAATTGGTGTGGTTACTCGTCCATTTGGTTTTGAAGGACGTAAACGCGCTCAAAATGCTGCAAATGGGATTGAATTAATGAGGGAAGCAGTGGATACGTTAATTATTGTTCCAAATGACCGTCTGTTGCAAATTGTTGACAAAAGAACACCGATGATTGAAGCGTTCCGGGAAGCGGATAATGTCCTTCGCCAAGGTGTTCAAGGTATTTCTGATTTAATTGCTGTCCCAGGTTTAATCAATTTGGATTTTGCAGACGTGAAGACGATTATGAGCAATCAAGGTACAGCCTTAATGGGCATTGGAGTTGCCAAAGGAGAAGGACGCGCGGTTGAAGCAGCAAAAAAGGCTATTTCTAGTCCATTATTAGAAACTTCGATTGATGGGGCACAAGGAATCCTCATGAATATCACCGGTGGGAAAGATTTAAGTCTTTATGAGGTTCAAGAGGCAGCCGACCTTGTCGCTTCTGCAGCAGATAAAGAATTAAATATGATCTTTGGCTCAATTATTAACGAAAATTTTAAAAATGAGATCATGATCACCGTCATTGCAACGGGCTTTGAAGAAAAGCATACACGAACGATTACCAAATCTGCCCAACCTTCAAAGGAAAGATCACAATTAGTGTCCAAACCTCGGCATGAACAACCGCGACATGAACAGGTAAGGCATGAAGAACCTATATATGAAAACGATTCATATGGGCAGGAACCAGAGGATTCTCTCGACATTCCGACATTTTTACGAAATCGAAATAAAAGAAATAAATAGAAATTTTAAAAATCTGCGACGTGAGGAGTGTTCACAGGACTTCCGAATAAATAAGATAATGTCCTGTGCACAGCTCCATTGCGTTTTTTTTTTTAATATGATAATAGTCAATAACACATTAAGATTCAACAACTTTAATTTGATTTTAATGGATTAAATCATTAAAACCGACTTGACTTATAGGAATAGTAAAACTATTATTATATTAATCATTTTTTGACTGAAAAGTTTGTATTGTTAGATTTTTAAAAAAGTCATGATAAATAAATGATCACGATAATAATCCTTTGTGAGGTGGATTTTGGTGCAACTTCAAGTATTGAACAGTCCTTTTAATCAGGAGCAGGCAGAGCTCCTCAACCGTATTCTCCCTACCTTGACAGAATCTCAAAAAGTCTGGTTGAGCGGGTTTTTGGCAGCGGCCCAATTTGCTTCGGTTCCTGGATCAGGAAATGTCCAAGTGGCAGATCGTCCTGTTGGGATTACTTCCCCAACTGTTTCAAAAGATGTGACCATTCTTTTTGGCTCACAGACCGGTAACGCTCAGAGTCTTGCTAAGATGGCGGGCAAAAAACTTGAGGGAGAAGGCTTTCAAGTAACAATCCAGTCGATGAGCGATTTTAAAGCTAACAATTTAAAAAAGGTCCAAAACCTGCTGATTGTCGCGAGTACCCATGGAGAAGGTGATCCACCGGATAATGCATTGTCATTTCATGAGTTTCTCAAAAGTAAGCGGGCTCCAAAGCTTGAAAATCTTCGTTACTCCGTTTTGGCGCTGGGAGACAGCTCGTATGAGTTTTTCTGTCAAACGGGTAAAGACTTTGATACACGACTTGGGGAACTTGGTGGTACAAGGCTTTATCCACGCTTTGATTGCGACCTTGATTATGATGAGCCTGCAGCCGAATGGTTGGCTGGTGTTCTTAACGGCTTAAATGAAGCTGAAGGCGGTAGCGCTGTTCCTGAATCGGAACTGGCATCACAACTTGTTGAGTCAACGTATTCCAGAACCAATCCGTTTAAAGCTGAAGTGCTAGAAAATATTAATCTGAACGGGAGAGGCTCGAATAAAGAAACACGACACCTCGAATTATCACTCGAAGGTTCCGGGCTTACATTTGAACCAGGAGATAGTCTTGGAATTTACCCGGCGAATGATCCTGAACTTGTTCAATTACTTCTGGAAGAAATGAACTGGGATCCAGAACAACAAGTAACGGTAAGTAAAAAGGGAGAAGTTCTTTTACTTAAAGATGCGCTCCTATCACACTTTGAAATAACTACTTTGACCAAACCACTCCTTGAGAAGGCAGCACCGCTTTCTGCAAACGAGAAGTTGCAGGACCTTCTGGCAGCGGGGAATGAAGAACAATTAAAACAGTACCTTGAAGGTCGCGATTTACTTGATTTAGTGCGTGATTTTACACCTTGGATCGGCGCAGCACAAGAATTTGTCTCCATTTTGCGAAAGATGCCGTCTCGTCTATATTCGATAGCGAGCAGCTTAACAGCAAATCCTGAAGAAGTTCATTTAACGATTGGTGCAGTCCGTTATGAGGCACACGGACGTGAACGAAAAGGCGTTTGTTCTATTTTAGCTTCGGAACGTTTGCAGCCAGGCGATACAGTACCTGTGTACATTCAGCATAACGAAAACTTTAAGCTGCCACAAAATTCAGCCGCTCCAATCATCATGGTTGGTCCTGGAACAGGTGCAGCACCGTTTCGCTCCTTTATGCAAGAACGTGAGGAAATCGGAGCGGAAGGAAAATCATGGATGTTCTTTGGAGACCAGCATTTTGTGACGGATTTCCTTTATCAAACCGAATGGCAAAAATGGTTGAAAACAGGTGTGCTAACGAAACTGGATGTGGCCTTTTCTCGTGATACAGCTGAAAAAGTATATGTGCAGCATCACATGCTAGAGCATAGTAAAGAGCTATTTGAGTGGCTTCAAGAGGGTGCTCACCTGTATATTTGCGGAGATGAAAAACACATGGCGCATGACGTCCATACTACTTTAATTGAGATCATTGAAAAAGAAGGCGGCATGAGCCGTGAAAAAGCAGGAGAATATCTTGCTGAGATGCAGCAGCAAAAACGTTATCAGCGTGACGTATACTGATTTGGGATGGAAAGGAGTTTCACCATGGTTAATCAAATTTTAAAAGCGCCTGAAGGCCCGCCTAGTGATGTAGAAGGTATTAAAGAAAGAAGTAATTATTTGCGGGGAACACTGAAAGAAGTAATGCTAGACCGAATAAGTGCAGGAATTCCTGAAGATGATAACCGACTTATGAAACATCATGGCAGTTACTTACAGGATGATCGTGATCTGCGTAATGAGCGTGCCAAACAAAAACTTGAGCCTGCGTATCAGTTTATGCTGCGTGTCCGCCTGCCTGGCGGAGTTGCTTCGCCTGATCAATGGCTCGTTATGGATGAGCTTGCAGATAAATATGGTAATGGAACACTGAAACTGACTACTCGTGAAACGTTTCAAATGCATGGGATTTTAAAATGGAATATGAAAAGCACCATTCAGGGAATTCATAATGCACTGATGGATACCATTGCCGCATGCGGTGATGTCAACCGTAACGTTATGTGTTCTTCAAATCCGTACCAATCTGAGATACATGCCGAAGTTTATGAATGGTCAAAAAAGCTAAGTAATGACTTACTGCCCCGGACAAGAGCGTACCACGAAATTTGGCTGGACGAAGAAAAAGTTGCAGGGACACCGGACATGGAAGAAATCGAACCAATGTACGGCCCGCTATACTTGCCTCGAAAGTTTAAAATTGGTATTGCTGTGCCGCCTGGAAATGATATTGATGTTTTTTCACAGGACCTCGCTTTTATTGCGATTGTAGAAGATGGAAAACTAATCGGTTTTAATGTGGCGATTGGCGGCGGAATGGGAATGTCACACGGGGACACAGCTACGTATCCGCAGCTTGCAAAAGTAATTGGTTTCTGTAAACCAGAACAGTTATATGATATTGCCGAAAAAACGATTACGATTCAAAGGGACTATGGTAACCGTTCTGTTCGTAAAAACGCTCGTTTCAAGTACACGGTCGACCGACTAGGTCTTGAAAATGTTAAGGCGGAACTCGAACATCGACTTGGCTGGAGTTTAGATGAAGCAAAACCTTACCATTTTGACCATAACGGTGACCGCTATGGATGGGTTAAGGGCATAAAAGGTAAATGGCATTTCACACTATTTATTGAGGGAGGACGAATCGCTGACTTCAATGATTACAAGCTTAAGACCGGCTTGCGTGAAATTGCAAAGGTTCATACCGGTGATTTCCATCTAACTGGGAATCAGAACGTAATAATAGCCAATGTTTCCACTCAGAAGAAGAAGGAAATTATCGAACTTATTGAGCAATATGGCTTAACTGATGGGGAGCATTATTCAGCGTTGCGCCGCAGCTCCATGGCATGCGTAGCTTTTCCAACCTGCGGTTTAGCGATGGCGGAAGCAGAGCGTTATTTACCATCATTAATCACTAAAATTGATACCATTGTAGAAGAAAATGGTTTGCGCGACAAGGAAATCACCATCCGCATGACTGGCTGTCCGAATGGCTGCGCCCGCCATGCCCTAGGGGAAATTGGTTTTATTGGGAAAGCACCTGGAAAATATAACATGTATCTTGGCGCCGCTCATGATGGCAGCCGTTTAAGCAAGATGTATCTTGAGAACATCGGTGAAGAAAAAATATTAAGCGAACTAAATGTTTTACTTTCTCGTTATGCGAAAGAACGTGAAGATGGTGAGCACTTCGGTGATTTTGTCATTCGTGCAGAAATCATCAAAGCTACGACTGATGGAACCAATTTTCACGATTAATCAAATTTAAAAAGAGACAGGGGCTTCCTGTCTCTTTTTGCTGTTTAAAGTGAAAATAAAAAAGGCAAACATGTCAATAACATATTTGCCTTTCACTATATGTTGATGTATTAAAAACGTTACAGTTATCCGCGTCTTCCGCCTCTGCCGCCCCGTTTTGTTTCAGTGCTGCGCTTTAAGGTGGATAGATTCTCTTCACTAGCCTTTAAAAATTTAGCCATTTTGTCTTCAAAGTTTTCTTTAGGTTTAAAAGTGCTGCCGCCTTTTGAACGAAAATCTTTCGAACGGCTATCTACTCTTCCCTGACGTGGTGGTCGTTGGGAATAAGACGAGGTTTGTCCTTCGGGCTTATCTATAGCTTTTTTGATGGACAAGGCAGTCTTTCCGTCCTTCTCACTAATTACTTTTACTTCAATTAGGTCGCCAACTTTAAGATGGTCATTAACGTCTTTAACATAGCTATCCGCTACCTCACTGATATGGACTAACCCTGTTGTTCCACCAGGCAATTCTACGAATGCCCCAAAACTAGTGATGCCTGTTACTTTACCTTGTACCTTAGTACCTACCTCGATTGACATAAAAAAATGTTCCTCCTCAATAATGTTACAACTACTTCATTATAACAAATAGATAGGGATAATATCAATTCTTTCCTGAAGTGCCTGCCACCTTTTTTTTGAAACGTTCTTAAATTCCAAAGTTTAATGATGAGTGTTATGGAATAGAATATAAAGATTACCATATTTTAGTTAAAAAATATGAGGGCAATTAAGGAGTGAAGTGATTTTGTCAGGTCCAAGTTTAAGAAAACGGGATGCTCATTCATCCATTCATGAGGCAGCACTCAATGAGGCACTTGAGTTAAGAGAATTATTTCAGAGATGTCTAGAAGATAATGAAACGGAAAAAGCATTACAGGTGATCGAGGTAGCGATTGAACACTGGGAATCAAGAACATTGAAACATGCGGAGGCGGAAGAGGAAGGGTTATATAAGGATATTGTTGATGAGAATCCAGATATGATCTCAACTGTGATTCAGTTAACACGAGATCATGATCTTATGCGCAGGATTGTAGAAACCTTGAAAAATAGGCTTCAATCACAACAGCCCGACCAACGGATGGTTACTTTATTAGATAGTCTTGTCATCATTGATGAAATCCATAATGCAGATGAAATGAATAAACTTCTAAACCACGGAGAAAAATAAGCAGGGAAATTTAGGTAAAACAGGAAATGAGGGTGAAAATGAGTAATCCACAGGAACTCGAGGAAAAGTTATTACGGTTTGCGGCACCGGTATTATTTAAACAATTAACCGATATATTCTCAAGTTATCATATCCATCCTTACGATTTCCACGGGACAGTCAAAAAAGATGAAACAGGCTTTGATATCACCTTAAGATTTTCGCAATCATTTTCGCAATCTATTTCAACGCATGTTAGCTTTGAACAAGCGATGAACCCCGATGAACAGGTGGTACATTTTTTTAAAGAAGCAGCTGAGAAATGTAAGTCACTGTTAATCTCGGATTATTATAAAATGATTAAACTGTAGAAGGAGATGACGGGACCATTGTTTTCATTTGAAAATGATCATTTACTTGTCGATGATCGGGAGGATTTAATTGCAGTACTTAGAATGCGCTTTGGGGAACTATCTGGAGGAATGATTCAAGAAATCTATGAAATAGATGATATGAATACGTTGCAGAGGCTAATTCTTGCAGCTGCAAATGCAGCCAATTGGGATATCTTTTTGGAAGAGTTACAAAGTGGGAAAGAATCATTTCGACTTTTAGGTGAAGAGTTTAACCCATTAGCAGATCTATTGAGAGGAAGAGATGACAGCGATGCAGTCTAAAAAAAATAACCTCCTTCATTCTCTTAAACATTTAGTGCGCGGGGAACGAATCAATGAGGGGTGGACAGAGGAAAACCCTCGTCCCCGGGATTGGGAGGAGGTCTACCGACGACGCTGGCAGCATGATAAAGTCGTTCGTTCGACACACGGGGTGAACTGTACCGGCTCCTGCAGTTGGAAAATTCATGTTAAGGATGGGATAATCGCTTGGGAAACTCAGCAAACGGATTATCCGTCAACTGGTGATGATTTCCCGGAATATGAACCAAGGGGCTGTCCGCGTGGAGCCAGTTTTTCCTGGTATACATATAGCCCCACTCGTGTGAAATACCCGTATGTTCGCGGGGATTTGTATGCATTGTGGCAAGACGAACTTACCCGGGCCAGTAACCCTATTGAAGCATGGGAAAATATTGTGACCGACCCGAAAAAACGCGAACAATATGTGCAGGCTCGTGGTAAAGGCGGATTTGTCAGGGGCACGTGGAAAGACGTTTGTCTGATGATTGCAGCCTCGACTATTTATACAATTAAAAAATATGGCCCGGACCGTGTTGTTGGGTTTAGTCCCATTCCTGCGATGTCGATGGTCAGTTATTCCGGTGGAACGAGATTTTTATCATTAATCGGAGGGACTATTTTAAGCTTTTACGATTGGTATGCCGATCTTCCACCTGCATCTCCTCAAGTATGGGGGGATCAAACGGATGTTCCTGAAAGTGGAGATTGGTATAATTCAAAGTATTTCATCATTTGGGGAACGAATATCCCGCAAACCAGAACCCCTGATGCCCATTTTATGGTGGAATCACGTTATAACGGAACGAAAGTAGTCGGTGTAAGTCCTGATTATGCGGAATATGATAAGTTCGCAGATATGTGGCTGCCGGCGAAGGCTGGAACCGATGGGGCCCTTGCGATGGCAATGACGCATGTCATTTTAAAGGAGTTTTATGTGGATCAAGAAACACCCTATTTTAGTAATTATGCAAAACAATATACAGACTTGCCCTTTCTTGTCACGTTAACGAAAAAGAATGGCAGCTATCGATCCGATCGTTTTTTACGAGCATCTGATATTTCAGACCAAGAAGATAAATTAGGTGACTGGAAAACTGTGGTCTGGGATGAAAAGCTTAAGAAATTTGCAATTCCAAACGGCAGCCAAGGTTTTAGATGGGATGAAGGTAACAAGTGGAATTTAGATTTGGCGGCCGAAGATGGATCACAAATTAGTCCCCAGCTTAGCTTATTAAATGAAAAAGATGATGTAGCAATGGTTGAATTCCCTTATTTTGCTGAAACAGAGGGCGGAAAAAGCGAACGTGGTGTTCCGGTAAAGCGTATTAAGGACCAATCTGGAAATGAACTAATCGTTACGACTGTCTACGATCTGATGCTTGCCCATACGGGGGTAAACAGAGGTCTTCCAGGTGATTACCCTGTTGATTATCATGACGTAAATAAGCCCTATACACCGGCATGGCAGGAAAGTATTACAGGTGTGAATCAAGCACACGTAATCCAGGTGGCCAGAGAATTTGCTGATAACGCGGCCCGGACGCAAGGAAAATCTATGATTGCGATGGGCGGCGGCACAAACCACTGGTTCCACAGTGATCAAATCTATCGGTCGATTTTGAATCTCGTTTTATTAACGGGTTCGCAAGGGGTAAATGGCGGCGGTTGGGCCCATTATGTTGGCCAGGAAAAGGTCCGTCCCTTGGAAGGATTTTCGCAAATTGCGTTTGCGAATGATTGGGTCAAATCGCCGCGCTTTATGAACGGGACATCCTTCTTTTATTTTGCTACCGAACAATTTCGTTATGAATATGATGCAAACGATTCACAAACGGACTGGGGAAGCCATTATGCAAAAATGCATCCTGCTGATTTTAATGCGATGTCAGCACGTTTAGGCTGGCTGCCAAGCTTTCCACAGCTCTCCCAAAATTCATTGGAAGTGATGAAGGAGGCGAGATCACGCACGGTTAATGACCTTGCATTGATTGAAGATGTGGCGAAGCAGCTAAAAGAAGGAAAGCTTGATTTTGCGATTGAAAATCCGAATGACCCGCGCAACTTTCCGCGTGTGTTTTTTAATTGGCGCTCGAATCTGCTTGGTGACAGTGGAAAGGGCCACGAGTACTTTGTGAAACATTTAATTGGCTCAAAGGATTCAGTCCTATCAGAGGTTGAAAACTCGTGGCAGCCAAAAGATGTGAATATTACCGAAACGCCGCCAGAAGGTAAGACCGATCTTTTTGTAAGTATGGACTTCCGAATGACCAGTTCAGGACTTTTTTCAGATATTATTTTGCCTGCTGCGACCTGGTATGAAAAATATGATATCAGCAGCACGGATCTACATCCCTTTGTGCATCCTTTTAATGCGGCGATTAACCCTCCATGGGAAACGAGAAGTGATTGGGATGCATTCCGAGAAATAGCAAAGGTTTTCTCCGAACTTGCTAAGGAACATCTTCCTGCCCAAGAAGACTTGATCATGTCACCACTTGCACATGATACGATTAATGAAATAGCCCAGCCATTTGGAAAAGTAAAAGACTGGCGGAAGGGTGAAGTGGAGGCAATTCCTGGGAAAACCATGCCAAACTTCACGATTTTAAACCGGGATTATCCTCATGTCTATGATATGTGGATCACGGTCGGGCCCAATATTAAGAACGGATATGGAACAAAGGGTGTTCGTATTCCAGGCGATAAAGTGTACAAGGAATTACTCAGTCGACTTGGAACGTCCAAGCATGAAGGGATCGGAATGGGCTATCCTGATTTATATTCTGATAAAAAGGCAATCAATGCCATCCTGTTAATGTCCGGTGCCACCAACGGAAAACGGGCGGTTGAAGGCTGGAAGTCGATGGAGGAAAAAACGGGTAAAAAGCTTGCCCATATTTCAGAAGGTCGCGAAGAAGAGGATTATACGCTCGATGCGTTAACAATCCAGCCGCGCCAAGCGATATCAACACCTGTTTGGAGTGGCCTGGAAAATGATAATCGTCGCTATTCGCCGTTCACGGTAAATAAGGAATACCATATTCCATGGCATACACTTACAGGACGGCAAAGCTTTTATCTCGATCATGAGGTTATGCTTGATTATGGTGAGGGACTTCCCTTGTATATCCCGCCAATTTCTAAGGGCCCATTTATTAAAGGTGAAAAGGAAGTGGAGAATCAAGGGAAATCGATCACGCTTCGCTATATGACTCCCCACCAAAAATGGGGCATTCATACCATGTTTACGGATACAACCAATATGATTCAGTTATTCCGGGGCTGGCAGGTTGTGTGGATGAATGAAGAGGACGGGGCAGAAATCGGCATTAAGGATAATGATTGGATTGAACTTTACAATCGAAATGGTGTTGTTGTCGCCAGAGCTGTATTAACGTACCGGATGCCGCGCGGGGCTGTTTATATGCATCATGCGCAGGATCGAACCATGGGCGTGCCAGGTAACACCATAAATAAAACGCGTGGTGGAACACATAACAGCGTGACGAGAATATACCCAAAAGCCACCCATATGATTGGCGGGTATTCACAACTAAGCTACGGGTTTAATTATTATGGACCCACAGGAAGTCAGAGGGACACATTGACGATTGTCCGACCATTAAAGGAGGTCGATTGGCTTGAAAATTAAAGCACAAGTGGCAATGGTCATGCACCTTGATAAATGTATTGGCTGTCATACTTGTTCTGTTACCTGTAAAAATGTCTGGACAAACCGCCCAGGGATGGAATACGTCTGGTATAACAATGTGGAGACACGACCAGGGCCCGGCTACCCCAAAGAATGGGAAAATACCGACCGTTACAAGGGCGGCTGGATCATGCGAAATGGAAAATTACATTTAAGAGCAGGGGGACCTATATCCAAGCTGGCAAATATTTTTTACAATCCCAATATGGCTGAAATGGACGATTTTTATGAGCCATGGACGTACGATTTTCAACACTTGCATAATAGCCCGAAGAAAGAAAATTTACCGGTGGCACGACCGAAGTCGATGATTACCGGTAAGTATATGGATAAACCGGAATGGGGGCCTAACTGGGATGATGATCTAGCGGGAGGCAGTGCTGTGGTACCGATGGATCCGAATGTCCAAAAGGTTCAGGAACATATTGCGATGGAATATGAAAAGACATTTATGATGTATTTGCCAAGAATTTGTGAGCATTGTCTTAATCCATCTTGTGTGGCCTCGTGCCCTACCGGTGCTTTATATAAAAGGGATGAGGATGGAATTGTCCTGGTCGACCAGGATGCCTGCCGGGGCTGGCGTTTCTGCCAGAATGGCTGTCCCTATCATAAGGTATATTACAATTGGAATACCCATAAAGCCGAGAAATGTAATTTTTGTTACCCACGGACGGAAGCAGGACTCCCGACGATTTGTTCGGAAACCTGTGTGGGTCGGATTCGCTATATCGGAGTTGTATTATATGATGCAGACAGGGTAAAGGAAGCTGCCTCTGTTGAAGACCCAAAGGAATTGTATGAAGCACAGCTGTCCGTATTTCTAGATCCCTTTGACCCTGAAGTCATTGAGGAGGCGGAAAAACAGGGTATCAATCATTCCTGGATTGATAGTGCACAGGCATCCCCAGTATACAAGATGGCGATAAAGTGGAAAATCGCATTGCCGCTTCACCCGGAATATCGGACATTACCAATGGTTTGGTATGTTCCGCCGCTCAGCCCAATCATGAATCATATTACCAATGCAAATGAGTTATGTGCCGATGGTTATATACCGGCTGTTGATCAAATGCGCATTCCAATGGAGTACTTAGCATCCTTGTTATCTGCAGACGACACTGATGTAATCCGCAGAGTCCTATTAAAAATGGCAGCCATGCGTGTTCATATGCGTGAAAAAACGGTGGGCGGGGCCGATAAGCTGAAGGTCAGCAAGCTTTTAGAAGAAGCGAAAACAACACCGGAGGAGCTAGAAGAGATGGTTCGCTTACTTGCCGTGGCCAAATATAACGAACGATTTGTTATTCCAACCGGCCGCCGTGAAATGGATGGCGATTTACATTATAAGCAGGGTTCCTGCAGCATTGAAGATATAGCCCCCGCTGAAGGAATGACGACATATCCATATGAAAGAAGTGAAAGTCAATGACGAATGAATCCTCCGCCCTTTTAGTAATAATGTCCCGGATTTTGGAATATCCAAATGATGAATTTTTTGAAGAGCGCCCAATCATTGAAAAATTCGTCAATGAACAGATTCATATAGAAGCACAGCGGATGGAAATTTTGGAGAGGATTGCCCCATTATTTGAAATGGGACAAAAGAAACTCCAAGAACTTTATGTGGAAACATTTGATTATAAGGAAAAAACGAGTCTATATTTAACCGCACATGAGCTAGGAGACAGTCGGAAACGTGGTGCCGCCTTAATTAAATTACAAAAGCTCATTTGCGAAGCAGGCTTTGAATATGAGGGGAAGGAACTGGCTGATTATATCCCGATGTTATTGGAACTTTTGGCAGTGGCACCGGGGGAAGAAAATATTATCAGGCTGACGCGCCGTCTGTCCTATGCCATCCATAGGCTTTTAAACAATCTTCCCGGCAGCAATCCATATCACAATGCCATTGACCTTTTGATGATGTTTGTCTTTACAGCACCGGAAAAAGAGGAAATTGCATTCTTGGAAAATGAACGTGAGGAAGCTGATTTGGATGAACTTCCCTACCCTGTAATGTATCGATAGTAAGTTACTCAGTTACTTCAAAGCTAGTCTAAGAAGGAGGTAGGAGATGGAAATGATTTTTTGGTGGACCATTTTTCCTTATATATGCGGTACCATTCTCATCGTGGGAACTTTTTATCGCTTTATTTTTCGTGGGAAAAGCTGGTATGCCCCGTCAACAGAAATTTTTGAAAAAAAGTGGCTGCGATTCGGTTCCGTCCTTTTTCATTATGGGATTATTTTTGCCTTTATTGGTCATGTAATGGGCGTCTTGATTCCAATCGGAGTCTATGAAGCCCTAGGCGTTGGTGAACATCTGTACCATATGGGTGCAATTGCAGGAGGTGGGATCGCTGGACTAATGGTTGTCATTGGCTTGGTGGTGATGATTATTCGGAAGTTTTCTTTTCCGAAGGTCCGTGTGCATACCACTTTTGGTGATTATTTCACGATCGTTCTGTTACTCATAATTGCTGCCCTGGGCACCTATATGACACTCATTTATAGTTATACAGTGGTAGCCTATGAGTATCGATTAACGATTGGTCCGTGGTTTCGGAGTTTATTCACCTTCCATCCATTATCTGAACTCATGTTAGGGATACCAACCGTATTTAAGATCCATGTTATATTGTCATTCTTCCTATTCGCATCCATTCCGTTTACCCAGCTCGTTCATATGTTTAGTTTCCCGGTACGCTATCCAACAAGGGCTCCACAGCAATACCGCTCGCGGAATGGGTATGATAAGAGCTGATTGGGTGCCTGACACCATAATGAAACCTACAGAAAAAACAGCCAGCGGTTTTGGCTGTTTTATCTTTGTCTAGAAGCGGAATTTTGAGCGGTGTCAGGCACTTTATTTAGGCACTTTATTTTAGAAAATTCTCAAAATAAACTTTATTGAAAGCGTATGCTATAATAAATTTAAAAACAACAGCAAGGGGAAATCGCTATGTTGAAAGATATTTTTATGGGTCTATCACAAAATCAATTTCTAAATAGTACAGCTAAAAAATATGGCTTAAAACTAGGGGCACAAAGTGTCGTTGCTGGTACAAATATACCGGAAGTAATCAAAAGTATTAAGGAGCTTAATGCTCATGGAATCTCTTGTACTGTTGATAATTTAGGAGAATTCGTTTTTAAAGAAGAAGAAGCAACTGCTGCGAAAGAACAAATTCTTAAGGTAATCGAAGCAATTCAGGAGAATAAAGTGGATGCACATATTTCCTTAAAACCAACGCAGGTCGGATTAGATATTGACTATCAATTTTGTCTCAATAATGTAAGAGAAATCGTCGATAGAGCACATCGATACGATATTTTTGTCAATATTGATATGGAGGACTTCAAACACCTGGAGCCCACCTTTAATTTATTGGACGACCTGTCACTTGAATATTCTAATGTTGGTACGGTTATTCAATCTTATTTCCACAAAGCACAAGAATACCTTGAAAGATATAAAAATTTCCGGATTCGTCTTGTTAAAGGTGCCTATAAAGAATCCGAAGAAATTGCCTATCAAGATAAAAGGGATATTGATGAAAACTTTATCAAAATTACCGAGTGGCATCTATTAAATGGTAAATTCACTTCGATTGCGACACATGATCATCGAATTATTAACCATATTAAGGAATTTGTTAAGAAGCACACTATTCCCAATGATAAATTCGAATTTCAAATGCTTTATGGTTTTAGAAAAGAAATGCAGCTGCAATTAGCTAGTGAAGGCTATAACTTCTGTACCTATGTTCCTTTCGGCAATGATTGGTACGGTTATTTCATGAGACGATTAGCAGAAAGACCGCAAAACCTAAATCTTGTGGCTAAGCAAGTCTTTAATAAAAAAACAAACACTGTCATCGGTGTAGCAGCAGGTGCATTCTTATTAGGAAGATTAACAAAGGCTGAAAAGAAAAAGCGGCGCTAAACATTTTTAAATTATGAAAGCAAAATTTATCAACCTCCCATTTCAGTAAATGGGAGGTTTTTTGCCAGAATTATAGAGCAAATTATGAAACTTTTGTGTTTCGTTAAATTTCTACCGCTTACCTATTGCGCAAATTGGTAAATTATCTCTATAATAAGAGCAAAGAGATTGTGAAGGAGTGAGCAAACTGTGGATTATGATAAAAAGAAGGTGGTAATCCTAGGCGGGGGCTACGCGGGATTAATGACCGCAGTTACTTTGCAGAAAAAAGTGCATCCATCCCGAATTGAAATTTATTTGGTCAATAAAAATGATTATCACTATTTTACGACCAAGGTACACGAAGCAGGAGCAGGGACGGTGGATCCAGAATCAATTAAACTGCCTATTCAGGAATTAATTGATTCCAAGCGGGTCACATTCATACAAGATGAAGTCACCGGATTGGACATAGAACGGAAACGGGTCATATGTAAAAATCAGACTCTAAATTATGATTTCGTAGTAGTGGGCATTGGCGGTACTCCTAAAACGTTTAACATTCCTGGATTAGAGGAACATGCCTTCTTTTTATTCAATTGGGAAGGAACCTATCGTTTGCGAAAACACATTGAAGAAAAGTTTCAGGAATTTAGCAGGCAGCGAACAGGAAAAATAAACTTGGTGATTGGTGGTCCAGGATTTACAGGGATGGAGTTTATCCATGAATTAACTAATAGTATCCCTATGCTGTGCAAACGTTTTAAAGTGGTTCCTAATGATGTAAACATTATTGTTGTAGAACCAAACCAAGGCATACTTCAAGGTTTTCCGGAAGCAATAGTCTCAGATGCCGTTAATTCACTCCGAAAAACGATTATAGAATATAAAGTTGGCCTTCAGGTGACGAAGGTCGAGGATAGAAAGGTAATCTTAGAAGACGGTACTGAAATTCCGACTGACACGTTTATCTGGGCAGGCGGGGTTATGGGGAATCCACTTCTAGATGGTCTAGGGTTTGAATTGTTAGATGGCAGAGTCAAATTGAATGAGTTTTGTGAAGTTCCTGGCTGTCAGGATGTCTATGTCATCGGCGATGCCTCAGTTAGTTTAAATGAAAAAGGTAAACCGTATCCACCCACCGCCCAAATTGCAATTCAACAAGGACAGTATTGTGCCTATAATATGGCCATGAAAATTTATGGTCAGCCTGTTAAACCGTTCCACTATATTCATCGTGGAACCGTTATGTCATTAGGAAAAGGTAATGCTACGGGGACAGTTTATGATCATCATATCAGCGGACATTTTGCTGCATTGATGAAATGGATGATCGAAATGCGCTATTGTTTTATGTTAGGCGGTTTGCCTCTAGTTCGTAAACAATGGAAAAACTAATTTTAGCTAGTTGCTGACAACATTTGCTGTTCTGAAAAGGAATTTTGGTGTATATGCAGATTTTTGCGGTAAAAGGAAAAATGAAATACGTTAAGTGATAAAAACCCGCAAGGATGGACAATCCCGAGGGTTTTTTCATGAAATCCTAACGCATCAGTTTTCAAAGATAAAGGTGTCATGCACCAGGTTTTACAGCATTGTAGGAGAAGTTATTATCATCCCATTGAAAGATACCTTCTTGAAGCTTAATTGTGTCATTAAAAGGGCATATGATGGGAAAATTGCCGTCTTCGGCTTCCTCATCCAAACTATTAGTCTTTTGATCGATTAGCTGGTTCTTTAGTTGAAGCATGTCTATTTTTGAAGCAACACGAAGGATTTTATCAAGAGTTATTTTCTTTTCGCTAATTCCATGACTGTTACATATGCTTGTCTGAAAACTCTTGTTATATTGGATCATCATATGCAAATCATTGATACATGCAACTCCAAAAACCTCTTTTATTACATCCTCATAGCGCAGCTGGGTGCCAGTTGCAAATTTAATAATATTCTTTTCAGGATTTTCTAAAAAATAAACTGTTTCAATAAAATTTTCCATAAAAACACCCTTTCTATATTTTCATTTCATTTGCCGATTCATAAAGATGAATTTCAATGAGACAGTGAGTAAAAATTTATGTCATTTCATCTGATTAGGAGTATTTACCTATACAGCTGCTCCCTGAAAATCAGTACGTTTATAAATATTATATCATATTTTGGTTTTGTCTGCTGACTCAACTCGAAATATGAAGATATTTGTCGGAAAATTTATTTTCTTAATTATCGTGATGTTAATAATTTTCCATATAATGATGCACCTAAAATAAGTAATATCATAAGCTTGAACTCACCAAATTGGTGAGTTTTTTTATTTTCAATTCCTAATGTTTCTTACCAATATTAACAAGTAGTAAACTAATAGTTTTATACTGTAATATTCTAATATAAGTACCTCATCCTAATATGAACGGAGAATGATATTGAAAAAATTGGGCGCCTGTTTTCTGGCCTTATTATTATTAATAAATGTACTCATTCCAAGTGTTTCAGCTGAAAAACTAGAACCAAAGATAAAAGTAAAGCTGGTTAATTATTTTGGCAATAAAACAGAGGTAACGATTAAACCCACAGGCGAATATTTAATTGATCAATCAATTGTCCGCTTAACAACCGGAAAGTCCTATCTAGTAAAATATAATAATAACAAAATAACTATACTAGATGGAACAACACCACTTTTTACCTCAGACACAGTAAAGCTATTACCACTTAAGGAAACTAACTATCTAGCTATTAATAATCGTAATTATCTAGGTTCATTCCAATTTGTCCCAGAAAATTCAAAGTATGTTCGTCCTATTAACGAGATCTTCATGGAAGATTATTTAAAGGGTGTTGTACCTACTGAAATGTATGCTGAATGGCACCGAGAAGCCTTGAAAACACAAGCGGTAGCTGCTCGAACGTATGCTTTTTCATATCAAGGGGTAACAATCGATGATACCATCAACTATCAAGTATATGGTGGATACAATTGGCATCCGAACAGCACGGCGGCAGTAGATGAGACAAAAGGGGAAGTAATAAAGGTAAACGGACGCTTGATCAGTGCTGTTTTCTCTGCCAGTAATGGCGGGAAAACAGAATCGAATGCAAATAGTTGGAACAACTCACCTGTATCTTACTTGACGATTAAAGAAGATAAGTATGATGCAAAAACAGCCTGGGATTTTTCTGTAAAAAAACAACAATTTATCCCTGCCAAATTAACATGGAATCAAATGAAGGAAAATGATACAACCATAACAAACACGATTAAAACATGGATGGCAAACCATGGCTGAAAAGGAAATTAAAATAACCGCAATCCCTATTTTATCTTTACACACTCCTACATCAGGAGGCCGAGTCTCTAAAGGAGATATTACAGTTGAATTTTTCACAAAAGATAAAGTGGACGAAAAAGGTTCTTTTATTCCGCAAAAGAAAGAATATAAAAATGTAGCGGCTTCGCAAATCCGTGCTATGGTTGGCAATCGAATCATGAAGAGCTATCTGGTAACGAACAAAACAGAGACCGACGAAACCATTACAGTCAAAGGACTAGGTGACGGTCATGGAGTTGGGTTAAGTCAATGGGGTGCTCAGAATCGTGCTATGATAGGGAATCAAAAATACGATGAGATTCTTGGCTTTTATTATGAAGGGGCGGCTATTGTTAAAGAATATAGTGAGCGACCATTAACGGTTGTACAAGCACCTGCAAACACGAACGAACCAAAAAAGGATAACATAGCTCCAAAATTAAGCAGTGTTATAGCAAGTGTTGACAACAAAAAAAATAAAGCTGTCATTTCTTTTAAGACGAATGAAATAGCAAAAGTGACCGTCTATATAAAGAATATTAGTGGAAGAACCCTAAGTTACTTGAAAAAAGATGTTTCCACAAAAGCAGGTACAACTAAGCTAGGATACAGCACAGCTTCGCTTGGAAATGGAAGATATTCCGTTGTAATCTCGGCAGCAGACCCAAATAAAAATCGGTCGAGCGTTACAACAACTTTTAATGTAAAAAAAGTTGTTAAAACAAAAAAAGGTAAAGTGACAGCATCAAGATTAAATGTACGAGCTACGGCCTCAACCAAAAGTAAAGTCATTGGTACATTAAAGAAAAATCAATCTGTGACCATTGTCTCAACAATTGGTTCTTGGAAAAAAATCAAATACGGCAAAACCACAGGTTATGTTTCAAGCAAATATATAAAATAAAAGGCAGATCAACCATCTGCCTTTTTTTTATCGAATAATAGGGTATTTTTCTATAGCCAACAATTTTTCCTTCATCTCCAAACCGCCCCGGAAACCAGTTAGCTTTCCGTTCTTACCAATTACACGATGGCAAGGGACCGTTATTAAGATAGGGTTCGCCCCGATGGCAGCAGCTACGGCACGTACCGATTTCGGTTTTTGCAGGATTTCAGCAATTTCGGAGTACGTATGTGTACTGCCAAATGGAATAGTGTTTAAAGCATTCCAAACTGATTGCTGAAAGGGAGTTCCGTGAAAATCGATTGGAAAAGTAAATGACGTGCGCTTCCCGTCAAAATACTCAGTGAATTCGTCAACATAGGGTTTTAATTTTTTATCATTTTGCTCTAATATGTGATGCGGAAGTTTTTTTTGGACCCAATTCACTAGTTCTTCCATATCCTTATGATTGGAACCTACATAACAAAGTCCGTCTACCGTTGCGGCAAGATACATTTTCCATGGTCCATGAAGAAACAAGCTCCAATAAATAATTTTTTTATCCATTGAAAAAACTCCAATCTTTATTTTTTAAATCATTAAACGATATTCTCAGTATACCTTTATTTGAATATGGGAAGTAAGATATTTTAAATCGAAAAACAAGATTACCCAAGATAAATGTAAGCGTTCTAAAATAGTTAAAGAAATATTCACAGGATTTTTGAAGAAAATGTTATAAAATAGTATTATGTTAAATATTTCACATACTATAGATGCATTTAAAAAGGAGTATGTCTTATGGGATACAGTAAACCCGAACAAATCATGGAAATTACCGTTGAAAATGGAGTAAAGAAATCAAAATACCCTCCTTTACAAACACTGATCTTAGGATTTGAAGCAGGTGCCTTCATTGCTTTAGGTTATTTACTTTTCATTCGAGTCACAGCAACTTTAACAGGAAATTTAGAGGGGTTAAGTAGTTTGATTGGTGCATCCGTCTTCCCAATCGGCCTGATCCTCACCTTGCTTGCAGGGGGCGAGCTATTGACAGGAAATATGATGGCTGTGCCTCTCGCTCGAATCGCAAACAAGATTAGCACTAGACAGGTTATTATTAATTGGTTTCTTGTTACGGTCAGTAACTTTATCGGGGCCCTGTTTGTAGCTTACTTTTTTGGACATCTGGTTGGACTTACCGAAACAGGACCCTTCTTGGAAAGAACGATTAGTATAGCTGACCATAAATTAGAAGCAACCTTTCTCCAAGCATTCGTTTCGGGGATTGGCTGTAATTGGCTGGTAGCAGCGGCAGTTTGGCTTTGTTATGGAGCAAACGATATGGTCGGAAAAATTGTAGGTATTTGGTTTCCAACAATGGCATTTGTCGCGATCGGATTCCAACACGTTGTAGCGAATATGTTTGTGATTCCCGCTGCAATATTTGCCGGACATTTTACTTGGCTAGCTTATATTGAAAATTTTATCCCAGTCTTTCTGGGAAATGCGGTTGGGGGTTCAGTCTTTATAGCACTCGCCTATTGGCATGCCTATAAGAAAAAAGAACTTCCTTATATGGAACCGAAAGTGGTACAACCGATAATGAAAAGCAGCGTAAGATAATTTGCAGTTTTATAAAAATCATATATCTTTACCGTTAAAGCTCCTTACATCCAAGGGGCTTTTTTGTTAATTTATCGATTCTTTTTTGTCATATTGACATCTCCATGTGAATAAAATCCAAGAATGAATGGACTTCGTTTGGAGTGCAGCATTTTCTGCACGAGAAAATATAGGATATGAGGTTGGGGAAATGACAAAACGCTCGTGGCTAGTATCGATATTATTAATCTGCGGCATCATCGTGATGACCGGATGTACAGGAAAGACGAAAACAGAAAAGGCAGTTGAAGAAAAAGTAACAGAAACACAGCAACAACCTGAGCAAAAACCACAAGAAGAACCACAGAAGGAAGAAGAACCACAACCAATCACCGTAAATGTCCTCGACCCAAATACAAGATCCATTTTGAAATCCTTTTTACCGGTGGAAATGGGTTTTGGAACCGATAATGGAACTTATAAAAAGGAACTTGAAATATGGGCAAAGAATTTAGCGAGAGGGACGGAAAATACCAAAGGATATGACCAACGAATGATTCTTGATAAGCTTGACTCTAATGGTCAAATCATTAAGGGGAAACCTAGAATTATCTTAGAGGAATCAGAGTTGGTTGAAAAAGTAATAACAGCATCGGCCGTAGGCGGTGATATTGAATTGCCTCTATACGTGACCGAGAGCGGCTATAAGCCTGAGGATGTTGAACATTTAGGGGAAGTAGTTGTGGCAAGCTTTACTACGAGATTTAATAGCGGGGTTATTGGCCGTTCAAAGAATATTGAACTATCGGCAGAGGCCATTAATAATATCATTGTTGGCGCGGGAGATAATTTTTCATTTAATACCACTGTGGGACCGAGTGATGCTTCCCATGGCTATCAGAAGGCAAAGGAAATTGTAAATAAGCAACTAGTCGACGGAATCGGCGGTGGGATTTGCCAAACGTCATCGACCCTGTTCAATGCTGTAGATCAGGTAGGCGTCAGTTATATTGAAAAACATCACCATTCCCTTTCTGTGGGCTATGTACCTGCCGGAAGAGATGCAACCGTATCTTACGGTGGACCAGACTTCCAATTTCAAAATACTTCTGGAGCCCCCTTTATCATCAAATCCATCTATAAAAAAGGAACCTTAACAATCGAAATAAGGACATCAGCAGCTTACCAAAGTCTAATAGCCAAACATTAACTGGTGTCAGGCACCAAAATCGTCTAACGGAAAAATGCCATACATTAAAAAACCCGCTATTATGCCTTCTACTGCGAAGTGGAAGTGTAATAGTGGGTTTTCTCTTTTCAAGCCTATTAAAATGTGTATATTCCTTCCTTTGAAAACAAAAAATACCATGGTTCATTGATAAAATGGTAGGAGGATTTGCATGGTATGGTGTAAGAAAGCGGTTATAGCCTTGACTCTCGTTTTAGTAGTCGGAGGATTGGGATGTAAAGGTGCAGACGCAAGGAATCTAACAGAAACAGATCTGCCTGACCAAATGATACGTCAAGCACAGTCTGTAGAGGCAGTCAAACAAAAGCCGACGAAGGTAAAGAACCAAGGACTCTCGAAAGTGCACCACGGACATATATCCAATCGTCCGGAAGCTGTTAATCCCAACAAAGGAAAACCACCTGCAGCAAATAATCAGTTTATTCAAGTTCAACTTTTAGGTATCAATGACTTGCATGGTCAATTAAATATCACGAGGAAAGTAAACGGGAAACCGGTTGGACGCGTGGATTATTTAGCAGCTTATTTAAAACAACGGGAGGCTGAAAATAAAAATACGCTATTGGTTCAAGCAGGAGACATGGTAGGTGCAAGTCCTCCAGTTTCCGCTCTATTACAGGATGAACCGACGATTGAGGTCTTGAACAAACTAGGATTTGATATTGGAACAGTAGGAAACCATGAGTTTGATGAAGGCGTAACAGAATTGCTTCGTCTTATTAAAGGGGGAGCACATCCGAAAACAGGTAATTTTGTCGGTTCGAAATTTCCATGGATCGCTGCGAATGTAATCAATGATAAAACAGGTGAGACGATTCTGCCACCTTATCAAGTGATGAAAGTAAATGGGATGCCCATCGGTTTTATCGGTGTAGTAACGACTGAAACTCCAAAACTCGTTGACCCAAGCGGGGTGGCCGGATTAACATTTACGGATGAAGTGGAAGCAATTAATCAAAATGTAGCTGAGTTGAAAAGGCAAGGCGTAAAATCAATTGTTGTATTAGCCCATATCCCTGGTACTTCAGGTCTAAACGGAGAAAATCCAGCAGGGCAGCTTGTCGATATCGCGAACCGAGTCGACGATGAAGTAGATATCATCTTCGGTGGCCATAATCATGCCTATATGAATGCAACGATTGACAATAAACTTGTTGTCCAAGCCTATTCCTATGGAACAGCCTTCTCAGATGTTGATCTAGAAATTGACCCAAAAACGAAAAATATTGTTTCAAAAAAAGCAGAAATTGTAACCACTTTTCAAGAAGGTATCGAGCCAGATCTCGGAATAAAAAAGATGATTACTGATTATGAAGCAAAAGTAAAACCGATTGTTAATAAAGTTGTTGGCACTTCATCTGAGGGTCTGTCCGCGAGGCTAAATGCAAATGGGGAATCAGAGCTGGGTGATTTTATTGCAGATGCACAAAGAAAGGCGCTGAACACCGACATAGCCTTAATGAATCTTGGCGGAATTCGAGCGGATATCGACCCAGGGGATATCACATGGGGTGAAATCTACACAGTACAGCCATTTAATAATACCCTAGTTAAAATGACGATGACTGGGGAGCAGATTCGTTCATTGCTAAACCAGCAGTGGAGTGCTGCCCACACGAATATGCTGCAAATATCTGGTTTAAGCTATAGTTGGGATTCAACTAAACCAGCAGGACAAAGAGTCATAAGCACTAAGCTCTCAGATGGCACGGAAATAGATCCAAATAAATCATATTCTGTGACAGCGAATAGCTTCCTTTCTAATGGGGGTGATGGATTCACCATATTTACCCAAGCCCGAAACAAAGAAATCGGTCCAACAGACCTTGAAGCATTAGTTCATTTTATTTCAGCGCAGCCTAAACCTTTCACTTTCCATATTCAAAATCGTATCCATAGAGTTCAGTAAAACAAAAGGGTGTCAGGCACCAATTGGTGCCTGACACCCTTTTGTTGTTCCCTATTGTAAGGCTTCAATGGTTAGCTCTTTAGCAGGCAGGAAGTCTTCACCGGTGTTGAAGTAACGGACGGTCACTTTATCTCCTTCTTTTAAGTAGATAGCCAGTGGAACCTTTTCTGATGAAATCATAAAATTTTGCCGGTTGTCTAATAAAAATGAGACAACCGTGAAATCTCCACTTTTCTCCTTATAAACTCTCACCACTGAACCGCTGATTAGCTTTTCTTCTGCTTTAGAACTGCCGTCTACAGTGCCCTTGCCCCTTTGCAAGGCAATTTTATACTGTTTAAGTGCGTCGTTCGGTGTGTTAGCGTATACAGAAATTTCCGGATTAGCTGCCGAAACGATAAAGTAATTTTGTAGAAAACCGTTTGAGTCCAAGACAGCCGTCAACCAGCTGGCTTCTCCGTAAAAATTGTAGAGAATCGGCATTTGCCCATGCCATTTCTTTTCAATAAACTTCTTTTCTATGATTTGCAAAGCCCCCTGTGAATCCATATAGGATTGTTCAGGATTACCTGTATAGAATGTTGCTTTTCCAGTCCTGGAATTGGTCAACGAATAACCCAGCATAGAATCTACACCTTCTTTTGGACTTGTGAAATCAGTAAAGTAATACATCGTACCATTTTCATCAAAGATTGGGCTAACATTTGACTCCGTTCCTTCATCTGATGGGAGTTTCACGTCTGATTTTCCAAACTTACTATTCCAGAAACCATGAATAAAGTTACCGTAATAACTGTTTTGCAAACTAACCGCTTCAGGTGAGACGGCTCCATCGATAAATGCTGGAACATCTGCTAGCGGAAATTCTTTCATTGCGCCACTCTTAGAATCTACGACTACTATCCCTTTAGCTGTAAATCCATTACGGGCTGAAATAAAATCACCATAGGTACGGATGTAAAATGGTTTTCCTTCCTCGTCAATTTCTAATTGAACATCCCCGTAGAAGATCTTCTTCGGATATTGCATACGTATATGCCGTTCAATACTTTTATTAAAAAAAGAGGAAGGGGTATAAACCATTTCGGATTTAATGAATTTGGGATTTGCAGTAGAATCCGTTGCACTTAAGGTAAAGTAGCCTGGTGTACTATTTCCTTTCCACCACTTAAAAAATCCAGAGAATTCCACCGGAGCAATATAAACATAATCTCCGTTCAGCTTTTGAATTTGAAGATTTCCAAGTTCGTAGTAGCTAGTGTTTGGGACTTGCCCAAATGCCTTTTTCATTTTGTTACGTGCAAACTGTGGAGGAACACTAGCAGGTGTTTCCTTCTCATCAAAGGTCTGAATCTCTACCTTTTCATCCATTTTTGCCAGTTTATACTTTACATCAGCATTAAAAATAAAGGCGGTTAAGAAATAAATTCCCAGTCCTAAACATGCGAGGAAAAGAAGTCCTTTGACCTTTCTTTCGATGCCTTTAGCTGGGAATGCACCACCGGCGGAAAGGAAGAGACCTAACAGCCATAAAGAAGAGAAGTTTCTATCAAAATTACTAAAATAATAGAATGAAAACACTGAAAACAAGAGAAATACAACAACGGTAATAAATATTCCCAGTTTCAGTTTTTGGCCTTCTTTTTTGCTGCCCTGCTCTTTTGTAAAAATGGGTATTAAAATAAGTCCGGCCCCTATACCAATTATCATGGTAAATAGAAAAATGTTTCCCATAAAATATCTCCTTTTCAACTTTGACTTCCAAATCAGTCTATTCATATACGTATAATCAGGCAGTTTGGTTTCATATTAATCTGGTGTCAGGCACCATGTGAAAATAGTTTTGTTTTTATAATATTTTGCCTATTAATTGACCTATGAAATTTTTCAATGATATCATATCAATGAAAGCGTTTTCGATAAAGGGGGAGAGCTCAATGGAAGAGAAGATAGTAAATGCCATTCAAGATGAGTATCCGAATGATTTTGCGTGGTGTTATGGATGTGGACGTTTAAATGAAGAGGGGCACCACTTTCGTACCGGCTGGAGCGGGGAGAAGACGGTAACCATCTTTACACCCGAAAACAACCATCTAGCATTACCCGGTTTTGTTTATGGCGGCATTGTTGCCTCATTAATAGATTGTCATGGAACAGGGTCTGCTGCGTTAGCTCTGCACCGAAAAAATGGTCATGAAGCAGGGGATGGGATGGAACCACCACGTTTTGTCACGGCATCATTAAATGTAAATTTTCTAAAACCCACTCCGCATGGGGTCCCATTACAAGCAATTGGTACTGTCCAAGAGATCCACCCGAAAAAATTTAAGGTGGAGACTGAGGTCTTTGCAAATGAAATTCTATGTGCACGAGGTGAGGTAGTAGCCGTTGTCATGCCTAATACTTTCTTAAACAAATAATATAGAAAGACCGGTCCGCTTTGCTATTATGGCAAAGTGGATTTTTGTAATACAAATGAAATATCGTTTTTCGAAACAAAACTCAACCTAGGTCCGTCTAACTAAGTATAAATGTCATTACGGAGGAGGACGGATGGGATGAAGGAAAGAATAATCATTACCTTGATGATTGTAATTATTGGAGGATCCTGTATTGGTATTAGTACTTTGGGTTCTGCCCTATTACAAGAAGAGAATCCCATCCGATTAATTATTTCAGCCATGAAGCTTAAACTTTCCGATACTGAATATGTCCAGTTTGCAAAAACGGAAAAACGGAGTAGGTATTTATCTATTAATACAGACCATAGTCGATATGAAGTAGTTAAGGAATATATGATTTCAAAAGGATGGATGTTTCAAGAGCAGATGGGGTCCGGCCTTATTTTTACAAAAAATGATGAAGATGCAGTAGTTGAAATTAAACAATACTCAAAGCATTATTTCATTTGGGAAGTTCAGCGGGCACTTTATAAGTAATAAGCGTACATAGAAAATTCTTGTTCCACAAAAAAACCCCTAATCATCTACCTAACGGGTTTACTTTAGAGGTGCAAACATTGTAAAAAACATAGGAAAACGCACTTGAATTCACAATATAATTCACAGGGTAAATCACAGGGTAAATCACAGGGTATGAAATAATTATTGGAGGTCTGTGAATTTGTTGTGATTTAGTACGTGGATTATGTTGGGATTAC
>NZ_BCUX01000009.1 GCF_001591445.1 Neobacillus drentensis NBRC 102427 | reverse complement strand
GCCGCCCCCCAACAGCACCGGAAAACGGAACCCTTTAATTTTTCAGTAGTGGCTTTTATTTTTGCATTTCAAAGTTTTTTGCTTCTTCGATTGCGAAGGGAAGGTAGTGTTTGTATTTTTTGAAACCAATCCAACTGAATATTGCTCCATAAACAATGAATATGGCGGCAACTATATACATAACCGTTGTTTCAGAAATAAATAGCAGGTGATTAACTCCAAATAAAAAGACAAACAATCCAAGTGCAATATTTGATTTTGCAGCAAGCCATTTCTTTTCTACTAAACGGTTGCTTCTGATGTATTTTGTTTTATAAAATAGATAGAAAGCAAATAGTATGGCAATTAAAATAACAAGTACATACATATTATTTCCTCCAAGCATAGAAAATCTTTTATTATTGTAACTGTAAAAACAAAAAAATACCACCATTGAGTTAGTTGGTAAAAGGAGCATTGCCCATGATTGAGCAAATTTTAGCAGAGATTAAACAATATGAAACCATCATTATACATCGTCACGTCCGTCCGGACCCAGATGCCTACGGTTCACAGGGTGGATTGGCAGCGATTCTCCAAGCGTCCTTTCCAGATAAAAAGATTTATGCGGTAGGTCAAGAGGAGCCAACCCTTCATTACATGCGCAGGCTCGATGTCATTGGAGATGACGTATACAAGGGGGCATTAGTGATCGTTTGTGATACCGCAAATGCTGAACGGATCGATGACAAGCGTTATTCATTGGGGGATAAATTAATAAAAATTGATCATCATCCAAATGAGGATCCATACGGTGATTTACTATGGGTAGATACAAGTGCCAGCTCGTGCAGCGAAATGATTTATGAATTTTATTTAACTGGAAAAGATAAAGGGCTTAGAATGAACGATGTAGCGGCAAGATTATTATACGCTGGAATTGTAGGAGATACGGGAAGATTTCTTTTTCCGAGCACTACAGAAAAGACGCTCGGATACGCTGGGGAATTGATTCATTATAATTTTTCACGGACAGAGCTATTTGACAAGATGTATGAATTGGATACCAATATCATTAAGTTAAACGGTTATATCCTTCAAAATTTTGAATTTCAGAAAAACGGGGTTGCCTCTGTCAGGCTAACAAAAGAACTTCTCAAAGAGTACAATGCAAAACCGGCAGAAGCATCGCTCTTAGTTGGAACATTGGGAAATGTAAAAGGAATTAAAGCATGGGTTTTCTTCATCGAGGAAGCCGAACAAATAAGAGTCCGTCTACGTTCAAAGGGTCCGGTCATCAATGGAGTGGCAAGGCAGTTTAAAGGTGGAGGACACCCGCTTGCATCAGGTGCATCCATCTATTCATGGAACGAAGTAGATAATGTATTGAAAGCACTTGACGAGGTATGTGAAAATTATTCCGTTAACAAATAGAAAAGTCGGCCCACGAAATCATAGGGGCCGATTTTTTATTCGAACTGTATCTCCAATTGTATCGAAAGATTTGTATAAAAAACCATTTCTTTCACCTTTAGTTTATACCGCTTATCATTTATTTTAATGGGCTTATTTTCAATAATTTTTTTCAAAAGGTCCTTACTTTTGTAGACTGTTTCAATATCTTTGGCAATCATCAAGCTCATATCATCTCTAACCGCATCTTCTGTCTCTGAAACGCTTAATAAATCAAGTTTATATTTTTCCCAGTTGGTAATTCTTACATTGATTTTCTGCACGGTAAGCTGTTCAATTTTTCGCTTATTGATTTCTTTATATTCTTCCTGCCAGATTTTTTTCTCGTCTTTTAAGTCAACAATTTCCTGCGCTTGTTTACGAATTAATTCGGTGTTCTCTTCTTGCCAAACCCCATAAATATATAAAAAAATACACCAGCTAATCACACCGCCAACGGCCATTCCTGCAAAAAATCGCTGCCAGGCAGGTCTTCTATATAATGGCGGGATTCTCATGATGAGATATGCTCCTGTGTTAACCAATTGATAATCAAGGCACCCGTTTGGGCTCCGCCCAAGGCTGAGAGAATTATTAATAATTGTTTGACTAGGTCCTTTGTATCGGCGTTAAATATTCCTCTTTCAAACGTATAAACAGCGTCAAATGTCCCGCCAATGGCCGAAACAATCGCCCAAATTCTCAGTGCTGAAGATAAGCGGTAAACGGTCGTAAGTGGAGGCTGCCCAGTTAGAAATGAAGCAATCCCGCCAATAAGTGAACCGCCAAGCACCACCCCTAAGGCAATAAAATAGCTTTCAATAAAAGCAGGGAAAAAACCAATTTCTTTCATATCCTCAACCGCCCTTACCCATAATCAATCCCATTAATCATTTATATGGACAAACATTAGTAAATATGTTTTTTAAAATGAGAACATATTTTCTTTTTTAGCAATATCGTTCTATAATAGAGGGAGAGATTATGGAATGAAGGGTGTGAGAATATGTCTTTTATTCACCTGCATGTATATAGTGCATATAGTTTGTTAACCAGTACAGCTTCAGTCCCGGATTTAATTGAAAATGCACTAAAAAAAGGCTTTTCTGCGATCGCCTTAACGGACAGAAATGTTATGTACGGAACCATTGAATTTTATAAATTGTGTAAAAAAAATAAACTAAGACCCATTATCGGATTAACTGTAGATGTAGAAAGTGAACATACCCAAAATGAGTCTTATCCATTGGTCCTGCTCGCTGAGAATGACCATGGCTATAAGAATCTATTAAAGATATCCAGTACGGTTCAAACGAAAACTGAACATGGTATTCCGTTAAAATGGCTGAAGCATTATTCGAAAGGGCTTATTGCGATTACTCCCGGACCAGCAGGAGAAATCGAGCAGACTATTTTAAATGGGCAAGAGGAAATTGCCAGAGAAATCATCAGTAAATTGGCTGCCATCTTCGGTAGAGACAGCTTTTTTTTGGCGATTCAAGATCATCAGCTTGAACAAGAAACAACGATCAGAAAACAGTTTAACTTGATTTCAAAAGAAATGACTATCCCACTTGTAGCAACAAACCAGGTCCATTATTTAGAAAAAGAAGATATGTTTGCCCAAGAGTGTCTATTAGCCATAAAAAATGGCGATAAATTGCAGGACGACCACAGAGAAAGACTGGAAAACGACGAGTACTATTTAAAACCTGCCAGTGAGATGGTCGATCGCTTTTCTGATCTCCCGGATGCACTGGAAAATACGCTCCGGATTGCTAACAGATGCAACTTCAACATTGAACTTAATAAGACCTACTTGCCAGCATTTCCAACGGAGAATGGAATGCAAGCTTCGGAGTACCTTGAAGTATTATGCAAGCAGGGATTGACGGAACGTTTTCCTTCACCCTCAGAAGAATATTTTCAACGTTTATCCTATGAACTTTCTGTCATAAAGCGAATGGAGTTCAGCAATTACTTTTTAATTGTTTGGGATTTTATGAGATATGCCCGCGCGCAGGGGATTTTGACTGGACCTGGAAGGGGCTCAGCCGCAGGTTCGCTAGTTGCCTATGTTTTATACATTACCGATGTTGACCCATTAAAGCATAATCTATTATTTGAACGGTTTTTAAATCCTGAACGGATTTCAATGCCCGATATTGATATTGATTTTCCTGACCACAGGCGTGATGAAGTAATTAATTATGTGGCGGGAAAATATGGTGAACTGCATGTGGCACAAATCGTCACATTTGGAACCCTCGCAGCAAAAGCGGCCTTAAGAGATGTCGGTAAGGTATTTGGATTAAATTCTAAGGAACTCGAACAACTATCAAGGACAATTCCGCAGCGTTTAGGAATAAACCTGCAAGGTGCCTATAAAGAATCCGAAGCACTCAGAAGGTTTATAAAGGAAAACCCGATGAACGAACGGCTTTTTGAAACGGCATTAAAACTAGAAGGTCTGCCCCGCCACACTTCGACCCACGCAGCTGGTGTGGTAATAAGTGAGAAACAACTAATTGATTTGATCCCCATTCAACGCGGGTCTAATCAAGTTTATTTAACGCAATATTCGATGGAACATCTTGAAGAAATCGGTCTCCTGAAAATGGACTTTCTAGGCTTGCGGAATCTTACATTACTAGATTCAATTTTATCTTCTATCTATCGTAAGACGGGGAAGAAGGTAAACCTCAACTCGATTCCGTTAGAGGACACTAAGACCTTCAACTTGTTAGGGGACGGTGAAACGACGGGTATATTTCAGCTTGAATCCGATGGGATGCGTAAGGTTCTAACTCGCTTGAAACCTTCCCGTTTTGAAGATATTGTGGCAGTCAATGCCTTGTACCGGCCGGGTCCAATGGAAAATATCCCGCTCTTTATTGACCGAAAACATGGCGTTAAGAAAGTTGAATTTCCACACCCTGATTTGCAGCCGATCCTTGAAAATACATATGGCGTGATTGTCTACCAAGAGCAAATCATGCAAATTGCTTCGAAGATGGCGGGCTTTTCACTTGGTGAAGCCGATTTATTAAGAAGAGCTGTCGGGAAAAAGAAGAAAGAAATTCTTGATAAGGAGCGGAGTCATTTTGTCCAGGGAGCCTTAAAAAAAGGATATGAATCAACACTTGCTAATGACATCTACGATTTAATTGTTCGGTTTGCTAATTATGGCTTTAACCGCAGCCATGCGGTTGCTTATAGTATGATTGCTTACCAGTTAGCCTTTTTAAAAGCAAATTACCCGGTTTATTTTATGGCAGGCCTCTTAACATCAGCCATCGGGAATGATACGAAAATAGGGCAATATATCATGGAAACAAAACAAAAAGGGATTCCAGTCCTGCCTCCATCCATCAATAATAGTGGTTTCTCCTTTCAAGTGGAACATGACGGAATTCGTTACAGTTTAGCAGCGATTAAAAGCGTAGGGGCAGCAGCATTAAAAGAAATTTTCCAAGCAAGGAAAAAGAGAAAGTTTGCTGACCTATTTGATTTTTGCATACGTGTTTCCGCTAAAGCCATTAATCGAAAAACGCTTGAGTTCCTTGTCCATTCCGGCTGCTTCGATGAATTTGGAGAAGATCGTGCCGTGTTGCTTGCAAGTTTAGATGTAGCGATGGAGCATGCTCAAATCTTTAAACCATCCGAAGAAAACCAATTTGATTTATTTGAAGAAGAGTTCATACCGAAGCCTAACTATATGCAAGTCGATCCTATTAGCCTAGAGAATAAGCTGACATTTGAAAAAGATGCGCTTGGCTTTTATCTATCTGACCATCCAGTTTCTATTTATGAAAAGCAACTTAAACACTCAGGGGCAACCCTCTTATTTGGTCTTAATAATCAAAACCAGAGGATATCATCAGGTGTATATATCACGTCACTGAAATCAATACGGACCAAGAAAGGTGATTCCATGGCCTTTTTATCCATAAGTGATTCCAGTGGCGAAATGGAAGCAGTAGCTTTCCCGAATGTATACAAAAGATATTCGCATCTATTTGGGCAAGGAAAATTTGTTTTGCTTGAAGGGAAAGTTGAAGAACGTGATGGGAAGCAGCAATTTATTATTCAACAAGGTTCAAATTTAGTAGAGTGGCTGCAAACTAAATCCGTTAATCAATCAGTTTTATATTTGAAAATAGTGGAGGAGAAACAGGACGATCAATCTCTTCAACAACTAAATCAGCTGTTAAAAGAACATCAAGGAAAAGCGGCAGTTGTTTTACACTATGAAAAAAATCGAAAAACCATTAGGCTTGGGGAAGAAAATAATATCAATCCTACCCCTGATTTACTGCAATTATTAAGAAATATGCTAGGTCCAAAAAATGTTGTTTTGAAGGAATAATTCTTTACAACTATTGAAGATATGTTATAGTGATAATGAGACAAGTGTGGTCTGACCACCAAAAAAGCGGACTGCAGATAAAGGGATATTAAATAAGCTTTTGCAAAAATTTGAGGGGTGAGATATCTTGACTTTACGGGAAGAAGCACTACATATGCATCGAATTAATAAGGGGAAATTAGAATCAAAATCTAAAGTTTTAGTCCGAAATGCACATGATTTAAGCTTAGCGTATTCACCAGGTGTTGCAGAGCCTTGCAAAGATATTTATGAAAGGCCAGAATTGGTTTATGAATATACCATGAAAGGGAACATGGTTGCTGTTGTTTCTGATGGCACAGCTGTTCTTGGACTTGGGAATATTGGACCTGAAGCCGCTCTCCCAGTTATGGAAGGTAAAGCAGTCCTATTTAAAAGTTTTGCAGGTGTAGATGCTTTTCCAATCTGTTTGAACACAACGGATGTTGACAAAATTGTTGAAACCGTAAAATTGCTTGAACCTACTTTTGGGGGCGTCAACCTTGAAGATATAGCTGCTCCAAATTGTTTCGTGATAGAAGAAAGATTGAAAAAGGAAGCAAATATTCCTGTTTTTCATGATGATCAGCATGGTACAGCAATTGTGACTGTGGCTGGACTTGTCAATGCACTTAAGCTTATCGGCAAAAAAATGCAAGAAATTAAGGTGGTTGCAAACGGTGCTGGTGCAGCGGGAATTGCAATTATAAAATTGTTATATAGTTATGGTGTTAGAGACATAATTATGTGTGATACTAAAGGAGCCATTTACGAAGGGCGCCCACAAGGTATGAATGCAGTTAAATCTGAAGTAGCGAAATATACAAACCGAGATAACCTAACAGGCAGCCTTGCAGATGTCATTAAAGGTGCCGATGTATTTATCGGGGTTTCAGTTGCAGGTGCCCTTACAAAAGAAATGGTCGCTTCAATGAATCCAGATTCAATCATTTTTGCAATGGCCAATCCTGATCCTGAAATTATGCCTGATGTGGCAAAAGCAGCAGGAGCCAAAGTGGTTGGCACAGGCCGTTCAGATTTTCCAAACCAAGTTAACAATGTTCTCGCATTCCCGGGAATTTTCCGTGGGGCACTTGATGTTCGTGCTACCCATATAAATGAAAAAATGAAAATCGCGGCTGTAGAAGCGATTGCCAACCTAATCAACCCAGATGAACTAAATGCAGATTATGTCATTCCTGGACCTTTTGATCCGAGAGTTGCTCCGGATGTTGCAGCAGCAGTCGCAAAAGCGGCTATGGAAACCGGGGTTGCCCGCATTAAGGTTGATCCTGAAGAAATAAAGGAAAAAACAAAAAGGCTCGCTATTATTGGCAAAAGTGAGTGATACGTAAGTGGCAAACAATACTAAAGTATATTTAGAAATTGTTAAGCATTTACGAGAAATGATAACAATCGATGGATTAATAGCCGGAGATAAAATCCCATCTGAACGAGAATTGTCGGAGCGCCTGAATTTCGGGCGCTCTTCCGTTCGAGAAGCACTTAGGGCTTTAGAATTGCTGGGACTAATTGAAACCAGGCGGGGTGAAGGGACCTTTATTCGTGACTTTCGGGGGAACCAACTCGTGCAGCTTCTTAGTACTTTTATTTTACAGGATGAAAAAGCAAAACGAGATGTATTGGAAACCAGGAATTATATAGAGATGGATCTCCTCAGATTAGCTTTGCAAAAAATAGATGACCAACATATTGTGAATATGAAAGACTGGCTAAATCAAGAAAACAGCGTACAAGATGATGAGTTTTTTAATCGAATAAATGAGATTGCAGATAACCACCTTTTATCTAGAATTTGGTCAATATTAATAGACTATTACGATTCGCTTGAACTAGTAAAAGTGACCATTCATCGTGAAAAATATCTAGTCCTACTCGATGCCCTCGCTGAAAAGAATGAATTGAAAACACTATCCGCCTATGTTAATCTACGGAATTTGTCTGTTTTTAACGACAAATACTAACAGATTTTGAATCGTTTTTATTCTATAGTGAAGGTTAACCAAGCCCTATGACAGGGTATTTTTGTTTCAACGGTGGTCTGACCACTAATGATGTATGAAGTTTAGTGTGGATAGAAAAACTGCTAAATAGGATTAATGGGATAAACTTGCCATCTGGCGTTATGTAACAAAGGAGGTTTTATTTTGGCGCTAAAAGATCTTTTTTCAAAAAATCATCCAAAAAAGAAGAAATATGCTCAAATACCGACGGAAACGGCAAAAAATGATGTTCCTGAAGGAATAATGTCAAAGTGCCCTTCATGTAAGAAGATTATGTATACAAAAGAATTAGTGAAAAATTTAAAGGTATGCTTGCATTGCAGTCATCATTTCCCAATGAACTCAAAAGAACGAATTGACAGTTTCATTGATGAAGGAAGTTTCATGGAGATGAACGATAATATGATATCTAAAAATCCATTAAATTTTCCTGACTACCTTGAAAAGCTTGAGAAAGACCGCCAAAAAAGTAAACTTAACGAGGCGGTTGTAACAGGTATTGGGACAGTGAATGGTTACAAAATTGTCGTTGCTATCATGGATTCTTCGTTCCGAATGGGAAGCATGGGCTCGGTTGTCGGCGAAAAAATTACGCTGGCAATTGAAAAAGCCGATGAGTTAAATGTACCGTTTATTATTTTTACCGCATCTGGTGGCGCAAGAATGCAAGAGGGCGCCTTAAGTTTAATGCAAATGGCAAAAACAAGTGTTGCTTTAAAGAGGTTTAGCAATAATGGTGGATTAATCATTTCGATCATGACCCACCCGACAACGGGGGGTGTTTCAGCAAGTTTTGCATCATTGGGTGACTTCAACCTTGCTGAACCAGGTGCGTTAATCGCATTTGCCGGACGCAGAGTGATTGAACAATCTATTCGTGAAGAATTACCGGAGGATTTTCAAACATCCGAGTTTCTCTTAAAGCACGGGCAACTGGATGCAATAATTGCTCGAAATGAACTTATTGAGAAAATCACGACTATTCTAGAGATCCATCAACCTGGAGGTGTGCTCAAATGGTAGGTGAATTAGAATTTGAACGCCCTGTAATCGAGTTAAGAAAGAAAATTACTGATTTAAAAGAGTTCACCAAAACTGCTGAGGTTGATTTAAGTTCCGAAATCAGCAAATTAGAGAAGAGACTTGAAAAGCTTGAACAAAGTATATATGAAAATATTAAGCCTTGGGACAGGGTTCAAATCGCTCGGCTTCCTAACAGGCCAACAACAATGGATTATATCCCTTATTTGTTTGAGAATTTCTTTGAATGTCACGGTGACAGAACCTTTGCTGATGATGGGGCGATTGTAGGCGGAATAGCTAAATATCGTGGGTTACCTGTAACGGTAATTGGCCATCAGCGTGGAAAAGATACGAAAGAGAATATTCGCAGAAACTTTGGAATGCCACACCCTGAAGGGTATCGAAAAGCACTTCGATTAATGAATCAGGCGAATAAATTTAATCGTCCGGTCATCTGTTTCATCGATACAAAGGGAGCCTACCCAGGGAAGGCTGCAGAGGAACGCGGTCAAAGTGAAGCAATTGCACGCAATTTGTTTGAAATGGCTGGTCTTAAGGTTCCCGTGGTTTGTATTGTGATTGGTGAAGGCGGGAGTGGTGGTGCTCTTGCACTTGGGGTTGGCAACCGTATTTGTATGCTGGAGAATTCCACCTACTCGGTTATCTCACCAGAGGGTGCTGCTGCAATTTTATGGAAAGATGCCTCTCTTGCTAGAAATGCGGCAGAAACGATGAAAATAACCGCGCCAGATTTAAAGGAACTAGGCATCATTGATGATATTATCCCAGAAATTAAGGGCGGAGCCCAAAGGGATGTAATAAAGCAGGCAGAAGAAATTGATAGGGTGCTTAAGACCTCACTACAGCAATTGTTAAAGCTTTCAGAAGAAGAATTAATAGCTGATCGTTACAACCGTTTCAGGACAATCGGTGAATTCGGTCGAGTCAATGATTACATCGTTGTTAATTAAAAAACGTGCTCATAGGCACGTTTTTTCCATTCACAGAATGTTCACTATAAATCCTTAAAAATGGCAATGATGACGTTTACATCCTAAGATAAACCGTTTCCAGTTAACTGACTATTCCGTCTCTTATAATTACTAATACCATAAGGTTGTTATAGTTATTTCTTCATGTTATTTTATAAATATTCGCAGGTTTTATGTAAATAATAAAAGAAGTGATTTTTTTATAAGTAGCGTAAATTTATTTGTTTTACAAATGAATATATACATATTTTTTATTAAAAAATAGAGGTGAGAACCGTGAAAAAAATTGGAGTACTTACAAGTGGTGGAGATGCCCCAGGGATGAACCCTGCGATTCGTGCTGTAGTTCGGAAAGCAATTTATCACAACCTTGAGGTCTATGGTATTTACGGCGGTTATACGGGATTAATTTCTGGAAATATTAAAAAGCTTGAACTTGGTTCTGTTGGAGATATTATTCAGCGCGGAGGGACAATGCTCCAATCAGCACGCTGCCCAGAATTTAAAACAAAAGAAGGTCAGCAAAAAGGGATGGAACAGCTAAAAGCACATGGAATTGAAGGACTAGTGGTTATTGGCGGAGATGGTTCTTACCGTGGGGCAAAAGCGTTAACCGAACTAGGTTATCCTTGTGTTGGCGTACCGGGTACCATTGATAATGATATTCCCGGGACAGAATTTACCATTGGTTTTGACACCGCATTAAATACAGTTATCGATTCATTAGATAAAATTCGTGACACAGCGACATCTCATGAAAGAACTTTTATCATTGAAGTAATGGGCCGAAATGCCGGAGATATCGCTCTTTGGACTGGCTTAGCTGGCGGCGCAGAGACGATTTTAATTCCTGAAGTAGGTTATGACATGAATGATATCGTTGACAAGCTTAGAAAAGGGCAAGAACGCGGCAAAAAGCATAGTATTATCGTTGTTGCTGAAGGTGTGTGCAGTGGTGTGGAACTTGGAAAGCAAGTTCAGGAAGCAACAAACTTTGATACAAGAGTATCTGTTTTAGGTCATATTCAACGGGGCGGCTCACCAACTGCAGCTGACAGGGTTCTTGCAAGCAGATTGGGAGCAAGAGCGGTTGAACTTCTTATTGCAGGAAAAGGCGGCCGAGCAGTAGGGATTGAAAAGAATCAGCTTGTAGATTATGACATCATTGAAGCCCTAGCCCGGGAACATAAGTTTGATCATGATCTTTACAAACTTTCGATGGAATTATCAATATAAGGATTATGAACTTAAGAAATTGCAAATTTGCTTTTCTAAAATGGGAGGAAAAATAAGAATGTTACGTAAAACAAAAATCGTATGTACGATTGGACCAGCCAGTGAAAGTGTTGAAAAATTAACCCAATTAATCAATTCAGGAATGAATGTCGCTCGATTAAACTTTTCACATGGAGATTTCGCAGAACACGGGGCACGGATCCAAAATATTCGTGAAGCATCCAAACAAACTGGCAAAACTGTTGCCATCTTGTTAGATACAAAAGGTCCTGAAATTCGGACAAATAACATGGAAAATGGTGCACTTGAGCTACAAGCCGGAGAAAATATTATCGTTTCCATGACTGAAGTAGAAGGAACACTTCAAAAGTTTTCAGTTACATATCCAGGACTAATTGATGATGTCCATGTGGGTTCAAAGATTCTTTTAGATGATGGCTTAATTGGCTTAGAAGTAACGGATGTGGATAAGTCAGCGAAAGAACTTCATACCAAGATTTTAAATAGTGGGACCTTGAAAAATAAAAAAGGTGTAAATGTACCGGGTGTATCGGTGAACTTGCCTGGTATCACAGAAAAGGATACACAAGATATTCTTTTCGGAATTGAACAGGGTGTTGATTTTATTGCGGCATCCTTCGTTCGACGTGCTAAGGATGTTCTCGAAATCCGTCAGCTTTTAGAAGAAAATAATGGTACACATATCCACATAATTCCTAAGATTGAAAACCAGGAAGGCGTCGATAACATTGACGAAATCTTAGAAATCTCTGATGGTTTAATGGTTGCCCGTGGGGATCTTGGTGTAGAAATCCCTGCTGAAGAGGTTCCGCTCGTTCAAAAAATGTTAATTAAGAAATGTAATTCACAGGGAAAACCTGTTATTACTGCAACTCAAATGCTTGATTCCATGCAAAGAAATCCACGACCTACTCGTGCTGAAGCAAGTGATGTAGCGAATGCTATTTTTGATGGAACGGATGCCATTATGCTGTCAGGTGAAACAGCTGCAGGCCAATATCCTGTCGAAGCTGTTCAAACCATGCATAATATTGCTTCTAGAGCTGAATCTGCCTTAGATCATAAAGAAATACTTTCAAGTCGCAGTAAAGATACGGAACATAATCTTACTGATGCGATTGGTCAGTCTGTTGCGCATACGGCCTTAAATCTTGATGTTAAATCGATCATTACCCCAACCGAAAGCGGTCATACCGCTAGAATGATTTCAAAATATCGTCCGAAGGCAGCAATTGTTGCAGTAACTTCAGTTGAACATGTTTGCCGTCGTCTACAACTTGTATGGGGTGTTTACCCGCAATTTGGACGCGTCGCTACTACAACAGACGAAATGCTCGATATTGCCGTAGAAGAAAGTTTGAACAGCGGTATTGTTAAACGTGGTGATTTAGTTGTTATTACTGCTGGAGTCCCTGTAGGCGAAGCGGGTACAACAAACCTAATGAAAATCCATGTGGTCGGCGATATTATCACAAAAGCACAAGGAATTGGCCGTAGATCCGCATTTGGGAAAGTAGTAGTTGCCCATGATGCTAAAGAAGCTTTAGAAAAAGTAAAGCAAGGTTCTATTCTTGTGACAATCGGAACAGATCGTGATATGATGCCAGCGCTAGAGAAATGTGCTGCTGTTATTGCCCAAGAGGGTGGATTAACGAGCCATGCAGCAGTAGTTGGACTTAACCTAAGCATCCCGGTGATTGTTGGGGTGGATAATGCCTTAGAATTGTTTAAGGATGGCCAAGAAATAACCGTTGATGCGACAAGAGGAGTTATCTACAACGGTCACGCAAGCGTATTATAAGATCTAATAAAAAAGAAGGGGAGACCCTTCTTTTTTTTAATAAAGACAAAATCATCCCCATTCGTAATATAATAAAAATAAGACGTTTGGAAGGGGACAATAGATGCGTTATTTATTTTTGTTGATCATTGTAATTCCAGCTATAGATATTGGGGTTTTACTTTTTTCAGGTAAAGCTATTGGTGTTTGGCCCACAATTACACTCATTTTACTAACAGGCATCCTCGGGGCTTATTTAGCAAAAAGAGAGGGTTTGCAGACAATCAGAAGGGTACAGGAACAACTGAGCTATGGTCAGATTCCAGGAGAAGCACTTTTAGATGGGATTTGTATCTTAATAGGCGGAACGCTTTTATTAACGCCGGGATTTATCTCTGATGTTGCCGGGTTTCTATTTCTTTTTCCACCTACCAGAAAGCCAATAAAATTCCTAATCTTAAAAGCATGGCGTAATCGGATTAATAAAAGAAATATAAAAATCATAAAATAAAAAATGTCAGCATCCAATTAGGAGCTGACATTTTTTATAGGACTTATACCTCGTTTCCTTTTATAAATACCCATAGATCATAAAAAACGTTGGCACGATATAAGGTGCTGATGATGACAAGTGTGACAGGACCAACAATTAATCCTAAAAAGCCAATTAATTTAAATCCAACGAATAATGCAATCAGTGTGGCTAACGGATCAAGTCCAATATTAGAAGAAAGGATTTTAGGCTCCATTACTTGCCTTTGAACGAGGACAATAATATAGAGTACCCCTAGACCAAGGGCAAGACCTGTATCGCCTCCAATCGCAGCATAAATAATCCATGGGACAAAAACAGCACCCGTACCCAAGTAGGGAATAATATCGACTATACCAGTAACTAATGCTATCGTTATCGCGTAATCAACACGAAGAATAAGTAATCCGATTAGAATAATAACCGTTGTAATCGATATCAGTGTTAATTGTGCTTTAATAAAACCAAACAGCGCCTTTTTTAAATCGATAAAAACGGACCGGCTGCTAGTTTTTGCTTTCTCTGGTAAGAGTTTGCCGCCCAATTTCGATAAACGGTACCAGTCTTTGCTGATAAAAAAAGTAGCCAATAAGGAAAAAATCAACACGGTTGCTGCATTTGGAAGCCAAGCGATGATATTTGGAATAATACCAAATAGATTCTGGATAAAGGTTCCAACGGTTGTGCCAATCCTGGTTCCAACATTTTGTATATTGCCAATAATTGTATCCTGTTGCCCTGATTCAAGTTTGTTAAACACACTTGTTAATTGTTCATAGATCGGCAGGATTTGTGCAGTGAAATATTTCTCTATATATTCAATTAACGTATCTAAATGATTTGGTACTACTGAAGATAAATAATTAGCACCAGAGACAATTTCAGCGATTAACAATGTAATTAACCCGGCAAATAGGGAGAAAATAATAATAAGTGCAATAAATACAGCTAACAGACGAGGCATTCTAGCCCTTTTTTCCAAAATATCAACCAGAGGATTAATTATAAACGCAATAATGAGGCCAATTAAAAATGGATAAGTCACTTTTGATAGAAAATAAAAAGAGTAAAGCGCCAAAACCACAGCACCTATTACAATTAAGAACCGGATAGACCGGTATAAGTATTTTAGATTCAAAGACAACCCTCCTATTAAATCTATATGTAGTATTAGTTTAACATTTTATGAAATAAACTGCATAATTTCCCAATTTAATATTATTAATTTAAAAATATTAAGAACACTTTTTCCAAGGAATTACAATCAGGAAGAAGAGAAAATTCCCGTATTTAATAATTTCTCTCTTACAGTGGTATTATGGTACGATAATTTTTATTTGGGATGGTGAAGTCGTGCTAAATGAGTCATATTTATTTTTACTATTACTGTTAGTTATTGGTTTTATCGCTAAAAACAGTTCTTTATTAGTTGCCATAGCAGTGCTCCTTACCCTAAAGGCAGGCGGATTGGATACAAAGGCATTCTCATTTATACAGTCGAAGGGTATTAATTGGGGTGTAACAATAATTACCATTGCAGTATTAGCTCCGATTGCAAGTGGCGAAATTGGATTTAAAGACTTAACAAGCTCTTTTAAATCCTCCTATGCTTGGATTGCGCTGATCTCTGGCATGATGGTGGCAATGCTGGCAAAAGGAGGGGTTAAGCTGCTTGCAGATGACCCACAGATTACAACAGCACTTGTGCTGGGCACTATTCTTTCGGTGTCTATTTTTAAAGGCGTGGCAGTTGGCCCGTTAATTGGAGCCGGGATTGCCTATACAGCTATGAAAATTTATAGTTTTTTTAGCTAGATTTTTTGTAAAATAATATTTTTTTGCACTTTTCGGTTCCTTTTCATTCACAAAAATCTGATAATTGTTTATAATAGGCTTGTAAGCGTATCCTTTTTTACATATACCACATATATATGCTAATTTGCTTGTTAATCAAATTTATTCCTCAAAAATGGAATAGCTAACTAACTATTTGCTTTTTACCGAGCAATCGCTCAGTCAATTTAAAGGATAAATACACGGAATAATTTTTTCTTGAAAGGTATGGGGAAATTCAGAATGTGAAGGAGAGATTTACTATGACAGTAACACGCGGACTTGAAGGGGTAGTGGCAACAACATCATCAATCAGTTCAATTATTGATGACACACTGGCTTATGTAGGCTATGACATTGATGATTTAGCTGTAAATGCTAGTTTCGAAGAGGTAATCTTTTTATTGTGGCATCGTAAATTGCCATCTGCAGTCCAGTTGGCGGAATTGAAAAAACAACTTGCTGAAAATGCAGCACTGCCACAGGAAGTAATAGAACACTTTAAATTGTTTCCAATTCAAGAAGTACATCCAATGGCGGCCCTTCGTACAGCCGTTTCTCTTTTAGGCATTTATGATGATGAAGCTGATTTAATGGATGCAGATTCAAATTATAAAAAAGCGATTCGCCTTCAGGCAAAAATGCCAGCTATTGTCGCAGCGTTTGCGCGTATTAGAAAAGGTCTTGAACCAATCGCGCCTAAAAAGGATTTAAGCTTTGCAGCGAACTTCTTATTCATGCTAACTGGTAATGAACCAGAACCTATTGCCGAAGAAGCAATTAATAAAGCGCTCGTATTACATGCTGACCATGAATTGAATGCATCTACATTTACAGCACGTGTTTGTGTGGCTACGTTATCCGATGTATATTCTGGAGTTACTGCCGCAATCGGAGCCCTAAAAGGACCACTGCACGGCGGGGCAAATGAAGCCGTAATGAAAATGCTTAAAGAAATTGGTACGCTTGAGAATGTAGAGCCGTATGTACGTGGCAAGCTTGAGAAAAAAGAAAAAATCATGGGCTTTGGCCATCGTGTTTATCGAAAAGGAGATCCACGCGCCAAGCACCTAAGAGACATGTCTAAAAAGCTAACTGAACTCACTGGCGAACCGCACTGGTATGATATGTCAATCAAGATTGAAAGTATTGTTACCGGTGAAAAGAATTTACCACCTAACGTGGATTTCTATTCCGCTTCTGTATATCACAGCCTAGGGATTGATCATGATTTAATGACACCAATCTTTGCTGTCAGCAGGGTATCTGGATGGCTTGCACATATTCTAGAACAATATGAAAACAACCGTTTAATCCGCCCGCGTGCAGATTATACAGGTCCAGGAATGCAAAAATATGTTGCCATTGAGCAACGAGGTTAATATTTTACTTTTGTTTCAATAATTGGTCTAATAGAAATGTATGAAAAGGTTAGAGACTAACTCTCTAACCTTTGATAAGACAAAGGGTGGACTATTGTAAAAAGCTTTATTCATATTTTTTTTACATAATAGGAGGAGAATCAACTATGCAAGGCGAAAAAATCACGGTTACAAACGGAGTATTAAACGTACCAAATCATCCAATCATCCCATTTATCGAAGGAGACGGCATCGGTCCGGATATTTGGGCCGCTTCTGAGCGCGTTTTAAATGCGGCTGTTGAAAAAGCTTATAAAGGCGAACGCAAATTAATATGGAAAGAAGTTTTAGCTGGAGAAAAGGCATTTAACCAAACGGGTGAATGGCTTCCAAGCGAAACACTTGACGTAATTAGAGAATATTTAATTGCTATTAAAGGTCCATTAACCACTCCAGTTGGTGGCGGAATTCGTTCATTGAACGTTGCACTTCGTCAAGAATTAGACTTGTTCGTTTGCTTACGTCCTGTAAGATGGTTCGAAGGGGTTCCTTCACCAGTTAAGCGCCCGCAAGATACGGATATGGTTATTTTCCGTGAAAACACTGAAGATATCTATGCTGGGATTGAATATGAAAAAGGCACAGAAGCAGCGAAAAAGGTAATTGATTTCTTACAAAACGAAATGGGTGTTAAGAAAATCAGATTCCCTGAAACTTCAGGTATCGGGATTAAACCTGTTTCTGAAGAAGGAACAACTCGTCTTGTACGTGCAGCAATTAACTATGCAATTAAAGAAGGCCGTAAATCCGTTACACTCGTGCACAAAGGTAATATCATGAAATTTACTGAAGGCGCGTTTAAAAACTGGGGCTATGAGCTTGCTGAAAAGGAATTCAGCGATAAAGTATTCACATGGTCACAATATGACCGCATTAAAGCAGAACAAGGCGCAGATGCAGCTAACAAAGCTCAAGCGGATGCAGAAGCAACCGGCAAAATTATCGTAAAAGACGCGATTGCTGATATTTTCTTACAGCAAATTCTAACACGTCCGCGCGAGTTTGATGTTGTAGCAACAATGAACTTGAACGGAGACTTCATTTCAGATGCACTTGCAGCGCAAGTAGGCGGTATTGGTATTGCACCAGGCGCTAACATCAATTATGAAACAGGACATGCTATTTTTGAAGCAACTCATGGTACTGCACCTAAGTATGCAGGTCTTGATAAAGTAAACCCTTCTTCTGTCATTTTATCGGGTGTGTTATTGCTAGAGCACCTTGGCTGGACTGAAGCAGCTACAATGGTTATTAAATCAGTGGAAAAAACAATTGCTTCCAAAGTTGTAACATATGATTTTGCTCGTCTAATGGACGGTGCAACTGAAGTGAAAACTTCTGAATTTGGTGACGAGCTTATTAAGAACATGGAGTAAGAAGGAAAGTTAAGTTCAGTGAGGGCTGTTAATATAAATAGTCCTTACTGTTTTTTATAAATTCTACTGAAACATTAAATATGTTCAAAGGGGAGAGTCATAATGTCATTAAAACGGAAAAAGGTTTCTGTAATCGGCGGAGGATTCACTGGAGCAACTACAGCATTTTTACTTGCACAAAAGGAACTTGGGGATGTAGTTTTAGTTGATATCGCTCCAATGGAAAACCCTACAAAAGGTAAGGCATTAGATATGCTAGAAGCAAGTCCAGTCCAAGGCTTTGATGCTAATATTACTGGTACCTCCAACTATGAAGATACTCGTGATTCAGATATCGTGGTTATTACTGCTGGTATTGCCCGTAAACCTGGTATGAGCCGTGATGATTTAGTTCAAACAAACCAAAAGGTTATGAGAAGTGTTACACAGGAGATTGTGAAGTATTCTCCAAATTGTACGATTCTTGTTTTAACTAACCCAGTAGACGCTATGACTTACACTGTATTTAAAGAATCAGGCTTCCCTAAAAACCGTGTAATTGGTCAATCCGGAGTTCTTGATACAGCCCGCTTCCGTACATTTGTTGCGCAAGAATTAAATCTTTCTGTTAAAGATATTACCGGTTTCGTATTAGGTGGACACGGTGATGACATGGTTCCGCTTGTACGTTACTCTTATGCAGGTGGTATTCCATTAGAGACATTAATTCCTAAAGACCGCTTAGAAGCTATCGTAGAACGCACAAGAAAAGGCGGCGGAGAAATTGTAAACCTACTCGGTAACGGAAGTGCTTATTATGCACCTGCAGCCTCTTTGGTCGAAATGTGTGAAGCAATTCTTAAAGATCAACGCCGAGTTCTTCCTTCGATTGCTTATCTTGAAGGCGAATTTGGTTATGACGGCATTTACCTTGGAGTACCAACAGTCCTAGGAGCCAATGGTATTGAAAAAATAATTGAGCTTGAGTTAACTGCAAACGAAAAAGCTGCCTTAGATAAATCAGTGGAATCCGTTCGCAATGTTATGCAAGTATTAGCATAAAAAGAATAATTGAGAAATTCGGGGCTACAAGGGGTTCCCCGAATTTCTTTGTATTTATTTGAAATCGCTTACAACGGAGGTGGAATATATGCTTTTAGGTAAAAGAAGAAAGTTAGGCCGAAAGATGGAAGAAATTACAGTTGGCGAAAAATTGTCTATGACTGAAAAAGTAGAAGATAAGGATATCCTCCTTTATTTAGGATTAACAGATGATGCGAACCCTCTCTATATTCAACATGATTATGCTTCACAAACTCCATTTGAAAAACCAATAGTTCCTAGTATCATGCTTACGGGAATGATCACCTCGGCCATTTCAAAATACTTACCCGGTCCCGGGAGCCATATCTTAAGCCAAGATATTGAGTTTCTAATTCCTGTCTATCATTACGGAACCATCGAGTTTTTGTTTGAAGTGGTGGAAGTAGTAAGAGATGAACATACCATTGTGATAAGTGTTGTAGGAAGCAATGAAAAAAATGAGACAGTAATACAGGGAAAGCTAAAAGTTTGTCCTCCCCATCGTTTGGAGGAAATACATGGTAGAGCATTAGAGAACTTTTAATAGAAATAAATCTAAGGAATGTGACCTGCTCACATTCCTTTTTATATTAAAGTTTTGTAAAACTAGATAATTTATTATTTTTATTATTATAATGGAGGTAACTTATTTAGTGGGGGATATTATGAAAAATAAAATTCTTGTTGTCGATGATGAACAATCCATTGTTACTTTGCTCCAATATAATCTGGAGCAAGCGGGATATGAAGTGATTACTGCCATGGATGGTGAAGCTGGGAAACAACTTGCTGAGACTCAAAACCCTGATATCATTGTTTTGGACCTTATGCTGCCGAAATTGGATGGAATGGAAGTATGCAAGCAGCTCCGTCAGGAGAAAATCATGACTCCTATTTTAATGTTAACTGCTAAAGATGACGAGTTCGACAAAATATTGGGCCTTGAGTTTGGTGCAGATGATTATATGGTTAAGCCCTTTAGTCCTAGAGAAGTAATTGCCCGAGTGAAAGCAATACTTAGGAGGACACAAGTCCAGCCTGAAGCGATAGATGCTAGTGAAAAGGAAACAGGAGAACTAGTGATAGCCAATTTAAAAATCATTCCTGATAAATATGAAGCGTATTTTAACGATACTCTTTTGGAGTTAACCCTAAAGGAATTTGAATTGCTTCTTTATCTTGCGCAAAATAAAGGCCGCGTTTTGACTCGTGATCAATTGCTTAGTGCGGTTTGGAATTATGACTTTGCTGGAGATACTAGAATTGTGGATGTACACATATCTCATCTAAGAGAAAAAGTTGAAGTCGATACGAAAAAGCCGGTCTATATCAAAACGATGCGGGGCTTGGGCTATAGACTTGAGGAGCCGAAGGGAGAATGACCAAATTTCGAAAGGGACTGCTGCTTTCACTAGTTCTATTAATTATTGCGGTTTTAGTGGGATCAGGAATATTGTTAGGTCAACTTTTTAATAGCTATTACATAGAGTCGCTAAATCAGCATCTTAAGATAGAAATCTTGTGGATTCTTTCAATCTGCCTCGTAATTGCAATCGTTATTATTTTTACACTGTGCATGCGAATCACTTCAAAGTATACTAAACCGATTGAAGCTGCTACGGAGGTAGCAATTGAACTGGCCAACGGAAACTACCGTGCTCGAACAAAAGTAAATCGATTGGATGAAACCGGCATGCTCGGGTCTTCTATCAATATGCTGGCCGAAAACCTCCAAGAGCTTGTTAAGACACAGGAAATTCAACAGGACCGGCTTAGTGCTTTAATTGAAAATATGGGAGCAGGATTAGTCTTAATCGACAGTCGCGGCTATATTAATCTAATTAATAAAGGATTCAAAGAAATTTTTCATGTGGACCCAACTGATTATTTAAATAAACTCTATTATGAAGTGATTGACTATGAGGAGATTTGTCATCTAGTTGCTGAGGTTTTTCGGACTGAAAAGAAGGTCAGTGAACAAATACTTGTGCCTTTTTTGATTGAACGAAGGTATTTTGTCGTTTATGGTGTCCCGATAATTGGAACTAATAATGTTTGGAAAGGGGTATTGCTTGTTTTTCATGATATAACAGAAATAAAAAAACTCGAGCAAATGCGGAAGGATTTTGTCGCCAATGTTTCGCATGAATTAAAAACCCCAGTTACATCTATTAAAGGATTTACCGAAACGTTGATGGACGGAGCCATGAACAATAAAGAAACATTAGAAGCATTTCTTTCCATTATTTTAAAAGAAAGCGATCGCCTGCAGACTCTTATCCAAGAGCTATTGGAGCTTTCGAAAATAGAGCAGCAAGGCTTTAGTTTAAACCTTCAACAAGTAGATTTGCATATGTTATTAAATGAAGTGATTACGATTCTTACAGGAAAAGCACAAGCAAAGAATATCAAGCTTGAACTTTATTGTAAGCAAAATCATGTGTTTATCAATGGTGATTTTGACCGCTTAAAACAAGTGTTTATAAATTTAATCGCCAATGCAATTACCTATACCCCGCTAGAAGGCAATGTGAAAATTATCCTTCTCGAACACGGTGAGAACGTAAGAATCCATGTGCAAGATTCGGGGGTGGGAATTAGTAAAGAAGAAATCCCACGAATCTTTGAACGATTTTACCGGGTGGATCGTGCCAGAAGTCGTAACTCCGGTGGGACAGGCCTTGGGTTAGCAATTGTTAAACATTTAGTCGAAGCTCATCATGGGAACATAAGTGTTAGAAGCGATTTAGGTGAAGGAAGCGAATTTATTATCGAATTACATAAATATTTGACATGATTTTTGGAAGGTGGATATAAATGGAAAAGAGGAAACTTGTCCTGATTGACGGTAATAGTATTGCTTACCGAGCATTTTTTGCATTACCGCTGCTTAATAACGATAAAGGAATTCATACGAATGCCGTCTATGGATTTACGATGATGCTGATGAAAATTCTTGAAGATGAAAAGCCAACACATATACTAGTCGCGTTTGATGCAGGGAAAACGACCTTTCGTCATAAAACCTTTAGTGAATATAAAGGTGGAAGGCAAAAAACTCCGCCCGAACTATCCGAACAATTTCCCTTTATCCGAGACCTTCTTGACGCCTATGGAATCTCCAGATATGAGCTTGAAAATTATGAGGCCGACGATATCATCGGGACCCTTTCATTAACAGCAGAAGAGGATGGGTTCGAAGTAAAAGTGATTTCAGGAGATAAAGATTTAACACAACTATCTTCAGCCTCTACAACAGTCGGAATTACTCGGAAAGGGATTACAGATATTGAGGAATATACCCCTGAACATGTGGCCGAAAAATATGGACTAACACCCGAACAAATCATTGATATGAAAGGATTAATGGGGGACCCTTCTGATAATATCCCTGGTGTCCCGGGGGTGGGCGAAAAGACAGCGATCAAGCTGTTAAAGGAGTTTTCAACACTTGAAAATTTAATAAACTCGATTGACCAAGTTACGGGCAATAAGTTGAAGGAGAAGCTTGAAGAATTTAAGAACCAAGCGATTATGAGCAAAGAACTTGCTACGATTGAAAGACAAGCACCTGTTGAAGTGGATTTAGAAACCGTTGCTTACGAGGGCTTTATACGTGAAAAATTAGTAGTACTATTTAAAGAATTAGGCTTTCATACATTATTGGCTAAGCTTGGAGAAGGTCCAGATGTGATAGAGGAGCACGAACTTGAAGAGATTGAGTTTCAAATACCAGCGGAAATAACAGAGGAATTGTTTGCAGACAGCAATTATTTTTACGTCGAAATGCTGGATGATAATTATCATTATGCAGAGATTATTGGTTTCTCGCTTGTCAATGAAAACGGATATTTCTACTTGCCAACCGACCTAGCATTGCAATCGGTTGCATTTAAAAAATGGGCGGAAGATGAGAGTAAAAAGAAAACAGTTTATGATGCGAAGCGTTCGGAAGTTTCATTAAGAAGACATGATATTCACTTAAAAGGGGCTGATTTTGATATTCTAATGGCTTCGTATATCATAAATCCTTCAGAAAACATTGAGGACCTCGCAGCCATTACGAAAAGATTTGATTTACATAATATTCAATCGGATGAATCGTTTTATGGGAAAGGGGCGAAACGAAAAGTCCCTGAAGAAGCTAAGCTTGCAGAACATCTTGTTCGGAAAAGTCTTGCGATGTTCGATATAAAAGAAAAACTTGAAGATGAATTAAGAAAAAATGAACAATATGAATTATTTACCGAGCTCGAAATGCCATTATCGCTGATTCTAGCAGATATGGAATCATGCGGAATCAAAGTGGAACAAGAGCGCCTTCAGAAAATGGGGAAGGAGTTAAATGATCGGCTCATTGAGATTGAAGAAAAGATTTGTGAATTGGCAGGCGAAAAGTTTAATATCAACTCACCGAAACAGCTGGGTGTGATTTTATTTGAAAAATTAAACCTTTCCTCAGCAAAGAAAACGAAAACAGGTTATTCCACTTCAGCGGATGTACTAGAGAAATTAGCCGATGATCATGAGATCATCGAGCATATTCTCCTATACAGACAATTAGGTAAACTTCAGTCGACCTATATTGAAGGATTACTAAAGGTTATTAATCCGAAAACGGGAAAAGTCCATACCAGATATCAACAAACCTTAACGGCAACTGGAAGATTGAGTTCCATTGACCCTAATCTGCAAAATATCCCGATTCGACTTGAAGAGGGGCGTAAAATCCGTCAAGCCTTTGTTCCATCAGAGGAAGGCTGGATCATTTTTGCAGCAGATTATTCACAGATTGAGTTGCGTGTCCTGGCGGATATTGCGGGAGATGAAAAGTTAATTCAGGCCTTCAAAGATGACATGGATATTCATACAAAAACGGCAATGGAGGTTTTTCATGTCAGTAAAGAGGAGGTAACCTCCAATATGAGACGTCAGGCCAAGGCTGTTAACTTTGGAATTGTGTATGGGATTAGCGATTATGGTCTTTCACAATCGTTAGGAATTACAAGGAAGGAAGCTGGTCAATTCATTAATCGATATCTGGATACCTATCCAGGGGTTAAAGAATACATGGATGATATTATTCATTCGGCAAAACAAAAGGGCTATGTTTCTACCTTGATGCAACGGAGAAGATACCTCCCGGAAATAACCGCTCGCAATTTTAATATTAGAAGCTTTGCTGAACGGACAGCGATGAACACTCCAATTCAGGGCAGTGCTGCTGATATCATCAAAAAAGCTATGATTGACATGGACGATGCCTTAAAGGACAAAGGCTTAAAAACGCGTCTCTTACTGCAGGTACACGATGAATTGATTTTTGAGGCACCTGAGGACGAGTTGGAGATTTTGAAAAAGTTAGTCCCGGACGTGATGGAAAATGCTCTCGAATTAAAGGTGCCATTAAAAGTGGATTATGCCTACGGACCCACATGGTTTGATGCAAAATAAAAAGGGGGGGCAATCTTGCCAGAGCTTCCAGAAGTAGAAACCGTACGTAAGACGTTAAAAAAATTAGTTGTTAATAAAACAATCAAAGATATTACGGTCTATTGGCCGAAAATCATTAAAAACCCCGTCGAGGTTGAACAGTTTGTCGATGCTTTAATTGGGGAAACGATTGTTGATGTAGGTAGAAGAGGGAAATTTTTAATCATTTATACTGGAAATTTCGCTTTAGTCTCTCATTTGAGGATGGAAGGAAAGTATGGGCTTTATCAAAAGGATGAGCCATTTGATAAACATACACATGTTCTCTTTCACTTTACAGATGGGACCGAGTTAAGATATCGGGATGTTCGGAAGTTTGGGACCATGCATCTGTATAAAAAAGGCGATGAATTCTTAACAGAGCCGCTGATAGGACTTGGCCCTGAACCTTTTTCCGAAGAATTTACCGTAGAGTATTTGGCGAAAAAGTTAGAAAAAACGACTCGGAAAATAAAAACAGCCCTATTAGACCAAAAATTTTTTGTCGGGCTTGGTAATATTTATGTGGATGAGGCACTTTTTCGCGCAGGTATCCACCCGGAGCGTCTTGCGAACACACTAAATAAAGATGAAATTACCCTTCTTCACCGTGAAATTGTTGCTACCTTAAGTGAAGCCGTCAAAAAGGGAGGAAGCACGATCCGTTCCTATGTTAACTCGCAAGGGGAAATTGGAATGTTTCAACTTGAATTATACGCATATGGTCGAAAAGGCGAAGAATGTAAACGGTGCGGGACGCCGTTAGAAAAAACAACTGTAGGAGGCAGAGGGACCCATTACTGCCCTCATTGCCAAAAGGCCTAAACCGAAATGAGACAAGAGATAAGTGAGAATTGAATAATATTAACCTTTGATAGGCTCCTGCCATATACTATCGTAATGATTTTGGAGGAAGGAGCCCTAGACACATGGTTCAGTTGATCTCACTTCTTATTTTAGCTTTTGCGCTTAGCCTTGATAGCTTTAGTGTAGGTTTTACCTATGGGCTAAGGAAAATGGTCATGCCGGTCAGATCAGTCATCATTATTGCAAGCTGCTCGGCTATTTCTTTAATGATTGCCGTGTCAATTGGACATGGACTTGAAAAAGTTCTATCTCCAAAAATGACGGCAAGCCTGGGAGGAATCATTCTAATCGCGCTTGGTGCATGGGTTTTGTACCAATTTTTCCAACCGGAAAAAGAAAAAGACGTACTAGTTCATGAAAAAACGATCGTGAATTTTGAAATCAAGTCCCTAGGTTTAGCTATTAACATATTGAAAAAACCAATGTCGGCTGACTTTGATCAATCAGGAACGATTACCGGTATCGAAGCATTAATGTTAGGCTTTGCTTTGTCGCTCGATTCCTTTGGCGCAGGGATTGGTGCAGCGATGCTCGGTTACTCCCCCATTTATTTAGCCATTACTGTCGCGATTATGAGCTCGTTATTTGTTCTATTAGGAATAAAAAGTGGGAGTTTTTTCCATAAATATGAATGGATCCAGAAATTCACGTTTTTGCCAGGGATATTATTAATAATAATTGGAATATGGAAGTTATGAATCTAGAAAGGATACGACCATGTCACTAGTTATCGGGTTAACAGGCGGAATTGCCAGTGGAAAAAGTACAGTCTCAAACTTGTTCAAAGAAATGGATATCACTGTGGTCGATGCAGATATAGAAGCACGCCTGGCAGTAATGAAGGGCGAATCTGCTTATGTAAAGATACTTGCTGAAATTGGTGAGGATATTTTATTAGATAACGGGGAAATTGACAGGCAAAGATTAGGCTCCATTATTTTTTACCAAGAAGAAAAAAGACAAATCTTAAACGAGATCGTCCACCCTGAGGTTAGAAAAAGGATGAGAGACCAAGTAGAACAGGCCATTAAGAACAGTGAAGAAGTGGTGGTTCTTGATATTCCTTTATTATTTGAAAGTAAGCTTACCTATATGGTGGATAAAACTTTACTTGTTTATGTTAACAATGAAACACAATTAAAAAGGTTGATCGAGAGAAATAATCTTTCTGAAGGGGATGCCCGTGCAAGAATCCGTTCCCAGATGCCACTGTCAGATAAAATAAAACTTGCGGATGCTGTGATTGATAATAATGGATCGATTGCAGATACCAAAAAACAGCTTCTTGAAATTTTAGAACAGTTTGGTATCACTAAAAATAATCATAACTAATGGGAGAGAAGGGGTACCTTCTCTTTTTTTCTGTTTCTAAGTTGCCTGAATTGTAAAACATTTTAAAAATCCGCACTTTATTCATCACAATTGCACCTAAATATGTTATACTAATTACAACGATACAAGTAATAAGTATGACACTAATGCGGAAGGGGCTGTAAAATGAAGACGAAAGTTGCAATAAATGGGTTTGGAAGAATTGGAAGGATGGTTTTTAGAAAAGCGATCCTTGAAAATAAGCTTGAGGTTGTTGCTATTAACGCGAGCTATCCAGCTGAAACATTAGCACATTTACTTAAATATGATACCAATCATGGACCATTTCAGGGAGAAGTAATCCCATTTGATAATGAGTTAATTGTAAATGGCAAAAGAATTAAACTATTAAGTAGTCGTAATCCAGAGGAACTTCCATGGCGAGAGCTTGGAATTGAGATAGTTATTGAGGCTACCGGGAAGTTTAATGCACGTGAGGCGGCAGCATTGCACTTAGAAGCAGGAGCCAAGAAGGTAATCTTAACGGCACCAGGGAAAAATGAGGATGTTACAATTGTGATGGGGGTTAATGAGGAAATGCTTGATATCCATCATCATGATATAATCTCTAATGCATCCTGTACAACGAACTGCCTTGCACCCGTTGCAAAGGTGCTAGACGAAAAGTTTGGCATTGAATGTGGATTAATGACCACCATTCATGCCTATACAAATGATCAAAAAAATATTGATAACCCTCATAAAGATTTACGGAGGGCTCGTGCATGTGGACAATCTATCATTCCGACGACAACAGGAGCAGCTAAAGCAATTTCACTTGTATTACCCCATTTAAAGGGTAAATTACATGGGATGTCACTTCGTGTGCCAACACCAAATGTTTCACTTGTTGATTTAGTAGTTGATCTTAATCAAGATGTGACAGTCGATGATGTTAATAATGCCTTTATTGAGGCTTCAAATGGACCGTTAAAAGGCATTTTGGATTTGACAATGGAACCTTTAGTATCTGTTGATTTTAATACCAATGAGCATTCTGCCATCATTGATGGTCTTTCCACCATGGTAATGGGAACTAGAAAAGTAAAAGTATTGGCATGGTATGATAATGAGTGGGGATATTCTTCACGAGTAGTCGATCTCGCCCTTTATGTTGCACAGGAAATAGCAAACTCATCTCAAATAAAGGTTGGATAAAAACGCTGTCGGATGACAGCTTTTTTTGTGCCCTCTTTGTGTTTTTAGCATAGAATAGATTTTGAATTATAAAATGGAAAATGCCTATCGATGTTTGTTACACCATTAAAATATAATGATTAATTTTGATAGGTTGCAAAACAAATATAAACAAAGTATACTAGTCATCGTGAACTTCTTGAAATTAGGTAGCTAGTAATTACTTAAAGGGTTAGGACCTCTCTGGACTAACTTTCCCCCGTGGTAGTTATTCAGGTACCAGCAACAACAGGATTTCAAGAAAGAACAAAATGGTTAAAGGGGGAAAATGAATATGGAAACAATGGGACGTCACGTAATCTCAGAACTATGGGGATGCGACTTTGAAAAATTAAATGATTTGAATTTTATTGAAACAACTTTTGTTGAAGCAGCTCTTAGATCTGGAGCGGAAATCCGTGAGGTAGCATTTCATAAATTTGCTCCCCAAGGTGTGAGTGGTGTAGTAATTATTTCTGAATCGCATCTTACCATTCATAGCTTCCCTGAACATGGATATGCCAGCATTGATGTATACACATGCGGCGATTTAAATCCTAATGTTGCAGCTGAATATATAGCTAAAGCATTAAATGCCGAGATACGTGAAAATATTGAAATTCCACGAGGCATGGGTCCAGTTCAAGTAAAACAGGCAAAGGTTTTATAGTCACTTTAAAAATAATTAGCAAAGAGGTGTATCTTAATATACACCTCTTTTTATATTTTCTAGCTAAATGTTGTACAATAAGACCAAAGCTTACATCACGGGAGGAATACTATAGCTATGTTAGATAACTTATTTGTTCGGTTTAAAAAGCAATTAGAGACTTCAGATCAAATCAAAGATGATTCCTTAAAAACACATTATTATAAGGCGAAGTATAATCAATTATTTGCAGCTGTAGAAAAACTATTTCATGAAGATGCCGATTGCCGGGTCACGACGGTTTCTAAAGAACATGGAGAAATTGCTGTCGAAGTCAGTAAACCTATACCCTGCTTCCTGATTGTTACTATTGTAGCTGTAAAACCAATGGAAACTGCGGTAGATTTTAATATTTCATCTGAAAAATTTTCCTTACTCGGCACCTATCCCGATTTAAAAAAGCGGATTATTTCATATTACGAGCGAATTAATCAATTACATAACTTTATAGGAATAAAAAACTCCTAATACTTCTACTTGTATAAAGATATTCTTTTTTATAAGATGAAAGTAAGCGTTTTGTTCGGAAGTACAGTGTAGATTTGGAGTGGATTACAAATGAAATGCCCTTCTTGTCAAAATTATGGTACACGTGTCCTCGATTCTCGACCTGTTGATGAAGGTCGGGCCACTCGTAGGAGACGTGAATGTGAAGAATGCGGATATCGTTTTACTACGTTTGAGAAGATCGAAGAAATCCCGCTAATTGTAGTCAAAAAAGAAGGCACCAGAGAAGAGTTTAGCCGTGATAAAATATTACGTGGCTTGATCAAGGCATGTGAGAAGCGCCCTGTTGCCTTAAAGGAATTAGAAGATATTACGCATGGTGTAGAAAAGGATCTGCGCAGTCAGGGTATTTCAGAAATTAAAAGTGAAGCGATCGGTGAAATGGTCATGGATAGACTGGCACATGTCGACGAAGTCGCCTATGTAAGATTTGCATCCGTTTACCGTCAGTTTAAAGATATTAATGTTTTTATTGATGAATTAAAAGAACTAATCAAAAAAGAAAAATCTTAAGAGCTAAGTGTTTTTGGCTCTTTTTGACTTGTACGAGAGGAAAGGTTGGATTATTATGGCGCAGCATTGGCAGGAAATTCTCCCTATCGATCGCTATAAAGTTGCATCAGACGGGCTGCTGCATGAGTATGATCGCAAAGTGCTAACGTTATTATATCAGCCCTTGATTGGATCAACTTGCTTTAGCTTGTATATGACTCTCTGGGCGGAGATAGAGGAAAATCGTCTCTGGTCTGAGTCATCCACACACCATCTATTGATGAATCTCTTAGAGTTGAACTTAAAGGATATTTATGAAGCAAGATTAAAGCTAGAGGGCATTGGATTATTAAAGACTCGTGTCAAAACGGATGAAGGAGGACGGTCTTTTATCTATGAACTCCATCCGCCATTAAGTCCGGAGCAATTCTTTTTAGATGGAATGTTAAATATTTATTTATATCGAAAAATTGGAAAAACCCATTTTTCCCGTCTGAAACGGTTTTTTAGTGATCAACAAAAGCCAAGTGAAGGCGAGTATGTAGAGGTTACTAAGGCCTTTCAGGACGTATTTTCATCAGGAGCACCAGGCAGTATGCAATATATTCAAGGTCTTTCGGAGGAACTACAAGAGGAAGAAAATCAACAGTTTATCGGTCGAACGGAACCGAGTCCCATCCAAATTGGTGTCGACCTGTTTGATTTTGATTTGTTAACAGCGGGGCTAAATGAATCGCTTGTTCCCAAAAAAGCGCTCACGCCCAAAGTGAAAAATGTGATTAGTAATCTCGCATTTTTGTACCAAATAGACGCAATCGAAATGAAAAATTTTATCTTAGGTGCCATTAATGAGCACGAAGAAATTGATATTGAGGATTTGAGAAAGGGAGCTCGTGATTGGTATCAATTTGTCAATTACGACCAACTTCCGAGTTTGATTAACCGAACGCAGCCGATTGTCCATCAAACACAATTAACCGAGCCGAAAACCCCGGAGGAAAAATTAATCCGCTCATATGAAACGACGACGCCGCTCATCGTTTTTAAAGAGTTATCTGGGGGCGTTGAACCTTCAAATGCTAATTTGAAAACCTTAGAAGAGATTATGATTAAATATAAACTGCCTCCAGGTGTGGTAAATGTTTTAATTGAGGTGGCAATGAGAAAAACAGACATGAAATTTACTAAGGGCTTTGTGGAGTCAATTGCCAGTCATTGGGCGAGAAAAAAAGTGAAAACGGTGAAGGAAGCGATGGAACTCGCAAGGAATGAGGAACAAAAGGTGACCGAAAGTAAAAAAACAAATCGGTCGACAAATAAAAAACCAATTCGGACCGAGTTAATTCCTGATTGGTTCGATGACAGTTCGAAAGAAGCAGGAAAAGACCCTTCGCAAGGTAACACCAGTGAAGTAGAAGCGAAAAAACGCGCAATTGAAGAAAAACTAAAAGCGTTTCGCAAATAGGGGGTGACCACATTTGGAAAAAATTAATCGTACCTTGAAAAGATTGGCTTCTAATGAAAACTTTCAAAAACGCTATGAACAACAACGCAGGCAAGTCCTCGAAAATTCGGATATAAAGGCCTTTTTAGATAAACATCAAAATGAAATCGATCAAATGATGATCGATAAAAGCATGAGCAAGCTGTATGAGTATTCAAACCAAAGCAAGGATTGTAACAAATGTGAAAGCTTGGCTGGTTGTATCAATTTCATGAAGGGGTATCACCCGGATTTGGTTTTATCACGAAACTCCATTGATGTTGTTTATAAACGCTGTCCTCGAAAAGTCATGGCAGATGAAAAGAAGAAAAATGAAAAACTCATTAAAAGTTTATATGTACCAAGAGACATACTTGAAGCCACCTTTGAAGACTTTGAGGGTGACTCGGGCAGACTCGATGCCGGTGACAAGGCGGCAACCTTCTTAATGAATTATGAAGATGGTAAAAAACCAAAAGGTCTCTATCTTTACGGGAAATTCGGGGTTGGGAAGTCTTATTTATTAGGAGCAATTGCCAATGAATTGGCTAAAAAACAGATTTCTTCGATGATTGTTTATGTTCCTGAACTTTTGAGGGAAATGAAAAGCTCAATCGCTGATTCCACATTAAATGAAAAAATCGAGGCATTAAAAAGAGAACCCATCTTAATGCTTGATGATATTGGTGCAGAAGCAGTATCAAGCTGGACAAGGGATGAAGTTTTAGGCCCAATTTTGCAATTCCGCATGCTCGAAAGCCTGCCGACATTTTTTACCTCTAATTTTAATTTTCCAGAGCTGGAGCATCATTTAACATACAGCCAACGGGGTGAAGAAGAGAAGATGAAAGCACGACGGATCATGGAGAGAATTAGGTCCCTAAGTGTGCCAGTGATGGTCGATGGTCCAAACAGACGGTAATTAAAAGGGTGTTCCAGATTGCTGAAAAAAGGTCAGCAGTCTTTTTTTTTTGACTTTTTTTCCGTAAATAACAAAAGCGACGGTTGCTAGCTTCTATTTTAAGCAAGTCCCCCATATATATTAATACAAAGATTGGCATAAAGGGGGGATTTGGTTGGCGGAAATCATCTTCCAAAGCAAGCTGGAGGCACAAAAGTTTTATAACCACTTGCTGAAGTACTTACCAAATAATCATGATAAAGAAACTATTCTTCTAATTGAAGATCAACATATAGTAAAATTTTTAGGCAGCTTCCTTTCCATTGAAATTTCTACTATGGTTAAAAAGGCATTTTACGAATTTATTACGAGCATAAAACGTGATGATTGGTTTCGGGAAATATTGAAAAATCAATTTTTTTATGAGGATCTGGAAGTACAACAACAAATAATGGAGATAATCTATTCAATTCTAGAAGGTCAAAGAAAGGATTTAACTGTTTTTTTGAAGGATACAAACGAAGAGCCGCCTATTAGAGCAGCCATAGAGCACATTTTTCAAGAAAATATTTCATTTTCGTTTGACTCATTTCTAAAATTTCGCTTGCGGCCATACCTCCAGCTGCTGGAAGGGTATGTTGAGGTTGCCATTGATGAATATAAAATGGAGCAAGAGTATCAAATGTTTGTGCAAATGCTCAGGGACTTTTTAATTAATCGAGAACCCAAAATGGACGTTCTCCATTTGTTATTTGACGAGGAAATCACCTTTTATAATGAACAATTTGTGGAGATGAAAAGAGCTGAATTAATCAGATTGATTGACCGGAAGTTACTTGTTAATCATCCTGTCTACGTCGATTCCGCTTCGATTGCACCACTTTTATCGCTTGCGCCAACAACTATTTTTCTGTATACAAAGGATCCAGATGAACCATTAGTTCGGACCATCAAAAACATCTTTGAAGAACGAGTAACGATTAAATCTTTTGCTGCTTTACGAGAGGTTCATAAGTGGTTGGAAACTAATGATTCTTCGGAAAATCATGCTTAAGTTGAGGAATAGTGTGAAAATTTGTCTTATTAGGTCAATATCCCTTGATTTTTAAAAAATTAATCATTATAATACTCTACATAGAATATTCATAGCAAAAGTATTGATAAGGATAACAGTATTTTTTACGGTTTCTAGAGAGGGAGGACAGGGCTGAAAGCCTCCTAACACGAAAATAATACTTACCACCTTTAAACTTCAGCAGTGAACGCTTCATGGGATCATGAGGTTAGTAATTGTTGACGGCTATCGACCGTTAACAGACCAAAGTCATTTTCAAGGGGTCAACAGTTGGAAATGAAAAATTGGGTGGAACCACGTGTTTATCAAAACTCGTCCCTTTTCCAGGGATGGGTTTTTTTTATTTTTCAAAAGCGAATCTGCTGGGCAAAATGCCCAGGGACGCTTAATTACAAAGGAGGAATTACCATGTCAGACGTTGTAAAGATTTCGTTTCCGGATGGAGCAGTAAAGGAGTTCCCGCGTGGAACAACAACGGAAGATATTGCCGCATCCATCAGCCCCGGCTTGAAGAAAAAAGCGATTGCCGGTAAATGGAACGGTCAACTGTATGATCTTCGCCGTCCAATTAATGAAGACGGTTCAATAGAAATCGTCGTTCCTGATTCCGTAGACGCATTAGAGGTTTTACGTCACAGTACAGCCCATTTGATGGCACAGGCTGTTAGAAGACTTTATCCTGGTGTGAATTTAGGTGTAGGGCCTGTGATCGAGGGTGGATTTTATTATGATATGGACCTTGAGGAATCATTAACTCCAGAAGATCTGCCAAAGATTGAAAAGGAAATGGCCAGAATCGTCAATGAAAATATTGAAATTGTTCGCAAGGAAGTAAGTCGTGCGGAAGCTGTACAGCTTTTTAAAGAAGCCGGAGATCCTTACAAGCTCGAACTAATTGAGGCGATTCCTGATGAGGAAACCGTGACACTTTACGAACAAGGCGATTTTTTTGACCTATGCCGTGGAGTCCATGTCCCTTCAACTGGAAAAATCAAAGAATTTAAGCTATTGAGCATTGCGGGTGCCTATTGGCGCGGCGACAGCAAAAATAAAATGCTTCAGCGCGTGTATGGAACAGCCTTTTTTAAGAAAGAAGATTTAGCGGAGCATCTTCGCTTGCTTGAAGAAGCGAAAGAGCGTGACCATCGTAAAATTGGTAAAGAGTTAAATCTTTTCACTAATAACCAATTGGTAGGTCAAGGCTTACCGTTATGGCTTCCAAAAGGTGCAACTATTCGCCGAGTAGTTGAGCGTTACATTGTCGATAAAGAACAACGTCTTGGCTATGACCATGTTTATACTCCGATTATGGGCAGCGTCGATTTATACAAGACTTCAGGACACTGGGATCATTACCAGGAAGACATGTTTCCGGTCATGGAAATGGACAATGAACAATTAGTTCTACGCCCAATGAACTGCCCGCATCATATGATGGTTTACAAGAACAGCATTCACAGTTATCGTGAGCTTCCGATTCGGATCGCCGAACTTGGAACAATGCATCGTTATGAAATGTCAGGTGCACTTTCAGGATTGCAGCGTGTTCGTGGTATGACTTTAAATGATGCACATATTTTTGTTCGTCCCGACCAAATTAAAGATGAATTCAAACGGGTTGTGAACCTAGTTTTAGCCGTTTATAAAGACTTTGGTATTAATGACTATTCCTTCCGTCTTTCCTACCGTGACCCGCAAGATACTGAAAAGTACTTTGACGATGACGCGATGTGGGAAAAAGCACAAGGTATGCTGAAGGATGCCATGGATGATCTTGGACTTGACTACTATGAGGCTGAAGGGGAAGCTGCCTTCTATGGTCCGAAGTTGGACGTTCAAGTAAAAACTGCTTTAGGTAAGGAAGAAACACTTTCCACTGTTCAACTAGATTTCTTATTACCGGAACGTTTTGATTTAACTTATGTGGGTGAGGACGGAAAACCGCATCGTCCAGTTGTTATCCACCGCGGCGTTGTATCAACGATGGAACGTTTTGTGGCCTTCTTAATTGAAGAATACAAAGGAGCATTCCCAACATGGCTCGCTCCAGTTCAGGTTCAAGTCATTCCAGTTTCACCAGGTGCACACTTTGATTATGCTAAGCAGGTACAGGAGCAACTTCAAAATGAGGGCCTACGGGTTGAGTTGGATGGCCGGGATGAAAAAATCGGCTATAAAATCCGTGAAGCACAAATGCAAAAAATACCATATATGCTAGTTGTTGGCGATAAGGAAGTTGAAGACCAAGCAGTCAATGTTCGTAAATATGGTGAACAGAACTCAGAAACAAAGCCATTTGCAGAGTTTTTAGCAGCAATAACAGCTGAAGTGAAAAGAGGATAATTTGTTAAGAAAGAAAGGGCTAGCCGCTCTTTCTTTTTTTTACAAAAAAAATCTATTGAATAATTCTTGGTTTCTTGTTAAAATAAATTCCGTTGTCAAAGAAAATAGTTCGTTTGACATTACGTCTTTGTTTATGTTATATTTACTAAGGTGAAAAATTGAATACTTGTTTTTGGGAAAAGAAGAAGCACCCGCTTCTCACCTGATTGACGCAGTTGGCAGTTGGCAGGTTTTACGTGAACTTTTTGGTTTCATTACTTATGTTCTGTAAAGTGTGGGTGCATTCATCCGCACTTTTTTTGTTTGTGCACTTATAGTACGGCTGAAAAGTTTAATACCTGTTAATTTAGTAAGGTGTCCTACGTTTAGGTTGAAATGGGTTCTTTAAGATTTTCTTGACCAAGACGTTGTATTCGTGATAAAACCTTGGAGGTGGCTAATTATTAGCAAAGACATGTTGTTAAATGAGGGCATTCGCGCTCGCGAAATCCGCCTAATTGATCAAAATGGCGAACAGTTAGGGATTAAAACCAAAACTGAAGCCTTAGAGATTGCCGGAAGAGTGAATCTTGATTTGGTACTTGTAGCACCAAATGCAAAGCCTCCGGTCGGCAGAATTATGGACTATGGCAAATTCAAATTCGAGCAGCAAAAGAAAGACAAAGAAGCTCGTAAGAATCAAAAAATCATCACCACTAAAGAAGTTCGTCTCAGCCCAACAATTGATGAGCATGACTTTAATACAAAGTTGCGCAATGCAATTAAGTTCTTAGAAAAAGGCGACAAGGTAAAAGCTTCAATCCGTTTCAAGGGCCGGGCGATTACCCATAAAGAAATTGGTCAACGTGTGTTAGACCGTTTTTCCGAAGCGTGCAAGGAAGTTGCGACCATTGAGTCACATCCTAAAATGGATGGACGAAGCATGTTCCTCGTTTTAGCACCTAAAATCGACAAGTAATAAGGAGGAAATCCCAAATGCCAAAAATGAAAACTCACCGTGGCGCTGCTAAGCGTTTCAAGAAAACTGGTTCAGGTCAACTTAAACGTGACCACGCTTATACAAGCCACTTATTTGCTAACAAATCTACAAAAGCAAAGCGTAAGCTTCGCAAAGCATCACTTGTTTCTAAAGGTGATTTCAAACGCATTCGTCAAATGTTAACTTACATGAAGTAAAAATTAAGTGATCGATTTATATATTGGAGGGAAATTAAATGCCACGTGTAAAAGGCGGTACAGTTACGCGCAAACGTCGTAAAAAAGTTCTTAAATTAGCAAAAGGTTATTACGGTTCAAAACATACATTATATAAAGTTGCTAACCAACAGGTTATGAAATCATTAATGTATGCTTTCCGCGATCGTCGTCAGAAAAAACGCGACTTCCGCAAATTATGGATTACTCGTATCAATGCAGCAGCTCGTATCAACGGTCTTTCTTACAGCCGTTTAATGCATGGCTTAAAGCTTGCTGGTATCGAAGTAAACCGCAAAATGCTTGCTGAATTAGCAGTAAGCGATGCAAACGCATTTGCTGAATTAGCGAACGTTGCAAAACAAAACATTAACAAGTAATTATTTAAAGGCCATTCTCTTTGTAGAGGATGGCCTTTTCTATAAGGGGGAAACGAATTATGAAAATATGGTTAGTGGTCTATCTAATCATGAATATAGCAGGTCTGTTGATTATGGGAGAAGATAAAAAGCGGGCAAAGAAACATCAATATCGAATTTCGGAAAGAACATTGTGGATGGTGGCGATTTTAGGAGGGGCAGTCGGTACAACCACAGGCATGCAGCTTTACCGGCATAAAACAAAACATACAGCTTTTAAAATTGGTTTTCCTTTTCTAGCAGGAATTGAATTGGTTCTGTTAATCAAGTTTCTATTATTATAAAAAGCCGCATGAAAGGCGGCTATTACTGTAAAAATTCCTTCACCGGACTCTTCCAGTGAATTTCAGCATTCGGATAGCATTCTAGAAGTTTTTTATCAATATAAAAAATGTCTTCCTTAACCAGCCCTTTTAGGGAAACTGTATTTTCAGGCCAGATAACGATGGAGACGATGTCAAAGGTTTTGCCAGCAGGCCCCATGTACTTTTCGCCGGCAAACACAGCTCCTTTATAGGTTAGTGAGAAATTCTTTCTGACATCCTTATCATCGATCAGCAAAAAACGTTTCTGTTTACGGGCAGCTTCCAGTTTTCTTTTTGATGTAAAAAGTGATTTCACCCCATAGCTAAATAAGAAGAATAGGAACAACAACAATACGAAGCGCAGCAACCATATCATGGATAAGCCCCCTGCATCTATTTTCCTATTCATACGAAACAACTCGAAAAAAGTTTCATTCATATCTCATTTTGATATAATTTTTCTATAAGGAGTGGTGGTAGTATGCAACTCGAACAACTATTTCAGATGCAAAAGGCATTAGACCAACATATTGAAGAAAAGCACAACCTGCAGGATGAGGATTTATTTGACAGAAAGGTCCTTGCCTTACTAGTTGAAATTGGTGAGCTGGCAAATGAGACACGAAGCTTTAAGTTTTGGAGTGTCAAGCCATCTTCAGCTAAAGAGGTCATTTTAGAAGAATTTGTTGATGGTGTTCACTTTATTTTATCGCTCGGGATTGAATGTGGATTTGATACGGAGCCAATGGATTTGAATAAGCAGGAGTTATCCTTGACTGTGACAGAACAATTTTTATGCGTCTACGACAAGATTAGTATTTTTCAAAAAAATAAAAGTTTGGCTGATTACATCAATTTATTTCAATCTTACTTCGAATTAGCTGTGCTGCTCGGATTTACATATGAAGAAATCAAAAAGGCATATTTTCATAAAAACGAAGTAAATTATTTGAGACAGCAGAATAACTATTAATAGAAAAATTGTAGATTTATCGTTATTCTCTGTATAATAAAGGTCGACAAACCTATAAGGGGGCTAATATATGGTAAAACTAGATGAAACCTTGACGATGTTAAAAGAGTTAACCGATGCCAAAGGGATTCCCGGCAATGAGCGTGAAGTACGCGAAGTCATGAGAAAATACATAGAACCATTTGCTGATGAAATCACAAATGACGGACTCGGTAGTTTGATTGCCAAGAAGGTAGGTAAAGAGGGCGGCCCGAAAATTATGGTGGCTGGCCACTTAGATGAAGTTGGCTTTATGATTACTCAAATTGATGATAAAGGTTTCCTCCGTTTTCAACCGGTTGGCGGCTGGTGGGGTCAGGTTATGCTTGCCCAGCGCGTGACGATTGTGACGAGAAAGGGAGATGTAACGGGAATTATCGGTTCTAAGCCGCCGCATATTTTATCAGCGGAAGCCCGCAAGAAACCTGTGGAAATTAAAGATATGTTCATTGATATTGGTGCTTCAAGCCGTGAGGAAGCGACTGAATGGGGCATTCGTCCAGGCGATATGGTTGTTCCCTATTTTGAATTTACGGTAATGAACAATGAGAAGATGTTATTAGCCAAAGCTTGGGATAACCGGATTGGCTGTGCGATTGCGATTGATGTGTTGAGGCAGCTTAAGGGTGTTGACCATCCTAACGTTGTTTACGGCGTCGGAAATGTTCAAGAAGAGGTTGGATTGCGTGGTGCCAAGACGGCAACTTACAAAATTCAGCCTGATATCGGCTTTGCAGTCGATGTGGGTATTGCCGGTGATACACCTGGGATCTCGGAACGAGAAGCAATGAGTAAGATGGGGAAGGGCCCACAAGTTGTCGTTTATGATGCCTCGCTTGTAGCTCATAAAGGATTACGTGATTTAGTTACCGATACAGCTGATGAATTGAACATCCCGTATCAATTCGAGTCCATTCCTGGTGGGGGGACGGATGCCGGTTCTATCCACTTGACACATAATGGTGTACCAGCAATGGCGATTACGATTGCGACACGGTATATTCATTCCCATGCCGCAATGCTCCACCGTGATGATTACGAAAATGCAGTGAAGTTGATAGTTGAAGTTATCAAGCGCTTGGATCGGGAGACTGTTGATAAGATTACATTTGAATAATTTTTTGTGGTGTCCCCGGTAGAACTTTGCCGGGGATTTTTCATTTCAGTTACATTTTTTTAGTGGTATTCTTGGATTCGCTGATAGAATGCTGATATTCGCCAATAGAACCTCGGAATTCGCCAATAGAATACCAAGATTCGCCAATAGAACCTCGAAATTCGCCAATAGACGGTCGGATCTCAATGATATACCTGTATTAATCAGAAAAAAGCTGTCAACCGAACCGATTGACAGCCCTAACCATAAAATTTATTACTTTAACCCACTCTCCAGGGTGGCAAGCATTTCTTTTTTCTCATCTTCGGAAGAATTATTCCATATGATCTCAAATAAAACGCCTAGGCCTGGGAGCATTTTCTCTTCACCATTTTGAATGGCATCAACAATCGTATCTTCTAGTTGATCTTGTGTATTCCCCGAAACATTATGAACAATGGCATTACGTAAATTTAAATTCATGTATATACACTCCTTTTTATCCTGTATTTCTTAAATAGTTTTTCTATTTTTGGTTTTATTATGTATTTTCATTAGGCTATAATAAAAAATAGTTGTCAATGTAAAAGGAGAGCGGGTTTTTGAAACATATTGAATCGATAAACAACCCTAAAGTTAAACAATGGAAAAAACTTTTAACCAAAAAAGAACGTGATAAGTCTGGAACCTTTTTAGTGGAAGGCTTTCATTTAGTAGAGGAAGCCTTGAAACAAGGAGAGCAAATCTTAGAAATTATTGTATCAGAAAAAGTAGACCTCCCTTCTCGATGGGATGCTGGGTCGACACCCGTAATACAAGTCACGGAAGAGATATCGAATTCTTTGTCAGATACAGAGGCACCACAAGGGATTTATGCGGTTTGCCGGATAACACCTGCGGAAGTTCAAGAGGCAAAAACCTTCCTGTTCATCGATGCGGTTCAGGATCCGGGTAATCTCGGCACGATGATTCGTACGGCAGATGCCGCAGGGATTGACGCAGTCGTGGTGGGGCGTGGAACTGTTGATATCTATAACGCTAAGGTACTAAGGTCTGCACAAGGAAGCCATTTTCACCTTCCGATTATAAGTGGAGATCTCCATGAATGGATAGACAAGCTTCAAGAAAAAAATATCCCTGTTTACGGTACCGCACTTGAAGGGGCCTCAGTATATACTGATATCTCTACAGGTGACTCCTTTGCTCTCATAGTTGGAAACGAAGGGAACGGCGTAGGTAAAGATATTCTTGCCAGTACAACAGCGAACCTGTATATCCCCATTTATGGGAAAAGCGAATCCTTAAATGTAGCGGTGGCAACAGGGATTCTTCTTTATTATTTGAAAAAATAGGCGCAAACTTGTTTGACCTTGCGCGGCGATTTATTATATAATAATCAACAATGTTAATATTTAAATAACGATGACGGAGAAAAGTACCTTATTTACGACCATTTAGGGAGAAAGTGCCACGACTGAAAGCACTTTTATGGAAGGAATAAGAGAAGTTCACCTCCAGAGTTGGCATCGGGACCATTTTCGCAAACGGAAATGTAAAGATGCGCCGGCAGATGCCGTTATCCGAATGAAGCGAACACAATGTTTTTTTACATAAAGTGTTTACAAGGGTGGTACCGCGAACTATAAACCTCGTCCCTTTCCAGGGATGGGGTTTTTTTGTTTTTTCTGTTCTGGTGCCTGACACCAATCAATTACACCAATCTATGACACTGATCAATATTAAGGAGGAATTGACATGCAAGAACGTTTAAAGGAATTGCAGGAAGAGGCTATTCAAAAAGTTGAAAAGTCGGTAAGTTTAAAAGAATTAAATGACATCCGTGTGGCTTATCTTGGAAAAAAGGGGCCAATTACAGAAGTATTACGCGGAATGGGGAAGCTTTCTGCTGAAGAGCGCCCAGTGATGGGAGCATTAGCGAACGAAGTCCGTGAGACAATAGCGGTAAAAATTGAGGCTAAACAAAAGGGGCTAGAAGAGGCTGCAGTCTTAGAAAAATTAGCTTCTGAAAGCATTGATGTTACCCTTCCAGGTCGTCCAATAAAGGTTGGAAACCATCATCCGCTGACAAGAATCATCGAAGAAATTGAAGACCTATTCATTGGCATGGGTTACCAGGTGGCAGAAGGTCCTGAAGTTGAGCAGGATTATTATAACTTCGAAGCACTTAACTTACCGAAAGGACACCCGGCCCGCGATATGCAGGACTCGTTCTATATCACTGAAGATATCCTTCTTCGTACCCATACATCACCTGTTCAAGCACGGACGATGGAAAAACACCAAGGCAAAGGCCCAATCAAAATTATTTGCCCTGGTAAGGTGTACCGCCGTGATAATGATGACGCAACACACTCTCATCAATTTATGCAAATCGAAGGCCTTGTTGTCGGCGAGAACATCCGTATGAGTGACCTGAAAGGAACATTAGAAGTATTTGCGAAAAAAATGTTCGGGGCAGATCGTGAAATCCGTTTACGCCCAAGCTTTTTCCCGTTTACAGAGCCTTCTGTTGAAATGGATATTTCTTGTAAAATTTGTGGCGGCTCTGGCTGCAGTGTTTGTAAGCGCACTGGCTGGATTGAAATTCTTGGAGCAGGAATGGTTCACCCTAACGTGCTTGAGATGGCTGGATACGATTCGAAGAAGTACACTGGCTTTGCCTTCGGAATGGGGCCTGAGCGGATTGCGATGTTAAAGTACGGTGTCGATGATATCAGACATTTTTATACCAATGATGTTCGGTTCTTAAAGCAATTTTCAAAACACGAATGAACTTGAATACATCTCGTTGATTAAAGATAACTAAAGGAGGATTACGACATGTTCGTTTCATATAAATGGCTCCAGGATTATATCGATTTATCCGGGGTAACTGCAACAGAATTAGCAGAAAAAATTACTAAAAGTGGTATTGAGGTTGAGGGAGTAGAAGTTCTTAACAATGGCATTAAAGGCGTCGTTGTTGGTCATGTCCTCGAACGCGAGCAGCACCCAAATGCTGATAAATTAAGCAAATGCCTTGTGGATGTTGGCGGGGAACAACCGGTCCAAATTATTTGCGGTGCCCCAAATGTGGCGCAAGGTCAAAAGGTTGCGGTGGCAACAGTAGGCGCTGTCCTTCCTGGTAATTTTAAAATTAAACGCGCAAAACTTCGCGGCGAAGAATCAAATGGAATGATTTGTTCGCTCACTGAGTTAGGGATCGAAGGAAAAGTCGTGCCGAAAGAATATTCCGAGGGAATCTTTGTTTTCCCGGCAGATGCTGAAGTCGGCGTTGATGCCATTGCAATGTTAAATAGAAATGATGAGATTCTTGAACTAAGCTTAACACCAAACCGCTCAGATTGTTTAAGCATGCTAGGGGTTGCTTATGAAGTGGCGGCGATTCTTGGAAGAAACGTGAAACTTCCAGAAACGAACCTGCAAGCTTCAACTGAAAAAGCATCTGATTATGTAAAAATCACAGTCGAAGCTAAAGAAGATAACCCGTTATATGTGGCAAAAGTCATTAAAAATGTAAAAATCGGACCATCACCGCTCTGGATGCAAACACGCTTAATGTCAGCGGGAATTCGTCCACACAACAATGTGGTCGATATTACCAACTATATTCTTCTTGAATACGGACAGCCGCTTCATGCATTTGATTATGATCGCTTAGGGTCAAAAGAAATCCTTGTTCGCCGTGCGGCAGATGGCGAGAAATTTGTTACGCTTGATGATGCGGAACGTACACTTACATCTGAACATCTGGTTATTACAAATGGAACGGAGCCTGTTGCTCTTGCTGGTGTAATGGGAGGAGCAAATTCTGAAGTAACGTCAGACACAACAACTGTTTTACTTGAATCTGCTTACTTTAATGGAGCACCTGTTAGAAAGGCATCAAAAGACCATGGCCTAAGAAGTGAAGCGAGTGCCCGTTTTGAAAAAGGTGTCGATCCGAATCGTGTTCGTGCTGCTGGAGAGCGCGCAGCCTATCTGATGGCAAAATTCGCTGGCGGAGAAGTTTTAGAAGGTGCGGCTGAAGCTGATACACTAACAGTTGAACCAGCCGTAGTCTCGATTACTTTAGAAAAAATCAATCGTGTACTTGGTACAGAGCTTGTCATGAAGGACGTGAAAGAAATTTTTGATCGTCTTCAATTTGGGGTAAGCATTGAGGAAGATACCATTACCGTAACGGCACCGACTCGCCGCGGCGATATTAAAATAGAAGAAGATTTACTGGAAGAAGTAGCCCGCCTTTACGGTTACGATAATATTCCAAAAACACTGCCAATCGGTTCGACAACCCCGGGCGGTTTGAATGAGTATCAGAAGAAACGTCGTGTGGTTCGTCAATACCTTGAGGGTGCAGGCTTATACCAAGCCGTAACATATTCCCTCACAAGCGAGGAAAAGGCAGCACAATATGCGCTTGAAAAGCGGGACACCATTCGTCTTTCGATGCCAATGAGTGAAGAGCGCAGTATCCTTCGTTTGAGCATCATGCCTCAGCTTTTGGAAGTATTAAAATACAATAGTGCCCGCCAAAACGATAGCATAGGTGTATATGAAACGGGTGCTGTATTCTTAGCGAACGGCACAGACTCTCTTCCAGTGGAAAAAGAGCACATTGCTGCAGCCATTACTGGCCTTTGGGAAAGTCATTCTTGGCAAGGAGAGAAGAAAGCCGTTGACTTCTATGTTATTAAAGGAATTTTAGAAGGAATGTTTGCTAAACTTGGCCTCTTTGAACAGGTTCAATTTGTTCAGGCACAGGTAGACCGTCTCCACCCAGGCCGTACAGCAGAAATTCTCTTAAATAATGAGAAAATCGGCTTTATCGGTCAAGTCCATCCAACAGTTCAAAAAGACTTGGATTTGAAAGATACCTATGTATTTGAACTTTCATTAAAAGCTGTACTTGAAGCAGAAGCACCAGCATTACAATACGAAGCCATTCCACGCTTCCCATCGATTACAAGAGACATTGCCCTCGTGGTAAACAAAGAAACGGTGTCAGGCACCCTAAGCGAAATTATTTTAACTGCAGGGGCGCCACTTCTGAAAGAGGTTCATGTGTTTGACTTATATGAGGGTGACAAGATGGAGGAAGGCAAGAAGTCCATTGCTTTTTCTTTAAAGTATCTTGACCCTGAGCGTACGTTAACGGATGAAGAGGTTACGAAGGTCCACACACGCGTACTTGCAGCTTTAGAGGAAAAAGCAGGAGCAGTTTTAAGAGGTTAAATTTATAGAAGCCAGCTCGAATGTAGATTTCGGGCTGGCTTTTTCGTATGGGTTTAAGGCGAAATTTCCGATTCGCTGATATATTGAATTTTTCGCTGATAAATGGTGCGGAATCGCTGATATATTGCTGGAATCGCTGATAAACATTTAAAAACCGCTGATAAAATAAATAGACATAAATAATTAACAAATTTCGCTAATATTCGGCAGGGTTTTCAGGGTCTACTCAGAACTACATTAATAAAATGAAAGGAGTGATAGTTTTGATTATAAAAGAAAGAACAATTCCATTAGTACTTCTCATTTTAGAGGCATTATGCCGGCGTCTTCCTCTGGATTACCCAAAGTATCAGCAAATAATAGAGGAGAAGGGGAGAAGGCAAGCTGGGTATAAAGGTGAAGTAAGTCTTGATTATTATTTGCGCCTCCTTCCAGTTGATAAATACATGATACTCCACGATTTAAACCTTCCTGATGGTAACTACAACTGCCAAATTGACACCCTTCTTCTGACACCAGAATTCGCCCTAATTCTTGAAGTGAAACATATGACTGGTAAATTAATATTCGATACGGAAAATGAGCAGTTTATTCAAATCAACAATGACAAGGAAAAAGGTTACCCCTACCCGCTTGCCCAAGCAAAAAGGCATCAAGAATATATAAAGAAGCTAATGGCCGAACATAAATTTCCCCAAGTACCGGTTGATCACTTAGTAGTCATCAGCAATAAGTATGCTTCCTATGTCATCACAGGCAAAAACGCTCATAAAGTAAAGCCACGAGTATGTAAGTCAGATGTTCTCCTAAATAAAATTCAGTTTTTTGAGCGACAATATTCTACCCCTCTTCTTGATTCCAAAGATCTTCGAAAGCTGAGCCGTCTCCTTGTAAAAATGAATAAAATCCCAACCAACTATATCTTAACCAAATATGGAATTAACAAGGCAAATTTATTGACCGGTGTTTTTGGCCCCAGCTGCAATCATTTTCCACTTATTCGTAAGAAACACAAATGGTACTGCTCTTCATGCGACAAATTTTCAAAAGATGCTCATAAAAATGCTCTGAGTGATTACTTTTTACTATTTGATTCGAAAATTACTAACCAGCAGTTTCGAGAATTTGCTCATATAAAATCACATGATACAGCAAAAAGATTACTGCTTTCTGTAAATCTTAATTATTCTGGAACAAAAAAGGGACGCTATTACTTTCCGAAGAACAATCCCATGGTAATATTTCAGTTCGCTGATAAAAATGAATAATCGCTGATATATTGAATTTATCGCTGATAAATGGTGCGGAATCGCTGATAAAACCGTATTTTGCGCTGATATAATTTAAAATTTCATTATGGTAGTAAATTTGTGCAATTTTTATGTAATTAGAAAGAGAAAATATCATATTTTTACTAGTTAAAAATCACCAAAAGAGGTTGCACCAAGGGCAACCTCTTTCAAATTCGCATTAAATTATATTTTCTCATAAATGGAGTCATAGTTTTTTGCTAAAGCGATATCTAAATCGGTCAGTCCGCCTGCATTCCAAGAGGTAAGTCTTAGTGTCACTAATTTATAATCAATCGAAATGAAGGGATGATGATTTTTTTCTTCCGAAAGCTGGGCAATCACATTCACGAACGCCACGCCCTGTAAAAACTCACGGAAGCGGTACTTTTTTACGATAAATTTCCCGTCCAATTTCCAACCCGTTAATTCAGCCAGTGCTGTAGTTATTTCCGCTTCACTAAGTTTATTTGCCATCACAATCCCTCCACACATCGTTTTTATAAATTTATTCGCAACCACCACAAAAAACATTTCAATTTCGTTTTTTATTAACTAGCGCGATTGCTTTATCGGTATTAGCAAAGTGGAGCTTCACGAAAGATGGAAGAATGTCATGGCCTTTACTCATAATTAACTTTGCTGCCGCCACATCTACTTGTGCCCCGGCACCTTTTGGAATCTTAAAGCCGGCAGAATCGCTAAGTTTATCGATATATTGGATAAACGCGTAGCGGGCGAGAATACTTGCTGCAGCGACCGCTAAATGAATACCTTCCGCTTTCGTACTAAAATAAACATTCTCCTTGGCAATCGCTTTTTGGGATTTTAAGTGTTGATAATAGGTACTTGCTTGAACAAATTGGTCAATGAGAATCGCTTCCGGCTTCTCAGGTGAAATCTTGTCTAGTACATTTAAGATCGCTTGATTATGTAAAATCGCCTTCATTTTTCCTTGTGACATGCCAGATTGTTGGACCTGGTTATACTTTTCATTTTTTAAAGTCATTAAACTAAAGGGAATAATATCTTTAATGACCTTCGCAATCGCAATGATTTTGTCATCATTCAAATCTTTCGAATCCCGGACCCCTAATTCTTTTAACAAAGGTATATTTTCCTTTTTCACGTAAGCTGCCACAACAGTGATCGGGCCGAAGAAGTCTCCCGTCCCAACTTCATCTGAACCAATCGCAGACATTTGACCGATGCCGGTTGGCAGGTCACCTTTCGCTGAGGATTTCGGTTTAGAAGAGGAGGCAGGTTTGTTGGAGGATGTACTTGCACTGCCCCATCTGCTTGACTCCTTTTCACTATCGTTTCCTTGAAATAATACTTTGCCTGATTTATAAGCTGTGATCATACAGGCAGGTGTTTTCGCCGCAAATACACTACCAGGAATCTTTTTATCTAATAAATTTTTTCCGTAATAGTTTCGCATTTCCATTATTTTATTCATTTCCAGATTCAATACAATATTACCCATACTATTAACACCACATTTCTAAATAAATATAAAATACGCTTTAACTTTTCCATAGATAACGGTTCATGTTATGATATAGTGTAGGATTCTCTGAATGGAGGCAGGACATTGTCAAATAAACAAAAAAATAGAACAACCGTAGATATATACGGTCAAGCTTACGTTATTATGGGGTCGGAAAGTCCAAGTCACATTCGGCATGTGGCCTCATTAGTTGACAATAAAATGCGCGAAATCAGTTCTAAGAATCCAAATCTAGACGCAAGCAAACTCGCCGTTTTAACAGCCGTAAATGCAGTCAATGATTACCTGATAATAAAAGACCAATTAGATCGGCTCCAATCAGAACTACTAAAAGAAAAGGACTAAGAAAACATGTTAGATTTAGCAATTATTACTTTTTTAATTATGGGTTTCTTTGTTGGCCTAAAAAGAGGCTTTATTCTGCAGCTTGTTCATTTAATAGGTTTTATTATTGCATATGTCGCAGCAAATTCATACTACGAACAGTTGGCACCCAAGCTAACCCTCTGGATACCTTATCCAAATTTCGGGAACGTGACAACCTTAAAATTGCTGACGGACAGCAGTAATATGGAGGCCGCTTTTTATCGTGCGATTGCCTTTGTGATCATCTTTTTTGCTGTAAAAGCGTTATTGCAAATTATTGGTTCGATGCTCGACTTTGTTGCCCATTTGCCTATACTCAAACAGTTGAATATTTTGGGCGGGGGACTGCTCGGCTTCATTGAGATTTACTTAGTTATTTTTATTTTATTATATATTTCGGCCCTTCTGCCAATTGAATTTTTACAAACCGCATTGGATCAATCGAGTTTGGCAAAAGCGATTGTGAATCACACTCCTATCCTTTCACAGCAGATAAAAAGCATGTGGATTGAATATACAACTGCTTTAACTTCTCTGTAGCAGAGAAGTTTTTCTATTCATGCCTTAAAGTAGGATAAAATGAAAATGCTAAATAGTAGGTAGGTGGATAATAAAATGGAAATAAATAAAAAAGAAATCATTCGTTTGCTAGAAACAATTGCGATTTATATGGAGTTAAAAGGGGAAAACCCATTCAAGGTTTCTGCCTTTCGTAAAGCAGCTACTGCTTTAGAAACAGACGAACGCAGTGTAACAGAGATTGAGGACTTTACCGCGATCTCAGGAATTGGTAAAGGCACGGCTGCTGTCATGGATGAATACATAAAAGAAGGTTCTTCTTCGGTGTTAAATGAGTTGAAGGAGGAAGTGCCAAGAGGACTCATCCCGTTACTGCAGCTCCCGGGGCTTGGCGGCAAGAAAATTGCTAAGTTATACAAAGAGTTACATATCGTGGATGTTTCCAGTTTAAAGAAAGCCTGTGAAGCAGGACAGGTTCAAGCGCTCGCAGGTTTTGGCAAGAAGACAGAGGAAAAAATCCTTAGTGCCATTGCTAATGTCGGCTCTAGACCGGAACGATTGCCGTTAGCATACATGCTTCCAATTGCTGAGCAGATTGAAGCAACTCTTCGAGATACACCGGATATTCATCAGTTTTCACGTGCGGGCAGTTTACGCAGAATGAGAGAGACGATTAAAGACCTCGATTTTATAATCGCTACAACTCAGCCTGAACAAGTGCGCGCGCATCTATTAAAGCTTCCAAACATAAAAGAAGTGATTGGTGCAGGCGATACAAAGGTTTCCTTAGTCTTTGAGTATGATTATGATATTTCTGTGGATTTCCGTCTGGTTAAACCAGAAGAGTTTATTACAGCCTTGCACCATTTTACTGGATCCAAGGAACATAATGTCCGGATGCGGCAATTGGCGAAGGAACGCGGTGAAAAAATCAGTGAGTATGGCGTGGAAAATGTTGAGACAGGGGAAATTCTCACCTTCTCTTCGGAAGAAGAATTTTTCAAGCATTTCGACCTGCCTTTCATTCCTCCGGAAATTAGAGAGGATGGCAGGGAAGTGGAAACGTTCACTAAGGCAGAGGAATTAATTGAACTTCAAGATATTAAGGGCGATCTTCATATGCATTCTACTTGGAGCGATGGTGCCCATTCGATCGAACAGATGGCTGAAGCTTGCCGGGCTAGAGGTTATCAATATATGGCGATTACGGACCATTCACAATATTTAAAGGTGGCTAATGGACTTACGTGTGAAAGACTATTAAAACAAAGAGAAGAAATTAATAAATTAAATGCAAAGTATGATGATTTTCTTATTCTAGCGGGTGTGGAGATGGATATTCTTCCAGATGGCACGCTGGACTATGACGACGAGTTTCTTGCTGACATGGATTTCGTGATTGCCTCTATACATTCAGCTTTTTCCCAATCAAAGGAAAAAATTATGGAGCGTTTAAAAAACGCCTTGACGAATGCCCATGTCGATTTAATTGCTCATCCAACCGGCAGAAAAATTGGCCGCCGCGAAGGATATGATGTTGATATTGATTTACTGATTGAACTCGCCAAAGAAACCAATACGGCATTAGAATTAAATGCGAATCCCAACCGTCTGGACCTGGCAGCTGAATATTTACGAAAAGCTCAGGATGCAGGGGTGAAAATTCTCATCAATACGGATGCTCATAAAATGGATACATTAAAGCATATGGAAATCGGTATTTCAGCTGCCAAAAAGGGCTGGATTAAAAAGTCATCCGTCCTTAATGCTTTAGATAAAAATGACCTGCTAGAATTTTTGCATAATAGAGGATAGGGAGGTTATCTCCATGCAAGAAAAAGCTTTAAAGGTATTAGAATTCTTGAAAGTAAAAGAGCAGCTGTTAGAACATGCTGCCTCGTCACTTGGTAGGAAAAAAATAATTGGCCTAGTGCCCTCAACTGATTTTGAAGAAGTAGTCAAACTTCAAGCAGAAACAGATGAGGCTGCAACGGTGTTCCGTGTGAAAGGGAATGTCCCACTTTCAGGTGTCCATGATATAAGCGCACACATCAAACGATCTGTAATAGGTGGAGTGCTAAGCTCGCATGAACTCGTCCAAATTGCTAGTACCATCCATGCAAGCCGGCAAATGAAGCGGTTTATCGTGGATTTTGCTGATGAGAGAACAGAAATACCGATTTTGTTTGAACAAGCAGGGCGGATTATTCCGTTAACGAATCTTGAGCAAGCAATCAAACAAGCCATTGATGAAGGCGGCGAGGTGTTAGACAGCGCGAGTGATCTGCTTCGTTCATTAAGGCATCAGCTTCGGTCCAATGAGTCACGGGTTCGTGAAAAACTAGAAAGTATGATTCGGTCATCCAATGCCAGCAAAATGCTTTCCGACGCGATTGTCACAATTCGTAATGACCGCTTTGTTATCCCTGTTAAACAGGAGTATCGCGGGCATTACGGCGGGATTATTCATGACCAGAGTGCATCGGGACAAACCCTGTTTATTGAACCGCAAGTGATTGTCCAATTAAATAATCAACTGCAGGATATTCGTGTCAAGGAACAACTGGAAATCGATAGAATTCTATCGGAGCTATCTGCTGAAACAGCCGAGCACGAGAGCGAACTCAAAGTAATCGTGGAAGTTCTCGCGAATTTGGACTTTATTTTTGCCAAAGCAAGATATGGAAAGCGAATCAAAGCATCGATGCCGACCATGAATAATGAGGGAAGAATTGCTTTATTTAAGGCAAGACATCCGCTCATTCCGATTGATGAAGTGGTTGCCAACGATATCATGCTGGGGCAAGACTTTACAACTATTGTGATTACAGGTCCGAATACGGGCGGTAAAACGGTTACCTTAAAAACACTAGGGTTGTGTACATTAATGGCCCAGGCAGGCTTGCAGGTCCCAGCCTATGATGGCTCAGAGCTAGCCGTCTTTGATGCGGTGTATGCTGATATAGGCGATGAACAGTCGATTGAACAAAGTTTAAGTACCTTTTCATCCCATATGGTTAATATCGTCGAAATCTTAAATCGAGTTGATTTTAATAGCCTGGTATTATTTGACGAACTTGGTGCTGGAACCGATCCGCAAGAAGGTGCAGCCTTAGCGATTTCCATCTTAGATGAGGTTCACAAGCGGGGGGCAAGGGTGATTGCTACGACCCACTACCCTGAGTTAAAAGCATATGGATATAACCGTGAAGGTGTATTGAATGCAAGTGTTGAGTTCAATGTTGAGACATTAAGCCCAACCTATAAATTGTTATTAGGTGTGCCAGGACGGAGTAATGCCTTTGAAATTTCAAAACGACTTGGCTTAAATGAGCATGTCATTCAGGCGGCACGCTCACATGTGAGTGAAGATACGAACCAAATTGATAAGATGATCGCCTCGTTAGAAGAAAGTAAACGGCTGGCAGAAAAAGAGCAGGAAGAAGCCCGTGATTATTTAAAATCTGCGGAAAAACTTCATCAAGACTTGCAAAATCAACTAATGGAATTTTACGAGAAAAAAGACTCGATGATTGAAAAAGCGGCAGAAAAGGCCGGGGAAATCGTGGAAGAGGCGAAAAGCGAAGCCGACAAGGTAATCCGTGACCTTCGCAAAATGCGTACAGAGAAGCATGCGGAAATTAAAGAGCATGAATTAATTGATGCCAAAAGGCGGTTAGAAGGGGCAGCACCGGAAATCCCAAAATCAGCTGCGCTCGCAAACAAGAAAGTTAAAAAACATACGTTTATCCCAGGTGATGAGGTGAAGGTCCTTACCTTCGATCAAAAGGGTATGTTGGTTGAAAAGGTTTCAGCGAATGAATGGCAGGTTCAAATCGGAATTCTCAAAATGAAAGTGAAAGAAAAAGATCTCGAATATATGAGCACCCCGAAACAAGTCGAAACCAAACCGATGGCGATTGTAAAAGGCCGGGATTCAATTGTGAAAATGGAGTTAGACCTGCGTGGAGAAAGGTATGAAGATGCCCTTCTAAAGGTGGAAAAGTATATTGACGACGCCCTCCTGTCTAGTTATCCGCGGGTATCGATTATCCACGGCAAAGGTACGGGTGTTTTAAGACAGGGTGTGCAGGAATACTTAAAAAACCATCGTCAAGTTAAAAAAATTCGATTTGGGGAAGCTGGGGAAGGCGGATCAGGTGTAACCATCGTTGAGTTTAAATAATGTCCGGGGAGTTTTGACAATGGACCAGTTTTGGGAGAACGAATATATACAAATCGCTGCTTATTATAGCGTAGTGATTCTATGCTTAGTTGTCTTTTTAGCTATCTTTGAAATGGTGACCAAATATAAAAATTGGGAAGAAATAAAAAAAGGTAATATGGCAGTGGCGATGGCAACCGGAGGGAAAATTTTGGGAGTTGCCAATATCTTTCGCTATACGATTGAACAGAACAATTCCCTGCTGTCAATGGTTGGTTGGGGGATTTATGGCTTTTTACTATTATTAGTGGGTTATTTTATCTTTGAATTTTTAACGCCAAAATTTAAAATTGACGAAGAAATCCAAAATGATAACCGCGCCGTTGGGTTTATTTCAATGGTTATCTCGATTGGTTTTTCAATTGTCATCGGTGCAGGGATTACGTAAGGGGAGAAGAAAAAAGTGGAGACATTAGCTAAAATACTTCTTGGATTATGCGGCTTGTTTTTACTAATCGGCTTAATTTATATGTTATTTTTTACTTAAATAAAAATCATCGCTGAAGCCCTTCAGTGGTGATTTTTTTGTAGTATCTTCAATTGTTTAATGCCTAGTACTGTACTATAATAGAAGAGAAGTTTGAATTTTTATAATTATCCACATAGAAAAGGGGGATCTTATGTATGATTCAAAACCGTGGCAGGCACTGTATCCAAAAGAAATTCCCGTCACACTGGAATACACCACGGAGCCAGTACAGCAATACTTAGTGAATTCTGCTCATCAATATCCGGAGAAAGTTGCTATTCACTTTATGGGGAAAGAAATCACCTACAAGAAACTCTACGAAGAAGTAATGAATGTTGCCGGTTATTTGCAAGGGACTCTAGGTATCTCAAAAGGTGACCGGGTCGCCATTATGCTTCCAAACACACCTCAGGCAGTAATTAGTTATTTTGCGATATTAATGGCAGGCGGTATTGTTGTTCAAACCAACCCGTTATATACGGAACGTGAACTTGAATACCAAATGAAAGATTCAGGCGCAAAGGCTATCATCACACTCGACATCCTCTACCCACGCGTATCAAAAGTGATGCCGCAAACAGACTTGCAGCATATAATTGTAACCGCTATCAAGAACTACTTACCATTTCCTAAAAATCTAATTTATCCCTACATCCAGAAAAAACAATATGGAATTGTCGTGAATGTACAGCACAAAGGAAGTACGCATTTACTTTCGGAAATCATAAAAATGAAGCCTCAAAAACTAAAGATTTATGATTTTAACCCGGCTGAAGATGTGGCGCTTCTTCAATATACTGGAGGAACCACGGGCTTCCCAAAAGGGGTTATGCTCACACATAAGAATTTAATAGCGAATACAAAGATGTGCCAAGCATGGCTGTACAAATGTAAACCAGGAGAAGAATCGGTGCTGGGGGTCATCCCGTTCTTTCATGTTTATGGCATGACAACCGTACTCATTTTATCGGTGATGCAAGCTAACAAAATGATATTATTACCTAAATTCGATATCGAGACAACATTGAAGACCATTCAAAAACAACGCCCGACATTGTTTCCCGGGGCTCCGACAATTTATATTGGAATATTAAATTATCCTGATTTAAAAAAATATGATTTATCTTCGATTCATTCTTGTATTAGCGGTTCAGCTGCACTGCCAATTGAAGTACAGGAGCAGTTTGAGGCAGTATCGGGAGGGAAACTAGTTGAAGGGTATGGTTTAACGGAAGCCTCGCCCGTTACACATGCGAACTTTCTATGGGATGTACCAAGGATTAAGGGCAGTATTGGTGTCCCCTGGCCAGATACAGAAGTAAAGATTGTATCGATGGAAACCGGAGAACCTGTCCCGGTAAAGGAAATTGGCGAATTTGCCATCAAAGGGCCGCAAATCATGAAGGGCTATTGGAATCGTCCAGAAGATACAAAGGAAGTATTACAGGATGGTTGGCTGTATACGGGGGACCTGGGCTATATGGATGAACAAGGATACTTTTATGTGGTAGACCGTAAGAAGGATATGATAATTGCTGGAGGATACAATATTTATCCTAGAGAGATAGAAGAAGTATTATATGAGCACCCGGATGTTCTCGAGGCGGTAGCAGCAGGAATACCGGATCCATATCGCGGGGAAACGGTAAAAGCCTATATTGTCTTAAAAGAAGGTTCATCAGTAACCGAAGAGGAAATGAACCACTTTTCAAGAAAATATCTTGCTGCCTATAAAGTTCCGAGAATATATGAATTTAGGAAAGAGCTGCCAAAAACGGCGATTGGAAAAATTTTAAGGCGGATGTTGGTTGAAGAAGATAAACAAAAAATAGAAGAAGAAGAAAATCAAAAACATGCATAAATTCAGGATTAAGGCTCCCTCTTTTTTTTGACAGATTAGGCCTGTCCCTTTGTCCGGAAGCCGAAGATGGTATATAGTATATCTTGACAGATATACAGTTAATCACTATTATTAAAATATGAATGACTATTCATTCATATTTTTCTTTTTAAATCGATTAACTGAAACGGACCTTTTCGCTCAGGAGGAGGGATATAGTTGAAGAAGAGTAAACCAAAATACATGCAAATTATTGATGCGGCAGTGGTTGTCATCGCTGAAAATGGATATCACCAAGCTCAGGTTTCAAAAATTGCCAAACAGGCCGGAGTGGCGGATGGGACCATTTATCTTTATTTTAAAAACAAAGAAGATATCCTTATTTCTCTCTTTGAAGAAAAAATGGGAAGCTTTATTGAAAAAATAAATAAAATGATAGCAGGAAAAGGGACGGCGGTGGAGAAATTATTAAAGATGATAGAAGCTCATTTCAGTATGCTTTCTGAAGACCATCATATGGCCATCGTGACACAACTCGAATTACGGCAATCGAATAAGGATTTGCGACTTCGAATTAATGATGTTCTAAAAGGTTATCTACAGGTAATCGATAAGATAGTTCTTGAAGGCAAAGAAACAGGAGAGTTTTCCGTCGACCTCGATGTTCGTCTGGCCCGGCAAATGATATTCGGAACAATAGATGAAACCGTGACATCATGGGTAATGAACGAGGAAAAGTATGATTTGCTTGCACTGGCGTCCCCAGTCCATCGCCTTTTAATCAATGGCTGCGGAAGCCGGTAGATTTTGAAATAGGGGGGAGTTAGATTGGAATACTTAAGATGGTCGCATCAAAATAATATTGCGACGATTACAATTGCTCGTCCGCCGGCAAATGCCCTTTCTTCAGGTCTTTTAAGTGAATTGTCGGCAGTATTGGATGAAATCGAACCAAACCGTGAAATTAGAGCGATTGTCATTCACGGTGAAGGCCGGTTCTTCTCCGCTGGTGCGGATATTAAAGAATTTACAACGGTGACTTCTTCAGAGGGATTTTCTAATCTTGGGAAGTTTGGTCAAGAGTTATTTGACCGGATGGAGAAATTTCCGAAGCCGATTATTGCGGCAATCCATGGTGCGGCACTCGGTGGTGGTCTTGAACTCGCCATGGCTTGTCACATTCGCCTAGTCAGTGAAAATGCCAAACTTGGTCTTCCAGAGCTGCAACTCGGGTTAATTCCTGGATTTGCCGGATCGCAGCGGCTGCCTAAATATGTTGGAGTTGCAAGAGCTGCTGAAATGCTGTTCACTGCTGAGCCAATTACAGGTGTGGAAGCTGTCCAATATGGGTTAGCCAATCATGCCTATTCAGAAACTGAGGTATTGGAACAGGCTTATATGCTCGCAGGAAAAATCGCAAAGAAGAGTCCAGGCTCGATAAAAGCCGCTATCGAATTATTAAACTATGCAAAAACAGAAGAGTTCTATGAAGGTTCAAAAAAAGAATCAGAGCTATTTGGTAAGGTATTTGTCTCGAACGATGGCAAGGAAGGCATCCAAGCCTTTATTGAAAAAAGAGAACCACAATTTAAAGGGGAATAAGCTTTACACTAATTTTTTTGCAGTGGAAGGTAAATAAAAAAATTTTTTCCTTAAAAGTTTTCTTAATCTTTCAAACTGAGCGAATGCTCGGAAATATTAGGAGGGAAACCATGAAAATATATGTATTAATGAAAAGAACTTTTGATACAGAAGAGAAAATTTCAATTCGCGGTGGAAAAATCAACGAAGATGGTGCTGAATTTATTATCAATCCTTATGATGAATATGCGATTGAAGAAGCCATTCAAGTCCGCGATGCTAAGGGTGGAGAAGTAACAGTCATTTCTGTTGGAAGTGAAGAATCTGAAAAGCAATTACGTACAGCACTTGCGATGGGCGCTGACAAAGCTGTCCTCATCAACACGGAAGACGATGTTGAGAATGGAGATCAATTTACCACAGCAAAAATCCTTGCTGAATATTTAAAGGATAAAGATGCAGATTTAATCATCGGCGGAAATGTGGCGATTGACGGCGGAACAGGTCAAGTTGGACCACGTGTCGCTGAACTTTTGAATATTCCTTATGTAACAACCATTACGAAGCTAGAAATTGATGGAACAAATGTAACGGTTACTCGTGACGTAGAAGGCGATTCTGAAGTCATTGAAACAAGTCTTCCTCTATTAGTAACTGCACAACAAGGTCTGAACGAGCCGCGCTATCCTTCACTACCGGGAATCATGAAAGCTAAAAAGAAGCCGCTTGAGGAATTAGAATTAGACGATCTTGATCTTGAAGAAGACGATGTAGAAGCAAAAACTAAAACAATTGAAATCTATTTGCCTCCTAAAAAAGAAGCGGGCAGAGTTTTAGCTGGGGATTTGAATGATCAAGTAAAGGAACTTGTTCATCTTCTTCATAGCGAAGCAAAAGTAATTTAATCGGTTTTTATATAAATTTTGTTCTCAGGAGGTATATGGAATGTCAAGAAAAGTATTAGTATTAGGAGAAGTTCGTGACGGTTCTTTACGTAATGTATCTTTCGAAGCAATTGCAGCAGCAAAAACGGTTGCTGAGGGTGGAGAAGTGGTTGGTGTTTTAGTTGGTACTTCTGTAAGCGTTTTAGGGGCGGAATTAATCCAAAACGGTGCAGATCGCGTCGTCGTGGTAGAAGATGAAAAGTTAAATCTATATACTTCAGATGGTTACGCTCAGGCACTTTTAGCCGTGATTGACCAAGAAAAACCAGAGGGCTTAGTTTTAGGTCATACCTCACTGGGCAAAGACCTCTCTCCGAGAATTGCTGGGAAATTAGCATCAGGTTTAATTTCCGATGCGACAGCGGTTGAAGTTGCGGGTGGAAATGTTGTGTTTACAAGACCAATTTACTCTGGGAAAGCATTTGAAAAGAAAATTGTGACCGAAGGCTTAATTTTTGCAACGGTCCGTCCAAATAATATTGCTCCATTGCAAAAAGATGAAAGCAGAACTGGCGAGGTTTCAAACCTTTCAGTTGAAATTAAAGACCTGCGTGCCATTATTAAAGAGGTAGTCAGGAAAGCAAGCGAAGGTGTTGACCTAAGTGAAGCGAAGGTTGTTATATCTGGAGGACGTGGAGTGAAGAGTGCGGATGGATTCCAACCGCTGAAAGAACTTGCCAATGTTCTTGGCGGAGCGGTAGGTGCTTCACGTGGTGCTTGTGATGCCGACTATTGCGATTACTCTTTACAAATTGGTCAGACTGGTAAGGTCGTCACACCAGATCTTTACATTGCCTGTGGTATTTCTGGGGCAATTCAACACTTAGCAGGAATGTCTAACTCCAAAGTAATTGTTGCTATCAACAAAGACCCAGAAGCTAATATCTTCAAAGTAGCCGATTATGGAATCGTCGGTGACTTGTTTGAAGTTGTTCCGTTACTAACGGAAGAGTTTAAAAAGTTGAAGGTACACTCATAATATAAGAAGAGCGAGCGGAACGGACTCCGCTCGCTTTATTTTTATGGATACTTAGTGGTCTAATGGGGAAAAATGATCGATGAAGCAATTTAATAGCTTGATTATTCAAACGATGTTATACTTTCGGTAGTAAATCAGTAATCATTAGGAGGGCAATATAAATGGCAATTTCACACTTAACAGATCAAAACTTTTCCGCTGAAACAGGTTCAGGCCTTGTACTTGTAGATTTCTGGGCACCATGGTGCGGACCTTGTAAAATGATCGCTCCAGTTCTTGAAGAACTAGATTCAGAAATGGGCGATAAAGTAAAAATTACTAAATTAGATGTGGATGATAACCCGCAAACTGCTGCTAATTTCGGAGTTATGAGCATTCCAACATTATTAGTGATGAAAAATGGCGAAGTCGTTGATAAAGTTGTCGGCTTCCAACCAAAAGATGCGTTAGCAAGTGTTTTAGAAAAACACGTGTAAGCATAACGAAGAAACCTTAGCTTGGGAAACCACCCAGCTAAGGTTTTTTATTTTTTTCCAAGAGACCCCCTCTTTCATTTATGCGCAGTTTCCTTTAGAATTTTATAAGATAAACAATAAAGACGGGAGTGGAGTGGCCGGAATGAATGAAATAATTAAGCAAAAACTGACGCTGCTGCCGGACCAGCCTGGCTGCTACTTAATGAAAGACCGTCAGGGAACGATTATTTATGTGGGGAAGGCCAAAGTATTAAAGAATCGTGTCCGTTCCTATTTTACGGGTTCGCACGATGGGAAGACGTTACGACTGGTCAATGAAATTGAGGACTTTGAATATATCGTAACTTCCTCGAATATTGAAGCACTCCTACTCGAACTAAATCTAATTAAAAAATACGATCCAAAATACAATATTATGTTGAAGGATGATAAAACCTATCCGTTTATTAAGCTGACGGCTGAAAAGCATCCGAAACTCATCATTACAAGAAAAGTAAAAAAGGATAAGGGCAAATACTTTGGTCCGTACCCCAATGTGACCGCGGCCAATGAAACCAAAAAGCTGCTTGACCGAATTTATCCGCTCCGTAAATGCTCAACCCTGCCGGACCGTGTCTGCTTGTACTACCATTTAGGGCAGTGCCTGGCACCATGTGTAAATGAAATTCACGAAGAGCAGTACAAACAAATAACCGATGAAATTACCCGCTTTTTAAATGGCGGATATAAGGAGATAAAAAAAGAGCTTCAGGCGAAAATGTCGGCTGCCTCTGAAGAATTGGACTTCGAACGAGCGAAAGAGTTCCGTGATAAAATCATTCATATCGAAACCACCATGGAAAAACAGAAAATTACGATGACCGACTTTACGGACCGTGATGTGTTTGGTTATGCCGTTGATAAGGGCTGGATGTGTGTGCAAGTCTTTTTTGTCCGGCAAGGGAAACTAATCGAGCGGGATGTTTCGATGTTCCCTATCTATAACGAGCCAGAGGAGGAAATCTTAACGTTCCTCGGTCAATTTTATACGAAGGCCAACCACTTTAAGCCGAAGGAAATTCTGATTCAGGATGAAGTCGATTTGAGTTTGGCGGAACAGCTCTTAGAAGTTAAGGTACTCCAGCCGCAACGGGGACAAAAAAAGGATATCGTTCAATTAGCGATTAAAAATGCAAAAATCGCATTAAATGAAAAGTTTTCCTTAATTGAGAAGGATGAGGATCGAACAATTAAGGCTGTCGAGAACTTAGGTGAGTTGATGGGAATATACACCCCGCACCGGATTGAAGCCTTTGATAATTCTAATATCCAAGGGACTGACCCTGTTTCAGCCATGGTTGTTTTCATTGATGGAAAAGCAAATCATCGGGAATACCGTAAATATAAGATTAAAACCGTTCAAGGACCAGATGATTATGAATCGATGCGGGAAGTTACGAGAAGAAGATATTCACGTGCCTTAAAAGAAGAGCTCCCCCTTCCTGATTTAATCATCATCGATGGCGGTAAAGGCCATGTCGAAGCAGTGAGAGACGTTTTGGAAAATGAATTAGGCTTAGATATCCCGCTGTCGGGACTTGTGAAGGACGAAAAACACCGTACCTCACAATTGCTGTATGGCAATCCATTAGGAATTGTTCCACTTGGCCGTAACAGTCAAGAGTTTTATTTACTGCAAAGAATTCAAGATGAAGTCCATCGCTTTGCGATTACCTTTCATCGCCAGCTTCGTGGAAAAACGGCTTTTCAATCCTTGCTCGATGATATACCTGGAATCGGTGATAAACGGAAAAAGTTATTGCTAAAGCAGTTTGGCTCCGTTAAAAAAATGAAAGAGGCTAGTATGGAGGAATTTACAAAAATCGGAATTCCTGTCAATGTTGCCGAAGAATTGATCAAAAAACTTCAATCTTAGTGATTGTCAGAAAAAAAAGAACATGCTATAATAAGTGAAAATTTAATTTACTATCACTTTTACGTATTAAAGTGAAGGTAGAGGTGCGAGCTTCAAGAGTAATGGTTCTGAGAAGGATGAGCTTCTGAGAAGAATCATGAAAGGGGATGTTCGCCGAAGTAAGGAAGGTCTCATAACTTTCTTTGCTGGTCCCGTATTGAATAAATGCTGGATTGTCAAGACTAATGTCTTGGAGAGCTATCTTACATTGTAGGCGCGAGAATTTTTTTTCGTTTTCTTAAGCAATGAGATGCCCTTCTCATTGCTTTTTTATGTTTTAGGGGATAATTAATGTATTCACTTGAAAGAAGGAGAAACCAACATGGGGATTATTGTTCAAAAGTTCGGGGGAACCTCCGTTGCTAACGTAGAAAGAATATTAAATGTTGCATCCTGTGTAAAAGAGGAAACAGATCGCGGCAACAATGTGGTCGTTGTCGTTTCTGCAATGGGCAAATCGACAGATACACTTGTTGGATTAGCAAAGGAAATTTCTGCACAGCCGAATAAGCGGGAAATGGACATGCTATTGTCAACCGGAGAGCAGGTAACTATTTCGTTACTATCGATGGCTTTGAATCAGCAAGGACTTGATGCCGTTTCCTTTACAGGCTGGCAAGCGGGAATTATCACAGAACCAGTTCATGGAAATGCGCGCATCTCGAATTTAAAAACTGCTGCCATTGAAACACAGCTCGAGGCTGGCAAGGTGGTCATTGTTGCTGGTTTCCAGGGAATCACGGAGGATGGTGAAATTACGACCCTTGGCCGCGGTGGTTCTGATACGACAGCCGTGGCATTAGCGGCGGCCCTAAAGGCAGATAAATGCGATATTTATACTGATGTTACCGGGGTATTTACAACTGACCCAAGGTATATCAAGCATGCGCGTAAATTATTATCAGTATCGTATGATGAAATGCTAGAGTTAGCTAATTTAGGCGCCGGTGTGCTTCATCCACGAGCGGTGGAATTTGCGAAAAACTATCAAGTTCGACTTGAGGTTCGCTCAAGCATGGAGAAAATAGAAGGAACAGTTATTGAGGAGGAAGCAGCAATGGAACAAAACCTAGTAGTCCGCGGTGTCGCATTTGAAGATGAAATAACGAAAGTAACAGTATTAGGCTTGGCCAATTCATTAACAAGTCTTTCAACTATTTTTACTACACTAGCCGAAAATCATCTGAATGTTGATATTATTATCCAAAGTACAACCGAGGGTGATACTGCTAATTTATCGTTCTCAATCCATACGAATGATTTACTAGAGACATTGAAGGTACTAGAAGACAATAAAACAGAGCTTGGTTATGAGCAGATTGACGCGGAAAATAAATTAGCCAAGGTATCGATTGTCGGCTCTGGAATGGTTTCCAACCCTGGAGTCGCAGCAAAAATGTTTGAGGTACTCGCTGTTGACAACATCCAAATCAAAATGGTCAGCACATCCGAAATCAAAGTATCAGCCGTGGTAGAAGAAAAAAATATGCTAAAAGCAGTAGAAGCATTACACGAAGCATTTGGACTGTCACTTCAATAAAAAAATGGTGTCAGGCACCCGAGCGGTGCCTGACACCATTTCATAAGATAAGAATATAATTTTCAGCTTTGAAAATTGTCTAGCTCCAGGCCATACGCCGCTGAACAGGGCGCTTGCGCTTTTCTAATAGTTTTTTTCCCATTTGACGGTGAAAAGGACGATATTTGATTTTTTTACAGGGTGTTCAAAGGTTTCAGCAATGGCTTCTTTTTGGAGTTCGATTTGTTGGGCGATGAACCCAGCCTCGAGTTGGAAAAAGTACTCAGCTTTTGATTTTACACGCGAGACAATCAGTGGACTGAAAAGTTCAAATTGGATTTCCGTTTTACTTTCTTTTTTTATTTCAAGCTGACCCCAAGAGGCCTTTGTGAAAAAATCAATAATTTGCGCAATATCTGTTAACGGAAATTTACGAGCGAGGCGTTTTCCGGCCCAATATAAAATCTCAGGTGTATCTTTTCCTAAAATCTCAGGTAAAAGAATTTCCCTGATTAATTCATATCCAAAAATGGATATGGTTCTTGGTTCATCGGTATTTATCGTATCAACAATAACTGTACTATCTTTCACGAGCTTCCCCTCTTTCTATCTTTCTATTATATACACTTTTTATTAAGTGTCAGTACAGTTTTTCTAGATAAAACGGCTCAATTTCAATCATTTTTTTGTTATTTTGCAATATCTAACCATGTTTTCTATGATAATTATAATTCCCAATTTAGAAGATATAACAACCGTTATTTTTTGGTAAATAGTTGTATATTTTTAATATAAAGCCAGTGATATTAGTAAGAATAACAAGTCTATTATAATTTCAATATATTTAAAAAATTTTATTATTTATGCATGATTTGTGTATACGTTTTCTTGACGCTCTTTCTGGATGGGAGTAAAATGGACTTGTCACATTATTGTCACAGTGGTGCTAGGTTTCCTAATAAGGGGATTAAATTTGATAGAAACTGAACATCATTTTTTTTAAACATTATAGGGGGGTAAATTTATGGCGGGTAATCGAGAGTTTGTTTATCGGAGATTGCATTCGCTGCTAGGAGTTATTCCGATCGGGATCTTCGTAATGCAGCATCTGGTGGTGAACCACTATGCGACAGATGGGGTAGAGTCCTTTAACAAAGCAGCAAACTTTATGGGAAATCTTCCTTTTCGCTATGTTTTAGAAACTGTAATTATTTATTTGCCAATTTTATTTCATGCAATCTACGGGCTGTATATCGCTTTTACAGCAAAAAACAATGCAAGCCAATATGGATTTTTTAGAAACTGGATGTTTTTGCTTCAACGTGTGTCCGGTGTGATCACACTAATCTTTATCACTTGGCATGTATGGGAAACACGGATAGCCGCAGCGTTTGGGAATGAAGTAAACTTCCAAATGATGCAAGATATTCTTTCATCCCCATTCATGTTTGCATTTTATGTGGTTGGTATTATTTCAGCTATTTTCCACTTTGCCAATGGATTATGGTCATTCTTAGTTAGCTGGGGTATCACTGTATCGCCACGTTCTCAAGTTATTTCTACATACGTGACAATTGTTATTTTCTTGGCTCTATCTTATGTTGGGGTAACGACATTATTAGCTTTTGTCTAACAAATTAATTATTGATCGTAAAATAGTGGATTTTGGATTAAGGGAGTGAGTCACGAATGAGTAAAGGTAAGATAATTATTGTCGGCGGTGGTTTAGCTGGCTTAATGGCAACGATTAAGGTTGCAGAAACGGGAACACCAGTTGAGCTATTTTCTCTTGTTCCAGTTAAACGTTCTCACTCTGTTTGTGCACAGGGTGGTATTAATGGCGCAGTTAATACAAAAGGTGAAGGTGATTCAACATATATTCACTTTGATGACACCGTGTATGGCGGAGACTTTTTAGCTAACCAGCCGCCAGTAAAAGCGATGTGTGATGCAGCACCTGGAATTATTCACTTAATGGACCGGATGGGAGTTATGTTTAACAGGACACCTGAAGGACTCTTAGACTTCCGTCGTTTTGGGGGAACCCAATTCCACCGGACAGCATTTGCTGGTGCTACGACTGGTCAACAGCTGCTTTATGCATTAGATGAACAAGTTCGTCGTGAAGAAGTAGCAGGTTTGGTTACGAAATATGAAGGCTGGGAATTCCTGGGCTCTGTCGTTGATGACGATGGTGTATGTCGTGGAATCGTTGCTCAAAATTTAAAAACTATGGAAATTAAATCGTTCGCTGGTGATGCCGTAATCATGGCAACTGGTGGCCCTGGTATTATTTTTGGAAAATCGACAAACTCAGTTATTAATACTGGTTCAGCAGCATCAATTGTGTATCAGCAAGGTGCTTATTACGCAAACGGTGAAATGATTCAAATACATCCAACAGCCATTCCTGGTGACGATAAGCTTCGCCTCATGAGTGAATCCGCTCGTGGTGAAGGAGGCCGTATTTGGACATATAAAGATGGTAAGCCTTGGTATTTCTTAGAGGAAAAATATCCAGCCTACGGAAACCTTGTCCCTCGTGATATCGCAACCCGGGAAATTTTTGATGTGTGTGTGAATCAAAAACTTGGAATCAATGGCGAGAACATGGTCTACCTCGACCTTTCTCATAAAGATCCACATGAATTAGATGTTAAGCTTGGTGGTATTATTGAAATTTACGAAAAATTCATGGGTGATGACCCACGTAAAGTTCCAATGAAAATCTTCCCTGCTGTTCACTATTCAATGGGTGGACTATGGGTGGATTATGACCAAATGACAAGCATTCCTGGTCTATTTGCAGCAGGTGAATGTGATTATTCACAACATGGTGCGAACCGTTTAGGTGCCAATTCCCTTCTTTCAGCGATTTATGGCGGAATGGTCGTTGGTCCTAATGTTGTTAAATATATCAAAGGCTTAGAAAAGAGTTCCGATGCAGTTTCTTCTACTGTATTTGACCGTCATGTCAAAGAACAAGAAGACAAGTGGAATTCAATTATGTCTCTAAATGGAACTGAAAATGCTTATATTCTTCATAAAGAGCTTGGGGAATGGATGACGGATAACGTAACCGTTGTTCGCCATAATGACAGGCTGTTAAAGACAGATGAAAAGATCCAAGAACTCCTAGAACGTTATCAAAATATTAACATTAATGATACATCCAAATGGAGCAACCAAGGAGCAGCATTTACTCGTCAACTGCAAAACATGCTGCAATTGGCTCGTGTGATTACAATTGGTGCATACAACCGGAATGAGAGCCGTGGTGCTCATTATAAGCCTGACTTCCCTAAACGTAATGATGAAGAATTCTTAAAAACGACAATGGCGAAATTTGTTGACAGTTCATCAGCGCCGGCTTTCCATTACGAAGATGTTGATGTCTCATTAATCAAGCCACGTGAACGAAATTACGCTAAAAGTTAAGGGGGAGTAGGAAGAATGTCTGAAACTAAAATGGTTAAATTTATTATTTCACGTCAGGATAACGAAGATACTACTTCTTACGTGGAGGAATTTGAGGTTCCTTATCGTCCGAATATGAATGTCATCTCGGCGTTAATGGAAATCCGTAAGAACCCATTAAACGCAAAAGGACAAGCCTCTAGCCCGGTTACTTGGGATATGAACTGTCTTGAAGAAGTCTGCGGAGCATGTTCCATGGTCATCAACGGAAAGCCTCGTCAAGCATGTTCAGCACTTGTGGACCAATTGGAGCAGCCGATACGATTAGCGCCAATGAAGACATTCCCAGTTGTTCGTGACTTGCAAGTTGACCGAAGCAGAATGTTTGATGCCTTAAAGAAAGTGAAAGCGTGGATTCCTATCGATGGTACCTATGATTTGGGTCCTGGACCACGTATGCCTGAAACCAAGCGTCAATGGGCTTATGAGCTTTCAAAATGTATGACCTGTGGTGTTTGCCTTGAGGCTTGCCCGAACGTAAACAGCAAATCAGACTTTATTGGTGCACAGCCACTTTCTCAGGTTCGTCTTTTCAACGCACATCCAACTGGTGCAATGAATAAAGCAGAACGCCTTGAAGCGATTATGGGTGAAGGCGGCCTTGCCAGCTGCGGAAACTCCCAAAACTGTGTGCAATCATGCCCGAAAGGTATTCCTTTGACTACCTCGATTGCAGCCTTGAACCGCGATACAACCATTCAAGCATTTAGAAGCTTCTTTGGAAGTGACCACGCATAGTAATGCGGATGCTAAAAAACCTTCTTTTCTACTATGGAAAAGAAGGTTTTTTGTCGTTTATAGGCGAATAATTGCATTGGTTCTATCATTTGTGGTTTGGTATACTCGTATTAATGCAAAGCCCGTTAAAAAAGGAAGGTACTTACTGGTGAAATCTAAATTTCCGCTGTTAATTATTCTTACTGGATTAATTTTAGTAGGTATTGGACTCTGGCAATTTATAGATGTAAAAACGCAAACACATGTATCACTCAAGGAAGCCAAAGAGCTAATTGCTGATCAGCCTGCAAAGGCCCCTAAAAAGAGGGATAAAAGCAGCCCGCCGCCGGAAATGGGTGAAACAGTCGGTCTTTTAGCCATTCCAAAAATTAAAGCAGAGTTAGCCATTGTCGAAGGAACTGATCCCGATGACCTCGAAAAAGGGGTAGGTCATTATAAAGGTGCGTATTACCCAGGTGATCGAGGACAAATAGTATTATCCGGGCATCGAGACACCGTGTTTCGTAAATTAGGGGAATTAGAGATTGGCGATGCACTTAAAATGGAAATGCCTTATGGATCGTATACCTACGAAATAATTAATACCAAAATTGTAAAGTCAGATGATACGAGCATTATTACACTGCAACACGAGAAAGAGGAATTGATTTTAACAACCTGTTACCCGTTTAGTTATCTAGGAAATGCTCCAAAACGATACATTATTTATGCAAAGCTGAAAAACTCCTAATCATTGGGAGTTTTTTTTATAAAAACAAAGCATCTGTTTGTAATTATAGTCACTACATTCGTGCTGTTCACATAAGATATGTTGACTAAATATATACCCACCCCGTGTTCATAACTGGCGAAGGCAAGGAGGGTTACAGTACTTGAAGGAGAATGTATATAATCATAAACCGTTACTCACCAAACGAGAAAGAGAAGTATTCGAGTTATTAGTACAAGACAAAACAACGAAAGAAATCGCTGGTGATTTATTTATAAGCGAAAAAACGGTTCGGAATCACATTTCAAATGCCATGCAAAAGCTTGGTGTCAAAGGGCGTTCACAAGCAGTTGTAGAGCTCCTTCGAATGGGAGAGCTAGAACTTTAAAAAAGACCGGCATCCTTTTGGGGAGGCCGGTTTAATATTGACTACATAAGTAATTACTATAAGAAATAGCGAATAAAATATCATAAATGTTTTTTACTCTTCATGCTTTGTGTAGCTATATTCTACCTCATCTATTTCTTCATTGTAGCCAACGTGTAAATCGTGGCCATTAAAAAACCACAAGTCCCTTTCTTCAATATAAAACCACATGCCCTCTGCTTCGAATTTAGTAATGATATCGATAGGCTCATTATCTACAGTAAAGCCGAGTGAAAAACCTTCTTGCACGGGGCTGTTTCCATAAACCTTTGGATAAAATTTTACTTTATCTCCTGCTTTTAACTCTACCTCGTTTTTAAACCATTGTAATGCTGACTTGCTGATTACGATGTCCATTCTTTTCTCACCTTTGGTTTATTATTGAAATTATTATTGAATTCCCTCTTTATTATATTCCAAACAGTGGCAAACTAATATATTTCTAATAGTTTCAACTTGAATTTTTAGTGCAAAAAGTAGAAAATAAGTACAAGCAATATGACGTACAACTTTGAACAATCATTTTTAATAGATATAGTCTCAAGGAGAAGAGAAGCTTTTTATAGGAGTGTTATCGGATGAAACTCGAAAATTCACAAAAAGCAAATGAAGATATTGAAACTGTTGCAAATATTGAGAAGGATTTACGCTACATCTCTGGGATCATCAAGCAAAAGGGAAGAGAAATGTTAAGTACGTACACGATTACTCCTCCACAATTTGTGGCACTGCAATGGTTGTTTGAAGATGGTGATATGACAATTGGGGAACTTTCTAATAAAATGTATTTGGCATGCAGTACGACAACAGACCTTGTCGATCGGATGGAGAAGAATTTACTCGTCGAGCGGGTGAAAAATCCGAATGATCGTCGTGTTGTCAGAATTCATCTTCTTGAAGAGGGCAAGCGAATCATCGATGAAGTGATTAAAAAGCGTCAAGGCTATTTAGAAGAAGTGTTGGTCAATTTCTCCACGGAAGAAATACAGCTACTTCAAAAAGGTTTAACGAAATTGCATCAGGAAATGCGTTAAAAGAGGCGATAAGTTTGAAACAAGCAATTGGTGTTATTGATTCCGGTGTTGGCGGATTGACTGTAGCCAAAGAGGTAATCAGACAACTTCCAAATGAGAAAATTATCTATTTGGGAGATACCGCACGCTGTCCCTATGGTCCGAGAACGACGAGGGAAGTGAAGAGGTTTACTTGGGAAATGACCTCATTCTTATTAGAAAAGAAGATCAAAATGCTCGTTATTGCCTGTAATACGGCAACCGCTGCGGCACTTGACGAGATTCGAAAGGAATTGTCTATTCCTGTTTTAGGTGTTATTAATCCAGGGGCACGGGCAGCAATCAAGATGACAAAAAACTACCGTGTCGGAATTATTGGTACAGTAGGCACTGTGAAAAGTGGTGCCTACGAAAGAGCTTTGAAATCTTTAAATAGTCGGCTTTTTGTTAAAGCGCATGCTTGTCCCAAATTTGTTCCTCTTGTCGAGAGTAATGAATTTTCCGGGCCGATAGTGGAAAGAGTTGTTGATGAGGCCTTAAAGCCAATGCAGGACCAAAATCTTGATACTCTAATTTTAGGCTGCACCCATTACCCATTACTTGAGCCCGTCATAAAAGATGTCATGGGTGAGTCTGTCAGCGTAATTAGCTCTGGTGATGAGACAGCCCGAGAAATAAGTGCAATCCTTCAGTATAATGGGTTACTTGAAACGTGTGAGGAAGAACCAGAACATGAATTTATCACAACCGGTTCGAGACGAATATTTTCAAAAATTGCCTCACAATGGCTTGGAACTCCAATAAACAACGTACAAAAAATAAAACTATGAGTCGAGCTGCTTAAATAAGCGGCTCTTTTTTATGTTGAAAAAGAAGTGGTGTTATAAAAGAGCTGTCAAAGAAATGGTGCCTGACACCATATTTTTTTAATTTTTGTTCTATTTTTCTTACTTAAGTCGGTCTAATTTTCCGCAAGGCTCGTATACATGATAGTACAAACTGTCTTAGGGGGAAATAATTATGTCTAAAAATAAAGCGAAGATCCTTATCACGACTGTGCTTACTTCAACAGTTCTACTGTCAGGTTGTGGATTATTAGGGTCCGAAACAAAAAAGAAAATTGATCCACCAAAGAGTACGACGGTCGTAGAGAATACATCAGGTAAGGAGGCGACCACCAAAGAAACAGCTAAGCAAGAAAATAAAAATATGGTCAAAACGGAGCTTTATTTGATTGATAAGGATGGCTATGTTGTCCCGCAAACATTGGATCTACCAAAAACAACTTCTGTAGCTAAGCAAGCCCTTGAATGGTTAGTGGCGAATGGACCTGTCACCGACAAACTACCAAATGATTTTCGAGCAGTTCTCCCTGAGGACACGGAACTGTCTGTGAATATTGATAAAGAAGGCGTCGCCACCGTTAATTTTTCAAAAGAGTTTAAGAATTACCAAGCTGAAGATGAGATGAAGATCCTCCAATCGGTCACCTGGACCCTGACTCAGTTTGATAATGTGAAAACTGTTAAGCTGAAAATGAACGGTCATGAGCTAACTGAAATGCCTGTTAATGGAACACCAATAAGTGAAAATCTCTCAAGAGCCACCGGTATTAACTACGATACATCCGATGTTTCTGATATTACCAATACCAAACCGGTAACTGTTTATTATATTGGCGGTGTAGAGGGCTCCTATTATTATGTACCTGTGACGCGCAGGGTTAGCAATACGGAGAAAGATCCTTATGTTGCCGTCGTCAATGAACTGATAAAAGGACCTAGTGAAAAATCAACACTCGTCTCTGAATTTATGTCAGATGTTAAGCTCCTAGAGGCTCCAAAGTATGAAGACGGAAAAGTAACCTTAAACTTTAATGAGAATATTTTTGGCAGCTTTGAAGAAAAAGAAATTTCACAGCATTTACTAGATGCACTCGTCCTTTCCTTAACGGAACAAGAGGGTGTTGAAAAAGTCGCCATTCAGGTCAAAGGGAAGGCAGACCTCAAAAATGATGCTGGTAAAAAATTAACGGAACCAGTAACTCGTCCAGAAAAAGTCAACACGGGTAGTTTTTAAAAAAAAATATTTGTTATACTATATATTGACCATGAAGAGGTTGGCTTGGATGCCGCCTCTTCTTTATTTGGACTATAAGTAAAAATCAGGTACCATGTAAAAAGGCTTTACAAATATGAAGGAGGTAGTATTTGTGCGTGTAGATGGAAGAGAGCCGCTCCAATTAAGGCCCATACATATTGAACCCAATTATTTAATGCACCCCGAAGGTTCTGTCCTTATTTCTGTTGGTAATACGAAAGTGATTTGTGCGGCGAGTATTGAAGATCGAGTCCCTCACTTTATGAGAGGGGAAGGCAAGGGCTGGATTACTGCCGAGTATTCGATGCTGCCCCGAGCAACCGAAACAAGAAACATTCGAGAATCATCCAAAGGGAAAGTCTCAGGCCGGACCATGGAGATTCAGAGATTAATTGGGCGTGCCCTTCGAGCGATTGTCGATTTAGGAGCACTTGGTGAAAAAACTGTTTGGATCGATTGTGATGTGATTCAGGCAGATGGCGGGACACGAACAGCCTCGATCACTGGTGCTTTTGTAGCGATGACGCTAGCATTAAATGCTTTTTCACAGAAAAAAAACTTTGCAAAGTTTCCGATTACGGATTATTTAGCGGCCACAAGTGTGGGAATCTTACAAAATAACCAAACGGTTCTTGATTTGAACTATGCCGAGGATTCTAAGGCCCAGGTCGATATGAATGTAGTAATGACCGGAAATGGCGAATTTGTTGAACTGCAGGGAACGGGGGAGGAATCAACTTTCTCCTATGAACAGCTTCAAGGTCTGCTAAGTGCTGCGCAAGCAGGATTGATGGAACTATTTGAACACCAAAAGGCAGTACTGGGTGAAGAAATAACCAGTAAGATAGAATCCCGAAGAGAAAAATAAGAGGTGATCGAAATGAAAGAAGTTATAATTGCTACTAAAAATCCGGGAAAGGCGAAGGAATTTGAGCATATTTTCTCGGCAAGAGGTATCGAGGTTCGAACTTTGCTTGATTTTCCTGAAATTCCTGATGTTGAGGAAACGGGCTTGACCTTCGAAGAGAATGCACTCTTAAAGGCTGAGGCTATCTCTCAAGCGCTTGGAAAAATGGTGATCGGCGACGATTCTGGCTTGATTGTCGATGCCCTTGAAGGTAGACCAGGAATTTATTCAGCGCGCTATGCTGGCGAACCAAAAAATGACCAGAACAATACAGATAAAGTTTTGTCAGAATTGAAGGGATTACCTGAAGAGAAGCGTTCCGCACGATTCTACTGCGCATTAGCTGTCGCCATTCCAGGGCAAGAACCAATGACTGTGTCAGGCACTTGCGAAGGCCGCATTCTTGAGGAGAGAAGGGGAACCAATGGTTTTGGCTATGATCCGGTTTTTTATGTGCCTGAGAAGGGCGTTGCGATGGCAGAGCTATCATCAGATGAAAAAAATAAGATTAGCCACCGTGCAAATGCTCTGAAGAAGTTAGATGTCGTATTGGATTCTATTTTAGAAAAAACGGGGCAGTAATGAGCAAGGTTTTAGTCGTTAGTGATAGCCATGGGTTGACGAAGGAACTCGAGATTTTAAGAGAACGGCATTCAGAGGAAGTCGATTTAATGATTCATTGTGGTGATTCGGAATTACCACCTGCTGATGAAGCGATATCTGGTTATTTAACAGTGATGGGAAATTGTGATTTCGGAGGAGGATACCCGTTGGAGACGATGGCCGAGGCAGCGGGCAGGAAGTTCTTCATTACGCACGGACATCGATATTCTGTAAAAACTTCATTGATGAATTTAAAATACAAAGTAGAGGAAGTAAATGCTAATATCGTCTGCTTCGGACACTCACATGTCCTTGGTGCAGAAGTGATAGGCAGTACTTTATTTTTAAATCCAGGCAGCATCCGCCTGCCGCGAGGACGTCTGGAAAAAACCTATGTTATACTAGATTTGCAGGATGCAACGATCAAAATGTCAGTATTTGAAGTGAGTGGAAGGGAAATCCCCGAGCTTGCTCATGAATTTGCCCTATGAGTAAGGGAGACTCCTCTCCCTTTTTCTTTTTAAAAAAATAATCGAAAATCTGTTGACTTTTTGATATTAGGATAATATAATAAATCTTGTCTTAAACAACTTATATGTCCCAGTAGCTCAGCTGGATAGAGCAACGCCCTTCAAGAAAATAGGAGCCTTTATAGGGAAACAAGAACCTATAAAGTGGACGACACTATATCGGTGAAGCCTTAACAGATAATGCTGATGGTAATACCGAGGAAACTTACGCCTTTCACAAGGAAGAGAAATCTTGAATGACTGATAACTGTCAGTGGTAAAGATCTTAAAAAATAATCTTAACGATTATCGTGAGGTTCCGTAGAGACTACACGTGTCGCACCTGAAATGGTGAAGATATAGTCCAGACCACAAACAGCGAATGTTTGGTGACGAAAGTCATAGTGGTAAGCTAAGGCGTGGGTCGGGAGTTCGAATCTCTCCTGGGACGCTATACTACATACTAGAGAAATCAACTCACTTTTATAAGTGAGTTTTTTTCTGTTTGTTTGAAACTTGAATACATCCCAAATCTTTATTTTTGCCAGACTATTTTCTAATAAATTGAAAGAGGACGGTAATTATATGAAACATCATACAAAGAGTAAAGGTGATTTAGGTGTTCTAAAGGCCCAAGTTGATTTATTTGAAAAAGGTTTTATGATTTTACTTCCACAAACAGAGCATGCTCCCTTTGATGTAGTTGGTTATAAAGATCAGAATTTTAAAAGAGTGCAGGTTAAATATAGAAATTTAAACGCAAAAGGGATTTTAGAAGTTAGATTCAGTTCATCCTATAGTACTAGCCATGGTGTAATGACTAAATACGTAGACAAAGATGAAATTGATGTATATTGTGTTTACTGTCCTCAAACAGATGAATGTTACTACTTTGATCCAAAATATTTCCAGAATTCGATTAGCTTGAGGGTAGAAATGCCAAAGAATAATCAAATGCAAAATGTTAAATTTGCAAAAGATTATCGTGAGATTCCATAAAATTACACGAGTCGTAGCTGTATTGGGGAAAATTCTTGGTCCTAATAAATAGGCACAAAAAGTCCCTTTAAGTGACCGACCCTTGTCGCCATCGTCATTCCGGTCAAATAGAAGCCGTTTAAGTGACCGAACGCTAGCCACAATGGTCATTCCGGTCACATAGAAGCCGTTTAAGTGACCGGACGCTAGCCACAATCGCCTTTCCGGTCACATAGGACCCCTTTAAGTGACCGAACCCTTGCCACCATCGCGATTCTAGTCACATAGAATCTTTATTTGGTTTTATCAATATATTTTGAGGTCTATTTTTAAAATATGAATAGCTATTTTCCCCCTATTTCTAACAAATTCCAATCACCACTGCTGTTGAGTTTTTTTCTGTCTATTATTTGTGCTAAACTATTTCCAAGACTACCTTAAGGACGGATTTTATGAAAAAACGGGAACCTGTAAAAAAAATTGATAATGTGATCTTTTTTCCCGGACTTGAAAAAAGATTAACAGACAAAGGTCTGGAAAAACTTGAAAAGAAAAAATTTCATGAAGCAATAAATCTATTGGAGGAAGCGAGAGAACATGACCCTGATAATCACGAAATATTGATTGGTCTCGTTCTTGCTTATTTTGAAGCATCTTCTTTTAAAAAAGCAAAAGAACTCGCCAAAGAAATGCTGCACAAAGGAATTGGAGACTACCTGCAAATGGTCGATCTCTATTTGACGGTCCTTATTCAGCTGCATGAGTACCATGAAATTATTGCAACGATTGAAGCCCTCTTAGATGAAAAAGAGATTCCGCCTGAAAAACATGACCACTTTTTAACCATACTGCAATTCAGTCGGCGGATGGCAGAGAACCGTCAGCCAGAAACAGATATAGATACAAACCCAGAAACAATCGCTATCATTCCGGCGGAAACCAACATCCAAGAACTCAATCTTTTTTCGATTGATAGCCTAAACGAGCAAATGCTCCTCGTTTCAAGCCTAGCTGAGAAAAATATTCGCCCTTATCTCTCGGAAATTGCTGATTACTTAGCTGCAGATGCTGGTCATCCCTTTCTGAAAACAATCCTATTAACTCTCTTAAAAGAGCAGGAAATTGATAGAGAATTAACTGTCGTGAAATTTGCTAAGGAAAAGAAGATCATTCCCACACAGCTCCCAGAAGTTAGGGAAGAACCAAGATTGACTGAGGTAAAGGCTTTTTTAGCGGATCAATTGGAAAGTGAAAATCCCGGTCTTTTCGAAAACAGCATCAGAATGGCAGAACGTAATTTTTTTATAAGCTATCCGTTTGAATTAGAGCCGAAAAGCCCTGCTGCTTGGGCTGCAGCCTTTCACCACATGGCACATTATTACCTAGGTATGGACTCGAATATTCATCAGCTAGCAGATGAATATGAAGTGCAGGTGGAGGAAATAGAAGATGCGATGGCGAGGATTGAGCTAATTGAGAAAATTTCTTATCCTAATATATAGCTTCGCTGTTGAAAGAAAACAAACCTATGTTATAATATAGTGGTTGCATTGTGTAAAAAACACATTTAAAAGAGGATAATGGCTTGAGATCAAGTTATTTCCAAACTCAAATTCGTTACGAATGATATGAGAATAGATTGTTGGAGGGAAAACGTATGTCAGTAAAATGGGAAAAATTAGAAGGAAACCGCGGCGTTCTTACGATTGAAGTAAGTGCGGAAAAAGTGAACGAAGGCCTAAACGCGGCATTCCAAAAGGTTGTTAAGCAAGTAAATGTACCAGGCTTCCGTAAAGGAAAAATGCCTCGTCAAATGTTTGAAAAACGCTTTGGTGTAGAATCACTATATCAAGATGCATTAGATATTCTTCTTCCAGATGCATATGGAAGTGCTATTGACGAGACAGGAATCGAGCCAATCGACCGCCCTGATATCGACGTCGAGCAAATGGAAAAAGGCAAAGACCTTATCTTCAAAGCTACTGTTCAAGTTAAACCTGAAGTAACTTTAGGCGAATACAAAGGCTTAGAAGTAGAAGCATTTGACACAACTGTTACTGACGAAGACGTTGCTAACGAATTAAAAACTCTTCAAGAGCGTCAAGCTGAACTTGTAATCAAAGAAGAAGGCACAGTTGCCAATGGTGACACAGTTGTTCTAGATTTCGAAGGATTCGTTGATGGCGAACAATTCGAAGGTGGAAAAGCTGAAAACCATTCACTTGAAATTGGTTCAGGATCATTCATCCCTGGCTTTGAGGAGCAATTAGTAGGTTTAGCTACTGGCGAATCTAAAGACGTGGAAGTAACATTCCCTGAAGAATATCATGCAGCTGAGCTTGCTGGTAAGCCTGCAGTATTCAAAGTAACTATTCATGAAATTAAAGGAAAAGAACTTCCTGCATTAGATGACGAGTTTGCTAAAGATGTGGATGATGAAGTTGAAACATTAGACGCACTTAAAGAAAAAATCAAAACTCGTTTAGAAAACAGCAAACAACACGAAGCAGAGCATCATTTACGTGATACTGTTGTTGAAAAAGCTGCTGAAAATGCAGTTGTTGAAGTTCCTGATGTAATGGTTAACACTGAAGTAAACCGTATGCTTCAAGAATTTGAACAACGCTTACAAATGCAAGGAATGAACCTTGAACTTTACTTCCAATTCTCAGGTCAAGACGAAAATGCTTTACGTGAGCAAATGAAGGAAGAAGCTGTCATTCGCGTTCGTACTAACTTAACATTAGAAGCGATTGCAAAGGCTGAAAACCTTGAAGTAACTGACGAAGAAGTAGATGCTGAACTTGAGAACATGGCTGGAATGTACAACATGACAGTTGACAGCATTAAACAAGCACTTGGCGGCCTTGAAGGTATCAAAGGTGACCTTAAACTTAAAAAAGCAGTAGACTTTCTTGTTGAAAATAAGAAATAATTAACCTAAATATTGCAGGGCACGATATAAATCGTGCCTTGTTTTATACTTTCTTTCAAATACATATTATAATGAGAAGTAGGAACATTTTTACCAATGGGCAGGAAAACAAGTTAGACATAGCGAATAACAATAAATAATTTCCAGACAGCTTTGAGATTTATTTTTAGCATTATGGTTAAGATTAATGAGTACATAAGTATTACAAAGAATCACACCTAACAAAAGTCGAGTTATGCAAAACATATTACCGTAAGCTTTTTATTTCAGTCCATTGGATTTATGTGTTACAATGCAACATACATACTAATCAATATTAGAGAGAGCTTGACTTTTGTTTATGTGATTCAAACGCTTACAATATGGAATTAACACGTTTTAAGGGGTGAAAGGATTGTTTAAATTTAATGATGAAAAAGGACAATTAAAGTGTTCCTTCTGTGGTAAAACACAGGACCAAGTTCGTAAACTGGTTGCGGGGCCAGGGGTTTACATATGTGATGAATGTATTGAACTTTGTACCGAAATCGTTGAGGAAGAACTTGGAACCGAAGAGGAAGTAGAATTTAAAGACGTACCAAAGCCGAAAGAAATTTGTGAAATACTCGATGAGTATGTTATCGGGCAGGATCAAGCGAAGAAGTCGCTATCAGTGGCAGTTTACAATCACTATAAGCGCATCAATTCTAATAGCAAAATAGATGATGTGGAACTTGCTAAGAGTAATATCTGTATGATTGGACCAACAGGAAGCGGTAAAACGTTACTTGCCCAAACCTTGGCACGTATCTTGAATGTACCTTTTGCGATTGCAGATGCAACTTCTCTAACGGAAGCTGGTTATGTTGGGGAAGATGTTGAGAATATTTTATTAAAATTAATTCAATCTGCTGATTACGATGTAGAAAAGGCAGAAAAAGGGATTATCTATATTGATGAAATTGATAAAATTGCTCGTAAGTCCGAAAATCCTTCGATTACAAGGGATGTTTCCGGTGAAGGTGTTCAGCAAGCATTATTAAAAATTCTTGAAGGTACGGTTGCAAGTGTTCCACCTCAAGGGGGAAGAAAACACCCGCATCAAGAATTTATTCAAATCGATACAACCAATATTCTATTTATCTGCGGCGGAGCATTTGACGGGATCGAACCGATTATCAAGCGCCGTTTAGGCCAAAAAGTAATTGGTTTTGGTTCGGATATTAAGCAGCAGGAAGTTACACAGAAAGAGCTTCTTTCAAAAGTATTACCTGAAGACTTACTACGTTTTGGATTAATTCCTGAATTTATTGGACGTCTTCCAGTAATTGCGAGCCTTGAGCAATTAGACGAATCCGCATTGATTGAAATTTTAACAAAGCCAAAAAATGCTCTAGTTAAGCAATATCAAAAAATGCTGGAAATTGACGATGTCGAGCTTCAATTTGAAGAAGGCGCATTAATTGAAATTGCCAAAAAGGCAATTGAACGCAAAACCGGCGCCCGTGGTTTACGTTCGATTATTGAAGGAATTATGCTAGATGTTATGTTTGACCTGCCTTCACGTGATGACATTACAAAGTGTGTCATTACAAAAGAAACGGTCATTAACAATAGTGTTCCAAAACTTCTCTTAGAAGACGGAACTGTCGTTGCTGAAGAAAAATCTGCATAAAATAGCTAAGACTCGGCTTCTGCCGGGTCTTTTTCTGTTCATTTTTGGTGATTATAAATGTAATTTTGTAAAAATAAGCAAATTTGCAGGTTCTATTGGCGAATTATCTGGCCCTATTGGCGGATTTACAGGTTCTATTGGCGAATTATCAGGCCCTATTGGCGGATTTGCAGGTTCTATTGGCGGATTTCCAGGTTCTATTGGCGAATTATTAGGTTCTATTGGCGGATTTGCAGGTTCTATTGGCGAATCCCCGAATCCATGCGCGAATCTAATTCCCCCCTCTCCATCCCAACAGTTTCTTACGATTTGTGGTTTATTCCATCCATCTGCAGGAAATACTTATTAATATATATTTAGTAATAAGATGAAATGCAGGAGGGAAATGTATGAGTTGGACGGGGATTGCCTTATTTATACAGCTATTTTTTGGAATCATCATTGGGCTGTATTTTTGGAATTTGCTGAGGAATCAGCGGACACAAAAAGTATCCATTGATCGGGAATCCCGAAAGGAAATGGAGCAGCTTCGCAAAATGAGATCCATTTCACTTACAGAACCATTAGCGGAAAAAGTACGGCCAACAAGCTTTCAAGACATTGTCGGCCAAGAAGATGGAATCAAATCCTTAAAAGCGGCACTATGTGGACCGAATCCACAGCATGTAATCATTTATGGACCACCTGGCATAGGAAAAACAGCCGCCGCACGCCTCGTGTTAGAAGAAGCGAAAAAAAATCGAAAATCACCATTTAAACCGGAATCCGTATTTATCGAACTAGATGCGACGACTGCGCGCTTTGATGAACGAGGGATAGCTGATCCCCTAATTGGTTCGGTTCATGACCCAATTTATCAAGGTGCCGGAGCGATGGGACAAGCAGGAATTCCTCAGCCTAAGCAAGGGGCAGTCACGAATGCCCATGGCGGTGTCCTGTTTATCGATGAAATTGGAGAATTGCATCCGATTCAAATGAATAAACTTTTAAAAGTATTAGAGGATCGCAAGGTATTTCTCGAAAGTGCGTATTACAATGAGGAAAATAACCAAATCCCGACTCATATCCATGATATTTTTAAAAATGGCCTTCCTGCTGACTTTCGTCTAATCGGCGCCACAACCAGGACGCCAAGTGAAATCCCGCCAGCGATTCGTTCGCGCTGCATGGAGGTATTCTTCAGGGATTTAAATCAAGAAGAAATCGTCGAAATTGCCAATAATGCTGCGAAAAAAGTGAACCTTCAAATAAGCGAACTTGGTGTGAATACCATTGCCAACTATGCGAGAAATGGCCGGGAAACGGTAAATTTGATTCAAATAGCGGCAGGACTGGCAATTACCGAAGACCGTAATTATATCAAAGATGAAGATATTGAATGGGTTATTCATGCGAGTCAAATGTCACCAAGAATGGAAAGGAAAATTAATGACATCTCTCATGTAGGGTTGATTAATGGTCTTGCGGTGTACGGGCCAAATTCAGGTGCTTTACTAGAAATAGAAGTTACCGTGATCCCCGCAAAGGATAAAGGATCCATCAATATTACCGGTATCGTCGATGAAGAAAGTATTGGCGGGCAAGGGAAATCCGTTCGCCGCAAGAGTATGGCGCGCGGTTCAATTGAGAATGTAATTACAGTTTTACGATCGATGGGCGTACCGGCAAATGACTTCGATATTCATGTGAACTTCCCCGGTGGTGTTCCTATTGATGGGCCGTCAGCCGGAATCGCGATGGCAACGGGGATTTACTCGGCTATTTACAAAATTCCAATCGATAATACCGTCGCTATGACGGGAGAAATTAGTATTCATGGGAATGTGAAACCGATTGGCGGGGTCTATCCAAAGGTAAAGGCTGCGAAAAAGGCAGGAGTGAAGACGGTAATTATCCCAGAAGAGAATATGCAAACCATCTTAAATGAAATTGAGGGTATCAATATCGTTCCAGTCACCCATCTACACGAGGTATTTGAGATTGCCCTAGTAAATGACTATCAGAAAATGGATGCAATTCCTGCATCGATTGAACTATCTAAAAAAGAGAGTATCTAACGAAAAGCTTCGGTTTGTGGTTCAATAGGCAAACCGAAGTTTTTTATTGCAGATAACTAATCTGAGAATTCTCACAAGAACCTAGAAAGAATTCTTCGTGTTTGGGAAAAATAAAACTATGCTGAACATGAGGTTGCACCTGCGTTCTCTAAAAATAGACACTTAAAAATAAATAGGATAGAATTGTACAAAGACCTTTCTGATTTTGCAGTAAAAAATTGATTTGCATGTGGAGGTGCAGTTATTTGACGAAAAAGAACGAATTGATCGTCCCCCTCCTGCCGCTTCGAGGATTGCTCGTCTATCCGACTATGGTCCTTCATTTAGATGTAGGACGTGAACGATCAGTACAAGCACTTGAAAAAGCAATGGTAGATGACCACTTAATTTTCTTAACCACTCAAAAGGAAGTTTCGATTGATGACCCTTCTGAGGAGGATTTATACACGATTGGAACGTTAACGAAAGTTAAACAAATGCTAAAACTGCCAAACGGTACGATAAGAGTATTGGTAGAAGGCTTACTCCGCGGAGAAATCGTTTCATTTCATGATGAGGAAGACCATTATGCGGTTACGATTGTTACCCATGAAGATTCGGAGACGAAGGATGTTGAAGATCAGGCCTTAATGAGAACGATGCTTGATTATTTCGAGCAATACATAAAATTATCGAAAAAAATCTCAGCAGAAACTTATGCTTCAGTTGCTGATATTGAAGAACCTGGTAGAATGGCGGATATCATTTCCTCTCATTTACCAATCAAGCTAAAGGAAAAGCAGGAAATCCTCGAAACAACAGATATTAAAGAACGAGTAAATAAAGTAATCGATACCATTCATAATGAAAAAGAAGTCTTGAATTTAGAAAAAAAGATTGGCCAGCGTGTCAAGCGTTCGATGGAAAGGACGCAAAAAGAGTATTATTTGCGTGAGCAGATGAAGGCGATTCAAAAGGAATTAGGCGATAAAGAAGGTAAAACGGGTGAAATTGTTGAACTTACGAAAAAAGTGGAGCAAGCAGGAATGCCTGAACATGTCCTTCAAGCTGCACGTAAGGAACTTGATCGCTATGAAAAAGTGCCAGCAAGCTCGGCAGAAAGTGCGGTCATTCGCAATTATATCGACTGGTTAATCTCCATCCCATGGTCGAAAAAAACAGAGGATGACATTGACATTCTCCGTGCTGAAAAGGTTTTAAATCAGGATCATTACGGACTTGAAAAAGTGAAGGAACGTGTCCTCGAATATTTAGCGGTTCAAAAGCTGACGAATTCGTTAAAAGGACCGATCCTTTGTCTCGCAGGCCCTCCAGGTGTTGGTAAAACGAGTCTTGCACGCTCGATTGCGACATCGCTCAATCGGAATTTTGTCCGTGTCTCACTAGGCGGAGTACGCGATGAATCGGAAATTCGTGGACATCGCAGAACCTATGTTGGTGCCATGCCAGGACGAATCATCCAAGGAATGAAAAAAGCAGGTACAATTAACCCGGTCTTTTTACTGGATGAAATCGATAAAATGTCGAGTGATTTCCGTGGCGATCCATCTAGCGCAATGCTTGAAGTGTTAGATCCTGAACAAAATAATAACTTTAGCGACCATTATATAGAAGAAACTTATGACCTTTCCAAGGTTATGTTTATCGCAACAGCAAATAACCTATCAACGATTCCAGGCCCACTTTTAGACAGAATGGAAATTATCACAATTGCAGGCTATACGGAGCTTGAAAAAGTCCATATTTGCCGAGATCATTTACTTCCAAAACAAATCAAAGAAAATGGTCTTACCAAAGGAATTCTTCAAGTCCGTGATGATGCGATTCTTAAAGTTGTTCGTTACTACACGCGCGAAGCCGGTGTTCGAAGTTTAGAACGTCAAATGGCAACCCTTTGCCGGAAAACAGCAAAAATTATTGTTTCCGGTGAGAAGAAGCGCGTCATTATTACTGAAAAAAATATCGAAGAGTTTTTAGGGAAAACCAGATTCCACTATGGGATGGCTGAGTCTGAAGATCAGATTGGCGTGGCAACCGGTTTAGCTTATACAACCGTTGGCGGCGACACCCTCCAAATTGAAGTATCACTATCACCTGGTAAAGGGAAGCTCGTATTAACTGGAAAGCTTGGCGACGTGATGAAGGAATCAGCACAAGCGGCATTCAGTTATATCCGCTCCAAAGCCAAGGAACTTGGGATTGAAGAGGACTTCCATGAAAAATATGATATCCATATCCATGTTCCAGAAGGTGCAGTACCAAAGGATGGACCATCAGCCGGAATCACGATGGCAACCGCACTTGTATCCGCTCTGTCTAACCGACCGATTCGTCGTGAAGTAGGCATGACTGGTGAGATTACCTTAAGAGGCAGGGTTCTTCCTATTGGCGGCCTAAAGGAAAAGACACTTAGCGCCCATAGAGCGGGTTTAACCAAGATTATTCTTCCGAAGGATAACGAAAAAGATATAGATGATATCCCAGAAAGCGTCAGGAATGAACTGGACTTTGTCCTTGTGTCCCATGTCGATGAAGTCCTAAAGCATGCCCTTTTGGAAGGTGAAGTGAAATGAAGGTAGTCAGCTCAGAGATTGTCATCAGTGCAGTAAAGCCGGAACAATACCCGGAAACAGATTTACCAGAGTTTGCGCTTGCCGGTCGTTCCAATGTCGGTAAATCTTCTTTTATCAATAAAATGCTGAACCGAAAGGCTTTAGCAAGAATATCATCGAAGCCAGGAAAAACACAAACGCTTAATTTCTATTTGATTAACGAAATGCTGCATTTTGTCGATGTGCCTGGTTATGGATACGCGAAGGTTTCAAAATCAGAGCGGGCAGCATGGGGAAGAATGATTGAAACGTATTTTACCTCGCGCGAGCAATTAAAAGCGGCGGTTCAAATCGTTGACCTTAGACATCCACCGTCCAAGGATGATGTGATGATGTATGAATTTTTAAAACATCATGAGATTCCTTGTATCATCATTGCCACAAAGGCAGATAAAATCCCAAAAGGGAAATGGCAAAAGCATTTAAAAATAGTCAGAGAAACGTTAGATCTTGATAAAAATGATCAAATGGTTTTGTTTTCATCAGAAACCGGACTCGGAAAAGATGAGGCTTGGTCCGTTTTGCAAAGCTTTATGTAAAAAATAAACGCCTGGGCATTTTGCGCCAGGCGTTATTTTTTCTTCTTTAGTAGAAAATAAATACCAACAACAATGAGGAGAGCGGGCCAAAATTTCCACACAAAACTCATTCCGTTTTGAAGTAAATCAAAATAAGCAGTTATTTTATCATAAAATAACAGTAGAACAGCTAAAATAAGAAAGAGAAATGCTTGGAACAAACCTGCATTCGTTTTTTGAAAGCGCAGAAAAAATCCGATCGAGATAATTAATATGAGCATACCAATATTGTTGCTTGGCCATATGGATATCTTGCCGACTAGATGAAAGTGAAGTCCAAATCCAGTCATAATGACCCCAGGAAGAATTGCCTCAGACTCTTCTGCTGAATACCCTTGACCTAAAAAAGCAATTCCAACAATCAAGAGCAGGGTCGGCCAGGTGAAAAATTGTTGGAAAATCGTTATCCCAGCTTGCTGCAATAGAAAGTAAGCTCCAAAGCCTATTAAAATAATCCCAGGAAAAATTCGTTGATTCTTCATCAAAAACACCACTTCCAGTAAGGTTCACTTGAATATCGTCCACTTTTTTGGTACTGTACATAAGGAAGTATTTTAAAAAAATTTATTTAGCTATTAAGAAAGTCTAAAGGAAACCATGCTAATATGTCCTTATCAGTATAACTTTTACTCAACTTTCCTTTAATATATTAACATATAGTTTCGTTTTCTGTTCACATTTTTCGAGCAAAAGTCGAATTTGGTCATGATATAATCATACTAGTTAAGTTGTAATATCTATGGGGGGTGTCCTAACAAATGCATACATTAGTGATCGGTATTAATTATAAAACTGCCCCTGTGGAAATTCGTGAGCGGTTATCCTTTAATGAAGCCGATCTAGCGGATGCCATAAAAAAGTTAAATACAAAAAAAAGCATCCTAGAAAATATCATCGTGTCTACATGTAATCGTACGGAAATTTATGCGGTTGTAGATCAATTACATACAGGCCGCTATTATATTAAAGAATTTCTGTCAGAATGGTTCGGGATAGAACAAAAGGAATTCTCTCCGTTTTTATTTGTGTATGAAGATGATGGCGCAGTGGATCATTTATTTAACGTGACTTGTGGATTGAATTCCATGGTTTTAGGAGAAACACAAATCCTTGGACAGGTTCGTACAAGTTTTATGCTCGGTCAGCAAGAAGGTACGACGGGTACTGTGTTTAACCACTTGTTTAAACAAGCGATAACACTTGCCAAACGCGCGCATTCAGAAACTGATATTGGTGCAAATGCTGTGTCTGTCAGTTATGCAGCAGTAGAATTGGCGAAAAAGATTTTCGGATCACTTGCCAATAAACATGTGTTAATTTTTGGTGCCGGTAAAATGGGTGAATTGGCTGCTCAAAACCTGCACGGTAGTGGTGTGAAGAAGGTTACCGTGATTAATCGGACCTATGAAAAGGCACAAGACTTAGCTAACCGCTTCAGCGGGAAGGCAAGAACATTAGAAGAATTAGAAAAATCATTGGCAGAAGCTGATATTCTTATTAGTTCAACCGGTGCAAAGGACTTTGTTATTTCAAAGGAAATGATGGTCCAGGTCGAGAAAAAACGCAAAGGCAAGCCATTATTTATGGTGGACATTGCTGTACCGCGGGACTTAGATCCAAGAATTGTGGAACTTGAAAATGTCTTTTTGTATGATATTGACGATTTAGAGGGGATTGTGGAGGCCAACCTGCAAGAGCGGAAGAAAGCGGCTGAAAAAATCATGCTCATGATTGAAAAAGAAATCGTTGAGTTCAAGCAATGGCTAGGCATGCTTGGTGTGGTTCCGGTTATCTCGGCACTACGGGAAAAAGCTCATGTCATCCAATCTGAAACAATGGACAGCTTGGAAAGAAAGCTGCCAAATTTATCAGAACGTGATCTAAAAGTGTTAAATAAACATACCAAAAGTATCATCAACCAGCTCCTAAAGGACCCGATTTTACAAGCGAAAGAATTGGCTGCGCGACCTGATGCAAATCAAGCAATGGATCTTTTTATGAAGATCTTTCATATTGAAGAGCTCGTTAACGAACAACATTCGAAAGCAGCCGAAACAAATCAAATACCGGTTACAACACCGCAGGCTTCCTTTCAGTCATAAGGGGTACATTCTATGTTTAATGTCTTTATGACAAGGCTTCATGAATTAACCGTTGTTCTATATGCCTTTAGTGTGTTGTTATATTTTTTCGATTTCCTACACCATAACCGGAAGGCAAACCGTTTTGCTTTCTGGTTACTTGCATTGGTATGGATTTTACAAACTGGCTTCCTTGGAATCTATATGTACAAAACAGGCAGATTCCCTGTGTTAACTATTTTTGAGGGACTCTATTTTTATGCCTGGATTTTAGTCACATTGTCCATTGTTATCAATCATTTAATGAGAGTCGATTTTATCGTCTTTTTCACAAATATCCTTGGCTTTACAGTCATGGCGATTCATACCTTTGCGCCGATGCAATATAGTTCACATATCATGGCGAAGCAGCTGGTTTCTGAACTGCTATTAATTCATATTACGATGGCGATCCTTTCGTACGGGGCTTTTTCCTTATCTTTCGTTTTCTCGACGTTATATCTGCTTCAATATGATTTATTAAAGCGGAAAAAATGGGGAACTAGACTCTTACGATTGGCCGACTTAGATAAGCTTGAAAAATCATCCTACATATTGGCCGTAATCGGTGTTCCAATGCTGCTGCTTAGTCTCATCTTAGGGTTGCAGTGGGCCTTCCTTAAGGTACCGGGGATGCCATGGTACGATATGAAAATTATCGGCTCGTTTCTGTTATTAACGGCCTATAGTATTCTGCTATATCTTCGCATCGTGAAAAATCTATCTGGACGGAAATTAGCGATTTGGAATTCAGCATCATTTTTAATTGTTTTAATTAACTTCTTCTTATTTGGTAAATTATCATCTTTTCATTTATGGTATGCGTAGCGCGCATAACCTCAGGAGGTTGCAATCATGAGAAAAATCATTGTAGGTTCTAGACGAAGCAAATTGGCATTAACACAAACAAACTGGGTGATGGACCAGCTGAAAAAGTTGGACCCTCGTTTTGAATTTGAAGTAAAGGAAATCGTCACAAAAGGGGACCAGATCTTAGACGTCACCCTTTCAAAAGTAGGCGGTAAAGGATTATTTGTTAAAGAAATCGAGCAGGCCATGCTTGATAAAGAGATTGATATGGCCGTTCATAGTATGAAAGACATGCCTGCTGTTTTACCAGAAGGACTTACAATTGGCTGCATTCCTTTCCGTGAGGACCACCGTGACGCGCTAATTTCCAGTGGCCATGTGAAGTTAAAAGATTTAAAGCCTGGGGCAATTATCGGCACGAGCAGCCTGCGCCGTAGTGCACAGCTATTAGTAGCCCGTCCAGATTTAGAGATTAAATGGATCCGCGGGAATGTCGATACTAGATTAGCGAAATTAGAAACAGAAGAATACGATGCGATTATTTTAGCTGCAGCAGGCCTTTACCGTCTGGGCTGGGCCTCTGATGTTGTCACTGAATTCCTCGATGCAGACCTTTGTATTCCTGCCGTTGGACAAGGGGCATTATCGATCGAATGCCGTGAAGATGATAAAGAACTACTAGAACTTTTTGAAAAATTCACCTGCAAGAAAACAGAAAGAGCAGTTCGTGCCGAGCGTGCTTTCCTTCAAAAAATGGAAGGCGGGTGTCAAGTACCAATTGCCGGCTTTGCCTATGTAGCTGAAAATGATGAAATCGTCCTCAATGTTTTAGTTGCTTCACCAGAAGGACATGAAATAATTAAAGAAGAAGTTAGAGGACATAATCCGGAAGAGCTTGGTTTAGAGGCTGCTGACTTATTAATTCAAAAAGGCGGGAAAGACCTGATTGATAAGGTGAAACGGGAGCTCGAAGGTCAATGATCCAATCGTTACCTTTGCTTGAAAAAAGAGTCCTTATTCCAAGAGGAGAACATCAAGCAAAATCCTTTTCACAGCTAGTTGAAAGGTATGGAGGGATTCCAATTGAAATCCCTCTTATTGCCTTTCGACCGATTGAAAAAAATCAGCACCTCAACGAAGCTTTGCTGGCACTTGATACATATGATTGGATTATTTTTACAAGTAATGTAACCGTTGAAACCTTCTTTTCTTTTTTAAAAAAGGAAGGGGTTGGCGATGCGTTTCCGAAGATCGCTGTTATTGGGAAAAAGACAGGCGAGGTTTTGACGGATATGGGGCTGTCTCCACAGTTTGTCCCGTCAGCCTATGTGGCGGAAACGTTTGTGGAAGAATTTATCCCATTGATTGGTAAAGGTACACGGGTGCTGGTCCCGAAAGGAAACCTGGCCCGCGAATATATTGCCATTTCATTAACAAAAGCAGGTGCACACGTCGATGAGGTTGTGATCTATGAGACCTACATGCCGGATGAGAGTCGGATTAAGTTGGCTCGGATGCTAGCGGATCAACAACTTGATATTCTCACCTTTACAAGCCCTTCGACCGTCGACCATTTTATGGCTGTCGTCAAGGAGTATCGTCTAGATGCGCATTTGAAAAATTGCATCATTGGCTGTATTGGCCCCGTTACTGAAAAGAAATTACGTGCTTACGGTTTAACGGTACATGCCTCACCCGAGGAGTACACAGTAAAAGAAATGATTAACAGTACGATTGCTTATTTAGATAGGGAGGAATAATAAATGGAACTTCAATTTAAACGTCATCGCCGCTTACGCTCAAGTGCGAGCATGCGCTCACTGGTTCGAGAAAATCACTTGAAAGCGGAGGACTTCATTTATCCGTTGTTTATTTATGAAGGTGATAATATCCGCAAGGAAGTCTCATCCATGCCTGGAGTATACCAAGTATCGATGGATCATTTGGAAGCTGAAATGGAAGATATCGTTGCCCATGGTATTAAGTCCGTTTTACTATTTGGAATTCCTAAAACAAAGGATGCATGCGGTGAGCAAGCCTATCATGATCATGGAATTGTACAGGTTGCGACTCGTTTTATTAAAGAGAAATTCCCTGAGATTATTGTGGTAGCTGACACGTGTCTTTGTGAATATACAAGCCACGGGCATTGCGGAGTGGTTGAAGGTGAGAAAGTTTTAAACGACCAATCCCTTGAATTGCTTGTAAAAACAGCGATTGCTCAGGCGGAAGCAGGGGCTGACATTATTGCACCATCAAACATGATGGATGGTTTTGTTGCCGCAATTCGTGCAGGCTTAGACGAAGCAGGCTTTACAGAGATTCCGATCATGTCATATGCCGTGAAATATGCATCTGCGTTCTACGGACCGTTTCGTGAAGCTGCTGAGGGCGCGCCGCAATTTGGCGACCGCAAGACTTATCAAATGGACCCTGCTAACCGGATGGAGGCCTTTAGGGAAGCTGAATCCGATGTTGAAGAGGGCGCAGATTTCTTAATCGTGAAACCAGGTATGCCTTACCTTGATATTGTTCGTGATATGAAAAATACCTTTAATTTGCCAATCGTTATTTACAACGTAAGCGGTGAATATGCAATGGTGAAAGCTGCCGCTCAAAATGGCTGGATTGATGAGAAAAACACCGTGCTTGAAATGTTAATGGGTATGAAACGTGCAGGTGCTGACTTGATCATCACTTATGCTGCAAAAGATGCGGTTCGCTGGTTAAGAGAAGACCAATAATTTGAAATGAGGGAACAGAATGCGTTCTTATACAAAGTCAATTGAAGCATTTAAAGAAGCCCAAAACATCATGCCAGGCGGAGTGAATAGTCCGGTTCGTGCCTTTAAATCAGTGAATATGGACCCGATCTTTATGGAAAGAGGCAAGGGCTCAAAAATTTATGATATTGATGGCAATGAATACATTGACTATGTACTTTCATGGGGGCCGCTCATTCTAGGTCATACGAATGACCGTGTGGTTGAGGGCTTAAAAAAGGTTGCTGAGCTTGGGACAAGTTTCGGTGCACCTACTCTAATGGAAAATAAACTTGCTAATCTTGTGATTGAGCGTGTGCCATCCATCGAAGTTATTCGGATGGTATCTTCAGGAACAGAAGCAACCATGAGTGCGCTTCGATTAGCAAGGGGATATACAGGACGTAACAAGATTTTGAAATTTGAAGGCTGCTACCATGGTCATGGGGATTCACTGTTGATTAAGGCCGGTTCTGGCGTGGCCACGCTTGGATTGCCTGACAGCCCTGGTGTTCCGGAAGGTGTTGCAAAAAATACTATCACAGTCCCTTACAATGACCTTGAGAGCGTGAAGGTTGCATTTGAACAATTCGGTGAAGATATCGCATGTATTATCGTCGAGCCTGTTGCCGGCAATATGGGGCTAGTCCCACCGCTTCCAGGATTCTTAGAAGGTCTTCGTGAGATTACTACAGCTAAAGGCGCATTGCTTATTTTTGATGAGGTAATGACCGGCTTCCGTGTTGGTTTCAATTGTGCACAAGGCTATTTCAATATCACTCCTGATATTACTTGTCTTGGTAAAGTAATCGGAGGAGGTCTTCCTGTTGGAGCTTACGGCGGTAAAGCGGAAATTATGAAGCAGATCGCTCCAAGCGGTCCGATTTACCAAGCAGGAACTCTTTCCGGTAACCCACTTGCGATGACTGCTGGATATGAAACGTTAAGCCAATTAACACCAGCCCATTACGAGGAATTTATCCGTAAAGGCGATTTACTGGAAAAAGGCTTTAAGGCTGCGGCTGAAAAATATAATATCCCAATAACATTTAACCGTGCAGGTTCAATGATTGGTTTCTTCTTTACAAATGAAAATGTTATTAATTACGAGGTAGCAAGATCATCCAATCTGGAGTTCTTCGCAGCCTATTATCGTGAGATGGCTGACCAAGGAATCTTCTTGCCGCCATCACAGTTCGAAGGATTGTTCCTATCTACAGAGCATTCTGATGAAGATATTCAAAAGACAATCCATGCAGCAGAGATTGCCTTCTCAAAGCTTAAATAATTTCGGTGATTTTGGTGTCAGGCACCCGCCTATTTGGCGGGTGTTTTTTGTATGGTTAGAAACTTAATTAGTTGAGCCAGTCTGGGGACTGGCTTTTTTATGTTATAGGGGAGCTTGAAAATGGGGTTTGGCGGAATTTCTCTGAGTTTGGCGGAATAAATATAAAAGTTGGCGGAATCCAGCCCTGGTTTGGCGGAATAACAAAGAAATACGGCGGAATTCCCACGCAACTTGGCGGAATCCACACCCCCTTTCCCAAAAACCCGATTCTTTTCCAGGCTAAACTATGTTTTTTATCATAAAAAAAGGTCCTGCTTCATATTGTGTAATTGACATAGTGATTTTGCGTAAAGGAAACGAAAGGAGGAGTCGCTTTGTCTCAGGAGAATCAATCGTGCCTACGATTTTCTTTGGAAGAGTCATTGTGGTTTAGAAAAGGACAGGAAGTCGAAGAGCTTGTTTCTATTTCTCTAGACCCGGACATTACCATCCAGGAAAACGATCAGTACGTAACCATAAGAGGTTCGCTCGAACTCACTGGCGAATATAAAAGTTACGAACCTAATAATGAAAATGAAGATGAAGGTGTAACATCGCAAAAGTTTGTGGAGAGGGTCGATGCACGAGAGGGAGGAACCTGTGAATTTTCACATCGATTCCCAGTCGATATCACCATCCCAAATAATCGGATTCAAAGTATCTACGATATCGATGTCCTCGTCGAATCCTTTGATTATTCGATACCTGAACGCAGCTGTCTCAAGTTAGCAGCTGACCTGACCATTAGCGGTCTATATGGAACTGAGCAGCAACAACAGAAACAGCAACAACCGCAGGATGAAGCTGTGGAAATTGAGGTGATCTCTCGTACTGAATTTGAGAACGTAGAGGAAGATGCCGAGGAAATTGAAGTGGAACTAACATCAGTTCAAAGCAATTACCAGGATAATTTCTTGTTTGAGGCCGAAGCAAGAAAGCCTCAAGAAGAAGAAGAGAGTGTGGAAATTTTACCGAAATTTCCGACCTTCAATTATCAACCACAGGAAGAAGCAGAGGAAGAATCTAACCAACCATCATGGGAATATGAAGAAGCAAATAGTGAGTCTAACCAGCCATCATGGGAATACGAAGAAGCAAGAAGTGAATCTAACCAGCCATCATGGGAATACGAAGAAGCAAGAACCGAATCTAACCAGCCTTCATTGGATCTCCAAGAAGCAAGAACCGAATCTAACCAGCCTTCATTGGATTTACAAGAGGCAAGAACCGAATCTAACCAGCCTTCATTGGATTTCGAAGAGGTAAGAAACGAGCCCAAACAACCTTCATGGAATTTCCAGCAAATAAGAAATGAAGCCAGCCAGCATGAGGCGGCACCACAGCAAGTTACAGAGGTGGAGCCAGCTCCTGCTCCGACTAACCAGTTTGAAGAGGAAGCTCATGAAGTAGAGGAAAGTTCCTCCCATGAAGAGGCGCCACCAAAGAATGTGAAAAAGAAAAAAGCACCTAAAAAGAAAAGCATGACATTAACTGAATTTTTTGCTCGGAAGGATGAAAGTTCTGCTCAGGCAAAAGTAAAAGTTTGCATCGTCCAAAAGGGTGATACCGTTAACAGCGTGGCAGACCGGTATGATGTTTCAATTCAAAACCTTCTGCGTGTCAACAATCTTGAACTCACTCAAGATATATTTGAAGGTCAAGTATTATATATCCCTAGCAGCATGGCAAAAAAATAATATAAAAGGATGAGCGGGTTACTTTGACCTGCTCACCTTCTTTTTAAGACCGCCCAAGCACGCTGAATGGGCGCTACCGCTTTTATTGACACAAGAATGTATAGGTATTTGAACAAAGATTACTGTCTAGCTCCATCGCCCAGCGTCTAGTGGACTTCGCTCTTCTCCCTACGATAAGTCAACATCGGATCGCTATCGCTCTCCGTGTTTCCTTTATCTCAGTCGAAGCGCTCCAGTCCATACGCCGCTAACCGGGCGATTACGCTTTTAAAATTGAAAGTGAGTTGAGTTCTCATGAGTAACTCGAATCATATAGAAACAATTACACCCATCTTAAAAAATTACCTTGTCGAGCCTTATTTTGTGGAGGATTTCGGCAGTGTCCTAAAGGTTTATTCAAACAAAGGCAACTTTGCTCTAAAAAAAATTGATCCGAAGACTGGGACTGACTTCATTCGCCATGTTCATCTTCTGTACCAAAAGGGGTACAATCGCATTGTCCCTATTTACCCGACGATGGACGGCAGATATGCGGTCTTACACAACGATTATCTTTATTACTTAATGCCGTGGATGTCGAATGAGCAGAAGGAAGACCGCCAGCAAAAAAACCATCAGCTCTTTCGCGAACTCGCACGTCTTCATACACTTTCCGCCAAAGAAATAGAATTGAACAAAGAAGAGCGAACCGAGCATTATGAAAAGACGATTCAACAGCATGAAAAACAACAGGAATTCCTTGATGGCTTCATCGACGAATGTGAAAAAAAGACCTATATGTCGCCGTTCGAATTGGTATATTGCCTCTATTACAATGAAGTCAGCCAAGCGCTCAAGTTTTCGAAAACAAAATTTGAAGAATGGTATGAAAATACAAAGGATAATGAAAAGGCCCGAATGGTCATTACGCACGGGAAATTGTCATCAGAGCATTTCTTGTACGATGACAAGGGATACGGCTTTTTTATAAATTTTGAGAATGCTCGCTATGGCTCACCTATCCATGACCTCTTGCCGTATTTATCACGTGCCTTAAATACCTATCCGAAGCGAAGCGACACAGCGATTGACTGGGTGTATAACTACTTTAAATACTTTCCGTTTAGAGCAGATGAAAAGTTATTATTCTACAGCTATTTAGCACTTCCAATTCCCATTATCCAAGTGGCAGAAAGCTACTACCGAAAGTCTCGTCCGAAGAATGAATTAAAATATGTCCGTCAGCTGCAGCACCGCTACTGGCATTTGAAAAATTCCGAGTATGTCGTAATGAGAATGACCGAAATGGATGCACAGGCAGCCGCTGCCTCAGCAGCAAAAGAAGGAGCCCAGCCGCAGTAGTTATCTGCAAAATGGGCTCCTTAAACGATTTCAAAATATAGTGACACGGCGATTGCAACAAAAACCGTTAGCAAAAATATATCTATAAACGTAGGAATGATTAGTGTTCGAAGAAATTGAAAGATAACAAAAGGAATAATTAATTGACCACAAACTCTCCGACAAGTCCTAAACCAGGGTTGGAATTTAAATTTATTGAAATTTCTCTTCACCCGACAACCCCCCTCATTATTTAATTTATGTATATTCCACAAGTGCGGAGAAATCTCCAAAAACAATGCATATAGTATAAAAAATAAAAAAAATGGTTATCATTATTGACGTCAAACCCTCTTTTTCGGTAGTATTACAATATAATTTAATTACATAAGCAACGACAGGGAAGAGTACGATGTCAACCTGCTTCAAGAGAGGGAAATCACTAGCTGGAAGATTTCCTAAGCAGAAAATCGGAAGGTCGCCCACGAGCTTCTTCTGCGAACGGATTTAAAAGATCCTATTAGTTGAAGACGGACTAAATCCGTTATCTACATAAGTGCCAATCAGTTTTTTGATTGGAAAAAAGGTGGTACCGCGAAGCAAACTCCATTCGTCCTTTTATGACGAATGGGGTTTTTATTATGGAAAAGGAAACAAAGGAGGAATTTTTAAATGGAAACAAAGGAATTAACAATGCCTACGAAATACGACCCGCAAACGATTGAAAAAGGTCGTTATGAATGGTGGCTAAAAGGTAAGTTTTTTGAAGCAAAAAATGATGAGGGCAAAGAGCCATACACAGTAGTTATCCCGCCGCCAAACGTAACCGGGAAACTTCATTTAGGTCATGCCTGGGATACCACGCTACAAGACATCGTAACTCGAATGAAACGGATGCAGGGGTATGACGTTCTCTGGTTACCAGGGATGGACCATGCGGGGATTGCCACCCAAGCAAAGGTGGAAGAAAAACTTCGCAGCGAAGGTAAAAGTCGCTACGATTTAGGACGAGAAAAATTCGTTGAGGAAACATGGAAGTGGAAGGAAGAGTATGCGTCCCATATCCGTCAGCAGTGGTCAAAATTGGGCTTAGGCTTAGATTACAGCCGTGAGCGTTTCACGCTTGAGGAGGGCTTATCTGATGCGGTTAAAGAGGTGTTTGTTACCCTTTATAAAAAAGGCCTCATTTACCGCGGAGAATATATTATTAACTGGGATCCGTCCACTAAAACAGCTCTCTCAGATATCGAAGTAATTTATAAAGATGTTCAAGGTGGATTTTATCATATGAGTTATCCGCTTGCCGATGGTTCTGGACATATCGAGGTTGCAACGACTCGTCCAGAAACGATGCTTGGTGATACTGCGGTTGCCGTTCATCCTGAAGATGATCGTTATAAGCACCTGATTGGTAAAATGGTCATTCTGCCAATCGTTGGCCGTGAAATTCCAATCGTAGGAGATGACTATGTCGATATGGACTTCGGATCGGGTGCCGTAAAAATTACTCCTGCCCATGACCCGAATGATTTTGAAGTCGGTAATCGCCATAATCTAGAGCGAGTTCTTGTTATGAACGAAGACGGCTCAATGAATGATAAAGCCGGCAAGTATAAAGGACTCGACCGTTTTGAATGCCGTAAGCAAATCGTCAAAGACTTGCAAGAACAAGGCGTACTTTTCAAAATTGAAGAGCATCCGCATTCCGTAGGTCACTCTGAACGTAGCGGGGCCGTTGTTGAACCATACCTATCAACTCAATGGTTCGTTAAAATGCAGCCGCTCGCCGATGAAGCGATTGACTTACAAAACAAAGATGAAAAAGTAAACTTTGTTCCCGATCGTTTCGAAAAAACCTACCTGCGTTGGATGGAAAATATCCGCGATTGGTGCATTTCGAGACAGCTTTGGTGGGGGCACCGCATTCCTGCTTGGTACCACAAACAAACCGGTGAAGTATATGTGGGGACAGAAGCACCTGCAGATGCTGAGAACTGGGAACAGGATAAAGATGTCCTTGATACATGGTTCAGCTCCGCTCTATGGCCGTTTTCAACGATGGGCTGGCCTGATACTGAAGCTTCCGACTTCAAGCGTTACTTCCCAACCGATGTATTAGTAACAGGCTATGATATCATCTTCTTCTGGGTATCAAGAATGATTTTCCAAAGCATCGAGTTTACAGGCGAGCGTCCATTTAAAGATGTCCTCATCCATGGTCTCGTTCGTGATGAACAAGGACGTAAAATGAGTAAGTCACTTGGAAATGGCGTAGACCCAATGGATGTCATCGAAAAATACGGTGCCGATGCCCTAAGATATTTCCTTTCTACCGGAAGTTCTCCAGGTCAGGATTTACGCTTCAGCTTTGAAAAAGTAGAATCGACTTGGAACTTTGCCAATAAAATTTGGAATGCCTCCCGCTTCGCGTTAATGAACATGGACGGAATGGCTTACGAAGAGATTGATTTCAGCGGAGAAAAATCGGTTGCCGACAAGTGGATTTTAACACGCTTAAATGAAACGATTGAACATGTGACAAGACTATCTGACCGCTATGAATTTGGTGAAGTGGGCCGTGCCCTTTACAACTTCATCTGGGATGACTTCTGTGATTGGTATATTGAAATGGCGAAATTGCCGTTATATGGTGAAGATGAAGCAGCCAAGAAAACAACTCGTTCGATTTTAGCACATGTGTTAGATCAAACGATGCGTTTATTACATCCATTCATGCCATTTATCACCGAGGAAATTTGGCAGAACCTTCCACACCATGGGGAGTCGATTACAACTGCCGCATGGCCAGAAGTAAATCCAGCACTTTCTGACGATCAAGCAGCCCAAGAAATGAAACTGCTCGTAGAAATGATTCGTTCCGTACGGAATATTCGTGCTGAAGTAAATACACCAATGAGTAAGAAAATCAAAATGCTTGTTAAAGCAAAGGATGAAACAATCCTCAAATCGATTGAGAATAACCGCAGCTATATTGAACGCTTCTGTAATCCAGAAGAATTACAAATGGGTGTTGCACTGGAAACTCCTGAAAAAGCAATGACTGCGGTCATCACTGGTTTAGAGATCATCCTGCCGCTTGAAGGCTTGATTAACATTGACGAAGAAATTGCTCGTCTCGAAAAAGAATTTGAACGTTTGAATAAAGAAGTAGACAGAGTTCAGAAGAAATTAAGCAACGAAGGCTTCATGAAAAAGGCACCAGAAAGTGTTGTAGCTGAAGAGCGTGCCAAGGAAAATGATTACCGCGAGAAGAGAGCAATTGTCGAAGCGCGAATTAAAGAATTAAGAGGATAATAATTAGGTTGGCGGGGCGAATTCTCAAAGGATTCGTCTCGCCTTATTACTTTGACACGAAAATAACATTCAAAAGCCTGTTTTAATGGTACAACTATTCAGCAAACTACAATTTATCAGCGGTTTTCAGTAATATATCAGCGAAACTGTCTAATATATCAGCGAAATTTGGATTTTATCAGCGGAAAATCCACTTTTATCAGCGAATCTAAAAATAGATGCAGTTTAGAAGGAAATCCTTAAAACTAAAATAAAGATGGGGTGTCACGTATGTTTACTACCTATAAAGAAGCCCTTGAGTGGATCCATGCAAGGTTAAGACTTGGGATTAAGCCTGGTTTAAAGCGGATGGAATGGATGATGGACAAGCTTGGCCATCCAGAAACGAAAATGAAGACGGTTCATATTGGCGGTACAAATGGCAAAGGCTCAACCGTTACCTTTCTCCGTTCGATTCTTGAAGCAGGCGGATATAAAGTAGGTACCTTTACCTCGCCCTATATTGAACAGTTCAACGAACGAATCAGTGTCAACGGGAAAGCGATAATGGATGAAGAATTACTCCAGCTAGCAAATGTCATTCGCCCGTTGGCGGACGAGTTAGAGGAAACCGAACTTGGCGGGCCAACCGAATTTGAGGTCATTACTGCCATGGCGTTCCATTATTTCGCCACCATGAACCAAGTGGACATTGTCATTTTTGAAGTAGGTTTAGGCGGCCGTTTTGATTCTACTAATATCATACAACCGTTAGCTTCAATCATTACAAACATTGGTCTTGATCACACGAACATCCTTGGTACCACCTATGCAGAAATCGCGTTTGAAAAAGCAGGGATTATCAAAGCGAACACCGCTATTTTTACTGCTGTCAAACATCCTGATGCGCTTAAGGTCATTGAGGAACAAGCAGAAAAGAGGAATGCACCTCTTTACCGCTTAAATCAGGAATTTTCGATTAGTGACCATCAATCCCAAGCGAAAGGCGAAGTCTTTAATGTTATCACCCCATTTCAACCAATCGACCAGCTTGAAATCAGCATGATCGGTCAGCATCAAACGGAAAATGCAGCCCTTGCCGTAGCAGCGGCTCAATTTTTAAATCAAAAGGGGTCATTCCTTCTCTCTGAACAAGCGATTAAAACCGGTTTAAAAAAGGCGTACTGGCCAGGTAGATTTGAAATTCTTTCTGAAAACCCGTTTGTGATCATCGATGGGGCCCATAATGAAGAAGGGATAACAGCGCTAACTCACGAATTAACAACTAGATATCCAAAACGCCAGATTCAGCTTGTATTTGCGGCGTTAACAGATAAAAAGCTGGATCAAATGATTGCTAAGTTGGATAAAATAGCAGCCCAAATTACCTTTGTCAGCTTTGATTTTCCGCGCGCGGCTAAGGCGGAACAATTACTCAAAATTAGTCAATCACCGAATAAACTAGCGGTCGAAGACTGGGGTCCCTATCTAATAGAAGAAATTCGAAGCCTTGAAAACAACACCATGTTAGTCATAACGGGTTCCCTTTATTTTATTTCAGAGGTAAAACCATTTTTAGCTAACTATTTGAAAAATAAGATAATTTCTTTATGACAAGTTATTTTGATAATGGTAAAATAATGGTATCTAACTAAGAAAGAGAGGAGGATAAGCATGAAAGTAAAAACGTACATCAAAAGTTTAATTGTTCTTACGTGGATTCTTTTCGTTCCGGTGGGAACCTGGTTAATCTATAAGGCTTATCCACCCACTCTCTCTGGGCAATGGTTAGATATTTTTGCCTTTTTGCTGTTAACCTGTGTGGTTGCAACGATGCCAATTGTCATAAATGAAATGTTTATCTTTTTAATTCAATGGGTGGCGCTTGCTACCTTTTTACATTTTGGTTTATTTGTTGAAATTATTTTTGCACAAGTAGCTGTAGTGGTTTTACTTCTCAAGATGAGGATTCTTCGTAAAGGTGAATTATACCGCCTCCCAGTTAACTTGAATATGTTCTTTATCGTTTCCGTAACGAGCGGGATGGTCTATTACTTGCTTGGTGGACAGTCTGGCCCTAACTTTGAATACGATACCAAGTCATTATGGCTTGCTATTCTTTATGCAGTGGTAAGTTATTCGATGAACCAAATCATTGTTTCTTTCAATCTCTATTTTATCTATAAAAGCAAGAAATCTTATTTTGGAAAGGATTTCATTGTTGAGACAATTACAACTTTCATCACCTTCCCCATTGGTTTGGTCCTATATATTCTCTATAATCAGTTCGGAATCTTAGCCGTCCTGTTTGTCGGTATACCGTTTGTAAGTTTATCAATGATTTTCAGACTCTATTATTCAAGTGAAAAAATAAATGAATATCTGCAAAAAGCGACGGAGATTGGCCATCAGATGGCCGAGCGCTTGAAGGTCGATGACGTGGTAGATTTGTTAATTCAGAAGTTAAGTGAAATGCTCCCGGTTGACTATGCTTATATTTTCGAAGTAACTAAGAATGATGAACTTCAATTGGTTCGAGGGATTGAAAGTGGCTTAGCCAATGATTTACCATCTGTGAAGAAAAATGAAGGAATTAGCGGGATGGTTTGGTGCGAGCAAAAGACCTTCTTATATTCAGCCAGGAAAGAGTGGCGCCAGTATGCCAACGGCCATATTCCTGATGACGCAGAAAGTATTTTAGGCGTTCCGATCCTTAGAAGCAAAAAAGTAATTGGAGTATTGTTACTTGCATCGAAGCGAAAGCGTGCTTTTGAAAAATTCCAACTGATGATAATAGACATCCTGTGTTCCCACTTTGCTGTTGCGATTGAAAATGCCAAGCATTATGAACTGACAAAAAGGCAAAGTGAACACTGCTCATTAACCAAACTCTATAATTATCGCTACTTTGAAAATCTGCTAACCGAGGAATTTGAAAAACTAATGCGATTCGAGCGCCGTCAGCTCTCACTTATCATTCTCGATATTGATCACTTTAAAGCAGTCAACGATACCTATGGTCACCAAAGCGGAAATGAGATCCTCTTTGAACTTGCGACTAGACTAAGTCAACTTGTAGGGGGCCGTGGCACGGTTGCACGTTATGGCGGTGAAGAATTCGTCGTTCTGTTACCTGATACTTCTAAAGAAGATGCCTACCAAATCGCCGAACAAATTAGGAAAATGATCTCCAATTGGCCATTTACCATCCAACAATCATTGGATTTAGAAAAAACACAGAAGGTCATGATTACCGCTTCAATTGGGGTGGCAACTGCACCAGAGGATGCGGAAGATGCACTTGCGTTGATTCGACATGCGGATCGAGCCTTGTATGTTGGGGCGAAACGGGCTGGCAGGAATCGGGTTGCGGAGTATTCGTCTTGCTAGAACTTGTAGTTGAAAATTATTGATATGTAAAGGTCGATTCATACGAATCGACCTTTTACTGTTTTTGGAATAGAAAATAGAAATATTTTAACCTTTATGGATTTGACATTACCTGATAAAATAGGACTATTAATAAGAAATTTTTGTATATTTTTTTGTGAATTTGTAGAATAATGGGATTATAGCTTTGGATGGGGGAGAAAAGTAATGAAGAAACTAGTAAAAAATGAAAATGGTTATACATTACTAGAAATTCTTCTATCACTCTCTATTTTATCTATAGTTATTCTTGTGTTTTTTGGCTTCTTCATCCAATCTGCAAAATTTTCAGTTCAAAGTCAAAATAAAATGTCAGCTGGACAATTGAGTCAAGAAATATTAGAAAAAGTAAAAAGTAACTTTGAGACTGTCAAAAATGATATTGATGGCGCAAAAAAATTGAATACTACGGGATGGAATAAGTTATACAGAACTAGTATAACTGGCGAATATAGTATTAATATAGGAAATCAAATTTATTATCCTCAGGTGAAAATAATACCTGCTAAGGATCAGAATGGAGAATTTTCTACTCAACTTTATTACATTCAGGTAGAGGTTGGAGTACGTGAAAAAGGGGTATGGAACAAAAAGTTTGAAACGTATGGGTTTAAGGGGAATTAGTTATGAAAAAAAACGGTTTTACACTAATTGAACTGTTAGTAGTTTTAGCTATTATGGGATTGGTTCTTGGAGTCATCTTTTCTATGTTTAGTTCAGGAATTAAACAAGGAGAGAAAACGAAAAATAGAATCTATTTGCAACAAGAAGCTAATTACGTATCAACAGTACTTCGAAAAACACATCAAAATAAACCAGAGTATACAATTGAAATAACGAATAGTGAGATAAAGATTGATGGTATAAAAATTTCTGATAAGTATAATTACGTAGCATATATAAAATATAACAAAATTCCTTATATTAATGGTCAAAAAATAAACAGCAGTTATCCAGTAGAGATTGAAATAAAGTTCAGCAAAGACGGAAACGACTACACACTGAGAACTACATTATCTAGAGGGGTGTAGAGATGTTGAGAGAAGAGAAGGGGTCCACCTTAATTACTGTTTTGTTAATGATCGTTGTTTTTACTGTTATTGGCCTTTCCTTAATTGGCATTAACGTAAACAATTCAAAACAAGTATCTAAATCCGGTAATGATATACAGGCTACAAATCTTGCTGAGATGGGTACAACCCACTTAAAAGAAGATATTTTTACAAAAATTGCAAGTGATGAATATAAAACAAAAGACCTTGAGGAAATAAAAAAAAGTTTACAATCTGAATTAGACACGATAATCAATCATGATTTTCAAGTAAATACAAGTAACAAAACAAAATTTAAAATTGCAGCGGCAACAGTGCAAAACGAAGTAGTTGGAAACAATGAAATAATTAAGGTCAAATTTACATCTGTTGGAACTTCGGAGAATGATCAAACTAGAAAAGTAATTGGAACCTTTAAACTTTTAAGAGGAAAAGGTGTATCATTCCCACCTAAGCCTCCTAACATTACAGACGCTAATACCTATCTTAACTCTATTGTATATAAGGGAAATTATACAAAAACAGAACCTGTTTATTATTATAGTGGTTTTACAATGAATCCACCCACAACTCTTACTTTTACTGTAACAGCAGACCTTTATGCAAAAGGAACTATTAGGCAAGAAGCAAATACTGATTTAACGGTGTGGGGTAATGCACATGTTGAAAATCCATACCCAAAAACAAATAATCCTGGGAATGGGAATTTAGGATTAATGTGTGTTGAAAAAAAACTATTTATTTATAGTAATTTAAATTTTGATATAAAAAAACTTAGTGATTATGGTTACACTAGCTGCAGTCAGGTGGTTGCACATAGACCCCCCTTGAATGGGGTCTATGCAAAGGATTATGAGTATATAAGAACTACAAGTCCTGATAATTGGAGTAAAGGAAATCTAACAATTGAAGATATTGAATATAAATAACTGGAATATTTCATTTTAAGTCCTTGATTATAACTAATAGATTAATCCCCAATACTTTAGGGAGTGAGATAATGGCAAGTCTACTGTGGGCCTTAGGGGCTGTATTCATTTTAATACTATTTATAATTTTTTTACCATTAGGTCTTACTATTAAAGGAAAGTTTACAATTCCTTTTGTCAGCTTTATTCTGTCACTTGGAGGGATTTCAGCTTCAACAATTTTTCCATTGTGGCAGACTGCAATAATGCTTCTTGCACTGGTCTTTATTGCAGCATACTTTATAAATAATCGAATGGGAAAAGTAATATTCAACGAAATCTCCAATATTGAGGAAAGTATTGTAGAGGAATTAGAAAATTATAAAATTGCTCACGACGATAAAATTGGTGATGGTAATTTGGGAGAAATTGTCGAGGAATTAGATTTACTTGATATCTCAAATATTAATAAAGTAAAAGAAGCGGAGATAGAGTTAAGTCCCTCGCTAGTAATGTCTAATGGTGAGGAAATAACAGATGCTGATTCGGAAACAATTGATGAGGACATTTCATTCTTACTAGAAAGAAATAAAGAAGTAGTTGTAAATGACCAACCTGAAGTTACAGGCCAGGAAAACGGCTATTTATCTGATATTGAAAGTTTACTAGAGATTGAATCTGAGCAAGAGGATCTGCTTGAACTCTCACCTATAACAGTTGAGGATGAAAAACCTGAACAGCTTAACGAGGAGGAAGAAGAGCCTTTAGATGATTCTATTTTCGATTTTCTCCTTGCGCAAAAAGAAGTAGCAGCAGAACGTGATGACAGTTTGGATGAAATTACTCCGAAAGAAAAGGTAAGTTTACAAAAATAACTTACAATACTTGTATATATAATAGATTACTTGTTGAAGTATAATGTGAGTGTTTGAAGGGAGGCAAATATTTTGGGCAAGAATAAACAAATGATCAAATTGTTTGTTGTTTTACTTTTTAGTACGGCATTTATGTTTAGTTTCTCCCTTTATGGTGCGAAAGCATTTGAAATAGTTACAAATGTAGACGGGAAATTCTCAGATGGTACTACTATCAGTGCTTTAGATGTTTCAGGTAAGACTGAGGATGAAGCTAAAAGTCTATTAGAGGAAAAGTACGTGGACTGGCTTAAAGATACATCTATTAACCTGCAATATGGGGAAAAAATAGCTTCATTTGATTTAAACCAATTCCACTTAGATTCTCAGCAAACGATCGATTCATTAAAGGATGGGCAAAAAAATTCTGCTTATATTACGGTTGATAAATTAAAAGTTGGGGAGCAACTTGGAATTTTATTTCCTCAATTAAATTCTAGTGATGTTGATTTAGACAAGCTTACGAATAGTTTAAATTCAACAAGTGTACTATTTGAATCTGGTTTACAGACCTTAGATTTGCATCAAGACTTCTTACTTGCTAGTAAAACAGAAAAGGATGCTGTCTTAAATTCTGCAGTAATTACGATGAAGGAATTACCGTTTGCTTTGCAAAGCATAATTGATAACAACCCTAAAATTGAAATTCCAGAAGGTGCATCTTTTTCACTATTAGATTTTGCTAAAAAACAAAAAATTACTGACGTAGATTCATTAAACATCATTGCTACCGGAATCTATCAAGCGATACTACCTTCTAACTTTTCGATAGTGGAAAGAAACATTAGCAGCTCTTTACCTAGTTATTCTAGTTTTGGATACGAAGCTAAAGTAAATTTAACAAAAAAGGCAGACTTAGTGATAACAAATCCCAATAAAGCAAAGTATATTCTTAAACTTACCTTAGAAGACAAGCAGATGAAGGTTACTTTGAAGGGTGAAAAGTTAGTCTATAAATATCAAATTAGTACTAAAGACGAACAAAAGTTAGCATTTAAGACAATCATTCAATATAGTCCGCTTCTTCTCCCAGAAAAATCTAAGATTCAAACGAAAGGAAAGAAGGGTCAAATTGTTAGGGTTTACAGGGAAGTTTATCAAGGTGACCAATTCCTTAAAAGTGAACTGATTTCAGAGGATTATTATCCTCCGTCATATCAGATTGAAATTCATGGATTGGCTGGCAGCGCACCAGCAGGTACCCAAACGACTGATACCACTGGTAATCAAGCTGATAGCAGTACCGAAACCAACAATCCATCCATTTCGGATGGAAGTGAACCGACTACAACTACTGATACTACCCAACAAGATCCTAATGACAATGACCTATGGGGTAAGCCAAATGAACAACCAAAATAAAAGCAGGGATGTAAAATGAGGCAAGCACGAAAAAAACTTGGTGATTTATTAATTGAAGAAGGACTGATTACTCCTGAGCAACTCCAGACCACATTAGATGAAAAGGATTCTAGTCAAAAACTTGGAGATGCCCTTTTACAAAGGGGTTATTTAACGGAACAGCAACTAGTGGAAGTGCTTGAATATCAACTTGGTATTCCACACGTAAGCCTGTTTCATTTTCCATTTGATACGAATCTTTTTTCACTGATCACAAAAGAAACAGCAAAAAGGAATCTAATTATTCCGTTAAAAAGGGATGGAAATAAGCTTTTTGTAGCGATGGCAAATCCAATGGATTTTATCGTGATTGACGATTTACGGTTGTCGACGGGTTTCCATATTGAGCCCGCCATTGCTACGAAGGATGATATTCTCCGTACCATTAATAAATATTATGATGTTGATGATGGACTCGATGAATTACTAGACGAACTTCCACTAAATGATCGGGACAGAAATGAGGATGTAACCGATCAAAATTCACCGATTGTTCGTTTGGTTAATCAAATTTTGATCAATGCTGTCATTCAAAGAGCTAGTGATATTCATATCGATCCACAAGAGACAAAGGTAGTTGTCCGATACCGAATTGATGGTGTTTTACGGAATGAACGTGTTCTACCTCGAAATATGCAAAGTGTATTAACAGCTAGAATTAAAATCATGTCTAATCTTGATATCACTGAGCATAGGGTCCCACAGGATGGGCGAATAAAGCTGAATCTCGACTTTCATCCTGTTGATCTCCGTGTTTCAACGCTACCAACTGTTTACGGTGAGAAAATTGTTATGCGTCTCCTAGACATGGGATCGACTTTAAATGATTTAAGCAAACTTGGTTTCAATTCCTTAAATATGAAGAGATTCTCTGAGATGATTGAAAAGCCAACAGGCATTGTCCTTATTACCGGGCCAACAGGATCAGGGAAGTCCTCGACCCTCTATGCGGCTCTCAATAAACTAAACAGCGAGGCAGTTAATATCATTACAATTGAAGATCCAGTTGAATACCAATTAGAAGGAATTAACCAAATTCAGGTGAATCAAAACGTTGGGATGACCTTCGCTGCTGGACTTAGATCAATACTCCGTCAAGACCCGAATATTATCATGGTCGGAGAAATCCGTGATAAAGAAACGGCTGAAGTGGCAATTCGTGCTTCGTTAACCGGCCACTTAGTATTAAGTACTCTTCATACTAATGATTCAATTGGAACAGTTACCAGGCTGATTGACATGGGAGTAGAACCATTTTTGTTAGCCTCTTCTTTAAGTGGAATTGTCGCTCAGCGACTTGTCCGAAAAGTGTGTCGTGATTGTGCAGAAATTCAAGAACCATCAAAGCGGGAGGTAGAGATTTTTGCCAAACGTGGAATGAAGATTGACAAAATTACCCGAGGAAAAGGTTGTTCATCCTGTAGTATGACAGGCTATAAAGGCAGGCTTGCTCTCCATGAAGTATTGGTCATAAATGACGAAATGAGTCGAGCAATGATGAACGGCGAAACGTTTCAAAAAATGAAGGAATTGGCTAATAAAAATAGAACGATCTTTTTACTAGATGATGGTTTATTAAAAATAAAACAAGGTTTAACCACAACCGAAGAAGTATTAAAAGTTGCTATTCTGGAGTAGGAGAAATTAATATGAAAGTGAAAATTGACGCAATATTACGTGCTGCGATTGAATATAAAGCTTCTGATGTTCATTTAACAGTGGGATCTCCACCAGTCTTGCGCATAAATGGTGATCTAAGAAGATACGGAACAGATAAAATAATGCCAGATGATACAGAGGGAATGGCTAAAGCAATTATCCCTGAAGGTATGTGGGAGTTATTCAAGGAGAAGGGGGAACTAGATTTCTCATATGGTGTACCTGGAATCTCTCGTTTTCGTGTCAATGCTTATCATCAGCGAAAAAGCGTTTCAATTGCCCTAAGAACGGTTGCATCGAAAACACCGACAATTGAAGAGTTAGACTTACCTGATATCATATCAAAGCTTGTAGAGAAGCCTCAGGGGTTAATACTTGTTACGGGACCAACAGGAAGCGGAAAATCAACGACACTTGCTTCAATGATTGATTATATGAATCGAACAATGCGAAAGCACATTATTACGTTGGAGGACCCAATCGAATATCTACATCGCCATGGAAACTCAATTATTGATCAGCGGGAAGTCGGTTTTGATACCAATTCGTATGCCAGTGGTTTAAAGGGCGCACTTCGACAGGATCCAGATGTTATTCTTGTTGGTGAGATGCGTGACATAGAAACCATGTCTATTGCAATAACGGCCGCAGAAACTGGCCACCTTGTTCTGGGCACGCTTCATACTTCAAGTGCACCGACGACAATTAACCGTATCATTGATGTATTCCCATCTGCGCAACAGCCACAAATTCGTGTACAGTTAGCATCTGTATTAGTAGGCGTTATTTCTCAACGTTTATTTCCGACAGTGGATAAAAAAGGCCGAAAAGCAGCAACTGAAATAATGGTTAACAACGCTGCAATTGCAAATCTAATTAGAAATGAAAAGGTTCACCAAATTCAAAGTACAATGCAAACGTCCCGAGCGCAGGGTATGCATACGCTTGAAATGAGTATTAGAGACCTTATTGATCGAAACATTATCCAAAAGGAAGTGGCATCGCAATACTTACATGAAAAGATGATGATGAATGGCTAGATTTAAATATACTGGACGTGATCGTAAAGGAAAACGGCAAGGCACCGTGAACTCAGGTTCCAAGCGGGAAGCAATGGAAAAGCTGAAGGAGGAGGGAATTAGGGTCATTGAAATGACTCAAGTACCCGAGACTCTAATGACAAAGGATATTTCATTAGGAGCACCTGTTAAACTTGAACATTTTGTCATTTATTTAAGGCAATTTTCAACACTTATTAAAGCAGGGGTTACGGTTGTTGAAGCTACAGCTATTTTGGCTGTACAGACAGAGAGTAAGGCTTTAAAAAAAGCATTATTTGATATAGAACAAGAATTACGAGAGGGAAACCCTCTATCAGAAGCAGTATCAAAGCATAAGAAAATATTTAACTCGATGTTTATTAACATGATTAATGCAGGTGAAGTTAGTGGGAATTTAGATGAGACATTAGATCGACTAGCAGAGCATTTCGAAAAGCAACATTATACCAGGCAAAAAATTGTTTCTGCTCTATCATATCCAATTGTAGTTGGAATTCTTGCTATTGCTGTTGTAATATTTTTACTTGTTACGATTGTCCCTACTTTTGCAAAAATGTTTGATGATATGGGGGGAGAACTACCAGCAATAACAAGAATTGTCCTTAATGCTAGTAATTTCGTGCAATCCTTTTGGTGGTTAATAGTTCTTATTATTCTTTTATTTGTGTTATTATTTACCTATTTTAAAAAAAATAAAAAAACGAAATACTACATGGATTATTTGTTTTTGAAAATTCCTGTATTTGGAAATTTGCTTCAAAAGGCTGCGCTTGCTAGGATGATGAGAACCCTAAGTTCATTATTTTCCAGCTCGGTTCCTATCCTTCAAGCAATGTCCATCGTTGAGAAGGTAGTTGAAAATGAAGTAATTGCAAAGGTTATCCTAGATTCAAGGAATGCTCTTGAAAAGGGACAATCAATGACGGGACCGATGAAAGACCATTGGGCGTTCCCCCCTCTAGTAACGCAGATGATTGCAATAGGTGAGGAAACTGGAGCTCTTGATACGATGCTTTCAAAAATAGCAGAGTTCTACGAAAAAGAAGTTGATACTGGAACAGACCGTCTAAAATCCTTAATAGAGCCATTAATGATAGTATTTCTAGCAGGGATTGTTGGTACGATTGTTACAGCAATAATGGTGCCACAATTCGCTATGTTCGACCAATTTCAGAATATGGGGCAATAAGTTACAAAAGTATTCAAAAAATGATAAAAAAAAACAGCGAGTACAAATATTCTCTTTTCTTCTACATGTAAATTACTGTATAATACAAGAGACTAAAATAATAGGTTCATAGAACCATAAGGAGATGGAAGTATGTTTAAAAAGTTAAAAAATAAGCTAAAAGAACAAAAAGGTATGACGTTAATAGAATTGCTAGCGGTAATTGTTATTCTAGCAATTATTTCAGCAATTGCAATTCCAAGTATTTTAGGATTAATTAATAACAGCAAAAAAGATGCCCATGTAGCAAATGCTCAGCAGATGATTAATTCTGCAAAACTAGCATACTCTGGTGACAAAGATATCCAGGATGATGTGACAGGTGGAATTAAGGATGCGACTGATCCAGCAGGAGCAGTAATCACTTTAAAAACATTAGTTGATGATCAATATCTGGAGGAAATGGAAGACCCAGATGGTGGTAGTTACAAAGATACTTCTGCAGTAGTAATAGTAAACACAAGTGGGAAACTAACTTATATGGTTTACCTTGACGGTAGCAAAAAGAAAATTGGAACTTCTGCAGACGAATCAGGTTCTGGAGCTGTTTCAGAAAAATCATTAAAGAGAAGCTCCGTAAAGTAAGATATGATTGAAATATTATTAATGTTATGTTTCATATATGGAATAACTTTGGGTTCGTTCTTTAATGTGGTAGGTCTTCGAGTACCTGTGAAGAAATCAATTGTCGCGCCAAGGTCTGCCTGTCCAGCCTGCGGTCATCAATTAAAACCATATGAACTTATTCCAGTAATTTCATATTTGCTCCAAGGGGGAAAATGCCGCGGCTGTCAGTCGCGGATTTCTCCTATCTATCCAATTTTTGAATTACTTACTGGATTACTGTTTATGACAGCACCATTAGTTATTGGCTGGTCTGGTGAGTTTGTGGTAGCACTAACACTAATCTCGATGTTTATGATAATCATAGTTTCAGATATTCACTATATGCTCATCCCTGATAAAATTCTGATCTGGTTTGCAGGGATTTTTTTATTGGAACGGATTATTTGGCCGTTATCCCCTTGGTGGGACAGCCTCTTAGGAGCTGTAACCGGTTTTACTCTTCTCCTCATCATTGCTCTTGTCAGTAAAGGCGGAATGGGTTTTGGAGATGTGAAACTCTACGCATTAATTGGTTTGGTATTAGGATTTAAACTAGTACTATTGTCCTTCTTTCTATCGACATTATTCGGAGCTGTGATCGGCGGGGTGGCCTTAATTTTTAAAATCGTCAAAAGACGGCAGCCAATTCCTTTTGGACCGTTTATTGCCGCCGGAACATTGACAGCGTATTATTGGGGATCGGAATTAATTGATTTGTATATACATTTCCTTAATCAAGGATAAAAACTTAAGGGGTTTTTTATATGGCTTTTTCCCTTTTCACACCTAAAAACCGAATAATTAATCTGGTTTTGAATGATCATTCGATTCGTTTGCTTGAATTAAAGCAGACGAATCCACCTTCTGCCCAAAGATGGAACGAACGGTTTCTCCCCCCTGGTATTATTAGCGATGGGAAAATTACGGATATCGATTCCTTGGCAAACATTTTGGAAGAGTGTATCGGAGAATGGAAAATTCAAAGACGGCAAGTTCGCTTTCTAGTGCCAGACCCGCTCGTAATTATCCGGAAAGTTTCGATTCCTGCTGAAATACAGGATGATGAAATTCAGGGATATCTCTATTTAGAGCTTGGTTCTAGTATCCACTTACCATTTGAAGAACCGGTCTTTGATTTTTATTCACTAGAAAGTGATGGCAAAACAAGGGATTTACTTTTATTTGTAGCACCGGAGCATCAGGTAATGGAGTATGCAAACTTACTATCAAAACTTAAGCTTAACCCGATTGCGGCAGATATTTCCCCGCTTGCTTTGTACCGTTTGTATCATCAACTTGACCAAACAAGTGCAAATGAAGTTCTATTCTCTGTACAATTTGACTTAACGAGTGTGAATCTATGTATATTTGAACAAAATGTTCCGCTTGTGATGCGTCAATTTGCTATCCCATTTAATGTCGACCTATGGGATGTAAAGACGGACATGGCTGGGCAATTGATATTTAAGTATACAGGCGAAACAGAAGAGTTAGTGATTCAATTTGAGGATATCTTTAGAGAGATTAATAAGTTAAGCGACTTTTACCGCTATACACTTAACAATGAAAAAAGTGATATCACCAAGTTCTTATTGAACGGTGACCATCCGATGCTGACAGCAATCTACGATGAAATGAAAGAGAGATTTGACGTGCCTATCGATATGATTTCTCTTGAACCAGATAAAAAAGTTATTCTGCCTCCTAGTTTATTACTACCTTTAGGTCTCGCGTTAAAAGGGGTGCAATAATGTTAGTAGAAATTAACCTGCTTCCCCAAAAGGAACCGAAAAAAATCGGCTTTATCATCACTTTATCTTGTTTGGTTGCTTTATTGTTACTTGTAGGTGCCTTTTACCTTTGGCAGACCAATGCTGTTAAAAGTACCATCGCCTCATTGGATAGACAAATTTCAATGACAAAAAAGATTGCTGAAAAAGAAAATAAAAGTACAGAAACAGCGGTAGCTACTAGCTCTGTTAATCAATTAAAGAGTGCCATCGAGTGGGCAAATGAATATCCGATTCAGACCATTCCTGTCATGCGCCATTTGACATCATTGTTACCTGAACGTGGTTTTATCCAGAACTTTGCATATACAGAATCTGGGACGATTTCGTTAACAGTGCAATTTGATAGTGCTAGAGAAGCTGCGTACTTTTTAGATAATCTTAATGAATCAAAATGGATTGAAGAAGCAAGTTTGAGTTCATTAACCGCTGCAGCAACTGCAGAGTCGACGTCTGTTAACTCAACATCTGCAACAACTAGTCAATCAAACAAAACGAATTCATCAAATAATTCAACAACGCAAACAACGAATCAAACGATTCAAACGAATCAAAATGATGCGTCAAACCAGAATTCGACTGCCACTACTAATGGTCAAACGAATTCCACGATAGGAACAACAGGTGAGCAAACAACTACGTCTGCCGCAACATCAAATACGAATACTGTCTCAAACTCAACCACAGCTTCAAACAATACTACGAGTAAGAAAGTGAATGATAATATCCTACCACGCTATACAGGGTCATTTGAAATAAAGCTAAATAAAGAAACCGTTAAAAAGAACATTAAGAAGAGCAAGAAAAATGAGGAAGGAGTGACTAGTTCATGAAGCTCCGTTTCTCAAAAAAAGACAGCGTAATTATAGGGATCGTTGCTCTTATAGTCGTATTTCTCATTGTTTATGCTCAATTCTTTAAGCTATCTCCTTTAAAATCAGATTTAGGTATTAAGCAGCAGTCACTTGAGTCTGAACAAAAACTATTGGAAATCGTAAGTCAAAAAAAGGCTGAAGATACAAAAAAAACTTCTGAAGATACGAAGGAATTACAGAAGATATTACCTGTAAAGCCGCTTCAGGAACAGCTTATTTTAGACTTAGAAAAGGCAGAAAATCTGTCAAATAGTAAGATTAGCTCGATGAGTTTTTCAAAAGACGCGGATGTTAGTACGACTATTGACCAAGCAAATGCCCAAAACGCTACAGGTCAACAAACTACTACCAATCAAACTGACACGAATCAAGCCACAGCCAATCAGGACACGGCAGCACAACAAGCGGCCGCGAACCAAACTGCTGGCATGAAGAAGATGACAGTCTCACTGAGTGTTGAATCACCCAGCTATGAGAAATTGGAGAAGTTTGTTGAAACACTTGAATCTTTGAAGCGGATTATCGTGGTTGAATCGATTAGTTATTCAGGCGGTGAAGAGATTACAAGTTTAGATCAAGAAGAACCGCCATTAACCTATAGTTTGACATTCTCTGCGTTTTACATGCCAAGTTTAGATGATCTTGCTGCGGAGATTCCGAAAATCGATGCCCCTAAACCAGCGGGTAAAGATAATCCATTAAGCCAGTTCTCAGCAACAACCGAGACGCAGCCATAATTAACACCATGACAAACTAGTAAATAATTTGGCGAAAGTCTACGATAACAAGACGACAAAAGTCTTGTTATTTTTTTTTGCCTTTATGATAGGATGAAACCAATGACTCATCGGAAGAGAGAGGAGTACGGTTTAGTGGACAAGCCTAATAAAGGCAATACAATCAAGATTAAATTAAATAGAGAAAACCCAACCCATCAGGAAGTTCCTCCAAAAAAAGATACGGAAGAAAGCAGCGACCCCATTCCTAAAGTAATAAAAATAAATACAAATCTACCAGAACCGGATATCTTCCTGGAAACGGCAGCGGCACAAGAATCTGTCGATGAAAGTTTTGACTGGATTATTCCTGAATCCTCCGAAAATGACATCGAGGATTTTAAAATTATTCCAAGTCAAACTAGCAAAAAAAAGACCCTACCAAAAATAACGACCTTCACAGCGAATACCAAGAATACCAAGAAGAAAAGCGGCCGGCCTATAGGAAAGATCTTAATTTCTGCTGCCTTCGCCATTCTGATCGGAACCACAATCGGGGTGGTCATGCTAAAGTTAGTCATCGCACCACCATCTAACAAGACGGTGGTAACCGAACCAGCAGTCGTTACTGACGAGCCTGCTAACACGGAACCTAAAACGACTGAAGGTAAGAATAAATCAGCTGCGATCGCTCAAGTAACTTCTTATGTCATTCAAGGCGGGGTTTTTTCATCGGAAGCGGGTGCCAAGGAAACCTCTTCTAATCTAGCCTCGAAAGGCGTGCCATCTCAAACTGTAGAAATTGATGGAAAGTACTTTTTATTCCTTGGTGTGGCCGATTCAATTGAAGCGGCTAAATCACTTGGAGCCCAATATAAAGAAAATGGAATTGAGGATGTCTTTGCCAAGCCGATGTTATTAGATGAAAAGAAATTTAATAGCGTCACAGATAAAGAAAAGACTCTAATTAAAGCAGTACCGACCATTTATCAGACACTATCGCTGACAACTTCAAATGCCCTCTTGACCAAGGATCTTCCAGAGGAAGCAAGTAAAGCTCTATCCGACATTGAAGACCAATTAAAAAGTAATGTGAAAAATGAAAAGTTAAAGGATTTAAAAGCAGAATTAGTTAGTGCAGAAGGAAAAGTTAAAGCCTTTCAAGACTCAAAGGACACAAACAATCTTAGTGACGCTCAACAGCATTTGCTAAACTTCCTGTCGCTCTATTTTTCTAAGTAATCAATATCCGACAGCCCTCGCTATTTTCCGGGAAATAAGGCCTATCGAATCTGGATGGGCCTTTTTCATGTAACATAGGTCATAGGATTCTGCATATTTTTACAAATTCCATCAAAATTTAATAATATAAAAATTGTTTGCTGTTTCAATTTCTGATAGGATTGAATTGTATCTCCCTAATACGTACCAAAAAGGTAAGGTGATTAAATGCAGAACCTCATTTTAGCCTCTTCTTCTCCACGGCGAAAAGAACTTCTAGAAAATCTCCGTTTAACATTCGCGATTTCCAGTAGTGAAGTTGATGAAAGTTTTGATCCGGCTCTCTCTCCTAAAGAAGTAGTGATGGAGTTAGCCGATCGTAAGGCGCAGGTAGTTTTTAAAGAAAACCCAACCGCCTATGTGATTGGCTCGGACACAATTGTTGTTGCGGATAATCAAATCTTAGGTAAGCCCGCAGATGAAGCAGAAGCCTTTACGATGTTAAAAAGTTTGTCAGGTCGGCAGCATGAAGTCTACACAGGAGTTTCGATTGTGTCTCCAACAGGAACTACAATGTTTTATGAAAAAACAGAAGTATGGTTTTGGGAGTTAACGGACGACTCAATACGGGCATATGTAGAAAGTGGTGAACCGCTTGATAAAGCAGGTGCATATGGAATTCAGCAGCTCGGAAGTATGCTTGTCAAAAAAATAAATGGAGACTATTTTGCGGTTGTGGGTCTGCCGGTTTCAAGAACGATTCGAGAATTGAAAAAGGCAGGCTACCAGTTGCCGTATTAAACTTTTTTGTTCATTAACTCCTTTTAAAAAGGGAGGGAAAAAAGTGTCCACCAATACATTAATGATCCGTGATTTCCCGCAAGATGAACGGCCCAGGGAACGTTTTATTGAACATGGCCCACAAAGCTTATCGAATCATGAATTGATTGCCATCTTGCTCAGGACCGGAACAAAAGACGAATCGGTCCTGCAGCTATCGAATCGACTGCTCACCCATTTTGAGGGGTTAAGGCTCTTAAAAGGGGCGAGCTTGGAAGAAATGACCGAGATCAAAGGCATTGGTTCGGCCAAGGCGATTCAAATCCTTGCGGCCGTAGAAATTGGCCGAAGAATATCGAACCTCGACTATAAGGACCGGTATGTCATCCGCTCGCCGGAAGACGGTGCCAAGTATCTGATGAATGATATGCGCTTTCTATCACAAGAGCATTTTGTTTGTATGTATTTAAATACAAAGAATCAAGTCATCCATAAACAAACCATCTTTATTGGCAGCTTAAATGCCTCAATCGTTCACCCTAGAGAGGTGTACCGCGAGGCATTAAAGCGGTCAGCGGCCTCGATTATTGCAGCGCATAATCATCCTAGTGGCGACCCGGCGCCAAGCCGTGAGGACATTGAGGTGACGAAAAGGCTGGTTGAATGCGGAAAGATCATTGGCATCGACCTCCTCGATCATTTGATCATTGGGGAGAATAAGTTTGTGAGTCTGAAGGAAAAAGGTTATCTATAAACTATGATTTTATTTAACGTTGCGTTATAATATTGGTTATGGTTTTTTAGGACTATTTAAATTAGTAAAGAGATAAATAATTGAGTAAAAAGACATGATATTAAAGTGATTACCTACCTATTGGAGTTATTGCAATACGTATCAGAAGAAAGGGAGATACAAAATTATGTTTGGAATTAGAGCCAGAGATCTTGGGATTGACTTGGGAACTGCGAATACCCTTGTTTATGTAAAAGGAAAAGGAATTGTCTTACGCGAGCCATCGGTTGTGGCGATGCAGACAGATACGAAAACTATTGTTGCGGTTGGTAACGACGCGAAAAATATGATTGGACGAACACCAGGGAATATCGTTGCCCTTAGGCCGATGAAGGATGGAGTCATTGCTGATTTTGAAACAACAGCAGCAATGATGAAGCACCATATTCGTCAAGCACAGAAGGGAAAAAACGTATTTACAGGCAATCCCTATGTGATGGTCTGTGTTCCATCGGGAATAACAGCGGTTGAGGAAAGAGCGGTTATCGATGCGACTAGACAGGCAGGCGCAAAGGATGCCTATACAATTGAGGAGCCATTTGCGGCAGCGATTGGCGCTAATTTGCCTGTTTGGGAGCCAACCGGCAGTATGGTCGTTGATATTGGCGGAGGAACTACTGAAGTTGCCATCATTTCATTAGGCGGAATTGTTACTAGCATTTCGATTCGTGTCGCTGGTGATGAAATGGACGATTCGATTATTACTTATATCAGAAAAAATTATAATTTGATGATTGGTGAACGGACATCAGAAGCGATTAAAATGGAAATCGGCTCCGCAGGGGAACCTGATGGTGTTGAAAATATGGAAATTCGCGGTCGGGATTTATTAACAGGTCTGCCAAAGACGATTGAAATAACTGCTAAAGAAATTGCCGGCGCATTACGCGATACGGTTTATGCGATTGTTGAAGCAGTCAAGAACACGTTGGAAAAAACACCTCCAGAGCTTGCCGCCGATATTATGGACCGTGGAATTGTCCTAACTGGTGGGGGCGCGCTGCTTCGCAATTTGGACAAAGCCATCAGTGAAGAAACAAAGATGCCGGTCCTAATTGCCGAGAATCCACTCGATTGCGTAGCAATTGGAACAGGAAAAGCATTGGATCATATTCATTTATTTAGGAACAAAACACGAGATTCTCGATAAAGCGGAAACGTCCGTTTAGCGAAGTCCACTAGACGGTGGAGCTGGACATATATCTATGTTTAAAAACTACTTATACTTTTTATCTAGAAAAATAGAGGTGTATAATCATGCCACAGTTCTTTCTGAATAAACGTCTGATTATTTTGCTTGTCAGCATCATTGTTCTCGTGGCATTGATTGGGTTTTCTTTAAGGGAGAGAAGTAAACTATCCTGGCCGGAGCAATTTGTTAAAGATACGACCGGCTGGGTTCAATCCCTGGTTTCAAAGCCTACCCATTTTGTTGCAGGCTTTTTTGAAAATCTCCAGGATTTGCAAGATACATACGGTGAGAATAAGGAATTAAAATCGCGGATCGAAAATCTTGTCAATCTCGAAGCACAAGTCCAAGAGTTGACTAAAGACAATCAAGAACTGCGTGACATTCTCGGTGAAAAAACAACCCTGAGAGACTTCAAACCATTACCGGCTACTGTAATTGGCAGAAACCCTGATCGTTGGCATGAAATGATTATTATCGACAAAGGCAAACTAAACGGCATTAAAAAAGATATGGCGGTTGTTACCGCAACCGGGTTAATTGGAAAAGTAAAAAATGTAACCCAATTTAGTTCAACCGTACAGCTGCTGAGTGCCATGGATCCAAAAAATCGAATCTCAGCGGTCGTCCAAGGGAAAAAAGATGTCTATGGATTTGTCCAAGGTTTTGATGACAAACAAAAATTACTGTTAATTAAGGCAATTCCTTCTGGTTCTAAAGTAGAAAAAGGTCAAACCGTTGTTACTTCCGGTTTAGGTGGTGTTTTTCCAAAAGGGTTGATGATTGGAAAAGTCGTTGATGTTAGACCTGACCAGTACGGTTTAAATCAAACGGCCTTGGTAAAACCAGGGGCGGACTTTTATGATATTGAAAATGTGATTGTCATTAATAGATTAATGACTCAGCCTGTTAAATCTGAAATATCTGATGGGAAGGTGAGGGAGTTTTGAGAAAATTCATTCTTCCTCTTTTGTTTCTTTTCCTTTTTATTTTAGAAAGTCTGTTTGTTGAGTTTTTACCGGCGAAGATTTTTGGTTTTGAACGAATTTTTGTACCCCATTTTCTATTCATATCCCTGTTGTTTCTTACAATTTTTGTCGGAAAAAAGCATGGGATTATTTATGCGGCCATCTTCGGCCTTTTATTTGACATTGTTTATGTCGAAATTATCGGTATTTACTTTTTCCTTTATCCATTTATCTCGTACCTCATTTATAAATTACTGCAGGTTTTCCAAGCAAACCTTATCACTGCTTTTCTTGCTAGCCTGCTCGGTATCTCGTTATTAGAGATTGGCGTGTATGAAATGAACTTTTTAATCCATGTAACAGACCTTGATTTTATGGGTTTTATTAACCTGCGCTTTTACCCAACCCTATTACTAAATGCAGCTATTACTCTGATTGCCGCCTATCCATTAAAGTGGTTATTTGAAAAACATTCGGAAGCAATGAGGACAGAATGATTTTTTTATAAGGCTCTTTTCGTAAACTTTGTTGCTTTTGGAGCTTAATAAAGGTCATTTACTAAGTTTCTAGGCAATTTTCGCAAATGTTCATACGAAAAGATGCCACGAAGCATCAAGTTATACGGGTTGATGAACTTATACGAAAAACAACAATCTATGCGAAAATAGCCTTTTATAAAAAGAGGAGAATGGACGCATCGTGTCGAATTTTTATTAAAGTATGATATGTACTTTGATTCGAAATAAGCATGCGGGTTTGCAAATCCCTATGAAACGAATGAATTATGCAAGTTTCGAAATTGCTTTCTTATTATGAGGTGAAAATTTCTCCATGAAAAAACGGCAAAATGTTACAATAAAAGGAACGAAGGAAGGTCTCGTCCTTCATCTTGACGATAGCTGTTCCTACGAAGAACTTAAAAGGGAACTAGACCATAAGCTTTCTGCAAATGCCAGGACACAGGATGAGCGTCAATTAACCTCAGTCAAGGTGGAAATTGGCAACCGCTATCTAACGGAATCGCAGCAGGGAGAGCTAAAAGACTTAATTCGTCAAAAGAAGAATTTTGAAGTTGATGATATTGAATCAAACGTAATCACAAAGGAAGAAGCAGGAAGGTTACTGGCCGAAACGGAGGTCGTGACGGTTTCGAGAATTATCCGTTCAGGACAAGTCCTCGAAGTACCAGGCGACCTGCTATTAATTGGCGATGTCAATCCAGGTGGAACGGTGATTGCAGGCGGAAACATTTTTATAATGGGGACATTAAAAGGTTTAGCCCACGCCGGCTGCTATGGCAATGACCAAGCCGTCATTGCTGCGTCAAGTATGAAACCATCCCAGCTTCGAATTAGTGATTGTTTAAATAGAGCACCAGACAGCATCCAAAGCAATGAGAATCGAGAAATGGAATGTGCATACATCGATGATGACCGTCAAATCATTGTTGATAGATTACAAGTTTTAATCCAATTAAGACCTAATTTAACGAGATTAGAAGGGGGACATTAAAGTGGGAGAGGCAATAGTAATTACATCCGGTAAGGGTGGAGTAGGAAAAACAACAACTTCTGCTAATATCGGCACATCATTAGCCCTTCAAGGAAAAAAGGTATGTCTAGTAGATACCGATATCGGTCTTCGTAACTTGGATGTTGTTATGGGACTTGAAAACCGAATCATTTATGATTTGGTTGATGTTGTCGAAAAAAGATGCAAAATTCATCAAGCGCTTGTGAAGGACAAACGATTTGATGGGTTATTATATTTACTTCCGGCTGCGCAAACCGTTGATAAATCAGCTGTGAAGCCAGAGCAAATGAAAGAACTGATCTTAGAATTAAAGCAAGATTATGATTATATCATTATTGATTGCCCAGCCGGAATTGAACAAGGATTTCAAAACGCTATCGCTGGAGCAGATAAGGCGATTGTCGTTACCACGCCAGAAGCATCTGCTGTACGGGATGCCGACCGAATTATTGGCCTGCTTGAAAAGCAACCCGATATGGAATCGCCGAAATTAGTGATCAACCGGATTCGAAATCATATGGTGAAGAATGGGGATATGCTTGAGATTGATGAAGTCACCCAGCATTTATCGATCGAGCTGATTGGCATCGTTGCGGACGATGACGAAGTGATTAAAGCTTCGAACCACGGTGAACCAATTGCCCTCAATCCAAATAACAAAGCATCGATTGCTTATCGAAATATAGCCAGACGGATTCTTGGTGAATCCATCCCGTTGCAATCCCTTGAAAATGCAGACAAGGGTATGTTTACAAAACTTAAAAAGTTTTTCGGTGTACGATAAAGCGAAAAGCGGAAGTACCCGTTTAGCGGCGTATGGACTGGAGCGCTTCGACTGAGATAAAGGAAACACGGAGAGCGATAGCGATTCGATGTTGACTTATCGTAGGGAGAAGAGCGAAGTCCACTAGCCGTTGGGTGCTGGAGCTAGACACTAATCTAAGTACAAAGAAATTTATTTTTAATACTAGCGGCCTGCCCACAATCCTGTGGACAGGCTGTTTTTTTTCAGACATACTCTTTCATTCTCCCACATAGACTTGTACAAATTAGTGGGAAAAGGGTTGATGGGGATGACTCGGTCTACACCGGAAGAAATTCGGCGACGAATCGCTAAGCGAAAAAATGATAAAGGAACAACCTCGGTAAAAAGTCCCGACCGCCAAATTACTTGGCCAAGTGACGATGAAAAATATGGATTTGATCAATTTACTTCTTCAGAAAGCAGTAATGGCGATGACGGGCATCCATTATTTAAGAAGGAAGTATTTTTTTTCAAAATATTGTCCTCGGTCCTCCTGTTTCTAGTGATAGCTATCCTATTTCGAAACCATTCGGCTACTTTTGAGCCTGCTAGAGATGTGGTCGCCCAAACGCTGGAAAAGGATTTTAAGTTTGCGACTGTTTCCAACTGGTACGAAAGTAAATTTGGAAAGCCACTAGCACTCCTGCCATTTTCTGAAAAAGATCAAACCAGGAAAAAAGAGGTGGCTGAAAAGGAATTTTCCGTCCCAGCGATGGGGAAAATTCTTGAAAACTTTGAAAAAAACGGTCAGGGTATCATGATTGAAACAGGAAAAGGGGCAGCTGTTCAAACGATTAATGATGGCATCGTTACCTTCGCAGGTGTGAAGGAGGATTTAGGAAAAACAGTGATTATTCAGCATTCGGATTCGACCGAGACATGGTATGGCAACTTAGACGAAATCAAGGTTAACTTATATGAGTATATCGAAAAAAGACAAGAGGTTGGCACGGTTTCAGTGTCTGCAGGAGAAGATAAAACCAAAGGCAAATATTACTTTGCGATAAAAAAGGGCGATGATTTCATCGACCCAATCCAGGTGATTCGCTTTGAATAGAGTTCTATATTTATTCCGGCTGATAACTATCCATCCGTTGTTGTGGATTGTGATTGGACTTTCCATTGTTACCGCTCATTTCCTTGAGGTTTGCTTGTTGCTTGGGATTATCTTTATTCATGAAATGGGGCATGCTGCTGCGGCTTCTTTTTTTTCATGGAGAATCAAGAAAATTACTCTGCTGCCGTTTGGCGGGGTTGCCGAAATGGATGAGCATGGCAATCGACCGTTAAGAGAAGAGACGATTGTCGTTCTTGCCGGGCCGCTCCAGCATGTATGGATGGTGGCCCTGGCCTACGGGTTGGTTAGCGCCAATTTAATGCCTGAAGACCTTTTTCAACTATTCTTAAGCTATAATCTAATGATTCTTGTGTTTAATTTTTTTCCGGTTTGGCCGCTAGATGGCGGGAAACTGGTATTCTTACTGCTCTCATTAAAAAGTTCCTTCCCGGACGCTCATCGTCTAACGCTCATCCTTTCGTGGGTCAGCCTATCCATCTTTTCGCTGATCATTGCAATCGCAGCCCCGACCCATATCAATGTCTGGGTCATCATCGGATTCCTCTATTTCTCGCTTTACCACGAATGGAAGCAACGGCGCTTTATTTTTATGAGATTTTTATTGGAGCGTTATTATGGGAAAAAATCCAATCTGCGGACCTTGAAACCGATAGAAGCCAATGAAGAGGAGCTGCTAATTCACGTCTTAGAAAAATTCCAACGCGGCTGCAAACATCCCATCATCGTCGAAGCAGACGGCAAAGAAAAAGGGATGCTAGACGAAAACGAACTACTACACGCCTACTTCACCGAAAAACGACTAACCGACAAAATCAGCGACCTTCTATTTTCATACTAACTAAGAGTATAATAAAAAGAAAAAAAGTGAGGTCGCTTGATTGGAAACATTAATTATCAATTACAACTCACGCGAAAAGCGATTTGCTTATCTGAAAAACAATCGTGTGGAAAATATCATTTTTGACCGGCCAGAACATCGATCTCTGGTCGGTAATATTTATTATGGGACAGTAACGAAAGTACTGCCAGGGATGAATGCCGTATTCATTGATATTGGTGAAGAGAAAAATGCCTATTTACACCGTGATATGCTGCCCTCGTATCTCTTATCTGCCGAAAAACAAAAGTCTGTCACATCCTTTGCCCACCAGGGTGAAAAAATGCTGGTTCAGGTCAATAAGGATGCAACGGGGACCAAAGGTGCCCGGGTGACGGGGATTATTGAAATACAAGGGCCCAATCTCATCTATATGCCAAAAGGTCGCTACGTGGCAGTTTCCAAAAGAATCACCGATGAAGGACAAAAAGCAGCGTTTCGCCGGATGGGCAGTCGTTTGAAAACAGTGGAAGAGGGGATTATTTTCCGTACCTCAGCCATTTCAAATACAGAAGAAGATATCCTGTCTGAACTAACAGACCTGCGCCAAAACCATGAAGAACTTTTGCAGAAAGCCGCTGCTTTAAAAAAACCAGGGCTAATTTTTCAAAAAGACTCCTTTATCGAAATGATTATGGACCAAGTGGGGAGAATGTCGAATGGAGAAGTGATTGTCGACGATTTAGCCCTAAAAAAGCAGCTTGAAGAGATAAATAATCAGGTGAACTATACTTACTATAATGGAAAAGAGAATATTTTTTCTGTACATAAAATGGAACATGAAATCGATAAAGCCCTCAAGCGCATCGTCTGGCTTGAGCATGGCGCCTACCTTATTTTTGACGAAACGGAAGCATTGACGATCATTGATGTGAACACTGGGAAATTTTCCGGGAAGACGGACTATCAGGAAACGGTCTTAAAAACAAACCAGTTGGCAGCAAAAGAAGTTGTGAGGCAGCTGCGTCTCCGCGATATTGGTGGTATCGTCCTCATTGATTTCATTGATATGACCCGCGAAAAGGACAAACAATCGATTCTCACTCTGATGGAAACGGAATTAACCAAGGATCAAAAACGAACAAAAATGATTGGCTTTACACCGCTTGGCATCCTGCAACTAACGAGGAAGAAGACCAAGGTTACCCTTTCCGAGGCACTTGAGATCAAATGCCCTGTTTGTGATGGGACGGGCAGAATCCTTAGCCCGGAAACGGTTGGCTTCAGGCTTGAGCGTGAGCTCTTAGAGCACCGCTATTCTGAATTTGAGGCAGTCTTGGTGGAAACCACAGACAAGGTAAAAGAGGCGTTGTTAGGACCAAATGAAGTCCACCGGGAGGCATTAGAGGAGCTCATCCATATCAAACTGTATTTTTCAGTTCAGCCATCCCCCCGCCATTATTATATTTTGAAGCAGTTTGGCAATGTGAATGAGATTTCCCAAAAAGCGTTGGATTCCTAATCATGTTTCTAAATTTCTATTGACACTTTTGCCTATTTTATGTTAGGATTTTAATGTTATGTTTGTAGCACCCGTGCTACAACCGCACAGAACAGGTAATAAGATTTGTGTGAAAGCATAAGCGCCTGTATATGGCGAGTCTGAGTTTATAAGGAGGTGCAGTTCATGTACGCAATTATTGAAACTGGTGGTAAACAAGTGAAAGTTGAAGAAGGCCAAGCTATCTACATTGAAAAACTTAATGCAGAAGCTGGTGAAACAGTTACTTTTGACAAAGTTCTTTTCGTTGGCGGTGAAAACGTAAAAGTAGGAAGCCCTGTTGTTGCAGGCGCTACGGTTACAGCTAAAATTGAAAAGCAAGGTCGTCAAAAGAAAATTACTGTTTTCAAATACAAAGCGAAGAAAAACTACCACAAGAAGCAAGGTCATCGTCAACCTTACACTAAAGTAATCATCGAAAAAATCAACGCGTAAGGTGTTGGATCATAGATGATTCAAATTACGATTAATCGTACTGAGTCCGGAACTATTCATTCGTTTACAATGAGCGGACATGCCAAGTTTGCTAAGCATGGCGAGGATATCGTTTGTGCAGGGGCTTCGGCAGTATCTGTAGGGACAATCAATGCAGTGCATGCCCTAACAGGTGTGACTCCAGAGTTTGAAAACAAGCCTGGTTTTCTCCGCTGTGTGATTCCAGAAAATCTTCCGGAAAGCACAGAAGAGAAAGTACAGCTTCTTCTCGAAGGAATGGCTGTTTCATTACGGGCGATTGAAGAAGAATACGGGAAGCACATAAAGATTACCTTCAAAAAGCAGGAGGTGGAATAAATGTTATTAAAATTAGATCTTCAGTTGTTTGCATCTAAAAAGGGTGTAGGTTCTACAAGAAACGGTCGTGACTCACACGCTAAGCGTCTTGGCGCTAAACGTGCAGACGGACAATTTGTATCTGGTGGTTCAATCCTTTACCGTCAACGCGGTACAAAGATTTACCCAGGTGAAAACGTTGGCCGTGGAGGCGACGATACACTTTTTGCAAAAGTTGACGGCGTTGTGAAATTTGAACGTTTCGGTCGTGATCGCAAAAAAGTGAGCGTTTATCCAGTAGCTCAAGAAGCTTAAGGATTACTAAAGAAAACTCTAACCTGTTTGGTTAGAGTTTTCTTTTTGATAACGAATTTTTCCTTCCCTATTTTCTTCAGGAAAATGACTTCGTAGATGCTTCTTTTTGCCTCTAATGATCTTTCATCACATAAAAATGCTTACTCATGGTAATTTTTTTGATATACTATCAGCAAAATAGTGTTGAGACACTTAATGTGGGAGTGTACGTATGGAGAAAGAGTGGGATAGTGTTGAGGTGCTCCGGCATTCTCGACATGATTGGTTAAATAAGCTTCAATTAATTAAGGGGAACTTGGATTTAAATCGAATCGACCGAGCAAAAGCGGTGATTGACGAAATTATTATCGAAACACAGCACGAATCCAAGCTATCAAATTTAAAAATGCCTTTATTTGCTTCGTTGCTGTTAAAGTCTAATTGGGAAAATCACTCCTTTAAGCTTGAATATGAGGTGTTTGAGGATTCGGAATCCTTTCAAATGAATGAGGAACTGATCACCAATTGGACTTATCATTTTTTTAAATGTTTGAACGAGGCAATTGAAGCTTTCCAAGAAAATCATTTATCAATATCAATTGACCCGCAATCAGAGGGAGTTCGTTTCTTTTTTGACTTTAGCGGGATAATAATAAAAAGTGAATTAATTGAAACATTCCTTTCTGACCCTAACAACCAACTGGATGTAGTGGTCAAGGAATTATCAAAAAGTGAACTCGGAGTAGAAGTTTTTATCCCTATTCAAAAAAAATAGGCGAAAGCTGAGCTACTTTCGTGACAAAAGTTCATTCGAATTGCAGACTGGAGGAATAAGATGTTTGTTGATCAAACGAAGATTTATGTAAAAGCTGGAGATGGCGGAAATGGTATGGTCGCGTTTCGTAAGGAAAAATATATACCAAAAGGCGGCCCGGCAGGTGGAGATGGCGGTAAAGGTGCCAATGTGGTTTTTGAAGTAAATGAAGGCTTGCGCACTTTAATGGATTTCCGTTATCAGCGTCATTTTAAAGCACCACGCGGCGAGCATGGCATGTCCAAAAACCAGCACGGTGCTGGTTCAAAGGATATGATTGTTAAGGTACCACCTGGAACAGTCGTCATTGATGAAAACACGAAGGAAGTTCTTGCGGATTTAGTTGAGAATGGGCAGCAGGCCATTATTGCTAGAGGCGGTCGTGGCGGACGAGGAAATTCTCGCTTCGCAACCCCGGCAAATCCAGCACCGGAGCTTTCTGAAAATGGTGAACCTGGACAAGAACGTGAAGTCATTCTTGAATTGAAGCTGCTTGCTGATGTCGGTCTCGTTGGATTTCCAAGTGTTGGAAAATCAACACTCTTATCCGTTGTTTCAGCGGCAAGACCAAAAATCGCGGAGTACCATTTTACAACGATTGTTCCTAATCTTGGCATGGTAGAAACAGAAGATGGCAGAAGCTTTGTCATGGCAGACCTTCCAGGGCTGATAGAAGGGGCAAGTGAAGGCGTTGGCCTCGGCCATCAATTCTTACGTCATATTGAACGGACAAGGGTTATTGTCCATGTCATTGATATGGCTGCGATGGAAGGCAGGGACCCATATCAGGACTACCTGACGATAAACCGGGAATTAAAAGAGTATAACCTACGCTTAACAGAGCGCCCACAAGTGATTGTAGCTAATAAGATGGATATGCCTGAAGCAGAGGAAAACTTAAAGAAGTTTAAGGAGCAGCTTGAAGAAGATTATCCAATCTACCCGATTTCGGCGGTTACAAGAAAAGGGCTCCGTGAGCTATTGTATGCTGTAGCTGATAAAATTGAGGAAACACCTGAATTTCCACTTGAACACGAAGAAGAGGAAACAACAGGTGTCCATCGTGTCCTTTATAAGCACGAAGCAGAGCCTGAAGCCTTTAGAATTACGAGAGAATCGGATGGTAGCTTTGTCGTCTCTGGTGAAAAAACAGATAAACTCTTTAAGATGACAGACTTCTCAAGAGAAGAATCCGTTCGCCGTTTTGCGCGCCAGCTTCGTGGTCTTGGTGTTGATGAGTCCTTGAGAGAAAGAGGAGCAAAAGACGGGGACATTGTGAAGCTAATGGAGTTTGAATTTGAGTTTATTGAGTAACAAGAAAAGACCCTGAAGAGATCAAGGTAGAGTGATAAAAATGGAAAACACGGATAAGAAATTTTATTTAGTGCGTGAAGATGTGTTGCCCGAAGCGATGAAAAAAACGCTGGATGTCAAGGAAATGCTTGAGCGAGGTAAGGTAGATTCCATTGCAGATGCCGTTCAACAAGCAGATTTAAGCAGAAGTGCCTTTTATAAATACAGAGATACTGTTTTTCCTTTCTCAACTATTAAAAAGGAAAAGATTATCTCCCTTTTCTTTCATTTGGAAGATCGCTCAGGCACGCTGTCAAAATTGCTCAGTGTTGTTGCAAATTCAGGCTGCAATATTGTAACTCTTCATCAAACGATACCGTTGCAAGGCAGGGCAAATGTGACACTCTCATTAAACACTTCGAACATTACGATGGAAATAGATGAGTTACTTAAAGAACTGAGAAAGCTCGAATTTGTAGAGAAGATAGAAGTGCTGGGAACAGGTGCGTAGTTAAACTACGGCCGGCTCTCAGCTTTCTTTTTAAAACAATAAGGAGTGGGGAAACAGTGAAGGTTGGATACTTAGGACCAAAAGGTACATTTACAGAGTTAGCGGTGAAGAAAGTTTTTCAAGGATTTGAACTTAAGCCCTATCAGACGATTCCTGCAAGTATGGATGCCATCGTTGAGAAGGAAGTCGACCTTGCAGTTGTTCCTATTGAAAATGCGCTAGAAGGCTCTGTTAATATTACACTAGATTATTTAACACAAGTTATCCAGATTCCGATTATTGGTGAAATTACTTTACCAATTAAACAGCATTTGATGGTGCATCCTGATAATAAGGAAAATTGGCGGGAAGTAAGTAAGGTGTACAGCCACTCCCATGCGATTGCTCAGTGTCATAAATTTTTACATAATCAATTAAAGGGTGTGCCGGTTGATAGTGTGTCTTCAACGGCGGCCGCTGCACAGATGGTCATGGAACAGCCTGAATTAATGGCTGCCGCAATTGCCAATGAATTGGCCGCCAAAGAATATGGTTTGTCGATTGTGCAAAGAAACATCCATGATTTTGACTATAATCACACGCGGTTTGTGGTGCTAACTGAAGAGAATTTTGATTTCCAAACCTTGAGCGGTTCATCCCATTACAAAACGACACTCATGGTTACACTGCCTGAGGATGATCAAGCGGGAGCACTTCATCAGGTGCTATCTGCGTTTGCCTGGAGAAAATTAAATCTTTCAAAAATTGAATCAAGACCAATGAAAACTGGGATTGGCAATTATTTCTTCATTATAGATATCGAAATGAAGTTGGATGACGTTTTAATACCTGGAGCAATCGCTGAGCTAGAGGCATTGGGCTGTGGTGTTAAATTACTTGGAAGCTATCCTGCGAAGAAAGTGGAATTGGATTAACAAAAGGACCCGATACTTGCACGGGTCCTTTTTTGATGTCTAGTTCCACCGCCAATTATGGCACGGAGCATTTTTTAGGATTCAATCATAAAACCCTCAGCTTTAAGGGCAGCTTCGGCTTTATCTAAGACTTGGGTGCTAGAGGCTGAAATGGTATGAAGGTGGATTCCCTCTGTTAACTCAGATAATAGGGAAGCTCCGGTCTTTTGCATGTTTTCTATGAATTGTTTAACCTCTTGGCGATTGGAAACCATAATCGATGCAGTCAAATCGCCGTAGATTCTATGTTCAATCTTTACGTCTTTCACTAGTACACCATGGTCCACTAACAAATAAAGCTCTTTTTCTGTGTCTTCCGGCAAATGTTTACATGCAATCGTTCGTTCAAAGGAAGTGCCGGAGTTTTGCTTTAAATAAATATACCCTTGGCTGGTTGCAATAATCGGTTCATTTTTTGCCTTAAGAAGCGTGATATCGCCGACAATCACCTGTCTGCTTACATTGGTTCGGTTGGCAAGTTCACTTCCTGTCAGCGGGACAGGGCTATCTTTTAACTGTTGTAAAATTAATGACCTCCTTTCCTCTCCCAATATTTTTTTTTGCTCTGCCATAAAACTCCTCCTATATCTAATGCTGTTTACCTATTTTAGCATAGTTTAAATTTTTTATATAACGGAAACGGCCTTGAATTCATTCACGATTTTAACCATGCTTTCCCCAAGTTCGATCACATCCTCCATCCTAGTTGAATGGCCAAAGGAAATCCGGATAAACGCTTTTGCTTCTTCAGTCGTTAATCCTAGTGCCTGCGTGACTTTTGCCGGGGCCTGCATGCCAAGCTGACAAGCACTTCCCGTTGAAAGGGCAAACCCGAGCCTATTTGCTTCAAGCATCATCCATTGACCTTCGATTCCAGAAATTCCAAGCCCGATAATACTAGCTAGCTGCGAACTCTCGTCACCTTGATAAATCTTTACTTTCTCTTTAATTGGAGCAAGCGTACCAATAAAGGTATTCCGCAATAATCGATCCTTACTATTTTCCGTTTGAATTCTTCCGGTTATTTTCTGGGCAGCCACCGTCATAGCAGCAATCGCTGGGACATTTACTGTGCCTGGACGGAATCCTTTTTCATGAGAGCTTCCTGGAAAAAACGGCTGCCAGTTAATTTGCGGATTGACATAGACGCCCCCAATTCCTTTGGGTCCGTAGATTTTATGACCGGAAAAGGAAAAACTACTGACCAAGGAAGCAAGCGGTTTTAGATCTATTTTTCCAAAAGACTGCACAAAATCGCTGTGCAGGTGAATATTGTGGTCCTTACAAATTTTTGCGATTTCACCGATTGGCTGAATCGTCCCAATCTCAGAATTAACATGCTGCAGTATCATTAATATCGTTTCTGATTTCATCGACTTTTCGAGCTGTTCAAGATTGATCAAACCATTTGAATCGAGAGGAAGCAGTGTGATTTCATATCCAGCTTCCTTTAGCCTGTTAAGGGTACCATGGATGGAGGAGTGTTCCCCCATTCCAGCGATAATATGGTTCCCTGCCTTTTTAGGCGAGGACAAAAGTGCTTCAATCGCTAAGAAATTCCCTTCAGACCCCCCGCTTGTAAAAAAAAGACCAGTCTTATCGACTCCAACTAGATTCGCTAACTCCTCCCGACAGTTTTCAAGTAAGGCAGCAGATTGGCCGCCAATATCATGGAGGCTGCTAGCATTGCCAAAGTATTCAGTTGCAACTTTCAAATATACCTCCGCTGCTTCAGGGTCTAATGGAGTAGTCGCTGCATAATCAAAATATTTCATCCCACATCTCCAATACTACTTTTCTATAAAAATACTTGTTTTTAGTTTAAATCTATGTAAATATATATGTCAAGACACCTGTTATGTCAGGAGGGTCATTAAATGACAAATGATGATGTTTTAATTATTGGCAGCGGAATCGCCGCCTTACAGCTAGCTGTACAATTAACTGATGATGTGAATGTGAGGATTCTCACAAAAGAAAAATTAAGAACGGCCAATTCGTATCTTGCCCAAGGTGGGATTGCGGCCGCGCTGGGTGCAAATGACCATCCTTCTAAACATATTGCCGATACGCTTGAAGCAGGCAGATTTCACAACAATCCAGATACAGTTCAGCAGATTATCCAAGCTGCACCTAATCTTATTCAGAGGATTGCTCAACAAGGTGATATCTTCGATAAAGATCAAGCGGGAGAATTGTACCTTGGCATGGAAGGGGCACACAGCGAAAAGAGGATTGTTCATGGCGGAGGGGATGCCACAGGCAAAAACGTCATGGAGTTTCTAATTAGCCAGCTCAAGCTAAAGAAAAATATCACAGTCGAAGAGAATGTCTTTGCTTATGAATTACTCCTAAATTCCGACCAGAAGCGTTGTATAGGTGTTAAAGCCAAAACATCAACAGGTGCTATTCAAAGGTTCTACGGCAAACATGTCATTATCGCTTCCGGCGGGTGCGGACAGTTATATACTTACACTTCAAATGCCCCAACGGTTAGTGGCGATGGGATTGCGATGGCTTATTTAGCCGGTGCTGATGTCGTTGATATGGAGTTTATCCAATTTCATCCGACGCTGTTATATATAAACGGTGAAACGAAAGGGTTAATTTCGGAAGCTGTAAGGGGAGAAGGGGCAACCCTGGTTACGGAAGACGGGACTCAAATTATGGAGGGTGTACACCCTTTAAAAGATCTTGGCCCAAGGCATGTGGTTTCGCAAAGAATCTATGATTTTCTGAAAAAAGGTAAACAGGTTTATTTAGATATAAGCAATATCAAAGAATTTAGGAAACGATTTCCTTCGATTACTTCTATTTGTGAGGACAACGGAATCCATATCTCAGATGGGAAAATTCCTATTGCACCCGGCAGTCATTTTTTAATGGGAGGAATTAAAACTGATCTAATTGGACGTTCGTCACTTGATGGACTTTATGCAATTGGAGAAGCCGCCTGCACGGGCTTGCACGGTGCGAATCGTTTAGCTAGTAATTCCTTATTGGAAGGATTATTTCAAGGGGAAAAATTGTCGCAATGGATCAATGAGGCAAGTAAAGAACCACTGGTTTTAGCTCAAGATTATTTTTATTATCCGCCCCATAAGGAAGAGAAATTTACTTTACCAACGATTGAAAAAATTAAGGCGTTAATGATGGAACGGGTTGGAATCGTTCGCAATAAGGTAAATTTGAAAAAGCAGCAAGCTTGGTTAGAGCAATATCAGGTCGAAAAGATCCTTTTAGACACGTGTTCCACTCAAGATATGACAAAGGTTTTTATGCTAATCACTGCTAGCCTAATCACAGAATCTGCTTTAATTCGAACAGAGAGTCGGGGTGGCCACTTCAGAAGTGATTATCCAAAAGAAGATCAACACGGTTGGCTAAGGAAGTCGATCATTCATAACTATAAACAGGGAATGGAGAAGTCCGATGAACAAATTGAAACTGCGCTCGCAACTTGAGAAATTTTTTATTGAAGATATTGGGGAACAGGATATAACCACTGATTTAATCTTTGCAGACGATACAAACGGGGAAATTGTTTTTCTTGCAAAAGATGAAGGTATTTTTTGTGGCGCGGAAATTATCAAAAATGGGTTTCAGCTCTTAAATAACGACCTGACCATTCAAGTGTTAGTGAAGGATGGCGAAGCAATTAAATACGGAGATACGCTTGCCCATGTCTCTGGGAAAATTGCCGACTTATTAAAAGGGGAACGAGTTATCCTGAACCTTGTTCAACGGATGAGCGGGATTGCCACGCTTACTCGAAATACAGTTGCCACCCTTGATAGTGGACATACGAAAATTTGTGATACTCGGAAAACAACGCCCGGACTCCGAATGTTTGAAAAATATGCTGTTCGCTGCGGGGGCGGTTACAACCACCGGTTTGGTTTATATGATGGCGTCATGATTAAAGATAACCACATTTCCTTTGCTGGCTCGATTACCAAGGCCGTAGACGCCATTCGCAAAAATGCCGGCCATATGGTGAAGGTAGAAGTCGAAGCAGAGACGGAAGCACAGGTGATTGAAGCCGTTGATGCAGGGGCGGATATTATCATGTTTGATAACCGTACCCCTGATGAAATAAAAGAATTGATTCAATTAGTCCCAGCTAACATCATTACGGAGGCTTCAGGAGGAATCCAATTAGCCAATATTGCTGATTTTCGCGATACAGGTGTAGATTACATCTCACTAGGGTACTTAACTCATTCATATAAAGCCCTCGATATCAGTGTAAAAGTACTTTGGGAAAAGGGAGATGCGTAAAATGAATATCTTGGCCTCTTTACAAGAAAATAAGATGATTCCTGAAAAATATAAACAAATGACGAGAGAAGAACTCGAAAACCGTGTGATTGAGGTAAAGAAACAGTTGGGTTCACGCCTGTTTATTCCAGGTCATCATTATCAAAAAGACGAAGTGGTTCAGTTTGCAGATGCCACAGGTGATTCCTTACAGCTGGCACAATTATCAGCTGAAAATAAAGAAGCAGAATTTATTGTCTTCTGTGGTGTTCATTTTATGGCGGAAACAGCAGATATTTTAACAAGTGACCAGCAAAAGGTCATCTTACCTGATATGCGTGCCGGTTGTTCTATGGCTGATATGGCAGATATTCAGCAAACAGAAAGAGCATGGGAAACGCTCCAAGAGATATTCGGAGACACGATTCTTCCTTTAACCTATGTCAATTCAACCGCAGCAATAAAATCATTTGTGGGTGCTAATGGCGGGGCAACGGTCACTTCATCAAATGCAGAAAAGATGGTTAAGTGGGCATTTGAAATGAAGGAACGAATTTTATTTTTACCAGATCAGCATTTGGGCAGAAATACGGCCGTTAACTTAGGTGTAGGCTTAGACGAAATGGCGATTTGGAATCCAATTAACCATGAGCTGGAATACGAAGGTGATTTTTCAAAAATAAAAGTCATTCTTTGGAAAGGGCATTGTTCCGTTCATGAAAATTTCACCGTTCAGAATGTTCACGATACAAGCAGTCAATATCCAGATATGAAAATTATTGTTCATCCAGAGTGCCGCCGTGAAGTGGTGGAATTAGCGGATATGGCAGGGTCAACGAGTTATATTATAAACGCAATTGAAAAGGCTGAGCCTGGCACGGCTTGGGCGATTGGAACAGAGATGAATCTGGTCAACCGCTTAATTCAAAATCATCCGGATAAAAAGATTATCTCATTAAATCCGCATATGTGTCCGTGTTTGACCATGAACAGGATTGACCTGCCGCATTTAGTTTGGAGCCTCGATACATTAGAGGAAACAAATAATATCATCAAAGTAAGTCCAGAAATAGCTAAAAATGCGAAATTAGCGTTGGAGCGGATGTTAATACATTCTTAAATAACTGTTAAAAAAGATGCAATTTTCCTGATTGCATCTTTTTATATTTCAGCGGAGATTCATATTCCTTTGAAAAAAAGCATAAGTTTTTGTGAAGAAGGATAGCACTTTGCCCATTTTCACATAGACTATATGGACTTATGCCATAGGAGGGGAAATCAGAGTGAAGATCCATATCGTACAGAAAGGGGATACTCTTTGGAAGATTGCCAAGAAGTACGGAGTGAATTTTGAAGAGCTGAAAAAGATGAATTCACAGCTCAGCAACCCTGATATGATTATGCCCGGTATGAAAATAAAGGTCCCAACTTCAGGTGGAACGATAAAGAAAGAAGCACCGATGGGAACTAAATCCGGTACTAAAATCAACTTAGGAGTTAAGAAAGAACATCCGCTTGCTGAGCAACCGTTGGTCAAAGAGAAACCCGTAAAAGAAGCACCGATTAAAGAAGTTCCGATTAAGGCCGCTCCAATAAAGGAAATGCCAATTAAAGAAGTACCCAAAGTACCTTATACTCCAAAAATGCCTCTACAAATAGTCCCAGAAATAGATATTAACAATTATTATACGATGAACATGCAAAATATGACTGTACAGCAGCCCCCTAAAGCCAATGTACTTCCAGAGATAAAAGAAGTCCCGAAAAAAGAAATGCCAATCAAAGAAATGCCAATCAAAGAAATGCCGATCAAAGAAATGCCGATCAAAGAAATGCCAATCAAAGAAATGCCGATCAAAGAGATGCCGATCAAAGAAATGCCAATTAAAGAAATGCCGATCAAAGAAATGCCAATCAAAGAAATGCCGATCAAAGAAGTTCCAATAAAAGCGAATTTTATTCCAGCACCGCCACCAGTAATGGAAGCACCTGTAGAAGTAGCACCGCAGCAAGATTATTGCGTTCCAGTTACGCCGATTATGCCTGGACCGGGATTCTGTCCGCCATTTGGAGGAGGTTTCCCAATGCAAATGAATCCGCAAATGCAAGGTGGGGGGATACCAATGGGCTTTCCGCAAATGCAGGACTGTGGTATGCCAATGCCTTACCAGCAAATGCAGGACGGTGGTATGCCAATGGCTTACCAGCAAATGCAGGACGGTGGTATGCCAATGGCTTACCAGCAAATGCAGGACGGTGGTATGCCAATGCCTTATCAGCAAATGCAAGATGGTGGCATGACGATGCCAATGGCTCAAGCTCCAGTAATGCCTAGTGGGTTTGCCGGATATCCTAGTGGTGCTCCATCAGTTGCAGGCACATCGTTTGCAGCGCCGCAGTTCCATGATGAATCGTCATCCTTTATGCCACAGCTTCCAGTTATGAACCCAGCCTATAATCCGGGTGCTGTAATGGGTGCGCAATCACCACAGCAGCCAATGGGCAACCCATACATGGACCCGGCAGCTTTTGGTCAAATGCCACAAGGTTACGGCCAGCAACCGCCGGCAGGCTATGGACAAATGCCTGTCGACTATGGCCAGCAAGCACCAGCGGGATATGGACAAATGCCTGTCGACTATGGTCAGCAAGCACCAGCGGGATATGGTCAAATGCCACAAGGTTTTGGTCAACGACCGCCAGCAGGCTACGGTCAAATGACAGCAGGCTTTGGCCAGCAACCGCCAGTAGAATACGGACAAATGCCACAAGATTATGGTCAGCAAGTACCAGCAGGGTACGGACAAATGCCACAGGGTTATGGCCAGCAGGTACCAGCAGGATACGGACAAATGCCACAGGGTTACGGTCAGCAGGTGCCAGCAGGATATGGACAAATGCCACAGGGTTACGGTCAGCAAGTACCAGCAGGATACGGACAAATGCCGACAGGTTACCCAATGGAAAGCCCTCCAGGATTTGAGTCGTCACAAGGTATTAACCTTGGTGCACTTCCAGTCATGCCTGGAAACCCGTTCGGAAATCCCGGGATGGCAAATCCGTATGGAATGGGAGCACCATATGTCCAAAGGCCATACGGATATCCGCAGATGAGTGGGCCAATGGGGGCACCTGTAGGCTATGGAGAAATGGCAGAACCTGGTCCATACATGCAGCCAACCAATCCTTCGCAGGGTTTACCAGTAGGAAGCGGAGCGATGGGTGATTGCGGCTGTGGAGCTGAACCGGTAGGAATGCCTGGACAAACAGCGATGCCGCAGCAAGCAGCCATGCCGCAAAATTTTGTACCGCCTACGCCGCCAATCTATAGCGCACCATATACAGGACCTGTTAACGCAGCACATCCTCCGTATATGAATCCTTATGGTATGGGTCCGGTTGGCACAAGTCCTTACGGTATGCCGGGTTACCAAGATGAGAGTCTTTAATACAATAAATAACAAAAAGGGAGACGATGATTATTTTGATCGTCTCCTCTCTTATTTTCAATCTCAGTTCACTGAAAGAATCATTCAAATGGTTCCAATTCGGTCAACCGTTATCTTTCTACGAACAGACAAAAATAATTACGTCGTAAAAGGGTATCATACCAACAGCAGACTAAGACTCCAGGAAGCCTTTACAGCCACTCTGAAAAAAGAAGGATTTAAAAAGACGTATCTTTTTTTACCATCCCCAGTGAGAGAACAGCTTTTTTTTGAGGGAACTTATTTCGGATGTATGGAGTACATCCCGCCAAATAGAAACGTATTTACTTTTCATACTCATAAAAATCGTCAAGAAGGAATTGACTTATTAGAACAATTCCACCAAACCACGGCAACGTTCGAATCACGTTATCGGACATTACTTCCAAAAGGACATCTGATTGAAAAATGGAAAGAACGATTAAATGTTTTTTCAAATAACCTGCCCTATATTGGGTATTTTATAAATGAATCATTCCTCTCAGAAATGTTGTCTTGGGCAAAATGGTCATTGGAGGGGATGGGGGAAAAACGTATTTTTTTTCAAAAAGAATCATCAGTTATATTACATGGAGACGTAGCCCATCATAACTTTTTAAGGGATACAGAGGGCCAGTTAAATCTCATTGATTTTGATTTAATTAGTATTGGGCCCGCATCATTTGATTATTTACAATATGCAAACCGGATTTTGCCATTCATCGACTGGTCATTTGAGAGACTGGAGAGTCTTAAACAGATTAGGAAATATTTACACGAAGAAGCCTTTTTATTTGCTTTGGCTTATCCTGCTGATATTTTCAGGGAATGGAATCGAACGATCCGCGAAAAATCATACACAGATCATACAAAATATAAACAGTTAATGGACTTATCAATTCGTCAGTTTAATGCTAGGAAAAAATTTATTGATCACCTAAAGGTGTTAGTGGACTGAGAAGCGTTGGAATTATCCGTCTGAATGAAATCCCCCCGAAAATAACACCCTATTAATGAGCATGAGATGGTAAGCATGCTCAGGATGTTAATGAAGGGGGTTTTTCGCTTGAACAAGAAACAGTGGATGATTCCTCTTTCAGCCACAATGATGTTCGCGCTGGCTGGATGTACAGGTGATAATAATCGTGCCAGTGTTAATAATAACAATTCGCTAAACCCTGTTGGGTATTATTCCAATGAAAACCACCCAACCTCGGATAACAATTTATTGAGAGATAATGATGGGGCAATTACGGATATAATGGATCATTCTCTTGGGGATGAAGATCAAGTTACAAACGCAAATAAAAGAAGGCAGCTTCAATCAAGAGACGAAAACGGAAATCCGAAAAATCCAACAACACCTTTGGCTTCAAAGGACCGTAATTTTTTCCAACGTGATAATCGATTTAGTACAAGCGATATGAACTATCATGGTCATCTAAATGTAAAAAATGGAAATAACGGCGTGGTAACGGACCCTGATTTCCAGGATAATTTTACGAAAAAGGTCAAGTACAAAGTAGAAGCAATACCGAATGTTCAGACTGTAAGATCCGTCGCGTACGGGAATACTGTCATTGTTTCTGTGGTATTAATTGATCAAGACAAAGCATCCGCTACAAAAAGGGCAATTAAGAGAGCCGTGATGCCATATGCAAACGGACGAACGGTAACAGTCATAACCGATGAAGGAGCCATTGGCCGGGATCGCAACAGATACAATGACAGCCAGCAAGAAAGGGGAGGAAGATAATTCCTTCTTGGTATGGAGGACAAAGCTTACGGGCTTTGTCCTTTTAATATTAAGTCGAGGATAAAAAGGCAAAATAAGGCTAAACTAGTACTGCATAGATTGTTTAATTTTTAACAATAAGAGGTGAGTAGCATGAGGTTTAATTGGATAGCTTGGTGTCGGTATAGTCTTGCCGGATTCGCTGTTCTTCTCTTCATGTTTATTATTAATGCCGATGGAATCACCATGGTTGGCGCCGCTTCACAAATTGATAGTCCGCATCCACAAGAAAAGACCGAACCGTTAAACATCACGGTTATTTTGGAAAGGGTCTATTTAGATGGGGAAATAAGTCAAGAGGTCGTCCACGAGACCTGCTGGTCAATGGAAAACTTCTGGGCCAAATATGACCAATGGCAGCTGACTGATATGGATGATTCGACAATGGTTTTCCGAAAGCAGGTCAATGATATATCACCATTGCTTAAAGCAAATGGCTTTTTTGGGGTAACAGAAGATGGTGTTTTGACTATTTTTAATGGAAGACCAGACCAATTAAGAATTATTCAATCTTTTTTCCAAATAGATATTAAGAAGTTGGAGAGTTCTAAGCAAGAAGAATTAATTCAAGGCATTCCAATCAAAACAAAGGATCGCTACGTTGAAGTTTTAGAAACATTTAAGCCGTATTCTTTAAAAAAAGAATAGAATGATCAACAAATCAGACTGATGCCGCCATTTCAGCCTGGTTTTTTTATGGAATCCTTGTTGGGGAAATCGTAATTTGTGAATCTTAATTGGTTGTCGTTGGATAATGGAGATTAATGAGCGAATCCAAATTTTTAGTTGTGATTTTATCTCCTATTGGAGAATTTCACAGTTCTATTGGCGGATTTCACAGTTCTATTGGCGGATTCAGAGGTTCTATTGGCGAATTCAGAGGTTCTATTGGCGAATTCAGAGGTTCTATTGGCGAATCTAAATTTTTAGTTGTGATTCATCTCCTATCAGCGGATCCCAAGCTTCAATCAGCGAATCCCACCATTCAATCAGCGAATACCACCATCCAATCAGCGAATTCCAACAATCAATCAGCGAATTCTCGAATTCCGAATAGTTCGATGTTTCATCTCCCGTTCTATTTTCTATAACTAACTTAAAATTGTATGGTAGAATGAAATACAGTGAAAACTGGGGGAGAGAATTTAAGTGTACGAATTTATTAAAGGGACCGTCGAATTTGTCGGGCCGGAATATATAGTTGTTGAGAACAACGGGATTGGCTACCAAATATCCACACCCAATCCGTTTATTTATGCAAGTAAAATGGAAACAATGGTAACAGTATACACCTATCACTACGTGCGGGAGGATACAATCGCCCTGTACGGCTTTGAAACAAGAGAAGAGAAAAAGCTTTTTACAAAATTACTAAATGTATCAGGAATTGGTCCGAAAGGTGCGCTGGCCATCCTCGCTTCCGGCGAAGTCCAACAAGTAGTTACCGCCGTTGAAAATGAAGATGAAAGCTTCCTCGTCAAATTTCCGGGAGTGGGTAAAAAAACAGCTCGGCAGATGATTCTTGACCTGAAAGGAAAATTGCAGGATATCGTTCCTGACTACTTCCCTAATTTATTTAATAGCGACCAACTTCACCTACATACACAAACAGGTAACTCAAACCTTGAAGAAGCAATGCTTGCACTAAAAGCATTAGGTTACTCCGAGAAAGAAATCAAAAAGATTTCACCTGAATTAAGAAAAGAACAAATGTCAACAGACCAATACATTAAAAAGGCCCTGCAGCGGCTTTTAAAATAGGTGATGATTCATGGATGACCGAATTATTTCTAGTGAAGTGAATGAGAGCGAGATCAGCATAGAACAAAGCCTTAGGCCGCAAACCTTAAGCCAATACATCGGACAGGATCAAGTAAAGGAAAACCTGGATATTTATATTAAGGCTGCCAGAATGCGTAAGGAAACTTTAGACCATGTGCTCCTTTATGGTCCACCCGGATTGGGGAAAACGACACTTGCGGTGATTATCGCCAATGAAATGGGCGTAAACATCCGTACCACTTCAGGGCCGGCGATTGAAAGGCCGGGTGATTTAGCGGCGATACTTACCGCACTCGAGCCTGGCGACGTATTATTTATTGATGAAATTCACCGCTTGCAAAGGACCATTGAAGAGGTGCTTTACCCGGCAATGGAGGATTTCTGCCTCGATATTGTCATTGGTAAAGGTCCAAGTGCAAGATCAGTCCGCCTCGACCTCCCGCCGTTTACGCTAGTCGGAGCGACAACAAGGGCAGGCTCCCTATCAGCCCCACTTAGAGACAGGTTTGGAGTTTTGAGTCGACTCGAGTATTATAAAGAGAATCAATTAAAAAATATTGTGCTTCGAACAGCGGAAGTATTCGGGACAGAAATCGATGACCTTTCAGCTTCTGAAATCGCCAGAAGATCAAGGGGAACCCCGAGAATCGCGAACCGTCTCCTCCGCCGGGTGAGGGATTTTGCCCAAGTAAGAGGAAATGGGACGATTGAGCTTGCCCTTGCACGAGAAGCGCTCGAACTCCTTCAAGTAGATAGGCTTGGTTTAGACCATATCGACCATAAATTGCTGAGGGGAATTATCGAAAGATTCCGCGGCGGCCCAGTCGGCCTCGATACAATTGCCGCATCGATCGGGGAAGAATCCGAAACGATTGAAGATGTATATGAACCATATTTATTACAAATTGGCTTTTTGCAAAGAACTCCACGGGGCAGGGTGGTAACCCCGTTGGTTTATCAGCATTTTGGGATGGAGTTTCCGACCAATTGATTTTTTATAAAAAAAGGGTGTCATAATATGAAGGTAGATTTGTTTGATTTTCATTTGCCTGAGGAATTAATTGCACAAGTTCCGCTTCAAAACCGGACGGACAGCAGATTAATGGTCCTAGATAAGGATTCGGGCGAAATAAAGCATGAAGTTTTTAAACATGTGATTGAATACTTGCGTGAAGGAGATTGCCTTGTCTTAAATGATACAAAGGTGCTTCCTGCACGTCTTTTTGGTGTCAAAAAAGATACAGGTGCCAAAATCGAAGTATTACTTTTGAAGCAGCTAGAAGGTGATCAATGGGAGACACTGATCAAACCTGCAAAAAGAGTCAAAGAAGGAACCGAAATTGTTTTCGGTGAGGGTCTCCTTACGGCAGTTTGCACGGGGACCTCGGACCATGGCGGGAGAATATTAGATTTTAAATATGAGGGCATTTTTTATGAAGTTCTTGACCAATTAGGTGAAATGCCGCTGCCGCCATACATTAAAGAGCAGCTCGAAGACCGGGATAGGTATCAGACAGTGTATGCCCGTGAGCCCGGTTCAGCAGCAGCACCAACAGCAGGTCTTCATTTTACAGACAGCTTACTTAAGGCGATTAAAGAAAAAGGTGTTCATATTGCCTTTATCACCCTTCATGTAGGACTGGGAACCTTCCGTCCTGTAAGTGTTGATGATGTCTTGGAACACGATATGCACTCCGAATTTTATATTGTTACAGAGGGGACAGCACGTTTGCTCAACGAGGTAAGGAACAAAGGTGGAAGAATTATTACAGTTGGGACGACCTCCACACGAACCCTTGAAACGATTGCCGCTGCTAATGACGGACGTTTTATCGAGGGCAGCGGCTGGACCAATATTTTTATTTATCCAGGCTATGAATTTAAAGCGATTGATGGCATGATTACAAACTTTCATTTACCAAAATCAACTTTGATTATGCTCGTCAGTGCATTAGCAGGCAGAGAACATGTGCTGCATGCCTATCAAACAGCCGTTACTGAGCGGTATCGTTTTTTTAGCTTTGGCGATGCGATGTTGATCATCTAGGTTTTACCCAAGGAAGGAGACAAAATATTGACTGCAATTCGTTATGAATTAATCAAGACATGTAAACAAACGGGGGCGCGGCTTGGCAGAGTCCATACTCCGCACGGTTCGTTTGATACCCCGGCATTTATGCCGGTAGGAACGCTGGCAACGGTGAAAACCATGTCCCCCGAAGATTTAAAAGAAATGGGAGCGGGGATTATCCTCAGTAATACCTATCACCTTTGGCTCCGGCCAGGGCACGAAATTATTAAGGAAGCCGGTGGACTACATAAATTTATGAACTGGGACCGGGCCATCCTTACTGATTCGGGCGGATTCCAAGTATTTAGTTTAAGCGAATTCCGTAAAATTGAGGAAGAAGGCGTTCATTTCCGTAATCATATGAGTGGTGAAAAATTATTTTTATCACCAGAAAAGGCGATGGAAATTCAAAATGCCCTCGGTTCCGATATTATGATGGCCTTTGATGAGTGCCCGCCATATCCTGCCACCTATGAATATATGCAGAAGTCTGTTGAGAGAACATCACGATGGGCGGAACGTTGTTTAAATGCCCACGGGCGTCCGAACGACCAAGGCTTATTTGGGATTATCCAGGGCGGAGAATATGAGGAACTGCGTAAGCAGAGTGCGAAGGACCTTGTTTCGTTAGACTTTCCTGGCTATGCGGTGGGTGGTTTGTCAGTCGGTGAACCAAAGGACATTATGAATCGCATGCTTGAATACACAACTCCACTTTTACCGACAAATAAACCGAGGTATTTAATGGGTGTCGGGTCACCGGATTCATTAATTGATGGCTCGATTCGTGGAATTGATATGTTCGACTGTGTGTTACCGACACGTATTGCCAGAAATGGGACATTGATGACCAGCAATGGACGTCTTGTTGTAAAAAATGCACAATTTACGAGAGATTTTGGTCCATTGGATGAAAATTGTGATTGCTATACTTGCCGAAATTACAGCCGTGCCTACATTCGTCACTTAATTAAATGTGACGAAACATTTGGAATTCGCTTAACGTCTTACCATAATCTCTATTTTCTGTTAAGATTAATGGAGAAAGTCAGACAAGCCATCATGGAAGACCGGCTTGGTGATTTCAGAGAAGAATTTTTTGAGCAATATGGTTTTAACAAACCGAATGCGAAAAATTTCTAATAGATGTTACATTGAAAGGAGGGAAACAATATGTCTGGAGGAATTGGTACAATCATTCCATTAATATTAATGTTTGTGTTATTTTATTTCCTATTAATTCGCCCGCAGCAAAAGCGTCAAAAAGCGGTTCAGAAAATGCAAAGTGATTTAAAAAAGGGTGATAAAATCGTCACGATTGGTGGATTACACGGTTTTGTAGATTCAATTGATGACAATAAAGCCGTAATTAAATGTGGAGACGGAAGCCGTCTAACATTTGATCGTAATGCCATTCGTGAAGTCACTGCGGATGCAAGTGAAGGAAGCGTCAATCTTACAAAATAAGAACAAACGAAAAAGGAAGCCGTCCTGGATGGCTTCCTTTTACTATTAATTGCCTAGCTCAAGCGCCCACGGGCACCGGAGCTTTTTTATATTAAGCCGATCTCCTAGAATTGTTGGTTGAGATGTTTACCCCTAATATTCCACCCATCATTGCAATTAAGGTGTAGCAAGTATGATAAATTACTTGTTCAGCGTTAAATAGGCGATCATATCCTAGGTATTGGAATAAAAAGACAACCAACGAGTAAATAAGCCCCGTTAATCCGCCAATTAGCCAGCCCTTTTCTTTTCTTTTCCCGCCTGATAAAAAACCGCCTCCGAATAGCCCGATGAAGGATAAGGCCGTGATGACGTATTGTAGTGATACTTCACGAGCAGACGTAAACTTGAGAATAAACGCAAAAATAAGGCTGCATATCACGGCAAAAACTAGAATAAAAATTAATCCGTAAATAATTGAAGTGCCAAAGCTTTTCGATTCGATTTTAACTCTCCCCCTTCAGTTGCCTATAGGTTGGCAATTTACTTAAACATAAAGTTGTGCCAGACCCTAGATACAAGTTTCATTCCTAGTACAAGCGTATTCGTAAAAGGTGAAAAGTAGAATAAACTTTCTTTAATTTTTCCAAAGGTAAAGCAGTTTGGTATTTTATTCCGCTAATTTTTCCCGCCATAATGCAAACAATATCGTTGAACGTAAAAAAAGGGGCGACGATTGTGGAAGACTATTTAACGATTATGTTTCGAACGGTTTTTTTATATGCAGTTATTCTAGTCATTTTTCGATTAATGGGGAAAAGGGAAATTGGTGAATTAAGTATTCTAGATTTAGTCGTTTTTATTATGATTGGTGAGATGGCAGTTGTAGCGATTGAAAGAGTGAATACCCCCTTGTCCCATACTGTTGTCCCAATGGTATTACTCATGCTGATTCAAATATCCCTAGCTGTTTTTTCGTTAAAAAGTAAAAAATTTCGTAATCTGGTTGATGGGCAGCCTAGCATCATTATTAACAGGGGGAAAATTGATGAGAATGCCATGCGGAAGCAGCGCTACAACTTTGACGATCTCATGACCCAGCTCCGTGAAAAGAACATTCGCAGTATTGCTGATGTGGAGTTTGCGATATTAGAATCCTCTGGAAGCCTGTCTGTCATCGAAAAATTAAAGGATAAAAATGAGGAGCCCCAACAGGGGGATATTACCATCCCATTAATACTGGACGGAAATATTGAAGAGGAAAATTTGACGAGAATTAACAAAACAAATCTTTGGCTTCGGCAAGAATTGAAAAAAAAGGGCTACCGCGATGTAAAAAAAATCTCATTTTGCAGTTATGAAAATGGAAAATTTTTTATCGATTTACAGGATGAATGAACAAAGGACACGCTAAGATTGCGTGTCTTATTTGTTAATTCTTTAGGCGAACAAGTTCCGAAGCCAAGGGATCCGTTTCAGCTCATCCTTTTTAATAAGCCCTAACACAATAATCATCACGAGATAGGAAGCGGACATGGCTGCTAATGAAAATAATACCCTAATCGTTAACGGTTCATTGAGTAAGGTGTGCGCAAATAACCAATAGCCTAACCAACCTGAAGCTCCCATGACCAGAAATCCCTTCAAATAATCACGAACGTAAAATGAGAAAGAAATCTTTTTTAATACTGTAGCAAAATGAAGAATGGTGACCAAAACAAAGCCCACCATAATTCCTAAGGCCACCCCGTTTATTCCAAATTGTGGTTGTGATGCCAGTAAAAATATCACAGCTGTTTTAACGATGGCCCCAATCAGACTATTTATCATTGCTGCTCGTGCCAGATTTAATGCTTGAAGAACAGCTTGTAACGGTCCTTGATAGTAATAGAATAAGAAGAAGGGTGCCATTAGTCTAATAAAATAAGAGCCCTTCGCAGAGCCATACATGAGCTCCATCAATGGGTCAGCTAACACATATAAAATGACAACGGCTAGTCCACCTGAAATGAAGGCAAAGCGCAATGCTTGCTGCAATCGGTGTTCAATTAATGTTTTGTTGTTTTGCGTATTGGCTTCGCTAATCGCCGGAACAAGTGATGTAGCTAAAGAAAAAGTGATGAAAGACGGTAACATCAATAGTGGCATCGCAAATCCAGTTAAGGCACCATATTGTTTAGTAGCTTCAACAGTGATGACACCCGCAAGCGCTAAACTATGAACGACCACAATTGGTTCAAAAAACCAGGCCACAGAGCCGATCATTCTGCTCCCCATTGTTGGTATAGCGATATCCATCAAATCTTTGAAGGTTTGTTTCCCGCTGTGAACAAATTGAAAGAAATTTTTCCTCAGTCGAAAACGTTTTTTTAACTTAAAAGCCGTCATTAAGTAGACGAGTGAAACAAGTTCCCCAATTACCGAGGAAACCATTGCCGCAGCAGCTGCATATTCAATTCCATAAGGAAGGAACGCTTTGGTCATTACCGCTATCAAGGTAATTCGCACAAATTGTTCTAAAATTTGTGAGATAGCTGATGGCCGCATGTTTTGTCTGCCTTGAAAATAGCCTCTTAGCACCGAAGAAATTGCAATCACTGGAACAACAGGAGCTATGGCGATTAATGGATAAAAGGTTCTTGGGTCAGTAAACAATGTCTTAGATAAAATAGGTGCAAGTAAGATTAATGCCGGGGTGAAAATAATTGATAAAGAAATAGTTGTCGCTAGGGATACGACAAGAATTTTTTTAACTTCAGCAAAATTTCCTTTAGCTTCCGCCTCAGCCACATTTTTTGAAATAGCAACAGGCAGCCCTAATTGGGTAAGCGTCACGACAAGGATGAATGTAGGAAACGCCATCATGTATAGGCCAACGCCTTCTTCCCCAATACTTCTTGCTATTACAATCCGATTAATAAAGCCAAGGACCCTTGTTACAAGACCTGCGATTAAAAGGATAAAAGTCCCCTTTAAAAACTTCGACATTTAGGTTCCCACCTTCTCAAATAAGAAGAATTCATATACAATTAACTATATGCCTAAGGGTGGACAAAGCATGACAAGTAGTAAAAGCTTTTTGCAAGGTTCAATTCAGGTGGGATATTTCCCCAAGGAGGCAGTCATAATGGATAATAGTCATAGATTCGAGCATTTCCGCACCCAGGTTCAACCAGCATTAGAAAGTAAGCTTGCAGAGTTTCAGCTGCTAGGGATTGATTCCGTAACGGAGAAGGAGCTTTGGGATTTTTTAATAAAGAAAAAGTGGAAAAAGATAAAGGATGAAATGAAACTGTACGAAATTATCCAAGAAATACTGTCTGTAAAGGCAAGTGATTATATTAGTTTTGCAACGATTGAGGAATATAAATCGACTGAATTCTCCTTCAAAGATGAAGATGAATTAAAAGAGCTATTAAAATAAAAAAAGCCGTTTTTATTCATATTATTGTAAATTGACAGTCATTCCAACTTCTTTCATAATGAAGGAAGTGACTTTTTTGTTATTTTTAAATAAGGATTATACGTAACAGTGCTAAGGCACATGCACTAAGGAGGAACAATACATAATGGTAAAGCGCAGTAGAATCGTTGCTTTCTTTCTTGTCGTCCTAATTATCGGAAGTACAATGGGAGCAACAACAAAGAATATCTTGAACAATATGAAGCTCGGGCTAGATCTGCAGGGTGGATTTGAGGTCTTGTATGATGTTAAGGAAGCTAAGAAGGGTCAAAAGATTGACAAAGAGGTACTGGCAAGTACAGCTGAGGCACTTGATAAGCGTATAAATGTCCTTGGTGTAAGTGAGCCGAGTATTCAAATTGAAGGAAAGAACCGAGTTCGTGTTCAGCTTGCTGGGGTTACTGACCAGAATAAAGCTCGCGAGATTCTCTCTACACAGGCAAATCTAACTTTCCGAGATGCCAACGACAAATTGATGATGGATGGTTCTGACTTAAAACAAGGCGGCGCTAAACAAACCTTTGATGAAAATGGAGCACCGAGTGTCTCTTTAACATTAAAGAGTGCCGATAAATTTCGTAAGGTGTCCGAACAAATTATGAATATGGCACCAAATAATGTTCTTGTTATTTGGCTTGATTTTGAAGAAGGAAAAGACTCTTTTAAAGAGGAAGTAACAAAAGCAAACCCTAAATTTTTATCAGCTCCAACTGTAAAACAAATATTTAATCAAAATACAGTTTCGATTGTTGGAAGTTTCACTGCTAAAGAAGCTCAAACCTTGTCTTCGCTCCTTAATGCTGGTTCATTACCGGTTAAGTTAAAAGAAGTGTATTCTACTTCGGTCGGAGCTAAGTTCGGGGAACAAGCATTACATGATACGGTATTCGCAGGAATCATTGGTGTCATCATTATTTATTTATTTATGATTTTCTATTATCGTTTTCCAGGTCTTATTGCTACGGTTACATTATCCATTTATATTTATCTGGTCTTATTAATTTTCGATTGGATGAATGGGGTCCTAACCTTGCCGGGAATTGCCGCAATTATTCTCGGGATCGGTATGGCAGTCGACGCCAATATAATTACGTATGAACGGATTAGAGAAGAACTAAAGGTTGGCAGAACCATTAAATCAGCGTTCCAAACTGGTGAACAGCATGCTTTTACCGCCATTCTTGACGCCAACTTAACTACGATTTTAACAGCATCCGTGTTATTCTTTTACGGGACTAGCTCTGTAAAAGGGTTTGCGACTATGTTAATCGTGAGTGTACTTATGAGCTTTCTTACCAATGTTTATGGTGCAAGACTATTGCTCGGATTATGGGTCCACAGTGGGTTACTCAACAATAAACAAGGATGGTTTTCTGTACGCAAGTCCCAAATTCACTCCATTAACGATAATGTAGATACAATCGATCTACCAACTCGATTTGATAAAATTGATTTTGTGAAACTAAGGAATAAAATATTCATCCTATCGGGAGTTCTCCTTTTTGCGGGTGTTATCGCTATTGCTATTTTCCGAATGAATTTAGGAATTGATTTTTCTAGTGGAACACGTGTAGAGGTTCAATCAAAAACACCTTTAACCACTACCCAGGTTGAAAATGCTTTTACCAAACTTCATTTAACTCCGGATGATGTTGTCATTTCTGGCGAGAAAAAGCAAATTGGGGCAGTCCGAATGATTGGGGTACTGTCAAAAAATGAAATCTCTACTTTAAAAGCAGATTTTAAAAATCAATTTGGCTATGAGCCGAATGTCAGCACAGTTTCTCCGACGATTGGAAAAGAGTTAGCGAAAAATGCCTTTTTTGCTGTCTTGTTTGCATCAATTGGTATCATTCTTTACGTTTCCGTTCGATTTGAAGCATATATGGCAATCGCAGCAGTTGCGTCCATCCTTCATGATGCCTTTTTCATGATTGCTATTTTTAGCATTACAAGACTTGAAGTTGATTTAAACTTTATCGCCGCGATTTTGACCATTATTGGTTACTCAAACCATGATACGATCGTTACTTTCGATAGAGTTCGTGAGAATATGCAAAAGAAAAAACGACTTAAAACAGTTCAGGATATTGCTGATGTGGTAAATGTAAGTATTCGCCAAACATTAACTCGATCATTTAACACCGTTTTAACAGTACTCATAACGGTAGTTTGTTTAATGATTTTTGGAAGCCCGTCAATTAGGAATTTCTCCATTGCCTTATTCGTTGGATTAATTGTCGGTGTTTATTCCTCCGTCTTTGTAGCAGGTTCTTTATGGTATGTTATGAAATGTAAAGAGCTAAAGAAGAAAGGCGTTATTAAAACGGTAAAAGAGAAAAGGAAATACTCTGATCAGCCACAAGTGTAAATTTTTGAAGACCGCAGACTCTTTGCGGTTTTTTCTTTTGTTTGAATCCTGATTCACACTCCTGTATAATAAGAAGGTCTGAGGGGTGAACATACACATGTTAAGTTCGAAAACAAGATGGATTGTTCGTAAATCCGATGAGCAACTTATCAAAATGCTGGAAACTGAATTAAAAATTACACCTCTTGTCGCTTCACTGCTAGTTAACCGTGGCATTAGTACCGTTGAGTCTGCACGGTATTTTTTATTTGGAAAAGAAGAATTCCACGATCCGTTTCTTTTAAAAGGAATGGATATTGCAGTTAAGAGAATTCGTGAAGCCATCGAAAACCAAGAGCCGATTCTCATTTTCGGTGACTACGATGCAGATGGAGTGAGCAGCACTTCTGTATTAATGATTACGCTTCGTGATCTTGGTGCAAATGTCCAATTTTACATCCCCAATCGTTTTACTGAAGGATATGGCCCGAATGAAGCTGCATTTCGGAAGGCAGCAGATAATGGAATAAATTTAATTATTACGGTGGATACTGGAATATCAGCTACCCATGAAGCAACCATTGCCAAAGAGCTTGGAATAGATTTAATCATTACTGATCACCATGAACCAGGTCCAATCTTGCCAGAAGCGCTTGCGATCATTCATCCAAAGCTTCCTGACAGTATTTACCCGTTTCGTGAATTAGCAGGTGTGGGTGTAGCCTTTAAACTTGCCCAGGCCCTCTACGGAGAGGTTCCAGAGCATTTGTTAGAAATTGCTGTGATTGGGACCATTGCTGATTTAGTCTCACTAACAGATGAAAATCGCCTGATTGCCAAAAAAGGACTTGAAAGGCTAAAAACAACAAAGAATATAGGGCTTAAAGCCATTTTAAAACTGGCAGGGGTTGACCCCATGTCGATAAATGAAGAAACGATAGGCTTTACCCTTGCGCCAAGGATTAATGCCGTCGGTCGGTTAGAAGACGCTGACTTAGCAGTTCAGCTTATCTTAACGGATGATCCACTCGAAGCTGAAAGTCTTGCAGCGGAAATGGATGCCCTCAATAAGTCAAGACAATCGATTGTTAATACGATTACGGCTGAAGCGATGGAAGAGGTTGAAAAGAATTTCCCAATCGCTTCTAACAAAGTATTAGTCATTGGCAAGGAAGGCTGGAACGCCGGGGTTATTGGAATTGTTGCCTCAAGGCTGGTTGAAAAGTATTACCGGCCCACAATCGTCTTGAATTTTGACCCAGAAAAGGGAGTGGCAAAGGGTTCGGCCCGCAGTATTGCAGGATTTGACTTATTTAAGAATTTATCAACCTGCCGTGATATTTTGCCGCATTTTGGCGGACACCCAATGGCAGCTGGGATGACCTTAAACTTAGAGAATGTTACGGAACTTCGCTCAAGGTTAAATGCACTGGCAGAACAACAGCTTACTGCTAAGGATTTAATTCCCGTAACGTATCTTGATGAGGAAATCCAACTACAAAATGTGAATCTTTCATCATTAGATGAAATGAGTCTTCTTGCTCCTTTTGGTGTAGACAACCCGAAGCCAAAAGTTTTAATAAACCATGTGGATATTACGAGTATTAGGAAAATTGGCAGTGAGCAAAACCATTTAAAGGTATTAGTGAATGAGAAGGGTGCAAACCTTGATGGGGTAGGCTTTGGTTTAGGACATTTAGTGGATCATATCTCACCAGCATCAAAAATTTCGTTAATTGGAGAATTATCTGTTAATGAATGGAACAATATACGTAAACCGCAAATTTTTATCCACGATATTGCAGTAGAGTCATGGCAATTATTTGACTATCGCGGACAGAAGCGGATCAACAGCCTTTCAAAGGCTGTACCAGTTGAAAACAGGAAATTTATCATATTTAATCAAGAACATCTTGAAAAAATAAACCCGAATCTGATGGCTGATACTATTTTAATAAAAGATATGGAAGCGGCAAAGGCTTTCAAAGGGAACAAGGTAAATATTGTTCTGGTTGACTTTCCATCATCTAAAGAGATCCTCAAGGTTTTGTTAAACGGCACACAGCCAGCAAGAATTTATGCTTATTTTTATAAAGAATCCAGTGATTTCTTTAGTACCATTCCGACCCGTGACCATTTCAAATGGTTTTATGCTTTTCTGTTAAAAAAAGGGCCGATGGATCTAAAACGTCACGGAGACGACCTGGCGAAGCAGCGCGGCTGGTCGCAAGAAACGATAAACTTTATGTCTAAGGTGTTTTCTGACCTAGATTTTGTTACAATAAACAATGGCTTTATAACTTTGAAAACCGGAGCGCAAAAGCGTGACTTAACGGACTCTCGAACCTATCAAATAAAACAAGCGCAATACGAACTTGAAAGGGAATTATTGTTTTCGTCCTTTCAGGACTTAAAGAGCTGGTTCGATCTAGTAATTCAAGAGTCGGTTGAAACTGAGGAGGCAATTTCAGAATGGATTTAAAGGATTATATTACAATCGTGCCAGACTGGCCAAAAGAAGGAATTAAATTTAAGGATATTACCCCATTAATGAATAATGGTGAAGCATATAAATATGCTACAGACCAAATCGTAGCATACGCGAAAGAGAGACAGATTGATCTTATCGTTGGACCGGAAGCCCGTGGATTCATTATCGGCTGTCCTGTCTCATATGCCTTAGGTATAGGTTTTGCTCCCGTTCGTAAAGAAGGGAAGCTCCCAAGGGAAACCATTAAAGTTGGTTATGGACTTGAATATGGGAAAGATGTATTAACCATCCATAAGGATGCTATTCAACCAGGGCAGCGAGTTCTAATTACGGATGACTTGTTAGCTACCGGGGGAACCATTGATGCGACGATTCAATTAGTGGAGCAGCTTGGCGGCGTTGTTGCCGGGATTGCATTCTTAGTTGAGTTAAGTTATTTAGAGGGTAGAAAAAAGCTTGATGGTTATGATGTTTTAACATTAATGCATTATTAAACCATTTAAGAGGGCACTCGAGAGCCGAGTGCTCTCTTTATATAATAAAAAATATCTCAATCTCTTTACATCTTGGCTATTTTTTTCGATAATAGTAACAATCCTACTTATTAATGAACAATTTTTAACGAATGACATTTATATAAATAAAATGAGACGAAAATAAAGGTGATTTCATGGCGAATGATCAAGTGTTAACAGCCGACCAAGTCATCGACAAGACTCGGAATTATTTAAATGATGAGCATGTAGAATTAGTGGAGAAAGCATACGAATTTGCAAAAAATGCTCATCGTGAACAATACCGAAAATCGGGCGAACCGTACATTATTCACCCAATCCAGGTGGCTGGAATCCTAGCTGATTTGGAGATGGATCCTGCTACGGTTGCAGCAGGTTTTCTTCATGACGTCGTTGAAGATACGAGTATATCTTTAAAAGATATCGAGACCTCTTTTAATGACGAAGTGGCGATGCTTGTCGACGGCGTAACAAAATTAGGGAAAATTAAATATAAATCTCACGAGGAACAGCAAGCAGAAAACCACCGGAAAATGTTTGTGGCAATGGCTCAGGATATCCGGGTCATTCTTATTAAGCTTGCCGACCGTTTGCATAATATGCGGACACTTAAACATCTTCCTTTAGAAAAGCAGCGTCGGATTTCAAATGAAACACTTGAAATTTTCGCACCTTTGGCACATCGTCTTGGTATTTCTAAGATTAAATGGGAATTGGAAGATACAGCTTTAAGATATTTAAATCCGCAGCAATATTACCGGATTGTTAACTTAATGAAAAAGAAGCGTGCCGAACGCGAGCAATATTTAGTAGATGTCATTGAAGAAGTAAAGCACCGAATGGGAGAAGTGTCCATTAAAGCGGAACTTTCCGGACGTCCGAAGCATATTTATAGCATTTATCGAAAAATGGCTTTGCAAAACAAGCAGTTTAGCGAAATATATGATTTATTAGCTGTACGAATTGTCGTAAATAGCATTAAGGATTGCTATGCAGTCCTAGGAATTATTCACACTTGCTGGAAGCCTATGCCGGGCCGTTTCAAGGATTATATCGCGATGCCGAAGCCTAATATGTATCAATCCTTGCATACAACCGTCATCGGTCCAAAAGGGGACCCGCTTGAGGTTCAAATTAGAACCTATGAGATGCATCGAATCGCAGAATTCGGGGTTGCAGCACACTGGGCATATAAAGAAGGTAAAGAAGCACTAAATGAAAGTACTTCTTTCGAACAAAAATTGACCTGGTTCAGGGAAATTCTTGAGTTTCAAAATGATACTGCCAATGCGGAAGAGTTTATGGAGTCGTTAAAGATCGACTTATTTTCCGATATGGTTTTTGTATTTACACCAAAAGGTGATGTTATTGAATTGCCGTCTGGTTCAGTTCCTATTGATTTTGCTTATCGAATCCATTCCGAAATTGGCAATAAGACAATAGGTGCAAAAGTGAATGGCAAAATGGTGACGCTAGATTATCGGCTTAAAACTGGTGATATCATTGAAATCCTTACATCGAAACATTCTTACGGTCCAAGTCAGGACTGGTTGAAGCTAGCGCAAACATCCCAAGCGAAAAACAAAATCAGGGCTTTCTTTAAGAAGCAGCGCCGTGATGAAAATGTTGTTAAGGGCAAAGAGATGGTTGAAAAAGAAATTCGTAATATGGAATTCGATATTAAAGAAATATTGACCTCAGAGAATTTGAAAAAAGTTGCCGAAAAGTTTAATTTTTCCAGTGAAGAGGATATGTATGCAGCGGTTGGTTACAATGGTGTAACCGCCTTGCAGGTGGCAAACCGTTTAACCGAAAAATGGCGTAAAAAGAGAGATCAAGACCAAAGTTCGAATATTTCGAATGCCATAACGGATCTCAAAACCTTTCCATCCACAAAAAGACGTGAATCAGGTGTTCGAGTTTCCGGTATTGATAATTTACTGATTCGGTTATCAAGGTGCTGCAATCCAGTTCCAGGTGATGAGATTGTTGGTTTTATTACTAAGGGCCGCGGGGTATCCGTTCATCGTTCGGACTGTACGAATATTGACTCGAATGATGCGCAGCAAAGGTTAATCCCAGTTGAATGGGAATCTTCTTTAAATGACCGGAAAGAATATAATGTCGATATTGAAATTAGTGGATATGACCGTCGTGGGGTTCTGAATGAGGTGCTTCAAGCGGTAAATGAAACGAAAACAAATATTTCTGCCGTTTCCGGTAAAACGGATCGAAATAAAATGGCAACGATTAACATGTCGATAGCCATCCACAATGTAGCCCACTTGCAAAAGGTGGTTGAACGGATTAAACAGATCCCAGATATCTATTCAGTACGACGAATGATGAATTAAGGAGTTTCAAAACATGCGTGTAGTTGTTCAACGAAGTAAAGCTGCCAGCGTGACCGTTGGCGGGGAAGTAACTGGTCAAATATCAAAGGGGTTCGTTTTACTTGTTGGTGTTACCCATGCTGACAAGGAAGAGGATGCCGTCTATTTAGCCGATAAAATTGCTAACCTCCGTATTTTTGAAGATGAGAATGAAAAGATGAACCTGTCATTAGTAGATGTTGGCGGTGAAATTCTGTCAGTTTCGCAATTTACCCTTTATGGGGATTGCCGCAAGGGCAGGAGGCCAAATTTCATGGATGCCGCTCGGCCAGACCAAGCCGTTCAGCTTTATGATTTTTTTAACAGCTTGCTGCGCGAAAAAGGCATCCGTGTAGAAACCGGCATCTTCGGTGCGATGATGGATGTTGAACTCATTAATGATGGTCCCGTGACATTGATTCTAGAAAGTAAAGTATAAAAAAGGCTTGGCACTTTTGAACTGGCACCTATGTCAAGGACACATGAAAAAAAGACTTAAGAAGCTAGAAGATGATTCCTATATTGTGAACTAGCACCCGTCAAGTAGACAGCGGAAATAAATAAATGACACTAAGCGGCTTTAGTCCTGTATTCTAAGGGGCTAAGGCCGTTTAATCTTTTTTGTAATCGCTCATAATTATAAAAATGTATGTATTCATCAATGTCCTTCTTCAACTCTTCTAATGTACTGTATTTATTTAGATAATACTTCTCACTTTTCAATGTTCCCCAAAATGCTTCCATGGGTCCATTATCTATACACCTTCCTACCCTTGACATACTTTGTACTATTTTTGCTTTATCAATTTTTATTTTAAATGTTGGAGAGGTGTACTGAAATCCCCGGTCACTGTGGAGGAGGGGAGTGGCACCCTGGTTGGCCTCCAATGCCAAATCGACGGTTTTAAACACCAATGGATTATTATTGGAAGTGCCTAACACATAGCTTACAATTGAACCGTCATGCAAATCTAAAATCGCACTTAAATACGCCTTCTGTGAGGATCCGTATTTCATTTCAGTCACATCTGTCAGCCATTTTTCATTTGGCTTTTCTGCTTTGAAATTTCTGTTTAATACATTCTCGGCCACATGTTGGGGAGTGCTAGGTTTATACTTTTTGCGCTTTCGTCGGATAACTGACTGGATCCCGGCAATCCTCATCAGTCGATATACGCGTTTATGGTTTATCGACTTTAATCGGTTACGGTTCAGGTTCATCGTAATCCGGCGATATCCATAGATTCCATCCACCTTATTATATAAGTCGATAATTTCCTTTAGTATTTCCTCATTCAAATTTTCATTTTTTGAAGGGCTGCGATCTAGCCACTTATAATAGGCTGAACGTGAAATTCCTGCAATCTCACATAATAGCACAATGGAGAAATTTTGGTGCTTATGCAGTTCCTGAATAGCTACATATTTATCGGTTAATCGAGTCTGACTTAGAGATGCTTCTTTAATCGCCTCCTTTCGAGTTCCTCCAACTTTTTTAAGAATTCATTTTCTGCCCGAAGACGTTCATTTTCCCGCTCCAACCGCTTCATTTCGCGCTGGAACTTCTCCTCAGGAGTTAATTCAGGCTCTGACTTACCCCGACCCCGTTTATCTTGTAGACCGTCTTCTCCTTCCTTCACATACTTCTTGACCCATTGATACACCTGTTGATAAGAGACTTTAAAAAGCTCCGCTGCCTCGTGATAATTTTTTTCGTGCTGTAGACAGTGCATAACAATTTCCAAACGTTCTTCAAGCGTGGTAGACCGACCTTTAATCATAGAGTTACTCATCCTTTGCGTCGCTTTTAATTCTCTATGATCATTATAATTCTTTATCCATTTCTCCAATACTGATTTGCCGGATATTTCATACTTACGTACGATCTCAGTCATAGAATGGTTTCCTGAAAGGTAATCGAGAACGGCGGCCGTTTTCACCTCTTTAGAGTATCGTTTCCATCCATTTGAATTTTGAAGTCCATCCATTCCATAAGTCTGAAAGAGATAAGTCCATTTTTTGATGGTTTCTTTAGATATATTATATTGACTACAGAAATTGGAAACCGAAGTTTGTCTTTCCTCAAAATCGACTATTAACTCATACTTTTCTTGTGCATTAAAAGTATTTTTTGCCATAAAAAAACCCCCGATAAAGTAAACAGATTTTTTTATTTCATCTGTCTACTATATCGGGAGCATATCAAAACCATATAATGGTTTATTTTCGCCTTTAGTTCTTTTAATGTCTTACAGGATTGATAATCTACCTCATCTTTTAGATGACCAAAAAACGACTCTTGAGGGGCATTATCCCAACAGTTTCCTCTCCTAGACATTGACTGACCTAGTTCATATTTTTTTAGAAGTTTTTGAAACCTTGGGCTTGTATAATGGCTTCCTTGATCTGAATGGATAAATGCATCAGAATCTAAACTAATTTTCTTGTTATTCATTAATTTGTGGATGGTTGTGGTTGCGATATCTAAAGTAATGCGGTCTGAAACATGATAAGCTAAAATCTCATTAGTGGAGGCATCTTTTACGGTTGACAAATAAGCCATATGTTTTCCGTTATATGGTAAATATGTAATGTCAGTTAATAATACTTTTCCTGGAACTCCTTGCTTAAATTCTCTGTTTAGCTTGTTTGGAACGACCTGATGTTCCTTTGTTGCTTTAGCTATTTTTTTATAAGGGTTTGCCTTCCTGTGTGGGCAAACAATCCCATATTTGTTCATAATTCTTTGTATCTTTTTTCTGCTAATTTCAAGACCATATTCATTCTCTAGTATCATTTTGATCGAGCGTGAACCTTTCTTATATCCACGACGATTAAACGCCTTTAGAATCATTTCCTTCGCCTCTAAGTCCATTTGTTCGCTTACCAATCGACTTTCAGCTGCTTTTAGGTAACTGTAATATCCAGAACGAGAAACCCCTAAAAGCTTACAGAAATACTTTGTCATCTGCTTATACTGATTTTGCTCTATTGTGTCATTAATCAACTGAAATATTTTACTTGTTTCTAGGTTTTGACCGGTACTTAGCAGCCTCCTTTCTGTCGTTTCTAGCTTTTTTAACAACTCCACCTGGCCTTCTAGCAGCTTAATTCTTGCTTCTTGCCTCTCAATAATTTCAGCTTGAGAAAGTTCACGTTTCATAGGCCTGCCCGAAGAAGTTTTCCGAGTGTCTGTAAGGCCAACCAAACCATCTTTTTTATATGCATTATTCCACCTAAATGCTGCCTTCGTAATTCTCCCAATACCGATAATATCTATATCAAAGCCATTCTCTTCAAAGATCTGCCTCGGGAGTTTTCCTGCCAAATATTCATCCATAAATTTATTTTTAAAATCATCCGAATATGTAATAGCTAGACTGCTAACACGCTGTACATTTGGATTTTTTTTAAGTATTTTTATTTCTTTATCCGAAAATGTTTTTTTGCTCATAGTCGTTCCCCTAATCCCCATATCTTTAAGATTTAAGTATATAAAAAAATACCTATAGATAAAACACTCTTTTTCAAGTGTCCAATCTATAGGTACCATATTATTTAGTGCTAAGCCTTTTTTATGCTTTTTAGTTGTTTTCTTTAAAATATCGAGCGAGTCCGTCGTACATACCCGAAGCTGCATTTTCTTGGAATCCATCTGACTTTATCGTCATTTCTTCTTCCGGGTTGCTTAAATATCCTAGCTCGATAAGAACGGCTTTTTGACTATTTTCACGAATCACATGGAAATCTCCAAAACGTACCCCACGGCTCTTCAATTTCGTTTGCCCAACTGTGGATGCAAAAATAGATTCAGCGAGCGCTTTTTGAAAGGGATGATAGTAAAACCCTGTCGTCCCGCGAACACTGCGGTCTAAATTGCTATCGTAATGAAGGCTGATAAAAGCATCGGCATTGGTATTACGTGCCATGTTCACTCGGGCGGGAAGCTGCAAGTAGGAATCATTTTTTCTCGTTAAATAGACATTGGCTCCAGCCACTTTTAATTTATCAAACAGGAGCTGGCTTGTCCTAAGTGTTAGTTCTTTTTCAAATGTTCCGCTAACACCAGTAGCCCCTTTGTCTTCGCCGCCATGCCCTGGATCGAGAACAATGGTTTTATTTTTAAGATATTCCTCGGCACCCGGCCTTTTAATCTGTGGGTTTGTTCCGTTAATAGAAACAAGCCAGCCAGCCACATAACCTAATTTTCCGTTGTTTAGTTTTATCTCATACCAGTCATTGATTACAGTATTAACGTGAAATTTACCGCCTTTATTGGCACGCTCGACGACTGCCGATTGCACGTTTGGTCCTTTTCGGATATTTGTCCCGGTATGGATGATTGTAATTATCCTTTCTTTCACAGCTTGTCCAGATTGAGATTTCACTGTTTTTTTTTCAAGAAACCATCCTGCTACCCAGCCGAAACTACCAGTCTTGTATTCTATTTTTGCCCAATTATTCTGCTCGTCTACTATCGTAAAACTTTGCCCCATAGAAACTGAACCAAGCAGGGGTGTATTTAATGAGGGACCTGACCTTACACTAAGGCTGTTAGCCGTTACCGTTCCAGTAATGCTGCTTTTCTGCTTTGGAGTCGAGCCTGGCTTGGCATCTGACGATTGGCTGTCAATAAACTCAGAACTAACCCACCCTCTTAAATTTGTAAAGCCAACGTCTAACCAATTATTTTGTGTAGAATAAATGATTACACTTGTGCCATGGGCTAGTTTACCGATTACAGGGCTTGATGTAGAGGGTTCCTGCCTGATATTTAAGGTATCTACGTTGACGATACCTGTATTTATGGATATAGAATCGGTCGCTGCCACGCTTTTTCCTTGAGGCAGGAAGGCGCCGAAAATAAGAATAATCGATAATAGCAATAAACTTGATCTATTGACCATAAAACCCTCCTTTAGCTATTTATTTAATTTTAGCTTATTGAAAGCTGAAAATCATTCCCAAATTGCCAATATTGACCATTTTAAAGAGAAATCTTAACCTGTATGCAAGATTTTCACTAAGGTTGGAAATAATATTAGTAATTGAAGAAAAGGCAGAGGTGATTAGAAATGAGAGCAAGTGAAAAAGGAATGAACATCCAGTCAATGGAAGGACGACTTTTCGGAGTTGATTTTCATGATTTTATTCAAAAAGAACAGAATACGAACTCGTTTGAACTTGCATCAGAATTTGGTTTAACGATTGGGGATGTCAGAAAGTTAAAAAAACATTTAGAAAGATCATAAATCGCTATTGACATTACCAGCGATGCTCCGTAATATTAATAAAATAAAATGACAAATTGTGATATAACCAATGATGGAGCATAGTAATTAAGCGCAGTCATGAAAAGAGAGGAAATGCCCTAGGCTGAAAGCATTTCTACATGAATCTTAATGAAGGAACACTCCGTAGGCTTCTCTCTGAAAAAGCATCAACTCTAGTAGGAGAAGAACGTAGCAGGCGTTAACTGTTAAAGAGGAAGTGCATGAAATCTATGCCTTCAACTAGGGTGGCACCGCGGGATTATTATAACTCTCGTCCCTTGTATTCATACAAGGGATGGGAGTTTTTTGTATTGTAAAAGATTCCTTACATAAAAAATCATAATAAGGAGGTTTTCCACTATGTCCATAAGCATTCCTCGTGGGACGCAAGACATTTTACCTGGAGAGGTAGAAAAGTGGCAACTGATTGAAGCAAAAGCTCGTGAACTTTGTGAGAAATATCAATATAAAGAGATTCGCACCCCGATTTTTGAACATACCGATCTTTTTTCCAGAGGTGTTGGCGATAGCACCGATATTGTTCAGAAGGAAATGTACACATTTGAAGACAGAGGGAAAAGAAGCCTCACCCTTAGACCAGAAGGAACGGCAGCGGTCGTTCGCTCTTATGTCGAGAAAAAAATGTTTGGTCTGCCTAACCAGCCTGTAAAGCTTTACTATATGGGACCCATGTTCAGATATGAACGCCCTCAAGCAGGACGTTTTCGACAGTTTGTCCAATTCGGGATTGAAGCATTAGGCAGCAATGATCCTGCTATTGATGCCGAAGTAATTTCTCTCGCAATGAACTTATACAAAGAAATGGGTTTAAAAAAGCTGAAGCTGATCATTAATAGTTTGGGTGATAAGGAAAGTCGGAACGCCCACCGTGAGGCGTTAGTAAATCACTTTAAACCAAGAATCGGCGAATTTTGCCATGATTGTCAAAATCGTCTCGAAAAAAATCCACTTCGTATTCTGGATTGTAAAGTGGACCGCGGACATGAATTAATGAATACAGCTCCATCTATTCTAGAGTTTCTAAATGATTATTCAAAGAACTATTTTGAAAAATTACAGCGCTATTTAACTCAGCTTGATATTCCCTTTGAAGTGGATGCAAACTTAGTGCGTGGGTTGGATTATTATAACCACACAGCATTCGAAATTATGAGTAATGCTGAGGGCTTTGGGGCAATTACCACGCTTTGTGGCGGGGGCCGTTATAACGGTCTATCGGAAGAAATTGGTGGTCCCGAAGCGCCTGGTATCGGCTTTGCCTTAAGTATTGAACGTTTTATTGCTGCCCTTAATGCAGAAGGAATTGAGCTCGAGATTAACGAAAGCATCGATTGCTATTTAGCTGCACTAGGTGAAGAAGCTAAGGAGTACACTGTCGGCCTGTTGCAGCAGTTGCGCAGGGCTGGTTTTTCAGCAGAGCGAGATTATTTGGACCGGAAAATTAAAGCTCAATTTAAAGCGGCGGATCGATTAAAAGCAAAGTATGTTGCTGTACTAGGCGATGAAGAGCTCAAAAATAATAAAATCAATGTAAAAAATATGGCAACAGGTGAGCAAGTAGAAATTGATTTAGCAAGTTTTATTAAACAATTCCAAGAGTTGCAGGAATAAGGGGAGGAAATTTCATGTTTGGCAGATCATATTTTTGTGGGGATGTTCCTGAATCGGCAGTTGGCGAAAAGGTAACCTTGAAAGGCTGGGTCCAAAAAAGACGTGACCTGGGCGGATTAATATTTATCGATTTACGCGACCGTTCTGGAATTGTTCAGGTTGTCTTTAATCCTGATTTATCGAAGGAAGCCTTGCAAATTGCTGAAAAAATTCGTAACGAGTTTGTTTTAGATATTGTGGGTACGGTGGTAGCCCGTGACGCTTCAACCTTCAACGAGAATTTGAAAACTGGTAAAATTGAAGTCCATGCAGATAAAGTAACAATCATTAATGAAGCGAAGACACCGCCATTTTTAATTTCTGACAAAACAGATGCATCCGAAGATATCCGCTTAAAATACCGGTATCTAGACTTCCGTCGTCCCGTTATTTTTGAAACCTTAAAAATGCGTCATCAAGTTACAAAGCAAATCAGGGATTACCTTGACAGTGAAGGCTTTTTAGATATTGAGACACCTATTTTAACAAAAAGTACTCCAGAGGGAGCACGTGATTATTTAGTTCCAAGTCGTGTTCATCCCGGCGAGTTCTATGCCCTGCCACAATCACCGCAGCTTTTTAAACAATTGCTTATGGTGGGTGGGATTGAACGTTATTATCAAATTGCACGCTGCTTCCGTGATGAAGACTTACGTGCTGATCGTCAGCCTGAATTTACCCAAATCGATATTGAAACAAGCTTCCTAAGCCAAGAAGATATCATGGGCATGATGGAAACAATGATGACGAAGTTAATGAAAGAAGTAAAAGGAGTAGACCTGCCAGCTGCCTTCCCACGCATGACCTATGACGAAGCAATGAGCCGGTTTGGATCAGATAAACCGGATACCCGTTTCGGACTAGAGCTTGTCGACCTATCAGAAATCGTCAAAGACTCAGGCTTTAAAGTGTTCGCTTCGGCAGTGGCAAATGGCGGACAGGTTAAAGCAATCAATGTAAAAGGTGCAGCTGACAACTACTCACGTAAAGACATTGATGCCTTAACAGAATTTGTTGCTGTTTATGGAGCAAAAGGACTTGCTTGGCTTAAAGTGGACGAAGAAGGACTAAAGGGGCCAATTGCAAAATTCTTCTCTGAAGATGACACAAAGGCACTTACGAGTACGCTTGAAGCTTCGGCAGGAGATTTGCTACTGTTTGTTGCCGATAAGAAAAAGGTTGTTGCCGATGCATTAGGTGCCCTTCGTCAAAAGCTAGCGAGAGAGTTGGATCTCATTGATCCAAGCCTGTTCAATTTCTTATGGGTGACAGATTGGCCGCTCCTTGAGTACGATGAAGAGGAAGGCCGCTATTATGCCGCCCATCATCCGTTTACTATGCCGTTTAGAGAAGACCTAGAGTATTTAGATACTGATCCTTCAAAAGTTCGCGCCCAGGCTTATGACATTGTCTTAAATGGTTATGAGTTAGGCGGGGGATCACTTCGAATTTTTGAACGTGATATCCAAGAAAAGATGTTCAGCATACTTGGATTTACACCTGAAGAAGCAAGGGAACAATTTGGGTTCTTGTTAAATGCGTTTGAATATGGAACACCGCCACACGGGGGGATTGCCCTTGGTCTTGACCGATTAGTTATGCTGCTTGCCGGCAGCACAAATTTAAGAGATACGATTGCTTTTCCAAAAACCGCAAGCGCGAGCTGCTTATTAACGAACGCTCCCGGTGAAGTTTCTGAGGCTCAATTGAAGGAATTAAATCTGTCACTAAATGTTAAAAAATAACAGGAATTCGCTTTCATGAATCCTTGAATCCAGCTCTTTAATATGCTATTATAAAAGCATCAAAGAAGAGTCCTGAAATGTTCGTTACGTTGCCTGAAGTTTTGACCGAACATTATTTATACGGGAATCCAGAGTTTCCTGACTGCGTAAATGCCTCACCCTTTTCGGGTATGGGGACTTACAATTTCGGGAACAGGACACCCACCTGCTGAGTGCGGGATCAAAACTAAGGAATTAAGAGTGACGGCATAATTGGGACTCTTTCTATTTGCTTAAAATCAACCTCCTGTAGATTGCGGGAGGTTTTAATTTGCTTTCTACTTTATTATTCCTATCAAGATACTTGTTTTTAATGACGTGTATGATATATTCTTAATCGGGAAAAAGAAACCTAACGAATTTAATAAATTGGAGTGAATATTATGTTACATCAATTTTCACGTAATGAACTGGCCATCGGTAAAGAAGGCCTTGAAATAATGAAAAATAGCACGGTTGCTGTTTTAGGAATCGGCGGGGTGGGTTCCTTTGCTGCTGAAGCACTGGCTCGTTCGGGAGTTGGCCGGTTAATTTTGATAGATAAAGACGATGTAGATATTACCAATATCAACCGCCAGCTAATTGCACTGCTATCGACTGTCGGAAGACCAAAGGTAGAGATTATGGAGGAGCGGATTAAGGATATTAATCCAGACTGCGAAGTTATCTCACTTAAAATGTTTTATACTGAAGAGACATATGAACAGATTTTTAGCCACAATTTGGATTTTGTCGTTGATGCATCCGATACGATTGTTTATAAAATCCATTTAATGAAGGAATGCTTAAAGAGGAATATCCCAATTATTTCAAGTATGGGAGCCGCTAATAAAATGGACCCTACCCGTTTTAAAATTGCGGATATCTCGAAAACTCATACGGATCCGATTGCGAAAGTTATCCGCACGAAGCTGCGCAAGGATAGAATCCACAAAGGGATTCCGGTTGTATTCTCGGATGAAAGCCCAATTGTGATTCGGGAAGATATTAAAAAAGAAGTTGGAAATGAAAATGCACCCATCCGCAAAGCGCAAATGCCACCAGCATCCAATGCCTTCGTGCCATCCGCTGCTGGTCTAATTATGACAAGCTATGTGGTGCGCCAATTATTAAGCAGCATCAAAATTCAACGTGTATCGGATGAGAAATAAATAGTTGTGGCGCCCTAAACTTTTCTTTGTTTAGGGCTTTTTTTTGTAATTATTTGTTCCATTTCTGTCCTAACCATTTTCTACTTAAAAACTAGCTGCAAATCGGGTGATTTCCCTTGTTTTTATTAGGGAGGTAAGTAGTAACAACAGGTCAATCAGCGAATTTCTTAGTCCAATCAGCGAATTTTGCCATTCAATCGGCGAATTTTTATGTGCAATCGGCGAATTTGTCCATTCAATCAGCGAATCCAGTCATAAAGGAGATAAATTCAACAAATTGTTTGGCAATAATAATCAGCATTTTAGCATTCAGGTTTTCGTGGTTATAATAATTAAGGAAATTTTTTCTACAATAAGATAAACTTAATGAGGTTAGTTAGAGAGGAGAGAAAGTTTGGAAACTATCGTTGAGTTAAAAAATGTTACGAAAGTGATTAAAGGAAGAACCATCATAGATAATATTAGCTTTCAAGTGAACAAAGGCGAGGTATTTGGTTTCTTGGGTCCGAATGGAGCAGGGAAAACAACTACGATTCGGATGATCGTCGGTTTAATAGGTATCACATCAGGGGATATCACTGTTGGTGGATCAAGTATTAAGAGCAATTTTGAAGACGCAGTGCGCCATATCGGTGCAATTGTCGAAAATCCGGAGATGTATAAGTTTTTAACTGGCTATCAAAATCTCATCCACTATGCAAGAATGTCAAAAGGAATTTCCAAGGAGAAAATTGCCGAAACAGTGGAACTCGTCGGACTAACCGACCGAATCCACGACAAGGTAAAAACCTACTCCTTGGGGATGAGGCAACGATTAGGATTAGCCCAATGTCTTTTGCATGATCCACAGGTATTAATTCTTGACGAACCGACGAATGGTTTAGACCCTGCCGGAATAAGGGAAATTCGCGACTATGTCCGCCTCTTGGCCCGTGAAAAAAATCTGGCCGTGATTGTATCTAGCCACTTGCTTTCAGAAATGGAAATGATGTGTGATCGGATTGGGATTATTCAAAATGGCCGCTTGATTGATGTGCAGCTTGTTCATGAACTTGTCCACGGTGAATCTAAAATGACTTATGAAATGGAGGTAGTCCCTAGTGATAAGGCTTTGACGCTTTTGGGGACCCATTATCCTAATGTTCGTGCACACCGTTCAAGGAATGGAATAACAGTTGAGTTACCAAAAGAAGAAATTCCGAATTTGGTAAAAATATTCGTTTCAGAGGATATTCAAGTTTTTGCAATCAAGGAAGTAGCCAAAACGTTAGAAGATCGCTTCCTGGAACTGACGACTGAAAAGGGGGCGCCAAGTCGTGGTTAATTTAATTAAAAATGAATGGATGAAAATTTTCAAACGCCCTGGGACGTATGTGATGATTGCGATACTAATCGTGATTATTTCGATTTTTGGTATTTTTCACAAATACCAGGAACGACAATTCAACCTCGATAAAAATTGGGAACAAACTTTACACCAAGAGAATGTAGCACTAAAGAAGCAAATGGAGCAAAGCAATTCAAAGCTTGAGAAGCAATACTACAAGGAAGAAATTGCGATTAATGACTACCGAATAAAGCATCATCTCCCTTTTAATGAAAAATATAATGTCTGGTCGTTTGTAAAAGATGCGTCACAACTGATTATCTTGGCAGGATTATTTACAATAATCATCTCGGCAGGGATTGTTGCCAGTGAATTCAACTGGGGTACCATCAAGCTGTTATTAATCCGGCCAATCAATCGCAGCAAGATCTTAGCATCCAAATATCTTACTGTTTTGTTATTTGCGTTGTTGATGTTGGCGATCCTGTTTGCTTTCTCAGCTGTTCTTGGTGCTATCCTGTTTGGAACGCCAGATCATCCAGTGCCGTATTTGAAATATGCCAATGGGCAGGTAACCGAGCAAAATATCATTGTTTATCTAATGATTTATTATGGGCTTAGTTCCATTGACACGATAATGCTTGCGACGATGGCATTCATGATTTCAACCGTTTTCCGGAACAGCTCTTTAGCCATCGGCCTTTCATTATTTTTACTATTCACAGGGTCCCAATTTACCCTTTTGCTCTCAAGATTTAGCTGGGCTAAATATATCTTGTTTGCCAACACAAATTTAATGCAATATGTGGACGGAACACCCATGATGGAAGGAATGTCGATGTCATTTTCAGTCATCATGCTACTCGTCTACTATGTCATCTTCCAATTGCTAGCCTTCCTAGTCTTCAAGAAAAGAGACGTTGCCGCCTAAATAGAGAAAAGGGTGTCAGGCACCATGTGAATTTTTCACATGGTGCCTGACACCCTATTTTTTCCTTGTTAGCTTTTCATAAACACTGGCAAGTGCCTGCTCGAATTTTCCGGTTTTCTTTGGTTGGTAGTATTGTTTATTTTTTAATTTGTTGGGTAAATATTGTTGCGGTACCCAGCCGTTTTCATAATCATGCGGGTACTTGTAATCTATCCCTCTACCTAGCTCTTTTGCCCCTTTGTAATGGGCATCCTTTAGATGGTCCGGGACCTCACCGACGATGCCTTTTTGGATGTCTTCAAGCGCGGCCTGGATGGCAAGAACAGCTGAATTGGATTTTGGTGATAAACATAGTTCAATGACAGCATTCGCAAGGGGAATCCTTGCTTCTGGAAAACCAATTCTTTCGGCCGTTTCAATCGCTGCTAAGGTGCGTGCACCTGCTTGCGGGTTGGCTAGCCCGATATCCTCATAGGCAATGACAATTAATCTGCGGCTGATACTCGGCAGGTCACCAGCTTCGATTAATCGGCCCAGATAGTGGAGAGCAGCATTGACATCACTGCCGCGAATCGATTTTTGAAAGGCTGACAAAACATCGTAATGTCCATCTCCATCTTTATCGGCAACAAGGCTCTTCTTTTGCAAACATTCTTCGGCTGTTTCAACATCGATATGTATAGTTCCATCCCCATCTTTATCAGTGGATAGTACCGCTAATTCCAGTGCATTCAAAGAACTCCTTACATCTCCGTTCGATCCTTGTGCAAAATGCATTAACGCTTCATCTTCAATCTCTACCTTTACTTTGCCAAAACCGCGTTCGTCATCTTTTAGGGCACGAATTAAGGCTTGTTTTACTTCCTCCGGGGATAGGGGCTTTAATTCGAAAATCTGACAGCGGCTCCGGATTGCTGGGTTAATGGCATGATAGGGATTACTGGTTGTAGCACCAATTAATACAATCATGCCATTTTCTAAATAAGGTAATAAAAAATCTTGCTTCGCTTTATCTAGACGATGGACTTCGTCGAGGAGCAGAATCACTTTTCCAGACATTTTTGCTTCAGCGGCAACAATTTCCATATCTTTTTTATTATTCGTTACCGCATTTAGTGTTCGAAAGGCGTACTTGGTGCTGCCGGCAATCGCACTGGCAATGGATGTTTTACCAATACCCGGGGGTCCATATAAAATCATTGAGGTCAGCTGTTTGGCCTTCACCATTCTTGAAATAATTTTCCCATCACCGACTAGATGCTCCTGTCCGACAACTTCATCAATCGTTCGAGGCCGCATCCGAAATGCTAAAGGCTTTTGCTGCATTTGACATCTCTCCAAAAAAAGGTTTTTCTAATAGAAATTTAGCTCATATAGCTTAACATTATCATTTTTCCTTGAAAAAGCATATTAAAGAAGAATATGATATACTTTTAATGCCTATCAAGTTACTAAGGATTTTTTTTAATATAGATACGAATAGAGGGTGCGATATGAAAATTTCAACAAAGGGTCGCTATGGTTTAACGATCATGATTGAACTTGCTAAGAAACATGGTGAAGGGCCGACTTCATTAAAAACGATTGCGCAAGCAAATGATTTATCAGAACATTATTTAGAACAATTAATTGCCCCATTGCGGAATGCAGGTTTAGTAAAAAGTATTAGAGGAGCCTATGGCGGCTATATCTTAACAGACATTCCATCAAAAATTACTGCAGGGGATGTTATTCGTGTCCTAGAAGGGCCGATCACACCTGTGGAAGGTATTGAAGACGAAGAACCCGCCAAACGGGGGCTGTGGATTCGAATTCGGGATGCGATTAAGGAAGTTTTGGATAACACCACGTTAGAAGATTTAGCAAATCATAGTAATGATGAAGAACCGGATGGTTATATGTTTTATATTTAGGGTAAAAAGTAACATTGAAGAATTATTTGATAGAAGGTGTAAATGTGGAACGAATTTATCTCGACCATGCTGCTACATCTCCCATGCATCCAAGGGTTATTGAAAAAATGCTCGAGGCGATGAATTCGACGTTCGGAAATCCCTCAAGTATTCATTCCTTTGGCAGGGAAGCACGACAACAAATTGATTTAGCGCGCTCGGTGCTAGCAAACAGCATTGGTGCAAAGGATAACGAGATTATTTTTACAAGTGGGGGAACCGAAGCTGATAATATGGCGTTATTTGGGGTTGCAGAAACCTATCAGCATAATGGCCGGCATATCATTACCTCCGATGTGGAGCATCATGCAGTTCTACACGCTTGTAAAAAGTTAGAAAAAATGGGCTTTGAGGTCACTTATTTACCTGTAGATGAAACAGGTCGAATAGACATGGCTGAACTTCGTGCTGCCTTAAGGGATGATACCATTTTGGTGTCGATCATGTATGGTAATAACGAGGTAGGCACACTCCAGCCTATACTTGAGATTGGACAGTTATTAAAAGATCATCAAGCAAAGTTCCATACGGATGCCGTACAGGCTTACGGGGTTGAAAACATTGATGTCAATGCAAGTCACATCGATTTGTTATCCGTCTCTGCCCACAAAATCAATGGTCCAAAAGGAACAGGTTTTCTTTATGTCAAGTCAAATGTGAAACTGACTCCGCGCTCCTTCGGTGGTGAGCAAGAAAGAAAACGACGTGCTGGAACGGAAAATATTGCCGCGATTGTTGGATTCCATGAAGCAGTTGTAATTGCAAATGAAGGTCGGGAAGCTAAGCGAACAAAATTCTTTGATTTGAAAAAAAGCATGATGGAAAAGCTCCGCGATCTAGATGTAGAATTTGACATAAACGGAATGCTTGAATATTCATTGCCACATGTATTAAACTTAAGCTTTCCTGGGACAAGTGTGGAAGCAATGCTGGTCAATCTTGATTTAGCGGGAATTGCTGTTTCGAGTGGTTCAGCATGCACAGCGGGCTCAATTGAACCTTCCCACGTGCTTGTTGCCATGTTTGGTAAACGCTCAGAACGATTAACCAATTCGATTCGTTTCAGCTTTGGTTTTAATACGACAACTGAGGAAATCATTAAGGCGGCCGAGGAAACAGCTCGAGTTGTTTCCCGTCTCAAAAAATAGATCGACGACGATTTTTGCAGCAAAAGAGAGGTGAAATACAATGGAGAGAAAAGATCCAAAAAATACAAGGGTTGTTGTTGGAATGTCTGGGGGAGTAGATTCTTCCGTGGCAGCACTTTTGTTAAAGCAACAAGGCTACGATGTCATCGGCATTTTTATGAAAAACTGGGATGACACAGACGATACCGGTTTTTGTACGGCAACAGAAGATTATGAGGATGTAATTCGTGTTTGTAATCAAATCGGCATTCCATACTATGCAGTTAATTTTGAAAAACAATATTGGGACAAGGTATTTACCTATTTCCTTGAAGAATATAAAGCAGGCAGGACCCCTAATCCAGATGTCATGTGTAATAAGGAAATTAAATTTAAAGCGTTCCTCGAACATGCCATGAATTTAGGTGCGGACTATTTGGCAACAGGTCACTATGCTCAAGTTGAATATCGTGATGGAGAATATAAAATGCTTCGCGGACTTGACGATAATAAGGACCAAACGTATTTCTTGAACCAGTTATCGCAGGAACAGCTTAGTAAAGTGATGTTCCCGATTGGGAATCTAGAGAAACCAAAAGTGCGTGAAATTGCGAAAGAAGCAAATCTTGCCACGGCTACAAAGAAAGATAGCACGGGGATTTGTTTTATCGGGGAACGAAACTTTAAAGATTTCTTAGGTCAATATTTGCCAGCCCAGCCTGGGAATATGGAGACGTTCGATGGTGTAGTTAAAGGCAAACACGAAGGGCTGATGTATCATACGATTGGCCAGCGTCATGGACTAGGGATTGGTGGTTCGGGTGAACCGTGGTTTGCTATCGGTAAGGACTTAGAAAGAAATGTTCTTTATGTAGGCCAAGGTTTTCATCATGAAAAATTATATTCAGACTCCATTACCGCAGTGGACGTTAGCTGGGTTTCAGACCGGGAAAAACCAGCTGAATTCAAATGTACCGCAAAATTCCGCTATCGTCAGGATGACAATAAAGTGACTGTTCGTTTGTTGGAAGATGATCAAGTGGAAGTTATTTTCGATGAACCAATTCGTGCCATCACGCCAGGACAAGCTGTTGTTTTTTACAATGGCGATGAATGTCTCGGTGGAGGAACTATCGATAAAGTTTTTAAAAATGGTGAACGTTTAACGTATGTCGGATAGTAGTGAGCCTGATTCCTCAAGTGGAGTCAGGTTTTTTTGTTAAAGGTTATTTTTAAATAAAATATGATATACTTTCACTTAGGATTGGAGCTGAAATAAATGGATAAAAACCAATTAGGTGTGCAATACATGCAGGATGGCAACCTGGAGGAGGCTGCGAAAGCCTTTAATGAAGCCATTCAAGAAAACCCAAACGACCCTGTTGCCTATATTAATTTCGGCAATGTGCTTTCTGCTGTTGGCGACGACGAAAAGGCGCTTAATTTTTATCAAAAAGCAATTGAAATAGATGAAAACGCTGCGGCGGCTTATTATAGTATTGGAACCTTGTTATTTAGTAAGGACCTTTTCAACGAAGCCAAGAATATGTTTGAGACAGCTATGAAAAAAGGTCTGCAATCAAGTGACAATTACTTCATGTTGGGACTGACTCTTGTTCAGTTGAACCAAGGGAAATTTGCGCTTCCCTATTTACAAAGAAGCGTCGAATTAAATGAAGCGGATGCGGAAGCACGGTTTCAGTATGGATTATGTCTTGCCCAGTTAGAATTAATCGCGGAAGCAGTGATTCAATTTGAAAAATGTATTGAGTTGGACCCAGAACATTCGGATGCCTATTATAATTTAGGTGTTACCTATGCGTTCCAAGAAAACGCAGCGAAAGCAATCGAAATGTTCAATAAAGCCCTCGATATTCAACCTGACCATTTACTTGCAGGTCACGCAAAAAACCTATTAGAAAGTAATCAATAACTATTCTTATTTTTTCAGAAGGGAGGGAGTTAAATGGAGAAGCAAGATACATTGGATTTATTTGAAGAACAAGGAAAATTCGTAAAGGGCAGACCAATTGTAACTATTTTTCACAATGAACAAAACCTTTACACTGTTTTACGAATAAGAGTCGATGAAACCAATCATCCATATGAGGACAAAGAAGCAGTGGTCACTGGTTATTTTCCAAAAATACATGAACAAGAAACCTATATTTTTTTCGGGGAATTCAAGGATCACCCAAAGTTTGGTCTTCAATTTCACACCAATCATTTCCGAAAGGACATGCCCCAAACGAAACAGGGGGTTATCAACTATTTGTCTGGGGAAATGTTTAAAGGGATTGGGAAAAAGACGGCTGAAAGTATTGTCGAAACCTTAGGTGAAGATGCCATTTCTAAAATTCTCAGTCAGCCGTCATTGCTTGACACCATTCCGAAGCTCCCTCCGGAAAAAGCAAAATCACTTTATGATACCTTGATGGAGCATCAAGGACTTGAGCAAGTGATGGTTGCCTTAAATCAATATGGATTTGGACCGCAGATTTCGATGCGGATTTATCAAGCCTATAAAGACGAAACGCTCGGAATATTACAGAAAAATCCCTATCAATTGGTAGAGGATATCGAAGGAATTGGTTTTGGCCGGGCCGATGAACTTGGCTACCAGCTCGGTATTTCAGGAAACCATCCTGACCGGATCAAAGCAGCCTGTCTTTACATACTTGAGAACGAAAGCATCCAAAATGGGCATGTTTACCTCAATGCAGAGGACTTATTGGAGCAAGTAAAAGCACTCTTAGAAGATAATAAGCGTGATCAAATTGACTATCAGGATATATCCAATGAGGTCATTAAGCTCCAAGAAGAGGGCAAATTAATGGGTGAAGAAAAACGCGTTTACATGCCTTCATTATTTTTTGCTGAAAAGGGGCTTGTGACGAATATCCATCGCATTCTTGAGCAAACCGAATATAAAGACCAATTTCCAGAATCTGAATTTCTGTTATCGTTAGGCAGTTTAGAGGAACGGCTTGAGGTCCAATATGCACCCTCGCAGCGAGAAGCCATCCAAACAGCGTTAATGTCGCCAATGTTGATCTTAACCGGTGGACCCGGGACAGGGAAAACGACCGTTATCAAAGGGATTGTTGAGCTTTATGCTGAATTGCACGGCTGTTCCTTAGAGCCAAAGGATTACCATAAAAAAGGGGAGCCATTCCCATTCTTGCTTGCTGCACCAACTGGTAGAGCGGCTAAAAGAATGAGTGAATCGACAGGACTTCCGGCAGTAACCATTCATCGGCTGCTTGGATTAAATGGTCAGGAAGGATTTGACCATGATGATCGCAGCCCGCTTGAGGGAAAAATTATTATTGTCGACGAAACCTCGATGCTTGATATCTGGCTTGCCAACCAACTATTTAAGGCTCTCCCTGAAAATATTCAAGTTATTCTGGTGGGGGATGAGGATCAATTGCCGTCGGTAGGGCCAGGACAGGTGTTAAAGGATATGCTGGAATCTGAACGGATTCCAACGGTTCGCTTAACTGATATTTATCGCCAGGCAGAAGGTTCGTCGATTATTGAACTTGCCCATGAAATCAAAAAGGGATATTTACCTGCGGATATTACGATGAAGCAAGCCGACCGGACGTTTATCAAATGTTCAACAGCTCAGGTTTCCCAGGTTGTTGAAAAAGTAGCCCTTAATGCAAAGAATAAAGGGTATTCCGCTAAGGATATTCAAGTATTGGCACCGATGTATAGAGGGCCTGCCGGAATTGACCGTTTAAATGTACTGCTGCAAGAAATATTTAATCCAAACCCCGACGGCAGGCGGAAGGAAATTGCTTTTGGAGAGGTGAAATATCGCATCGGTGATAAGGTGCTGCAGCTTGTCAACCAACCTGAAAGTAATGTCTTTAACGGAGATATTGGAGAAATTATCTCGATTATTTATGCAAAGGAAAATACCGAAAAGCAGGATATGATATATATTTCCTTTGAAGGAAATGAAGTCGAATACACTAAGCAGGACTTAAATCAAATTACGCATGCCTATTGTTGTTCCGTTCATAAATCTCAGGGGAGTGAATTTCCGATTGTTGTCCTGCCGATTACAAGAAGTTATTATCGGATGTTACGTAGAAATTTAATTTATACGGCAATTACTAGAAGTAAACAATCGTTAATTCTGTGCGGCGAAGTCGATGCACTTAAAATGGGCGTAGAAAGAGCGGATGAACTCTCCAGGCAAACTACCCTCTGTCTCAAGCTCCAAGAATCGATTGCAGTACCACCAAAGGCTGGAGTAAACCACCAGGAATCAGTCGTTGTTAATCCAACGGAAAGTAAAAATCCTACCGAGGAATTATCCTACGAGGAACAATTCATTCATGAAGATCCAATGATTGGCATGGAAAACCTTTCACCTTATGATTTTATGGTAATTGACTAATACTATAAATGTTCACAGGAGGTGGGACACTCTTTGCGGACATTTTCTTTACTAAAAGGACAGCCTGTTTTTAATACAAAAAGCGGCCAAAAAATTGGTGAAGTTTGTGATTTATGTATCTCCAGCAACGGTAAGGTAAACGGCTTACTGATAAAAAAAGGCGTTTTTTTCAAACAATCCTTTTTTCTGGACATCGAGAAAGTGGCTTCCTTCGGTTTGGATGGAATCATGATTGAGGATAACGGCCATTTGGTAAAACTGAAAGATGATCCGGAATATACACTTACACATCAACATTCTCTAAATGGGATGATGATGCTTTCTAAGAGTGGGGAATCGCTTGGATTGTTAAAAGATGTATATTTCCAGGAAGAATTGGGCACTATTATAGGGTACGAAATCACGGATGGCTTCTTTTCGGAACTTACGGAAGGCAAACAAGTCATTCAATCCGAAAAGCCCTTAGCAATCGGAAAGGATGCCATTATCGTTGACGTAAATAATACGTGAGGTGTCTTTCCATGTTTAAGTGTCCCAATTGTCAAAGCAAGGATATCGGTAAGATTGGTATCAACCAATATTATTGTTGGAGTTGCTTTATCGAACTTTCAGTAAACCAAGGCATAATCAATACCCATCAAGTCGAAGAAGACGGGTCACTAAGTTCCTTAGATGATTTGTTTGAAGAAGAAGAGCGTCGTTACACCATTTAACATAGAAAAGCGGCAAGCTTGAGTTAGATCGTTATCAAAGTTATAGGTTTAAACTTAATTAACGTCTAATAAAGAGGTGAAACGTATGAATAAAATGATGACGACGATGATTGCTTTTGGTGCTGGGATGGCTGCCTATAATGTGGCCTCAAGAAATAATATGATGTCAGCCCGAAATATGAAAAGAATGACAAAGAAAGTAAAACGTGCGATTTTTTAAAACAGAATCCCCCTCGAACTTGAGGGGGATTTTTAATGCAAAATAATCAAATGTATAATTCACCCAAGTGTCTCTAACACTAACCAGAAGGAGGCTATGGAACGTGGAAATTCGAATGAAATGGTATTACCGCATCGGTTTTATACTCCTTTTATTAATTGCCATTTATGTTTTTCTGAAAATCCGTTTTGTATGGCTGCCTTTCTTAAGGGTGGTTGTTATTATTTTGCTCCCCTTTGCCATTGGTGGATTTATAACCTATTTGCTTCATCCGATTGTGGAAAAATTACATCAAAAAGGTCTGCACCGGGGGCTAGCTATTTTTCTAATTTATATTTTATTCTTTGGAGGAATCGGATTTGGCCTTTATAAAGGGGTTCCAGCAATGATCGACCAAATAAAAGATCTTTCCGACAGTGCCCCCGTTTTAGCAGAACAATATAAAGGTTGGATTACTAAGCTTGAATCAAACACGAGAGAATGGCCTGACGGTTTACAAACGAAAATAGATGATGGAATTGATGCCTTTGAAAAAAAGTTAGATTCCCTCTTGACAGTTATCGTCAATCTATTATTGAAGCTTCTAAATTCAGCATTAATCATGATGATCATTCCCTTCATTGCCTTTTATATGTTAAAGGATTTTCCATTGATTAAACGAACATTTTGGTATATAACACCTAAAAATTGGCGGAAAAAGGGGACACTCTTCCTAAAAGATGTGGATGAATCCCTAGGCAGCTATATTAGGGGACAACTCTTAGTCTGTATCATCATAGGAAGTGTTTCAGCGCTTCTGTTTTGGTTATTTCATTTAAAGTACCCGTTAATACTAGGCCTTATCGTAGGGATCACCAATGTCATTCCCTATTTTGGTCCGATTATTGGGGCAGTTCCAGCAGTAATCATTGCAGCCACATCGTCAGTAAAATTAGTAGTGATTACCTTAGTCATTGTTTTTGGCCTTCAATTTTTAGAAGGCAACATCTTGTCCCCCTTAATTGTTGGAAAAAGTCTTCATATGCATCCGTTAATTATTATGATCGCATTAACTACTGGGGGAGAAGTTGGTGGAATCCTGGGACTTATTTTAGCAGTACCGGTCCTTGTGGTGATAAAAGTTGCGATTGTTCACGCGAAAAGTCATTTTATCCGACGGAAAACAAAAGAACCACCTACATTAGTTGAAGATTAATTGACAAACTTTTTTAAGGTGGATATAATTCGTGGTATAGAATAATTGTATGAAAATGTTGAAGGATCAAGTATGTTGTAGACCATCTGTAACGTATTTACGTTGAAGAGAGGAGCTTCCCCGGCTGAAAGAAGCTCTAGATGAAGGACGGCAGAAAGCTAATCCGGAGTGCAGCTAACCACTGCCGTATGCCTGCGTTAAGGGTTTAATGAGAGATGGATACGTTTTTGTATCCGTAATCAGGGTGGTACCGCGAGATAAGCTCTCGTCCCTGTTTTTGGGATGAGGGCTTTTTTGTATGCTTTTTTACATACATTCTAGTTCCAGCGCCCTTGCGCTTTATAAATTAGGGAGGTCTAATACTATGAAAAATTTAACAGGTTCACAAATTCGTTCGATGTTTTTGGAGTTTTTTAGTAAAGAAAAGGGTCATACGATTGAACCCAGTGCATCACTTGTGCCGCATGATGATCCCTCACTATTATGGATCAACAGTGGGGTGGCAACGTTAAAGAAATATTTTGATGGTCGGGTGGTTCCCGAAAATCCGAGAATTACCAATGCACAGAAATCCATCAGAACCAACGATATTGAAAATGTCGGGAAAACAGCTCGTCACCATACATTCTTTGAAATGCTTGGTAACTTTTCGATTGGTGAATATTTTAAAGTGGAAGCGATTGAGTGGGCATGGGAATTCTTAACGTCTGAAAAATGGATTGGCTGGAATCCAGAACTTCTTTCAGTTACCATCCATCCTGAGGACAATGAGGCTTATGATATTTGGCATAACACCATTGGTCTGCCTGAAGAACGTATTATTCGTCTTGAAGGGAACTTCTGGGATATAGGGGAAGGTCCAAGCGGCCCGAATACAGAAATTTTCTATGACCGCGGTCCAGAGTATGGTAACGACCCAACTGACCCTGAGCTTTATCCTGGTGGTGAAAATGACCGTTATCTTGAAGTTTGGAACCTAGTGTTTTCTCAATTCAATCATAATCCAGATGGCACCTATACACCGCTGCCAAAGAAAAATATAGATACCGGAATGGGATTAGAACGGATGGCTTCTGTTGTTCAAAATGTCCCTACCAATTTTGATACAGATTTATTTATCCCAATCATTCGCGCAACAGAAGAAATTTCCGGTGAAAAATACGGTCAAAACAAAGAAACAGATGTGGCTTTTAAAGTCATTGCCGACCATATTCGTACCGTTGCCTTTGCTGTCGGCGATGGAGCACTTCCATCAAACGAAGGGCGCGGATATGTGCTTCGCCGTCTCCTTCGCAGAGCTGTTCGGTATGCCAAACAAATTAATATTAACCGTCCATTCATGTATGAGCTCGTGCCAGTTGTAGGCGAAATTATGGAAGATTTCTATCCGGAAGTAAAGGACAAAACCGATTTTATTCAAAAAGTGATCAAAAGTGAGGAAGAACGCTTCCATGAAACCCTTCATGAAGGCCTAGCGATTCTTGGTAATGTGATCAAAAGGGAAAAAGAAATGGGCAGTGATACCATTACGGGTACTGATATTTTCCGACTTTATGACACATACGGATTCCCTGTAGAATTAACGGAGGAATACGCTGAAGAAGAAGGAATGAAAGTGGACCATGCAGGCTTTGAGGTAGAAATGGAGCAGCAGCGTGAACGTGCCCGTGCCGCAAGACAAGATGTCGATTCCATGCAGGTTCAAGGCGGAGTCCTTCGAGATGTGAAGGTCGAAAGTAAATTCGTTGGCTACGACGAACTTCAAACTAATTCTACTGTGGCAGCTATTATTAAAAATGGTGAACTTGTTGAATCGGCATCAACTGGTGAGGAAGTACAATTAATTTTAGATGTGACACCTTTCTATGCAGAGAGCGGCGGTCAAATTGCTGACCGTGGGTCAATCGAAAGTATTGGAACGAGCGTCACTGTTAAGGACGTTCAAAAAGCACCAAATGGCCAAAACCTTCATCAAGTCATCATAAAATCGGGAACAGTAAAGACAAACGACAAGGTGAAGGCTGAAGTTGATGCCGAAAACCGTGTCAAGATTATTAAAAATCATACAGCTACCCATTTGTTACACCAAGCTTTAAAAGATGTTCTTGGCGAACATGTAAATCAAGCGGGTTCACTAGTTGAACCAGATCGTCTTCGCTTTGACTTTTCGCATTTTGGTCAAATTAAACCAGAAGAGCTTGAACAAGTTGAAAAAATCGTCAATGAAAAGATTTGGAGAAATATTGAGCTCAATATTAGTTTAAAGCCAATTGCTGAAGCCAAAGCAATGGGAGCAATGGCTCTTTTTGGCGAAAAATACGGCGATATTGTCCGTGTCGTAAGAGTTGGCGACTACAGCCTTGAACTTTGCGGCGGCTGTCATGTTCCAAATACATCTGTGATTGGGTTATTTAAAATTATCTCTGAAGGCGGAATTGGTGCCGGTACGAGAAGGATTGAAGCAGTAACAGGTGAATCGGCCTACAAGTCATTAAATGAGCAGGTGAGCTTATTAAAGGATGCTGCTGAAAAACTAAAAACCAATCCTAAAGAAATTGTTAACCGAATTGATAGTTTAATGCTAGAAATCAAACAACTTCACAGAGAAAACGAATCGCTTGCAACGAAGCTTGGAAATATCGAAGCTGGAAACCTCGTATCAAAGGCGAAAGAAATTGATGGAGTAACAGTGCTGGCGGCAAATGTTCAAGGTGCTGATATGACTAACCTGAGAAATATGGCAGATGATTTGAAGCAAAAACTCGGCTCTGTTGTGATTGTTCTAGGTAGCGCCCATGAAGGTAAGGTTAATTTAATTGCAGCAGTTACCAAGGATTTAATTGAAAAAGGGTATCATGCAGGCAAGTTAATCAAAGAAGTCGCTTCTCGTTGCGGCGGCGGCGGCGGCGGTCGTCCTGACATGGCTCAGGCTGGCGGTAAAGATCCTGAAAAGCTGGAAGCTGCGCTTCAGTTTGTAGAGGAATGGGTAAAATCCATTTGATAATAGGACAAAGTAGTGTAAAATGAAGTTAATTAGTATAATTTTCCTCAAATAAAAAGCGAGGTGCATGCAATGAGCTCATTTGACAAAACGATGCGATTTAATTTTCCTGAAGAACCATTTGAACACGATATAAATGATGTTCTTCTTCAAGTGTATGAAGCTTTGCAGGAAAAGGGCTATAATCCGATCAACCAAATCGTTGGTTATCTTTTATCAGGGGATCCTGCCTATATTCCTCGTCATCGTGATGCCCGCAATATAATTCGCAAGCTTGAACGTGATGAAATTATTGAGGAATTGGTTAAATCCTATCTTAAACAACAGCGAGAGGGTTAATGAATGCGCGTATTGGGTTTAGATGTAGGCAGTAAGACAGTCGGTGTTGCGTTAAGCGATGAATTTGGCTGGACTGCCCAGGGCCTCACGACTCTCAAAATCAATGAAGAAAAAAATGTGTTTGGTTTTGAGGAAATTGGTCAATTAATAAAAGAGTATCAAGTAGATACAGTTGTCATTGGTCTGCCTAAGAACATGAACGGGACGATTGGACCGCGTGCAGAAGCGAGTATGCAATTTGCAAGAGAAATTGAAAATCAATTTGCAGTGCCAACTGTCCTTTGGGATGAGCGTCTAACAACAATGGCAGCGGAGCGCGTGTTACTTGAAGCTGATGTAAGTCGAAAGAAACGTAAGAAAGTAATTGATAAGATGGCTGCAGTGATGATTCTGCAAGGCTATCTGGATAGCAAAAATTAATGAGGTGAAAGAATGGCACACGATCACGAAACAGAACATGATGAAGAACAATTTATTACCCTAGTAGATGAAAATGGTAACGAACAATTACATGAAGTACTTTTTACTTTTGATTCCGATGAGTTCGAAAAATCTTATGTATTTTTTTATCCCGTAGGTTCTTTTGATGATGAGGAAGAAGATGTAGATATTCATGTCTATGCCTATATTCCTACAGAAGACGGCGGCTATGGCCCGTTAATGCAAATTGAAACCGACGAGGAATGGGACATGATTGAAGAAGTATTCAATACCTTCAATGAAGATCAAGAGGCAGAAGAAGAATAAAACATGAAACCGGCTGATTTTTAATGGCCGGTTTTTTTGTGTAGTTGACTCAATAAATCCGACAAATTTATTGTTAAATTGACATTTTTCTTACTATGTGCTGAAATAATTAAGATGTATATTTTTTTATCTTACTGATTTAGTAGTTTACAAAACAAGAGAGTCCCATTGGTCGTTTGGGAAGGGGGAGTCAAATGACAACAGACAAAAAAGATATAATCCGTAAAAAAATGCTTGAACATCAAAACGAAGCAAAAGTTGTCAGAAAGATTGTTTTAGTTATTTCAATTTTATTGCTATTATTAATCGTCTTAATTAGTGGTGGTGGATATTTGTACATAGATTCAGCCCTCAAACCTGTTGATGCAGAAAGTAAGACACTAAAAAAAGTGGATATACCGATAGGTTCATCAGTGACGGGGATTGGTGAAACTTTACAATCACATGGCATTATAAAAAGTGCCAAAGTATTTAAATATTATGTAAAACTAAAGAATGAAGGCGGGTTTATGGCAGGGGAGTATCAATTAAGCCCTTCTATGGATGTTCCTGAAATCGTAAGCCGTTTGAAAACGGGTAAGGTATTGGCAAAAGCCAGTTTCAAACTTACCATTCCTGAAGGAAAGCAACTCGAAGAAATTGCAGCGATGATGGCGAAAGCAACAAAACAAAAACAAGAAGATGTGCTTAATAAATTAAACAACATCGAATTTATTAAAACCCTTATGGCTAAATATCCGGATATATTAACAGAGGAAATCTTAAATTCATCGGTAAAATATCCTCTAGAAGGTTATTTATACCCGGCAACCTATCCTTTTTATAAACAGAATCCCTCTGTTGAGGAAATGGTAACTGCCATGTTAAATCAAACACGAAAAGTAGTATCAGCTTATTCAGAAGAAAGTAAGAAGAAAAACCTTTCCGTCCATCAATTGTTAACAATGGCCTCCTTGGTTGAAGAGGAAGCGACTGAAAAGGCTGATCGTAAAACGATTGCGAGTGTTTTTTACAATCGGATGAAAATAGGGATGATGCTCCAAACCGATCCAACCGTTCTCTATGCTCAAGGAAAACACAAGGAAAGGGTATTATATGAGGATTTAGAAGTTGATTCACCATATAACACTTATAAAAATACTGGTCTTCCACCAGGACCAATCGCCAATGCTGGAAAAGCTTCGATTGAAGCATCACTTGAGCCAGAGAAAACTGGTTATTACTATTTCCTAGCGACACCTGCTGGTGATGTTATTTTTACAAAAACATTGGAAGAGCATAATAAGGAAAAAGCAAAGCATATTACCGGCAAAAAATAATACTTAACGGGGGAAATGTTAGCATTCCTCCGTTTTTCTATTGAAATCCGAGAGTGATTTATGATAAAATAGTTCAAGTGTTTTAATAAAATGATCTATAGCGTAACTCACAGTAAGGTAACCTGGCCGCAGCTGCCTGCAACGCATTATATCGGATTTTAACCGTTAATGCCAAAGATTACTGTGAACGCTATTTTTTCATGTCTAAATAGTATGATCTACAGAGATAATAAAAGTATTTGACTTAGTGAATTGTGCGCTGCTTACGCAATTCTTAATAGGGATAGAGGTGAGGGCAGCTTGTTAAATGAGAAGCTGCATTCTTATATTGAAGGTCTGATTTCGGAGCGTAATCTATTGTTAACAGAAATGGAGAACTACGCAAGTGTTCATAATGTTCCTATTATGGAGCTGGCAGGCATAGAAACCATGCTGCAATTATTACGAATTCACGAATCAGAGAAAATACTTGAGGTGGGAACCGCGATTGGTTACTCTGCTTTACGAATGGCAGAAGCGCTCCCAAATGCCCAAATCATTACAATCGAGCGCGATATGGAACGTATAGATGTGGCTGAACAGTTTATCAGCCGTTCTGAACATAGGAATCAGATCACGTTGATCAAAGGGGATGCACTAGAGGTTGAGGAAGCCGTAAGTGGACATGCCCCTTTTGATGCGATTTTTATTGATGCAGCGAAAGGTCAGTATAAAAAGTTTTTTGAAATCTATTCAAAATACTTAACAACTGATGGAATGATTATTACCGATAATGTTTTGTTTAAAGGCCTTGTCGCTGAACCCATAATTGAATCAAAAAGAATCCGCAATCTCGTTAAAAAGATTGATGAATTTAACCATTGGTTATTAAATCATCCAGATTTTAACTCCGTCATTCTACCTGTTGGGGATGGGGTTGCGATAAGTAAACGAAGAGGTGAGAGGATATGAAAAAGCCGGAATTACTTGTAACACCAGTGACTATCAATGACATCTTGCCATTATCTGAAGCGGGTGCTGACGCATTCGTAGTCGGTGAGCAGCAGTTTGGATTACGACTTGCCGGTGAATTCAACCGTGAAGATGTTAAAAAGGCGATTGAGTTAGCTCATAGCAAAGGGAAAAAAGTTTATGTGGCAATGAATGGGATTTTTCATAATGAAAAAATGGAGAAACTCGCCGATTATCTTCAATTTGCAGCGTCTGCTAATGCTGATGCCATTATCTTTGGTGATCCTGCCGTTTTAATGACCGCAAGAGAAAGTGCTCCGGAGATGAAGCTTCATTGGAGTACGGAAACTCTCGGTACGAATTGGTTTTCGTGCAACTATTGGGGCAAAAAAGGGGCAAAAAGATCCGTTTTAGCACGTGAAATCAACATGGATGCGATTGTTGAGATAAAAGAGAATACGGAAGTGGAGATTGAGGTACAGGTTCATGGAATGAGCTGTATGTTCCAATCAAAACGCTCACTGCTTGGTAACTATTTTGAGTATCAAGGAAAAGTCATGGAAATAGAAAATCGTAAAATGCAAAAGAATATGTTCTTACACGATAAAGAACGCAGTAATAAATATCCTGTTTTTGAAGATGCAAATGGAACACATATTATGAGTCCTAATGATATTTGCATCATTGATGAGCTTCAGGAGATGTTAGAAGCTAATGTTGATTCGTTTAAAATTGACGGAATCTTGAAGAGCTCAGAATATATTCTTGCTGTAACGAAACTCTATCGCAAAGCGATTGATTTATTTTTCGAAGATCCTGATCTATATGATGAACAAAAGGATGAATTATTAGCTGCTATTGAGGAAATCCAGCCAGCCAATCGTCCATTAGATACAGGGTTCTATTTTAAAGAGACAGTATATTAAGGGAGGAGTTCAAAATCGTGAATACCGTTAAAGATAAGATTTCTGAAATTATCGATGGAAAACGTGTCATTGTCAAGAAGCCGGAACTCCTTGCTCCCGCAGGTAATCTTGAAAAATTAAAAATTGCTGTCCATTATGGTGCAGATGCTGTTTTTATCGGTGGCCAAGAATATGGCCTTCGTTCAAACGCAGATAACTTTACCTTCGAAGAAATGAAAGAAGGAGTGGAGTTTGCTAAGAAATACGGAGCTAAAATTTATGTGACCACAAACATTTTTGCTCACAATGAAAATATTGCCGGCCTAGAGACATACATTCAAGGCTTGAAAGAGTCAGGGATTGCAGGAATTATTGTCGCCGATCCACTTATTATTGAAACTTGCCGCCGACTTGCACCAGAGATTGAAATCCATATCAGTACCCAGCAATCTATTACGAATTGGCAAACTGCCCAGTTTTGGAAGGAATCTGGTGCAGAACGTGTTGTATTAGCCCGTGAGGTAGGCGCGGAAGAAATCAGAGAAATGAAGGAAAAGGTCGATGTTGAGATTGAAACCTTTGTTCATGGTGCAATGTGTATCGCTTATTCCGGACGCTGTACGTTAAGTAATCATATGACAGCGCGGGATTCCAACCGCGGTGGCTGCTGTCAGTCATGCCGTTGGAATTATGATCTATATAAGCTTGAAGATAACCAAAATGAAGTGGCCTTTCACGGAGATAATGACGATCCGTTTGCCATGAGTCCCATGGATCTAAATTTAATTCAATCCATTCCAAAAATGATCGAGCTAGGAATCGACAGCTTAAAAATCGAAGGCCGCATGAAATCGATTCATTATATTGCAACTGTTGTCAGTGTTTATCGGAAAGTCATTGATGCTTATTGCGCAGACCCAGAGAATTTTGTGATCCAGAAAGACTGGCTACTGGAACTAGACAAATGTGCCAATCGGGAAACTGCATCAGCATTTTTTGAAGGTGTTCCCGGGTATAAAGAGCAAATGTTTGGTAATCATAGCAAGAAGACAAATTTTGAGTTTGTAGGCCTTGTCCTTGATTATAACGAAGAAACTAACATGGTTACCCTTCAACAACGGAATCATTTTAAACCAGGGGAAGAAGTGGAATTTTTCGGACCTGAAATTGAAAACTTTACCCATGTTATTGATAAAATCTGGGATGATAAAGGTAATGAATTGGATGCAGCAAGACATCCACTTCAAATTGTACAGTTTAAATTGAACAAACCGGTCTACCCTAACAACATGATGCGAAAGGAGAACTAGCATGATGCGCAAACCAGTTGTTATTGGTGTAACCGGCGGCTCCGGCTCCGGAAAAACCAGTGTCACAAAAGCTATTTATGAGAGTCTGAAAGAGCATTCTATTCTGGTACTTGAACAGGATTATTATTATAAGGACCAGAGTAATTTACCCTTTGAAGAACGTTTAAAAACAAACTATGATCACCCGCTTGCCTTTGATAATGGCTTACTGATTGAACATATCGAAAAGCTATTACGCTATGAGACCATTCAAAAGCCTGTTTATGATTATTCAATCCATACGCGTTCAGACAAAGTCATTCCTGTTGAACCACAGGATGTAATCATTTTGGAGGGAATTTTAGTTCTTGAGGACGAGCGGCTTCGAGATTTAATGGACATTAAATTGTACGTAGATACGGATGCGGATTTAAGAATTATCCGCCGATTAACTCGTGACATTAGAGATCGCGGGCGAACATTTGATTCTGTCATTGAACAATATTTAAATGTAGTTCGTCCGATGCATAATCAATTTATTGAGCCAACGAAGCGATATGCAGATATTATTATCCCTGAAGGCGGCCATAATCATGTCGCAATTGATTTAATGGTCACAAAAATTCAAACAATTCTTGAACAAAAGTCATTTTTATGAAACAATAGCAAAAGGAATATCTAAAAGGAAATTTCATATTGAAAAAATATTTTTGTCGCGCGCCCTTATATAAGAGGACGCGCTACTATCTATTATGCCGATTGGCATAATATTACATAAATTACATACACAATTCTTAATGACTAGAAGGAGTGAGGGTTTTGGCTACAGAGAAAGTATTTCCAATGACACAAGCAGGTAAAGATAAACTGGTCCAAGAACTAGAATACTTAAAATCAGTGAAACGTAAAGAAGTGGTTGAAAGAATTAAAATTGCGAGAAGTTTCGGGGACTTATCTGAAAACTCTGAGTATGATTCTGCGAAGGAAGAACAGGCCTTTGTTGAAGGTCGTATCACAACTTTAGAAAATATGGTCCGCAATGCTAAAATCATTGCAGAAGCTGCTATGGCAAGTGACTCTGTGACATTAGGGAGTTCTGTTACATTTATTGAGCTCCCAGATGGTGATGAAGAAACGTATTCTATTGTTGGAAGCGCGGAAGCCGACCCATTTGAAGGAAAGATTTCAAACGATTCACCAATTGCCAAAAGCCTTTTAGGTAAAAAAGTAGGCGATCAAGTATCCGTTCAAACTCCAGGCGGAGAAATGAGCGTTAGAATTACTAAAATTAAATAATTGTAATTATAACTATTTTTGGTTTATCATTTGATTCATTGTTTGAAATAAGAAAACCTCGTCAAAACTTTTGACGAGGTGTTTTTTATGTGGCGAAAAAGAGCAATTGGGTGGCTGATTATTTCTATTACAGGTTTGTTGTTGCTGTTAGGACGTTTAATGCAAATTCAGTTAATTGAGACAGAGACCTTTTCTAAACATAACATAAATTTACTTGAGGAAAGTGTCAAACAAAGAACGCAAGAACTGGTTATTGATAATGGCAGAGGGAACTTTCTTGACCGAAGCGGTGCAATGCTCACACACAAAAAGGTGGCAGTTCTTGTCCTTTTTCCCTTCTTGAAAAAAATGGAATGGGAAGCGGACCAGGTTTCAAACATTTCTGGAATACCAGTAAGTACCCTTAAAATGGCAGTTGAAGGGGCAAAAAAACCCTTTGCCTATGGCGAACCTGAACCATATGAACTGACTAGTTCACAAATGGAAAGAATCAATCACTTAAAAATACCGGGTGTCTTTGCAATTGAAAAAAAGTTTGAACGTTCTCAAGTTCCAGCTGAGCAGTTGATTGGTCTGACAGGAGAAAATTCTAAAGAATTAATCAAACGATATCCAAATAAAGAACTGTCTGAGAAAACCTTGATTGGTGTGTCAGGGCTGGAAGAGAGCTTTGATGAATTCCTGCTCCCTGAAGGTAAATCAAAGCTGGTTTATCATGTCGATGGCGGTGGTGCACCCCTGTTTGGAATTAATGTAAGATATGTAGATCCGGCCAATCCGTTTTATCCAGTCAATATTCGGACAACCCTGGATAAGACACTTCAACAAAGAGTGGAAGAGTTAGTTGATCACTATCAGATTAAAAAAGGAGGACTCGTACTCCTTAATATTAAGGATAATAGTGTGCTGTCACTGGTATCAAGGCCAACGATAAATAAAAATGACCCCTACAATGGTGCTGGTATGACGAATATGATGCTGAAGCAGCAGATCATGGGTTCGGTTTTCAAAACAGTTGTAGCTGCTGCGGCCATAGACCATAATCTAGATGATCCGAAGCGTCTGTTTGACTGCAGTAAAAAAATCAATGGTAAAACAGAGTTAACCTATAATTATGGGATGTTGGATTTCACGAATAGCTTTGCAAGGAGCTGTAATCGGACGTTCGGAGAACTAGCAACAGAATTACAAAAAATAAATCCAAACCTTTTAGAAGATTATGCTGAAAAATTGTCTCTTACCGGTTCTGTCGGCTGGCAGGGGGATATCTACCACACCAATAATTTTAAACAGTTGGCGGAAGAAGATAAAGGAAGAGTATTTCTGTCTGAGGATGCTAAGAAGGATGCTAATTTCGCCGCAATGACCGGAATTGGACAACATGAGGTGCGGGCTACGCCTTTAGCTGTTGCTAATATGATGGCGACGATAGCAAGAGGTGGTGAAAAGGAGATGGTTAGAGCCGTATCAAAAATTGAGTACAAAAATGGCACAACGATGGTTAATTTTCAAGAGCAAAGCTTACGTGGAGATACCATTTCACCCTATACTGCGATGAAGTTGCAAAGGTTATTGCGGGAAGTTGTCTTGAACCCGGACGGCACGGGAAGATGGTTTAAGGAATTGCCCTATGAGGTAGCAGGTAAATCAGGGACGGCAGAAACAGGAAAATATCAAGACGGCAAGCAGCTGCATAACAAATGGTTCGCAGGTTATTTCCCGTATGATAATCCCAAATATGCACTTGTGGCAGTGAATTTGGATGTATTAGATTCAGAGGGAGGGGTCAATTTATTATTTGCTGATATCGTGAAAATGTTGTATGAAAATGATAATGGAATGCAATAGGTAATGGTTTTTCCTTCAAGTTCTCATTAAATCATGTTAGAATATTGAGAGTCTATAAATGTCTGGCTCCTTATCCTTTGAGGAGCTTCCGTATTTTATTTTGGGAGGGAATTAATTTGACAAATGATTTGAATTCAAATTCGCGTTCAGGTTACCGTACGAAAAGAAAAAAGACCAATATCGTCTTAAATAGTTTAATTATCGTTGTGCTCTTACTGATAATTTTTGTCGCATATAATATCTTTGCTACTGGAAATGACAAGGCTGCTCCAAAAAAGGAAACCACAAAAACAGAGCAAAAGGAAACGGCAAATAAAGAGAATACAGATCAGAAAGAGGCAGAAGAAGCTACTACAACTACTGCTGGTGAAGAGAATACAACGGATACTACAGCCGAAGAAGCGGAACCAAGTGAGGATGTTACAGCACCAGAGGATGTTACAGCGCCAAAGGATGAGACAGCAACAGAAGAGGCTACAACTCCCGATGCTGCAGATAAATCTCAGGAGGTAGTGACGGAGGGCGGCTCGCCGAATGCTGTAAAGACCATCGAAAATCCGGCATGGCAGCCGGTAGGGACTTCGCAAACAGGCGAACATACCCCTGTTTATGATAAATCTTCGGCTGACTGGCAGGAGATGCTAAATGCCATTTCCTATGCCACTGGTTTAGACAAAAGCAATATGACAGTGTATTGGCTGGGTAGAGATAAATCTACAACAAATGGCTCATTTAGTACGGTAACATCAAAAGATAAACAACAAAAGTATAATGTTTATATTCAATGGGTTGACGGTCAAGGTTGGAAACCAACTAAGGTGGAAGAACTAGCTAAATAGGACAGTAATGATAGATAGTTAAAAAACCTCTCGACCTTTCGGGAGGTTTTTTGCTGTGATTTATTTCTTCTTAAAGTGAACCACTGCCGAAAAATACATTTGACCATTTTCATTTACATGCATTTGGTGGGAAACGGAATGAACAGAAAGAAGAATTGCCCTATTTTCATCAATTTGTGCTTCAATCTTTTTTTGCAATGTTTTTAGATTATTGGCTTCGAAAAATTCTACTTTGTCCTCAATAAGTTCAAACTGAAAATTCATAGTATCATCCTTTCTAATAGATAATATTTTAGACATTTAGAGGCCTGTATACAACGAAATTATTGACGAATTTGTTAATTACGATTAGTGGGAACAGGTTTTTTTCGAATTCATAGTATACTTATAGGATTGGTGATTCTGTTTGGCCGTAATTATTGGAGAATCGGCTGCACTTTGTAGCATGCTTTTTTCAAAAAGGGTAGAATAGTCTTTGCGGATACGATGTTTGGTTCCGAGGAAGATTATAAGCAGTAAATCTGATATTGATTATTAATATAAGAAAGAGGTCAATTTATGAAAATCGCAATCATCGGAGCAATGGAAGAAGAAGTTACTTTACTTAGAAGCAATATTGACAATCAAACACAAGAAACTGTAGCGGGATGTGAATTTACCTTTGGGAAAATGCATGGGGCCGATGTGATATTGCTGCGCTCAGGAATTGGTAAAGTGAATGCAGCAATGTCAACCACCATCCTGCTAGAAAAATATAAGCCTGATTGCATCATTAACACAGGATCTGCAGGCGGCTTCAATCCTTCGCTCAATGTTGGGGATGCCGTCATATCAACAGAGGTCCGACACCATGATGTAGATGTAACAGCTTTTGGATATGAATATGGCCAGGTTCCGCAACTGCCTGCTGCATTTATAGCAGACGAAAGATTAATTGCCACCGCAGAAACAGCTGCATCAGAACTTGAAAAATTCCAAATTGTGAAAGGCCTTATTGTTACGGGTGATTCCTTTATGGAGGACCCAGCGAGAGTCGACTTTGTTCGGTCAAAATTTAATGACCTGCAAGCTGTGGAAATGGAAGCAGCAGCAATCGCACAAGTAGCTCATCGTTTTGGAGTACCTTTTGTGATTATTCGCTCGCTTTCTGATATTGCCGGAAAAGAATCTGAAGTTTCTTTTGACCAATTTATCGATAAAGCGGCAACTAATTCTGCGACATTAGTCATGAAAATGGTAGCTGCTTTAAAATAGCTCTTAGAGGTGGAAAAATGAAGGTTTACAAAAATGTACATGAACTGATAGGGCACACACCTATTGTGGAGATTACACAGTTTCCTTTGCCTGAAGGAGTTCGTATTTTTGCAAAACTAGAATTTATGAACCCTGGCGGAAGTGTAAAAGACCGTCTTGGCATCGAACTGTTAAACGAAGCTTTTTCTAGTGGGAAATTACAGGCGGGCGGTACTGTCATAGAACCCACTGCCGGGAATACCGGGATTGGTGTAGCACTTGCAGCGATAAACAAAGGAATACAGGTAATATTTTGTGTTCCAGAAAAATTCAGCATCGAAAAGCAAGACCTGATGAAAGCCCTAGGCGCCAAAATTGTGCACACGCCAACAGAAAAGGGGATGAAGGGCGCGATTGCAAAGGCTGAGGAGCTTCTTAAGGAAAACCCAGGGGCATACTGCCCGCAGCAATTTGCAAACCCTGCGAACCCAGCAACGTATTATAAGACGCTTGGCCCTGAACTCTGGGATCAAATGGACGGTCAAATTGATATTTTTATTGCCGGAGCAGGGACAGGCGGAACCTTTATGGGGACTGCTCGTTACTTAAAGGAGCAAAAAAAAGCAGTGAAAACAGTCATCGTTGAACCAGAAGGATCGATCTTAAATGGCGGAGAATCAGGTCCCCACAAAACCGAAGGCATTGGTATGGAATTCTTGCCTGGATATATGGACACAGACTACTTTGAGGCTATTCATACTGTTCCAGATGCGACTGCTTTCAAACTCGTAAAAGAATTAGCTGAGAAGGAAGGCCTCCTGGTCGGCAGTTCTTCTGGTGCCGCTTTTCATGCTGCTCTTAAAGAGGCAGAGGAAGCAGTGTCAGGCACCAATATCGTGGTGATCTTTCCTGACGGAAGTGAGCGCTATTTAAGCAAGAAGATTTTTGAGGGAGGAATATAGTATGAAAAGAAAAACACAACTAATTCATGGTGGAATTAGTAACGACCCTGCAACTGGCGCTGTTACTTTTCCCATTTATCAAGTTAGTACGTTTAAGCAAGAAGGTGTCGGCGGACATAAGGGCTTTGAATATTCACGTACGGGAAATCCGACTAGACATGTATTAGAGGAATTGATTAAAGAGCTTGAGGGAGGAAAAGCAGGATTTGCCTTTGGCTCTGGGATGGCAGCAATGACAGCGGTAATGATGCTGTTTAACAGTGGAGATCATGTGATCTTAACTGATGATGTCTATGGAGGCTCGTTCCGAGTCATGACGAAAGTATTGAATCGCTTAGGAATTGATTCTACTTTTGTAGATACAAGTAAAGCAGAAAATATCCTAACGGCGATTAAACCCAATACAAAAGCCATTCATTTAGAAACACCTACGAATCCGCTTCTTAAGATTACTGATATTGAAGCTGTTGCCAAGCTTGCGAAAGAACATAACCTCTTAACCATAGTCGATAACACGTTTTCAACACCATATTGGCAAAACCCAATCGAGCTTGGTGCTGATATTGTCGTGCATAGTGCCACAAAATACCTTGGCGGGCACAGCGATGTCGTAGCAGGTTTAGCTGTGGTCAACAGTGAAAAGCTTGCGGAAGATCTTCATTTTGTTCAAAATTCAACGGGCGGGATCTTAGGTCCGCAAGATTCCTATCTGTTAATTCGTGGGATTCGAACTTTAGGTGTTCGTTTGGAAGAGATGGAGGCTAATACGAAAGCGATTGTTGAATTTTTACAAGGGCATTCAAATGTGAAAAAAGTTTACTACCCTGGAATTGAAACACACCCAAATCATCAGATTGCTAAAAAACAAACAAGAGGGTTTGGCGGAATGGTTTCGTTTGACGTCGGAAGTGCCGAAAATGCTGACAAATTACTAAGTAAGGTAAAATATTTTACATTAGCTGAGAGCCTTGGAGCAGTTGAAAGCCTAATCTCAGTCCCAGCAAGGATGACACATGCATCAATTCCTGCAGAGCGACGAGAAGAATTAGGAATAACAGACGGCCTAGTCCGAATCTCAGTGGGCCTTGAGGATGTAGAAGACCTCATCGAGGATCTGGAGAATGCATTAAACTCATAATATATTGGGTGTCAGGCACCATGTGAAAAATTCACATAGTGCCTGACACCTTTTGGGCTTTTGTATTAATTTAAAAAAATTTCCACAAAAAGGTTTACAAAGTATTTGTGTGTGGATATAATTACCGTAGTAAGTAAAATATTCCAAAAGGAGGTCGAAGAAAATGATGTTAACATTAACTGGCATGGCTGTAGCAACAATTGGCAAAACTGTAGCATTGAAAACTGTATATATGAATATCAAACATTCGACCAGACTGGAATGGATTGCTTAATTTTTAATTAAGTGACTATACATATCCATGCCGCATGGAGAATGACGCCTTGCGGTATTTTTGTGCCTAAAATTACTGAGCCGCAGGGATTCTCTTCTGCGGCCTTTTTGTGCCCTTTTTATGAGCATTATGGATATGTACAGCATAAATTGAATTTATTGTGATTGCACTACAACGCTTTTTTTAAGGAGGTGGTAAACATGACCCTAAATATATTTTTCTTTTCAATTACGTTTAAAAAGCGTGAAGTTAGTCTTCAGGAGGCTGTACGCCAAGAAATGGTTGAAAACCTTTATGAACAAAACAAAGATCGTCAAATTTCCATGCATCGCTTTATGTAATTGGAAATTTTCAGGCGATTAAGATAAGGAAGTGAACTGACTTGACGTTAAATATATTCTTCATTTCAATTACGATTAAAAAACGTAGATTGAGTCCGAAAGAAATTGCACACCAAGAAATGGTTGAGAAACTTTACGAACAAAACAAAGATCGCCAAGCCTCCATGTACCGCATGATGTAAAAGAGGAAAAAATCCGAAGAATGAAAGGTGGTTTTAACTATGTTGTTTTTACTTATGCAAGGTCGTGGCGCTAGTCTCTGGATTTCGAAGGATACCACCTAGCTAGTCAAAAAATTAGGAGGTAAACAAAATGCCGCTCCATATTTTATTAATATCGCTGTTTTTTAAACCAAAGAAAAAAAGTTCATAATAATATCATAGTGAAATCAAATTGCTAATAGCCGCAGGTGTTTGTTAACAAAATGTACACATTTCCTGAAGCTAGCTACTGTGAAAATGTGATAAATTCAAATTAGAAAGAACAGGATCTATCTAAGGGGTGGAGAGTATGTTCATGGTTGTGATGGCTATTGTCATTACTGCGGCAATCAGCTGCGTTATTTCAGCTGAAATTAGTGTTGAATAGAAAATAAGCATCGACCTTCTCTAATCGGTCGATGCTTTTATTTTTTTCTCTTATTAATTTTTCGATTGTAGTATAATTTAATTTAGAATTAATATGCGGGAGAGGAAGATTTTGATAAAATTACTACTCGTTGATGATGAAACAAGAATGTTAGATTTACTTTCTCTTTATTTAACACCCAAAGGCTATAAATGCATTAAAATGTCCTCCGCTCTTAAGGCTATTCGTTACTTGGAGGAAGAGAGTGCAGATATGATCTTATTAGATGTAATGATGCCAGAAATGGACGGATGGGAAGCATGCAGGGAAATACGCAAAAACTGGGATATCCCAATCATTATGTTGACCGCCCGGAGTGAAAAAAATGATATTGTAATGGGCTTAAAAATGGGTGCAGATGATTATATCTCAAAGCCATTTGATGAAGAAGAGCTTACTGCTCGTATTGATGCTGTTTTAAGGCGACAATCGGGTCATAAAGAATTAACTGACTTTAAAGGTCTTTCCTTAAACGAGGATTCTTTTGATGTTTCATATAAAAATCAGCACGTCCCTGTCACACCGAAGGAATTTTCGTTATTAGCACTACTCCTGAAAAATCGAAACAAAGTGTTTACACGGGAACATCTATTAACCACAATATGGGGGTATGCGGCCCCAACAGAGGACCGGACGATTGATTCCCATGTTCGGAACTTACGAGAAAAATTGCGAAAAAAAGGATTTCCAGTGGACGATTATTTGACAACCGTATGGGGACTGGGGTATAAGTGGGTGGATAAGGATTCGTAAAAGAATACCTCATAGATTTTTATGGAGGGGAAATAGTGAAGATTACAAACAAAGGCTTTCTTGCTGTATTGACAGGCATAATGCTGATATTGGCCGCAGGCTGTACAGATAAGAGCCAAGAGCAGAAGAAGCCAAAACAAGAAAAGACAACAAAAGTAAACTATGATATTATCCAGGCAAAATCAATAAATGTAGGTCAGATTCTTGGTATTGGCTATCCAGGAAATGATGTTGCCTTATATGTGGCTACAGATAAGGGCTTAAAAATGTATAATGGGTCAAAGTGGTATGAAACATCCACGAACCAACATGAGTACTATGGCTTTCAAACAGTAAGTACTGGGTTTATTGCCAGTGGTCAGCCTCAAAAAGGATTGGGCCTAAAGAACCCACTCGGTATCATTCAAAGTGTTAATAAAGGCCAAACCTTTAGTAAATTATCCTTCTATGGTGAGTCGTTGTTTCATTTCGTGGGGGCTGGATATTCAGGTAAAAGCGTTTATGTAATTAAAGAAAACCCGAACGATAACCTTGGGAAAGGTTTGAACTATTCTAAGGATAATGGGGACACATGGAAAAAAAGCGCATTAAAGGATTTTGGTGCAGATTCATATGGGATGATTGCAGTTCAGCCGAAAAATGACGATACCATCGCGATGTCGACAAGGTCTGGTATTTATTATTCAATCGATAATGGAAACACGATGAAACTGATAACAAATCCAGTAATGATTACGGCCCTTACATTTAGCGTGGAAAACATTTTATTTTCAAGTGTCGAAAACGAGAAGATACGCTTAAAAACGATAAATCCTGCCACGGGCGAACAAAAAAATATTGCTATTCCATTTCTTGATTATGAAAATCCAATTACTTACTTAGCGGTAAATCCAAAAGATCCAAACCAAATGGCCTTCACCACCTATAAAAATGATTTATATGAATCTATTGATGGTGGAATGAAATGGAGTTCTCCATTGCAAAATGGAAAAACAGAGCTGGAGTAAGTCTAAAATGTTCCGTTTTCCAGTGCTTTCTTATTAAAAGACACAAGAATTGACGTATGAATTGGCATACGTCTTTTTCTATATTTATCAAGGTTTCTACGAAATTTCATTAACAGGTTAATCACACGAACTAATAAATAGACGGAAAAATTCCGCTTAATTCGTAATTATTATTAAAAAAGGCTTAAATAGACGGAGAGATTCCGCCTATTGACTCGAAAAATTCGAAAATGGAAGATTTTCCTTTACATAACCGGAAACCCTCCGCTTATATACCCCGAAACGAGCTCCATTTTGCATTTAACCGGAAAATCTCCACTTATTTTACTTTGTATTCCTAATAAAGAAACTCGCCAATTACTATGGCGAGTTTTACTGTTTTATATATACATAACGATGCCAGTACGACTGTCATTTCGGCACGTATTTTAAGAAAAGCACCTCAAAACGGAACCCTTTAGTAAGTCCCAGCTCTGTTTTTTTATTTCTTTTTTTTCTCTTTTTCAGCCCGATAGAATTCATGGAACATTTTCATTAAAGCGCGTTTTTCAATCCTTGAGACATAACTTCGTGATATTCCTAACTCTTTGGCAATTTCCCGTTGTGTTTTTTCTTTTTGAAGGTCCAGACCAAATCGCCCGATGATGACTTCCTTTTCGCGGTCGTCCAGTACTTCAATATATTTTTTCACTTTCTCAAGCTCCATGTTTAACTGAATCGTATCAATGACATCTTCAGATTCTGACTTAAGCACATCAATCAAAGAAATTTCGTTTCCTTCCTTATCTTGACCAATTGGATCATGCAAGGAAACATCTTTTTTTGTCTTCTTAAGAGCTCGTAAATGCATCAATATCTCATTTTCTATACATCGAGCGGCATAGGTGGCCAACTTTGTGCCTTTCCCCTCTGAGTAACTCTCGATGGCCTTGATTAAACCAATGGTTCCGATTGATATTAAATCTTCCGAATCCTCCCCGGTGTTTTCAAACTTTTTTACTATATGCGCGACCAATCTCAAATTGTGCTCGATTAACATATTGCGCGCATGGGAATCTCCTTCTGCCATTAATCGAAGATATTTTCTTTCTTCTGCGGCAGATAGGGGCTGAGGAAAGGCGTTATTTTTTACATAGGAAACAAGAAATAAGAATTCCTTCATTAAATATCCGAGAGCTGTTAAGATTCCAGACATCCACATCTACCCCCGTCTTTTTTGGCTTATTCGCCTATTATTAATTCCTATGAAGGAAAAGCGAAATTGTGTCTGTCCATCAACACTTTTTATTTGAGAAATCATTTTTTTGAAAAAAAAAAGAGCATCAACCGTTGGCAGGATTGATGCTCTGATGCTATTTCTAGACTTTTTTTAGTTTAAATGGACTGACCATTAGGAATGATAGAATGATGGTAATAAATAAGAACGATTGGGAAGGGATATAAGGAATGGCTAAAAAGCTTAAGGTTGCCAAGCAACCTGCTGCGGTAATCGGTAAGCCAGTAAAATAGCCGTTGCTTTCCGTAATATTGAAGCGTGCTAACCTGAATGCGCCACAACCAATGTAGAAAACGGTAAAAAATGAACCCGGTCCGCCAAATTCAAACAAAATTCCTTGATATAGTAATAGTGCAGGTGCTACACCAAATGATATAATATCACTCATGGAATCTAATTGTTTTCCTAGCTCAGATTCAATATTGAATTTTCGTGCAATCATGCCATCAAACCGATCGGCCAGTGCAGCAATAAAAATTAGCAACAGACTTAATCTTAAATTCCCATGAAGCCCGAATACAATGGCAAATCCACCCAAAGATAAGTTTGTTAAGGTAATAACATTTGCTGTTTGCAATTTCAGTTTTTTAATTGTTTGATCAAGTACTTCCAACAAAAACATGGTCCACATCACTCCTTTTTTACAGCCAGAAAGGAAAACAATTTCTTAATTACTCTATAATATTTAATTTTAAGCGTTTTATGTCTTTTCGTAAAGAGTATTTTTACACTATTTGGGGGGATTAGATGATTGAAAGCTTTTATCGACTAATGATTGAGTTAACAAATGGAAGGTGGACATCAGGAATTTTAAGAAGGTTTGCGCGGTCTCCTGTTAGCCGTTTCGTGGTACCATCCTTCGCCAAAGTTTATCATCTAAATCAGGAAGAAATGGAAAAGGGGTTGTCAGAATATCCTACTCTTCATGATTTATTTGTGAGGACATTGAAAAAAGAGGCAAGAAAAATTGATAAAAGTAATATTACAGTGGTTAGTCCTGTGGATGCGGTTATCGAGGATGTAGGTCCGATTACAGAAACGAGTGACATCCTTGTTAAAGGAAAAACGTATTCGATTGAAGAAATGCTGGGAAATCACAATCTGTTAGCCAAATATTTAAATGGTACATACATGATTCTTTATTTAAGCCCCAGCCATTATCATCGAATTCACAGCCCTGTCAATGGCATAGTCACCAAACAATGGACACTTGGATCAAAATCCTATCCAGTCAATAAGCTGGGGCTAAAATATGGAGTTCGAACCCTTGCTAAGAATTTTCGAGTCATTACGGAAGTGAAAACGGACTTTGGACATGTAGCTGTTGTAAAGGTTGGAGCCATGTTTGTTAATTCGATTGAAACCACCCACAAGGGATCAGAATTGGAAAAGGGCGAAGAAATGGCTTATTTTAGTTTTGGTTCAACCGTTGTCCTGTTGTTCGAAGAGGGTATTTTTCAAATAGATTCAACGCTTCAAACCCCGAAGGAAATTAAAGTCGGAGAAAAAATTGGCGTATTTAGAAATTAGTAAATAATGATTTGGCATGGAGTGAGGACAAAAAGAAAAGCCCTAAAAAGGGCTCGTACAAATTTTATGATGACATTTTTATTTTATGGTATAAGGAACGACGAAGCATTTCTGACTCAATGAGTCCGATAAAATCTGGGCTTAATTTTAATTCTCTGGCTTTAAAATATGACTCGATTAATAATTCATCTGACAGTTTCCGCACGGCAGAATCCACCTCCGTTATGAAAATAAAGTGTTCTTATATAGGAAACATAAACATAAAATGGTATGTTCAATTGGTGTACCCTAAATCTACCAAATTTATTCCTATAGAACAATCGTTCTAACTATCCACAGGTTCTAGTGGATAACTTGTGATTACATTGTTTATAAAAGGATGAAAAGTGGATGATTCAATGGGTATAATGTTAATAACTTTATCCACAACAGTTGGAAATGAGGATATTTGTCGAAAAATATTTTTTTGTTTTATAAATATCGCCAGATTTTTGAAAAAACCTAGTTTTATTTTAGGAGCAATGATATTTTAAAATCATTTATTATCATGTTTTGATGAATAATAAGCTTATTAACAAAATACATTTAATCTTTGAAACAAAGGTTAAAATTGGGTATGATGGTACAAGTGAAAAATATATTGAACGATTATATTTAGAAGTCAATGAGGTGTAAACTTAGTGTTAAAACAATTTCTACCGAATGAACATGTGAAAAGCATTCTTGATATATCGCCTGAACAGTTAAGTGCTAAGGGGATTAAAGGGGTCATTACGGATTTAGATAATACGTTAGTAGAATGGGACCGTCCCTTTGCTACTCCTCAATTAATTAAATGGTTTGAGGAAATGAAAAAACATAATATCCTCGTGACAATCGTTTCTAATAATAATGAAGAACGAGTTAAGGCTTTTTCGGATCCATTGGGAATTCCCTTTATTTTTAGGGCCAGGAAGCCATTTGCAATCGCTTTTCATAAAGCAATCTCACAAATGGGTATAAAAAAAGAAGAAGCTGTAGTAATTGGCGACCAGTTGCTGACAGACGTACTTGGCGGAAACCGGGGTGGATTTCATACCATCCTGGTTGTCCCTGTTGCACAGACGGACGGCTTCTGGACAAAATTTAACCGGTTTGCTGAAAGAAGAATTTTAAATTGGTTTCGAAAAAAAGGTATGCTTCAATGGGAGGACTAATGTGTGAGTGAACATCAATATATTTGTATGGGTTGTGGAGTAAAAGTTCAAACAGATAACCCAGAGGAACTAGGATATGCCCCAGCATCGGCTTTGGAAAAGGAAATGATTATTTGCCAACGATGTTTTCGTCTCAAGCATTACAATGAGGTTCAAGATGTAAGCTTAACGGATGATGATTTTTTGAAAATATTAAATGAAATGGGTAAGTCAGATGCTTTAATAGTCATGATTGTCGATATTTTTGATTTTAATGGCAGCTGGCTTCCTGGTTTACACCGCTTTGTTGGCGGGAACAAAGTTCTTCTTGTCGGCAACAAAGTTGATTTGTTGCCAAAATCGGTGAAGCATGGCAAATTAATTCACTGGATGAAGCATGAGGCGAAAGAACTTGGTTTAAAGCCAGAAGATGTATTCCTTGTAAGTGCAGCAAAAGGCTTATTTGTTAAGGAAACGGCGGCGGCCATTGATGAATATAGAAATGGGAAAGACGTTTATGTGGTTGGTTGTACAAATGTTGGGAAATCAACGTTTATCAACCGAATTATTAAAGAAGTAACGGGAGAAGAAGATGTGATTACCACCTCCCATTTTCCGGGAACGACATTGGATATTATCAAAATTCCGCTTGATGATGAAAAATTCTTAATTGACTCACCTGGAATTATCAACCATCATCAAATGGCGCATTTTGTAGATAAGAGAGATTTGAAAATTATCACTCCTAAGAAGGAAATTAAGCCAAAGGTGTTTCAGTTAAATGAAGGTCAGACCTTATTCTTCGGAGGCTTGGCTCGCTTTGATTATATCAGTGGCGGACGAAGATCCTTTGTTTGTTATGTTTCTAATGAATTGAATATACACAGAACAAAAATTGAAAATGCGGATGACCTCTATGAAAAGCATGTGGGGGAAATGTTGACACCACCCCGCATCGAACAATTAGATTCTTTTCCAGAGCTTGTGAAACATGAATTTATTGTGAAAGAAGCAAAAACAGATATCGTTTTCTCAGGACTTGGTTGGATTACAGTGAATGAGGCAGGTGCAAAAGTGGCGGCCTATGTACCTAAAGGTGTCCAAGCATTAATTCGAAAATCGTTAATATAGATAGAAATCATTAGGGTCAGGTTTTAAAGTTCTACCACGGGTGGGGGGAATATTGGTGAAGAAATTATTTGCTGTTTTGGGGAATCCAATCGGGCATAGTATGTCTCCGGTTATGCTCAATGATTTATTTTCATATTATAATATTGATGCCGTCTATCTGCCCTTTCAAGTGGAGGATGCGGATTTACATGATGCGGTTAAGGGATTAAAAACGCTTGGCGTCGGTGGCTTTAATGTAACTGTACCACATAAAAGTAATATCATTCCCTTTCTAGATGGCATTGATGAATTAGCCGCGAACATAGGGGCGGTGAATACGGTTGTAAATGAAAACGGTCAGCTAATTGGCTATAACACAGATGGTCCTGGTTTTTTAAAAGGCTTAAATGCGTTTCTGCCTAAAATAGCAGACCAAAAGGTGTTGATGATCGGAGCAGGCGGGGCTGCGAGAGCTATCTATTTTACTTTGGCAAAGGAAAACCCCACCGTATTAAACATTGCTAATCGGACGGTAGAGAGAGCTCAGGAATTAATCAATGACTGTCCTTATTCCGTTTCATCTAGTGCTATTTCGTTTGACGAGGTAAGTCAATCGATAGGGGAATATGATTTGATAATCCAAACCACACTGATTGGCATGTCCCCAAAAATTGGTGTAAAGCCCGTTGAACTAATAAATATAAGGAAAGAGACATTCTTTTGTGATATCATATACAATCCGCTTGAAACTCAATTTTTACAAGAAGCGCGTATCCATGGAGCAAACATCCAAAACGGGTTAGACATGTTTGTTTATCAAGGTGCACTTGCTTTTGAAAAATGGACGGGAATTTTCCCGGATGTGGAAAGAATGAGAGATAATGTGTTAAAACAACTAGGAGGAAGAACATGTTAACAGGAAAGCAAAAAAGTTTTTTACGTTCAAAGGCCCACCATCTTGATCCTATTTTTCAAGTAGGCAAAGGTGGAGTTAACGAAAATATGATTAAACAAGTAGCGGATGCACTAGAAGCAAGAGAGCTTTTTAAAGTCAGCATTTTGCAAAATTGTGAAGAAGATAAAACAGTGGTTGCTGAGCAGTTAGCTGTAGGTACGGGTGCGGAAATTGTTCAACTTATTGGAAATACGATTGTCCTATATAAAGAGTCAGTCGAAAAGAAATCAATCAAACTTCCATAATCAAAATGGTATAAGGAGACGATCGCATGTTGAAGGTGGGAATATTAGGAGGAACCTTTGATCCTCCCCATAATGGACATCTTTTAATTGCAAATGAGGTTCTTTCCACTCTTCAGCTTGATGAGATTTGGTTTCTCCCAAACCAAGAGCCTCCTCATAAGAAAAAATCAGAATCGATTAGTAATGAAGACCGTCTTCAAATGCTCGAATTAGCCATCGGAGGAAATGACGCCTTTCGAGTGGAAACAATAGAACTTCATCGGCAAGGTCCTTCTTATACGGTCGATACGATGAAGATGATGAATAACCAGTATCCTAACCATCAGTTTTTCTTTATTATTGGAGCGGATATGATTGAATACCTGCCGAAATGGCATAAAATTGATGAACTTATTAAATTGGTCCAATTTGTTGGAGTTGAAAGACCATCATATAGCAGTCAAACAGACTACCCCGTCCTTTATGTAGATGTACCTGCATTGGATGTGTCATCAAGTATGATCCGAGATCGGGTAAAAAACGGCAAGACTGTTCGTTATTTACTGCCCGATTCGGTCATTCAATTTATCGAGGAGAAGCATTTATATGGAACGTGAAGAGGCGTTAAAGCTTGTTAAGATCCAATTAACCGATCACCGCTATCAGCATACCTTAGGAGTAATGGAGACAGCGATTGCACTTGCCAAGCAATATGGCGGCGATGAACAAAAAGCGGAATTAGCTGCGATTTTTCATGATTATGCAAAATTTCGCCCCAAAGCTGAAATGAAGGAAATCATTATCGAACAAGGATTTCCACAAAATTTGCTTGAATATAATTCGGAATTATGGCATGCACCTGTAGGGGCTTACTTGGCAGAAAAAGAAGCGGGTATAATCCACCCGGAAGTGTTGGAAGCGATCCGTTTTCATACATCAGGAAGACCTGGAATGACCTTACTTGATAAAATCATTTATTTAGCCGACTATATTGAACCGGGCCGGCATTTTCCAGGTGTTGAAGAAGTAAGAAATGTGGCCAAAGAAAATTTAGATAAAGCATTAATAATGGCAGTCAAAAATACAATCATTTTTTTATTGAAAAAGAATCAAACCGTATACCCTGAAACATTCTATACCTACAATGACCTTATAAGAAAACTGGAGGATTGATTAATGGATAATCAAGAACTTTTAAAAGTTGCTGTTAAAGCAGCAGATGACAAACGTGCTGAAGACATTTTAGCCCTTAATATGCAGGGGATTTCGTTAATTGCTGATTATTTTATCATTTGCCATGGCAATTCGGATAAACAAGTTCAGGCGATTGCAAAGGAAATGAAAGATAAAGCACAAGAACTTGGGTATGACGTAAAAAGGATTGAGGGTTATGATGAAGCTAGATGGGTGTTGATTGATCTAGGTGATGTGGTAGCCCATGTTTTTCATCGTGACGAAAGAAGTTATTATAAATTGGAGCGTCTATGGGGCGATGCGCCGTTGGAAGATATCCATAGTGCGCTGAATTCATGAGTTATCAGCAATTCGCCTATCTTTATGATGAACTAATGAACGACGCACCCTATGATGAGTGGGTCCAGTTTGTCAAAGATAGGTGTGTGAAATATAACGTTACGGGGAACCGCTTGCTCGACCTCGCATGTGGGACAGGAGAACTCTCCGTCCGGTTTGCAAAAGACAGCTTTCAAGTAACGGGTGTCGATTTATCTGAGGATATGCTTGCCGTAGCACAGGCAAAGGCTGAGGAAAAAGGAGTCAAAATCCCGTTTTTTCAGCAGAACATGGCTGACTTGGAAGGTCAGGGCGAATTTGATGTGATCGGGATTTTTTGTGATTCATTAAATTATCTGCAAACAGAGGAAGAAGTGAGGGCTACTTTTTCAAACGCCTTCCAGCATTTGACCCATGAAGGAATTTTTATTTTTGATGTCCATTCTATTTATAAAATTTCTCATCTATTCATTAATCAAACCTTTGCTGCTAGCGATGATCATGTTTCATACATCTGGAATAGTTTCCCTGGAGAAAGTCCAAATAGTGTGGAACATGAGTTAAGCTTTTTTGTTTTGGATGAACGGACAGGGAAGTATGATCGATTCGATGAGCTCCATTATCAACGAACATATGCAGTCCAACAATATAAAACCTGGTTAATCGAGGCTGGGTTTGAGTTGTTAGAGGTATGTGCAGATTTTGAAGATTCGGAGCCCCAAACACAATCAGAACGTATCTTTTTTGTTGCGAGAAAAGGTAAAAAAGCCATCTAAAATAAGATGGCTTTTTTTTATGAGGAAGAAGGAATTTTGTCAGTAAATGGCGAAACTAATAATTAGAGAATTGTGTTTCGACTTTGTCTAGATCCTCTTTAAATTTTGCCTGCGTTGCCTGAAATAAGTGCTCAAATACATCTCCGAACTCGGTATCCAGTACTTTTATTCCTTCACCTGTTATCCCGCCTTTTACACATACCTTTTTCTGCAATGTTGATAACGTATAATGCCCTTGCTTTAATAATTCACCCAGTCCCACAATCATTTCGCTCGCCATAATCGTTGCTGCATCTTCATCAATTTCGGTCTCTTTTACAGCAGCTTGGATAAAGCGCTGAAGAAGATAGCTGAAAAAAGCGGGACCGCAGCTGACGATATCAGAAGAAGACCTCGTTATTTTTTCATCAATTTGATAGGGAACCGAAATCTTCGCAATTAACTTCTCTACCCTAGATTTCCAAAGATCGCTGCAATTTTCACCATAAGTAATTAATGACACCCCGGATAATGCCCGATTCGTGATACTTGGGATGACTCTTATGGCAGAACAAGTTACCATCTTTTCAATTTGGCTTGTACTGACAGGACTCGTTATGGAAATGAGGCATTTTTCCGGGCTTAAATGTAGTTTCATTTCATTTAGAATTTTACATACATCTAATGGTTTTACACAAACAAATACCAAGTCGGACGCAGCGGCAACTTCTCTTGGATTCGCTCCAACCCGTAGTTCCTTATATTTATCTTTAAGCAACATTGCTTTTGATTTTGTCCTGTTTGTAATCATCATAGAAGCAGGGGAAATGGCTTTTCCTTCAATTAGGGCCTCTACCAGCATGCCTCCCATATTTCCAGTACCGATAATGCCTATATTCATTGTTCCGACCCTCCTTCGCAAGCAAGTTTCTTTTATAACCATATGAAATCTGTAAGTGAAATATACCTTTAGAAAGGAAGGATTCAAGTGAAAGACTGGTTGGTTGAACACAAAATACCTGTTTTAGTTATGGCTATTATTGCAATCGGAGGATTTTATTATTTTTATGTCAATGAAAATCCTGAGCCTCTCCCCACTGCTTCCATTAGTCTGGAAGAGAAGTCTCAAGTAGGAGAAAAGGAAACAGAAACAGAAACGACTAAACCTGCAAGTCAACAAGCAATGCCTGAGAAAATTATGGTCGATGTTAAGGGGCAAATCAAACTTCCGGGTGTTTATCAAGCAAACGCTGATGAGAGGGTTATTGATGTAATCAGTCGAGCGGGTGGTTTAACGGACAAGGCAGACCAGGGACAGGTGAATTTTGCTGAGCATGTTCAGGATGAAATGATTATTTATATCCCTGCAAAGGGCGAGGAGGGAGCTCCCATAATATCTTCGGGGGGCAGCCAAATAGGTTCAGGGGGTAATCAAAAGGAAGCAAAAATTAATATAAATAAGGCGGATGAAACGGAATTGCAAAATCTTCCCGGCATCGGTCCAGCTAAAGCAGCCGCCATCATTGAATATAGGAATACAAACGGCCCATTTAAAGCTATTGAAGATTTGAAGAATATTAGCGGTATCGGGGATAAAACATTCGACAAACTCAAAGATTTACTCGCGATTTAGTGAAACTCTAATTGACCTAAATGGACAAACCCTATTAAACTTAAGTGAGAGAATTTTTAAAGGGAGTGGGAGAAGTGGAACGAATCTCATGGGATCAATATTTTATGGCACAAAGCCATTTACTCGCACTAAGAAGCACATGTACACGGCTGACTGTGGGAGCTACAATTGTTAGGGATAAACGTATTATCGCTGGAGGCTATAACGGCTCAATAACGGGTGGAGACCATTGTATTGATAAGGGTTGCTATGTAATTGACAATCATTGTGTCAGAACGATTCACGCTGAGATGAATGCACTGCTTCAATGTGCTAAATTTGGGGTCCCGACAGCTGAAGCTGAAATTTATGTCACCCATTTCCCCTGCCTTCAATGCTGTAAAGCAATTATCCAAGCGGGTATTAAAACCGTTTATTACGCGGAGGATTATAAAAATCACCCGTATGCAATTGAACTCTTCCAACAGGCCAATGTAACTATTGAAAAGGTAACGCTGGATGAATCGGTTATTGATTTACGGACGGTTAAGTATTAATTCTGCAGATGAATGCCGGCTCTTTGTCGGCTCTTCTGTCTTTTGTAAAAAAATCCCTTAGGGAGAAAATCAAATGAATGGAAAATATCTTTATTTTGCAATCTCTGCTTTATTAGGCGTGCTCTCTGCTCAATATCATTGGATATCGTTTATCCTCATCCAAACCCTTTATCTTTATCTTCTATTTAAATATAAACGCTTTAAGAAATTGCACCTTGCGATCATAGCCATTTGTTTTTTAACCTTTTTATTAATCGGTCTACATGCAGTATCCATAAATAAAACAGGCATCCCCGCATCCACTACAACCTTTTATCTACACTATGCACAAGACCCCAAAATTGATGGCGACTTATTACAGGTACTGGCTACAGATGCCAAATTCAAGGAAAAACTCCTCATCCGTTACAAAATTAAATCAGAACAAGAAAAAGAAAATTTAAAAACAAAAACGTTTTATCATTGTTTATGCAGGGTGTCAGGCACTCTGGAAAAACCAGCGATTGCTAAAAACCCCAATGCATTTAATTACCGAAATTATTTATCGAGGCAGAATATTTATTGGATAGTAGAGACCCAAGCAAGTCCACTTCAAAATTGCTCTTCCGTGAAGACTACTCCAGTAGAAATGATCAAACAACTTCGATATTCTGGAATTAATTATTTAGAGTCTCATTTTCCCGTCGAAATTGCTTCACTTTCAGCTGCATTAATATTCGGGGACAGAAATTTGTTTGACCCGGAAGTTTTATCTGCGTATCAAAAGACTGGGATTGTTCATTTACTCGCCATTTCAGGACTCCATGTTTCATTATTAATCGCGATGGTTTTTTATATTGGGATTCGATTTGGACTAACAAGACAGTTCATGATTAATTTTCTTCTAATGCTCCTGCCCATTTATGTCATTCTAACCGGTGGTTCACCATCTGTAATCCGCTCAGCGATCATGATTTTCCTCGTGTTACTGACTGTTAAGTTAAAAACGCGCCTGAAGCTTATCCCCTTAGATGCTATTAGCTTGGCCTTTCTATTCTATTTGTTTTTTAACCCAATGGTGATTTTTGATGCAGGTTTTCAACTCTCTTTCTCAGTAAGTCTTGTGATCATTTTGTCAGCACCATATATACTTCAAGGCTATGAAAGGAACAGCACGAGGATGCTTGCTACATCGCTAATTGCACAATTAGCTGCACTTCCGTTCTTACTGTATCATTACTTTGAGGTTTCATTGATAGGGATATTCGCTAATATGGTGTACATTCCGCTTTTTTCATTTTTGTACCTCCCTGGATTGTATCTTTTGTATATCATTCAGTTTGTATTTGGAAAAACTCCACTCATTCTTATAAAATTTTTTTTAACCATCATTAGCCTCTCTAATCACCTGATTGAGTTCCTTGCTGATTTTAGTTTCTTCCGTTTTAGCCCTGGAAGGCCCAATTGGTTATTACTTTCGATCTATATTTTTATCTTGCTTTTCATTTTTTATATTTGGGAAACCAAAAGATTTCCGAAAAGGAAGGGTCTCCTCATCTTATTATGTCTTGGGCTGATAATATTTCAGCAAGGTTGGAATTGGCTATATCCTTATTCTGAAGTGACAATGATTGATGTTGGTCAAGGGGATAGTATTCTAATTCAATTTCCACACGGGAAAGGGACGTATCTCATTGATACAGGTGGGACCATGAATTACGCGGAAGAAAAGTGGCGAGAACGTACAAAACCATTTGAAGTGGGAAGGGATGTTGTTGTGCCATTTCTAAAAGGAAAAGGAATTACCAAGATAGATAAACTTATCTTGACACATGGGGATATGGATCATATTGGAGGGGCATTCTCGATTTTAAATGAGCTTGAAGTAAAACAAATTCTGATGCCTTCTGTAATCGCACCATCTGATACTGAACTGGATATTACCCTGGAGGCACAAAAGAAAAAAATTGCTGTCATAAAAGTTTCAGAAGGAGACCGCTGGGTTAGTGGAGAAAATGAATTTTATATCCTTTCCCCAGAAAAGAACTTTCCAGGGGAAAGAAACAGTGGGTCCATTGCTTTTTTGGCTAAATTAGGGGGAGTTCGTTGGTTTTTTGGTGGCGATCTTGATCAAGAAGGAGAAGAAAAAATTATTAAAAAATATCCTCATTTAAAAATTGACGTTTTAAAAGTCGGTCACCATGGCAGTAAAACATCAAGTGCAGAAGCTTTTATCACTCAAATAAACCCGAAAGCTGCCCTGATTTCTGTAGGTGAAAAAAATCGCTTCGGCCACCCGCATTCAGAGGTGCTCGAACGATTAAAAAAAACTAACACATTAATTTTCCGAACGGACCAGCAAGGGGCGATAACCTATAAATTTTATCATGGATCTGGAACCATTTCTCCCTATTTACCATAGGATAAAGCATCTCAAGAAAAAATTAAAAAGACTGCAGGAATGCAGTCCCCTAAATTACACATATGTAGCCATTCATTATGAACCGATTACTTTAATGACTGTCGCAACGATAAACATTATCGCAAAAAAACCAAAGGAAACCCCAAATCCTACCCCAGAATCAATAGCGTCGTTTCGTTTACTTTGCACATCTTTTTCAAATTCATTCACAGTCTACCCCTCCTATTTCACATATAGTATAAGTCATTCTCATGAAAAAATCCAGCTTACATCAAAATGCATTTCCTTAACTGACAAGAGTTGTCAAAATAGTGAGACTGATAAAAGGCTACACTAATCTTACACAAGGAATTCCGCCGAACAATAGAATATCCTAGGGCTTCTGTTGAAGGCGTTCATTATAGATTGGGAATTGGCACTTATTGATAAGTGCTAATTCCCTTTAAGTACTTGTCAAATTGTCCAAGCTTCTTTACCATATATATGAGTGGGAGAAGGGGAGCGCTGACAAATGGTCGTTGATATTTGGAGGAAAATTAAACAAAAGGATATTGCTCCTGTTTATTTATTATTTGGAACAGAGGCATTTTTAATAAATGAAACAAAGCAATTATTACTAAACCATATTTTAACTGAAGAAGAGAAGGATTTTAATTTTTCAACCTATGATTTAGAGGAAACTCCTATTGAGGTTGCAATCGAAGATGCGGAAACCTTTCCATTTTTAGGTGAAAAGAAAGTAATCTTTTTACATAATCCTGTTTTTTTAACTGCAGAAAAGTCAAAGGAAAAAATCAATCATAACATATCAAGATTCGAAATGTATTTGAAGGAGCCGGCACCTTATACAGTAGTCGTCATTTCAGCTCCATATGAAAAATTAGATGAACGAAAAAAAATAACGAAAGAATTAAAAAGAAGTGCTGAAATAGTTGAAGCCAAAAAGTTAAATGAACATGAATTAAAAAACTGGGTAGTGAGCAGGGCAAAGCGCAGCGGGATTGAATTTGAACCAGCGGCGATTGAACAATTGCTGGCATTGGTTGGAACAAATATGTTTATGATTACCAGTGAAGTGGACAAATTGGCTCTATACGCAGCTGATGAAAAAAGGATTGATATCAGTTTAGTTGAAAAATTAGTAGCTCGTTCGCTTGAGCAAAATATTTTTACACTGATTGAAAAAGTTGTTCAGCGAAAACTTGATGAAGCCCTAAGAATTTATTATGATTTGTTAAAACAGAATGAAGAACCAATCAAGATCTTGGCATTGCTAGCAGGACAATTTAGGTTAATTTACCAGGTGAAGGAGCTCTCGAGAAGAGGGTATGGACAGCAGCAAATAGCCGGTTTCTTGAAAACACATCCTTTCCGAGTCAAACTTGCCCTCGGGCAGGCTCCTAAATTTACGGATGAAGAATTGGCTTATTTAATGGAACTCCTTGCTGAAGCCGACTATCAAATGAAAACTGGTGGCATGAATAAATCTTTATTGATTGAGATGTTTCTATTTCATTTAAAGAAATAAAAAAACGATTCCTGTAAAGGGAATCGTTTTTTTACGCTTTAATTATAGCGCGTTTGTCTTTTTCATTAGACGAGACTTTTTACGAGCAGCAGCATTTTTGTGGATAAGACCTTTTGCAGCAGCCTTGTCTAATTTACTAGCAGCAGTAACTAATGCTTCCTTAGCAGCTGTAGCATCGTTAAGTGTAATAGCGGCTTCCGCTTTCTTAACAGCAGTACGAGTTGCAGATTTAACAGTTGTATTTTGAGCATTACGAGCTTCGCTTGTTTTTACACGTTTAATAGCAGATTTAATATTAGGCATTACTTTCACCTCCTACAAAGAATCGAGACTATATGAACTCGACTTAACATTCATAAAAAATAATTCAGAACATGAAATATTTTATCAAATAGAAGCTAATAATGCAATACTTGTTTTTTGCATGAATTAAGTCGAAAAGGGTAAAAATAGGAAATAGTTTCTATATTTTAGGAAGATTTTGATGGGAGTGTTTGTAATGAACGAATCAATTGACTTAAGTCAGTACTCTGTTCGAACGGATTTGGCCATTGAGGCAAGGGAAATGGTGCTATCACAACAGGATGGAACTGTCGGGCAAGAAAAAGATCTTTCGCAAATTGAAGGCGTAATTATCAAAGAAAAAGATGTTGATGACATAAAGGTTTCTTTAGTAGAGGTTACCAAACAAGGTGAACAACAGCTTGGCAAAAAGGCTGGCCGATATTTAACGTTAGAAGTACAAGGGATTCGCCAGCAAAATACGGAGGTACAGCAAAAAGTTGAGGAAATTTTCGCGCGTGAGTTTGCTTACTTTTTGGAGGGGACCGGAATTAAAAAAACGGATTCCTGTTTAGTCGTAGGACTGGGAAATTGGAATGTAACCCCAGATGCACTTGGACCAATGGTTTGTGAAAACTTGTTGGTTACCCGTCACCTGTTTCAACTTCAGCCCGAAAATGTTGAAGAAGGCTTTAGGTCGGTTAGTGCACTGTCGCCGGGGGTTATGGGTTTAACCGGGATTGAGACAAGCGATATTATTTTTGGCGTTGTTGAAAAAACAAAACCTGATTTTGTCATTGCCATTGATGCACTAGCATCACGATCGATTGAAAGAGTCAATTCAACGATTCAAATTTCTGATACAGGCATTCATCCTGGTTCAGGTGTTGGTAATAAAAGAAAAGAACTGAGCAAGGAAACCTTAGGGATTCCTGTCATTGCGATCGGGGTTCCGACCGTGGTTGATGCCGTGTCAATTACAAGTGATACGATTGATTTTATTCTTAAGCATTTCGGGAAAGAACTTAGGGAAGGAAATCGGCCATCGAGGGCGCTTGCACCAGCTGGGATGAGTTTCGGAGAAAAGCGCAAGCTGACCGAGGAGGATTTACCTGAAGAAAAGCACCGCAAGACATTTCTTGGGATGATTGGTACATTAGCAGATGATGAAAAAAGAAAATTAATTTATGAGGTATTATCTCCAATCGGACATAATTTAATGGTGACTCCTAAGGAAGTAGATGTTTTCATTGAGGATATGGCAAATTTAATTGCGAACGGATTGAATTCCTCGCTCCATAGTGCAGTTGACCAAGAGAATGCAGGGTATTATACAAAATAAGAGGATTTCCCCGAGGTACTTTTTAGATCTACTTTTTATAGGAAGTGCCTCTAAAATTTAACTAGTGGTTCTATCGATTCTAGTATCTTCATAATATTTACTAGAATCCGTTTTGCGAGGTGGAACCATGAAAGCTAGAAACTCAGGAACATTTATTATGGTACAAGGATCAAGTTTACTTAAAGTCGCTGGATTACTGATAATCTTTATGCTATTGATTTTCTCTATTAGTGGATTATTAACCTCGTTAAAGCCACAATATCGGCCAATGTCGTCTTCTGTTAATCAGGCTGCTACAAATGTGAATGGAAAATTGCTTTATCAATTAATGGGCTGGGAGAACCATCATTTTTTATCAGTTGGACAAGATTGGACGGCGACTCCTAAGTTAACCAACTTGGTTTTTAAACTATCAAGCAATATAAATTTAAATGATCCTCGAAGCCTGCTTGGCAGAGAGCTTCCCGGATTCTTTCAATTTGATGGAAAAATTGTTGTTGCAGGTGAGGGAACGAACTATACCAATATGCCGATAGAATCTGCACCACCACTTGAGATTATGAAAGCTGAACGGGAGGCTTCACTGCAGAATTTAGATAGTATCAAAACACCATCAGGTGAAAAAACCCCTGCTGATCCTAGCAAAACTACCGGAAAACGGAAGGTGGTATATGTTTACTTCACACATAATCGGGAATCGTATATCCCCTATCTTAAAGGAGTAAACGATCCTGACAATGCTTACCATTCACAATTTAATGTGACAAAAATTGGCGACCAACTAAGAACAAGCTTGGAAGATCGAGGAATCGGAACTTTTGTTGATAAGACAGATATCCAAGGAAACTTAAATAAAAAACATTTAGGTTACGCTAAATCCTACCAAGAATCGCGTCCGGTTGTTCAAGCAGCCATGGCTTCCAATCGTGATTTAAATTATTTAATTGATATTCATAGGGATTCCCAACGAAAGCCACAAACCACTGTTAGTATAAATGGTAAATCCTATGCTCGACTTGCATTTATTATCGGTGGTAAAAACCCAAATTATGAAAAAAATGCAAAGCTAGCAAAGGAACTGCACGATCTACTCCAAAAGAAGTATAAGGGGTTAAGCCGAGGAGTTATGGTCAAAAATGCTGCCGGCTCAAATAGTATTTACAATCAAAACCTGTCTGAAAATGCGCTTTTGATTGAATTTGGCGGAGTCGATAATACATTTGAAGAATTAAATCGATCGGCTGACGCACTTGCAGACGTATTTAGTGAATTCTACTGGCAAGCAGAAAAAGTAAATGGTGATGTTGAGCAATCAACGAAAAAACAATAGATGTAAGGGAGCATTTTTTATGAAAATGTTCATGTTAAAAAGCCTATGCCTAGCTGCTCTCATGTTAATCTCTGTTTTAGTAGGTATGCAATTAGCCAATGACGGTATTCATAAAATGAAAGGCTATGATGATCCGAATTTTCAAAATGCCGTAAGTTTAAATGAAACGGACAGTAACTTAAGTGCAACCTTTTTGGGCAATGATATATCAAGCCATGATCTCGAAGCAAAGAAAAAGAAGCTTGAAGAAATAAACGCATATAATTTCTTCTCTTCGATGGGAAAGAAGATGTCTGAGGGAATATCAGCTGCCTCCCAAAAAATAGTTGATTCTATAGCAGATTAAATGTGTAAGTGGCATCCATTGGGTGCCACTATTTTATTTCAGGAAATAATCTTATTAGAGTTTTGATTGAATCTTGGTAATCCTATTGATATAATTCAAAATAGTGTTTATGTGCGAGTATAGTAGGAGTGAAATACCGTGAACAATAATGAAAGACTAAACCGACAATCGAAAATTAGAAATTTTTCAATCATTGCCCATATCGATCATGGGAAATCAACTTTGGCTGACCGTATCTTGGAGAAAACCAATGCGTTAACCTCTCGGGAAATGAAAGACCAGCTATTAGATTCAATGGACCTTGAAAGAGAACGCGGGATTACCATTAAGTTAAATGCCGTTCAGTTAAAATACAAAGCTAAAGATGGAGAAGAATATATTTTCCATTTAATTGATACACCTGGACACGTCGATTTTACCTATGAGGTTTCAAGGAGCCTTGCCGCCTGTGAAGGGGCTGTTTTAGTCGTTGATGCTGCTCAAGGAATTGAAGCACAGACACTAGCGAACGTTTACCTGGCACTTGATAACGATCTTGAAATTTTACCAGTCATCAATAAAATCGACTTACCTAGTGCTGACCCCGAGCGGGTACGCGGCGAAATCGAAGAAGTCATCGGCTTGGATGCTTCAGAAGCTGTGTTAGCTTCAGCTAAAGCAGGAATTGGGATCGAAGAAATCCTTGAACAAATTGTTGAAAAAGTCCCTGCACCAACTGGAAATCCAGAAGCACCGTTAAAAGCACTAATATTTGATTCACTTTATGATGCCTATCGAGGTGTTGTTGCCTATATCCGGGTTGTCGAGGGAACTGTTAAAGTCGGCGACAAAGTAAGAATGATGGCTACCGGGAAAGAATTTGAAGTAAATGAAGTGGGTGTTTTTACCCCAAAAGCGACGATGTTAAACGAGTTAACCGTTGGTGATGTTGGCTTTTTATCTGCATCGATTAAAAATGTCGGCGACACCCGTGTCGGTGATACAATTACAAATGCGAAAAATGGAGCAACAGAAGCCCTACCTGGTTACCGCAAACTCAACCCAATGGTATATTGTGGGCTTTATCCAATTGATACAGCGAAATTTAATGATTTGCGTGAAGCGCTTGAAAAGCTGCAGTTAAACGATTCCTCCCTTCAATTTGAACCTGAAACATCGCAAGCACTTGGTTTCGGTTTCCGCTGTGGATTTCTAGGACTGCTTCATATGGAAATCATTCAAGAACGGATTGAACGAGAATTCAAGATTGACCTTATTACGACTGCACCAAGTGTTATCTATCACGTTCACATGACAGATGGTTCTGAAATAAAGGTGGATAATCCGTCGGATTTACCAGACCCGCAAAAAATAGAACGCGTGGAAGAGCCTTATGTAAAAGCAACCATGATGGCTCCAAATGATTATGTTGGTACAATTATGGAACTATGCCAACTCAAACGAGGGATTTTCGTAACGATGGAATACCTGGCTGAAAATCGGGTAAGTATCATTTATGAGATGCCATTAGCGGAAATTGTCTATGATTTCTTTGATCAATTGAAATCGAGCACAAGAGGTTATGCTTCCTTTGATTACGAGCTTATTGGTTATAAACCATCCAAATTGGTCAAAATGGATATATTACTAAATGCTGAAAAAGTGGATGCTTTAAGCTTTATCGTTCATAATGATTTTGCCTATGAACGTGGAAAAATTATCGTTGAAAAACTGAAGGAACTTATTCCAAGACAACAGTTCGAGGTTCCGATTCAGGCGGCGATTGGTCAAAAAATTGTCGCTCGTTCCACAATTAAAGCGATGCGTAAAAACGTATTAGCCAAATGTTATGGTGGAGATATTTCCCGTAAACGCAAATTGTTAGAAAAGCAAAAAGAAGGTAAGAAGCGGATGAAACAGGTTGGGTCCGTTGAAGTACCACAAGAAGCATTTATGGCTGTCTTAAAAATGGACGATACCAACACAAAAAAATAAACTAGCGGGAGGTTAGGACAAGCCATTTTCGGGCGAATTCTAACCTCTTTTTGTTACATTTATCGAGGAAGTGAAAGAAATGATTAAATCGGCCTATCTCCATATCCCTTTTTGTGAGCATATTTGCCATTATTGTGATTTTAATAAAGTATTTCTAAAGGGTCAGCCGGTAGATGAGTATTTAAAAGCGCTTGATCAAGAAATTCGAATGACAGTTAACCAGTTTCCCACAGGTAATCTGGAAACGATTTTTGTTGGAGGAGGTACCCCGACATCGTTAAATGAGCAGCAGCTCTATCGTTTTTGCGATAGTATTAACAGAAACCTGCCGAAAAGTGAGACGATGGAATTTACCTTTGAAGCCAATCCAGGTGATTTAACAAAGGAAAAATTACAAATATTAAAGGATGCGGGTGTAAATCGTCTAAGTCTAGGTGTGCAAACTTTTAACGAGGAATTACTAAAAAAAATCGGCCGCGTTCATAAAGCGAAAGATGTTTATCAAACCATTGAAAACGCAAAAACAATCGGATTCGAAAACATTAGTATCGATCTCATCTTTAGTTTACCAACGCAAACGATAACAGATTTTAAAGAGTCATTAACTGAGGCTTTTTTACTAGATATAACGCATTATTCAGCATATTCCTTAATTATTGAACCAAAAACTGTCTTTTATAACCTCTTGAAAAAAGGAAAGTTACCTACTCCCGGTGAGGATGTGGAAGCAGCCATGTATGAATTATTAATGGAGGAAATGGAAAAGAATGGATTCAACCAATATGAAATTAGTAATTTTTCCAAACCTGGGTTTGAAAGCAGGCATAACCTTACCTATTGGAACAACGAATCCTATTATGGGTTCGGAGCTGGGGCTCATAGTTATTTGAATGGGGTTAGACGATCAAATACAGGCCCATTAAAAAGATATATGGACCAAATTAATAGTGGGGAACTCCCAGTTATTGATGAACATCAAACCACAAAGGTTGAACAAATGGAAGAAGAAATGTTCCTAGGATTACGTAAAACCTCAGGGGTATCGGTCCCACATTTTATTGAAAAGTTTGCCGTTGATCCACAACAGTTATTCGAGCAGGAGATTGCTGAATTAACTAATAAACAGTGGTTAGAAGTGCGAAAGGGTCATATATTTTTAACAAAAAAGGGCCGGCTGCTAGGGAATGAAGTTTTTCAGGCATTTTTAAGATAAAAGTGATTTGCTTTTTGATTGACACCATCCCCCTTTATTTGATAATTTATTAGTATAATTAGCACTCGGTAACTAGGAGTGCTAACAGAGGTGATGAATGTTGTTAACAGATCGTCAATTGTTAATTCTTCAAGTTATTGTTGATGACTTTATTCGATCTGCCCAACCAGTCGGCTCAAGAAGCTTGTCGAAAAAAGAGGAAATCTCTTTTAGTTCGGCAACGATTCGTAATGAAATGTCCGACCTAGAAGATTTGGGGTATATTGAAAAGACACATACCTCTTCAGGGCGTGTCCCATCGGAAAAAGGTTATCGGTATTATGTTGACCATCTCCTGTCTCCACAAGTGTTAAATCAACATGATGTAACCATTATTCAGTCGATTTTTGCGGAGAAAATTTTTGAGTTTGAAAAAATTATTCAAAGATCAGCAAAAATATTATCAGAACTAACTAATTACACATCGATTGTTCTTGGTCCGGCCGTTAGTATTAATAAGTTGAAAAGAATTCAAATTATCCCGTTGAACAAAGAGACCGCTGTAGCTATTTTTGTAACAGACACTGGACATGTTGAAAATAGGACATTTTCCTTACCGCCTTCGGTGGATGCAAGTGACTTGGAAAAAACAGTCAATATCCTAAATGAACGTTTAGCAGGAGTTCCACTTGAAGACCTAAATGATAAAATTTATAAAGAAGTGGCGATGCTCTTAAGGCAGCATATTCATAATTACGATTTAATGCTGCATACCGTTGCTGATTCATTAAAAATGCCAATTAATGAAAAACTTTTCTTTGGCGGAAAAACGAATATGCTAAGTCAGCCTGAGTTTCATGATGTTGCAAAGCTTCGCAGCCTTTTAACCCTGATTGACCAGGAAGAGTGGATATATAATTTAATCAGAAATGATTCAGCAGGCATTCATGTCAAAATTGGCAGAGAGAATAACAATAGTGTGATGGATAATTGTAGCCTAATCACCGCTACCTATTCTGCAGGGGTTGAAAATTTAGGAACGATTGCCATCCTAGGTCCGACACGAATGGAATATTCTCGAGTCATTAGCTTATTGCAATTTCTTAGTAAGGATTTAACGGCAGTTTTAACAAAGTTGTATCAAAATAAATAGCACTGGAAATATTGAGTAAGGGTGAAATACGGTAAATTCCACTTTGGTGAAATACCTTTCATTTCATCCCCTTTTCCATGAAAATATATTACTTAAATGGGTAAATGCTTTAAGGGAGGTGAGTAAGTTGACAAATGAGAATAATAACACGATAAATGAAGAAGTTGATATCGAAAATACTGTAAATGTTGAACTTACCGATGAAAAAACGGTTGAGACTGTTTTCGAAGAGGGTGGAACAACAGAAAAAACTGATGACTTTCCAGTTGATGAAAAGGAACAAGAACTTCAATTGCTGAAGGGAAAATTAGAGGAAGCAGATAATCGATATCTAAGGCTCCAAGCTGATTTTGATAATTTCCGGAGACGCACTAGAATTGATCTAGAAGCGAGCCAAAAATATAGAGCACAGAAACTAATTACAGATTTACTACCTGCAATCGACAATTTTGAAAGAGGCATGAAACTTGAGGCAGATAATGAACAAACCAAGGCACTTCTTCAAGGAATGGACATGGTTTACCGCAGTTTACTAGATGCCTTGAAAAATGAAGGTGTTGAAATAATTGAATCGGTAGGTAAGGAATTTGACCCGCATCTCCATCAAGCCGTTATGCAGGGTGAGGACGAGAACTACGGCTCTAATATTGTAACGGATGAATTTCAAAAAGGATATTTGTTAAAGGACCGCGTCATTCGTCCAGCAATGGTAAAAGTAAATCAATAAGATTACATATTTTTAGGAGGAAAAGGAAATGAGTAAAATTATCGGTATTGACCTTGGTACAACCAACTCTTGTGTTGCTGTCCTTGAAGGCGGCGAACCAAAAGTTATTCCAAATCCAGAAGGCAATCGTACAGCCCCTTCCGTGATTGCGTTTAAAAATGGAGAACGCCAAGTTGGAGAAGTAGCTAAACGTCAAGCAATCACAAACCCAAATACAATCATGTCCATTAAACGTCATATGGGCACAAATTACAAAGTGGACATTGAAGGCAAAGAGTATACACCACAAGAATTATCTGCAATTATTCTTCAATATCTAAAATCGTATGCGGAAGATTATTTAGGCGAACCAGTTACAAAGGCAGTAATTACCGTACCAGCATACTTTAATGATGCTGAGCGTCAAGCAACAAAGGATGCAGGTAAGATTGCTGGTTTAGAAGTTGAGCGTATCATCAACGAACCAACTGCTGCAGCGCTTGCTTATGGATTAGATAAAACCGATCAAGATCAAACCATTCTTGTTTATGACCTTGGCGGTGGAACATTTGACGTTTCGATTCTTGAATTAGGCGACGGTGTGTTCCAAGTTAAATCAACAGCTGGTGATAATCGTCTGGGCGGAGATGACTTTGACCAAGTCGTTATTGATTATCTGGTAGACCAATTTAAAAAAGAAAACGGGATCGACCTTGCGCAAGATAAAATGGCGTTACAACGCTTAAAAGATGCGGCTGAAAAGGCGAAAAAGGATTTATCCGGTGTAACTTCAACGCAAATTTCATTACCATTTATCACTGCCGGTCCTGCAGGTCCGCTTCACCTGGAAGTTACGATGACAAGAGCTAAGTTTGATGAAATATCTGCGCATCTTGTCGAGCGGACGATGGGTCCAACTCGCCAAGCATTAAACGATGCTGGTTTAACACCTTCAGAAATTGATAAAGTTATCCTTGTTGGTGGATCAACACGTATTCCTGCTGTACAAGAAGCCATTAAAAAAGCGACTGGACAAGAGCCGCATCGTGGTGTTAACCCTGATGAGGTTGTAGCAATGGGTGCTGCCATTCAAGGTGGAGTTATTACCGGTGATGTTAAAGATGTAGTATTGCTTGACGTTACCCCATTATCTCTTGGTATTGAAACAATGGGCGGCGTATTTACGAAGTTAATTGATCGTAATACCACCATCCCTACATCTAAGTCACAAGTATTCTCAACTGCTGCTGATAATCAAACTGCCGTTGATATCCATGTTCTTCAAGGGGAACGTCCAATGGCGGCTAATAATAAGACACTAGGACGCTTCCAATTATCAGATATTCCACCAGCTCCACGTGGAATTCCACAAATTGAAGTTAACTTTGATATTGATAAGAATGGTATCGTAAATGTTCGTGCTAAGGATCTTGGTACAAATAAAGAACAACAAATTACCATCAAATCTTCAACAGGATTATCAGATGAAGAAATTCAACAAATGGTCCGTGAAGCTGAAGAAAATGCTGATGCTGATAAACTTCGCAAAGAAGAAGTGGAAGTTCGTAATGAAGCAGACCAACTTGTCTTTACAACAGAAAAAACCTTAAAAGACCTTGAAGGTAAGGTTGATGCAGGTGAAGTAGCCAATGCTAATGAAGCAAAAGATGCGTTAAAAGCCGCAATTGAGAAAAACGACCTGGATGAAATCCGTGCGAAAAAGGATGCTTTACAGGAAATTGTTCAAGCTTTGACTGTTAAACTTTATGAACAAGCAGCAGCTGCGCAGCAAGCACAACAAGGTAACCCTGAAGCTGGAAATACTGCCGGTGGTAAAGATGATGTTGTTGATGCAGAATTTGAAGAAGTAAAAGAAGATAAATAAGAGTTTCTCAGCTCAGAAAAAAGTCAAAGTCAGAACGATGGGCTTTGGCTTTTTTATTGCAATAACATTGTTATAAATGATAGAATAGTCTTTATGTGACAGATTCGGGAGTGGGTAATCATGAGTAAACGGGATTACTATGAAGTACTTGGGATTAGTAAAAGTGCTTCAAAGGATGAAGTAAAAAAGGCTTATCGCAAGCTTTCAAAAAAATATCATCCAGATATTAATAAAGAAGCAGATGCAGCTGATAAATTTAAGGAAATAACTGAAGCTTACGAAATATTGAGCGATGATCAGAAAAAGGCACATTATGATCAATTTGGTCATACGGATCCAAACCAGGGCTTTGGCGGCGGCGGAGATTTCGGCGGCGGCTTTGGCGGCGGTTTTGAAGATATCTTTAATACCTTTTTTGGCGGCGGTGGAGGCGGAAGAAGACGTGATCCAAACGCACCAAGACAAGGGGCAGACCTTCAGTATACGATGACCGTTTCTTTTGAAGAAGCAGCATTTGGAAAAGAAACAGATATTGAAATTCCACGTGAAGAAACTTGTGGTACATGTAGTGGTTCCGGGGCAAAGCCTGGAACTAAACCAGAAACATGTCAGCACTGTCAGGGAACAGGGCAGTTAAATGTGGAGCAAAATACCCCATTCGGCAGAATTGTTAATCGTCGCACCTGTAATCACTGTAATGGTACCGGTAAAGAAATTAAACATAAATGTTCAACTTGCGGTGGTAAAGGAAAAGTTCAAAAGCGCAAGAAAATCCATGTTAAAATCCCTGCCGGTATTGATGATGGACAGCAGCTTCGCATGTCAGGTCAAGGTGAAGCTGGGTTTAACGGTGGACCAGCCGGGGACCTCTATGTTGTTTTCCATGTTAGACAGCATGAGTTTTTTGAAAGAGATGGCGATGATATTTATTGTGAAATGCCAATCACTTTTGTTCAAGCTTCCTTGGGTGCTGAAATCGAGGTACCTACTTTGCATGGGAAGGTAAAGCTAAAAGTTCCTGCAGGGACGCAAACAGGGAAAAAATTCCGATTAAAAGGAAAAGGTGTTCCTAACGTGCGTGGATACGGTGTTGGAGATCAATATATTCTCGTTCGAATTATTACACCAACAAAACTGTCGGATAAGCAAAAGCAACTCTTGAAAGAATTCGCAGAGCTAAGCGGCAATTCTCCGATTGGTGAACACGAAGAAAGTTTTTTCTCAAAAGTAAAACGAGCTTTTAAAAGCGAGTAAGGATTGGAGTTGGTAGATGTGAAATGGTCCGAAATCAGTATTCACACAACAAATGAGGCGATTGAACCTATTTCTCATATTTTGCATGAAGCTGGGGCGAGCGGTGTAGTCATTGAAGATCCATTTGAACTGACAAAAGAAAGAGAAGATCAATTTGGTGAAATCTATCAACTCAATCCCGATGATTATCCAGAAGAAGGCGTAATATTAAAAGCGTACCTTCCGGTTAACAGCTTTTTAGGCGAAACGGTTGATGCCATTAAAGAGTCGATTAGTAATTTAATTATTCACAATATCGATATCGGTAAGAATCATGTATCTATTAGTGAAGTGAATGAAGAAGAATGGGCAACTGCTTGGAAAAAATATTATCATCCCGTGAAGATTTCTGAAAAGTTTACCATTGTTCCGACTTGGGAGATTTATACTCCGGTCAGCAGTGATGAACTAATTATTGAATTAGATCCGGGAATGGCATTCGGAACTGGAACACATCCGACAACTGTTCTATGTATTCAAGCACTTGAGAGAACAGTTCGTCCCGGTGATCGGGTTATTGATGTTGGAACAGGCTCAGGGGTTTTAAGTATTGCAGCAGCGATGCTGGGTGCCGAAGATGTTCGTGCCTTTGACCTTGATGAGGTGGCGGTCACAACAGCGAGAGTGAACCTTAAACTCAATAAGGTGAGTGATCGTGCAACGACAGCACAAAATAATTTGCTCGATGGCGTTGAAGAAAATTCTGCCGATGTCATTGTTGCCAATATTCTAGCAGAAGTCATTCTACGGTTTACTGAGGATGCGGCCAAGGTTGTCAAACCTGGCGGGTCTTTTATTACCTCAGGAATTATCAAGCAGAAAAAAGATCAAGTTAAAGATTCATTGGTAGCAGCAGGATTTGAGATCATAGAAACGATTTTGATGGAAGATTGGGTTGCGATTATTGCTAAAAGGTTATAATGGTGGAAAAAAGGGGGAAATAACCCCTTTTTTTCATGCCATACTTTTAAATCAAGACTTTTTTTAGTAAAATAAAGCGTATATGTTTAGAGAGGGTGCAGGAAGTGTGCAACGATACTTTGTTAAACAACGAGCAAATGGTAATCGTTTTTTGATTGATGAAGAGGACCGGCATCATATCGTCAAGGTAATGCGTATGCAACTTGGTGATCAAATTATTTGTGTTGACCAAGAAGGGAAGCAAGCTGTGTGCGCCCTTGCAGAAATTACCGATACCAGTGTTGTTGCGGACGTTGTACAATGGATGGAAACTGTCTCTGAGCTTCCCATTTCAATAACGATTGCAAGTGGACTGCCCAAGGGGGACAAGCTAGAGTGGATTATTCAAAAAGGCACAGAACTTGGTGCACATCGGTTTCTCCCATTCTCAGCGGCTCGTTCAGTTGTAAAATGGGACGAAAAAAAAGCTTCGAAAAAAATAGATCGATGGCAAAAAATAGCTAAAGAAGCTGCTGAGCAATCCCACCGTGCATTTTTGCCAGAAGTTCTTAGTGCAATTAGCTTTAAAGAATTGCTTACAAAAAGCAAAAATTTTCATTATAAAATAGTTGCTTTTGAAGAAGAGAGTCGGAATGGCGAAACTTCCGTTTTTGCTGCTACACTCAAAAAAATGAACAAAGGTGATTCACTTCTTTTGGTATTTGGACCAGAAGGCGGCTTAACCGATGCGGAAGTAGAGCAATTAAGGGAAAATGATTTTGCAATTTGCGGGTTAGGCCCTAGAATATTACGAACGGAAACTGCCCCTTTATATACACTCGCGGCAATTTCCTATCATTTTGAATTAATGAGGTGAACAAATAATGGCAACAGTTGCGTTTCATACGTTAGGATGCAAAGTTAATCACTATGAAACTGAAGCTATTTGGCAGTTATTTAAACAAGAAGGATACGAACGAGTTGATTTTGAGTCAATTTCGGACGTTTATATTATTAATACATGTACCGTTACTAATACAGGCGATAAAAAAAGCCGACAGGTCATTCGCCGGGCTGTCAGAAAAAATCCTGATGCGGTTATTTGTGTAACTGGTTGTTATGCACAAACCTCACCCGCAGAAATTATGGCTATCCCAGGTGTTGACGTTGTGGTCGGAACCCAGGATCGGATTAAAATGCTTGATTATATTGAGCAATACAAGCATGAGCGCCAGCCAATTAACGGTGTTGGCAATATCATGAAAAGTCGCATCTATGAAGAACTTGATGTCCCATCATTTACGGACCGAACTCGTGCTTCACTAAAGATCCAAGAAGGTTGTAACAATTTCTGTACCTTCTGTATTATTCCCTGGGCACGCGGGTTAATGAGATCTCGAGATCCGAAAGAAGTTATTCGTCAAGCACAGCAATTGGTTGATGCGGGTTACCAGGAAATTGTCTTGACTGGTATTCATACGGGCGGATACGGCGAAGACATGAAGGATTATAATCTTGCCCAATTGCTTCGTGACTTGGAAGCAGTCAAAGGGCTAAAACGCTTGCGAATTTCATCGATTGAAGCGAGCCAAATTACGGATGAAGTGATTGAAGTAATTAAACATTCTCCGATTGTCGTTCGACATTTGCATATTCCGTTGCAATCGGGTTCTAATTCTGTCCTAAAAAGAATGCGTCGAAAATATACGATGGAGTTCTTTGGTGAAAGATTGGAGCGACTAAAGGAAGTTCTTCCTGGCCTTGCTGTTACCTCCGATGTAATTGTTGGTTTCCCTGGTGAGACGGAGCAAGAGTTTATGGAAACCTATAATTTTATTAATGACCATAAATTTTCTGAACTTCACGTATTCCCTTATTCAAAGCGCACTGGAACACCAGCCGCCCGTATGGAAGATCAGGTCGATGAGGAAGTTAAAAATGATCGAGTACATCGCCTCATTTCCCTTTCTGATCAATTAGCAAAGGAATATGCTTCACGATTTGAAGGTGAAGTCTTAGAAGTGATTCCTGAAGAGGTTTCAAAAGAAGAAGCTAATACCGGTTTATTGATGGGATACACTGATAACTACATGAAAGTTGTTTTCACAGGAGCTGAAGATTTAATTGGTAAAATTGTTAAAGTTAAGGTTACCAAAGCAGGCTACCCATACAACGAAGGGCAATTTGTTAAGGTTGTAGAGGATTCAGTAACAAAATCAGAATTATTTATTGAAGAAGAAACTGCCATTTAAGGACCATTTAGGTCCTTTTTTTTTGTGTATTTAGGATAAACTATAGTCAGCAGCAAATTTCTTTCAAATCCACTTAGGGTTGTATTATAAATTTCGAATGGTAATGAAGGGAGCTCATTTATGGCGACTACAAATATTGCTGCAATGATTGATCACACCCTGCTAAAGCCTGAAGCAACAAGGCAGCAAATTGAATCATTGTGCCAAGAGGCAAAAGAATATAAATTTGCTTCGGTGTGTATAAACCCAACATGGGTAAGTACCGCTAAAGAACTGCTGCAAGGCAGTGGTGTAATGGTTTGTACCGTAATAGGATTCCCATTAGGGGCAACTACTTCTGAAACGAAAGCGTTTGAAACGAAAAACGCTATTGAGCATGGCGCCGATGAAGTGGATATGGTAATTAATATTGGAGCATTAAAGGATCATAACGATGAATTGGTGGAAAAAGATATCCGGGCGGTTGTAGAGGCCGCCAAGGGCAAAGCACATACGAAGGTAATTATCGAAACAAGTTTGTTAAGCCAAGAAGAAAAGATTCGCGCCTGTGAACTTTCCGTAAAAGCAGGGGCGGATTTTGTGAAGACTTCAACAGGATTTTCTACGGGTGGAGCGACGGCGGAAGACATTGCTTTAATGAGACAAACTGTCGGTCCTGAATTGGGTGTTAAAGCATCCGGCGGGGTTAGAAGTACAGAGGACGTCCAAAAGATGATTGAGGCAGGAGCGACAAGAATTGGGGCAAGCTCCAGTATTGCCATCGTCAACGGGTTGACAGTCACTTCGGATTATTGAAAAAAGACGGCTAAAAGGCCGTCTTTTTATTAACGGGTTCCGTTTTCTGTTCCAAAATTCGAAAATGCAGCCCGATTTGTTCTGCCTTTTGGATCTGTTTTGCAATTAAAAATAAAATGGATCGGTTCACTATACTGAGCCATTTTTTTGTGTGTCTGAAAAAGATGCTGGTTCCCTCATCTGGGTCTGGGAGGGATGGTCCGCTCTTGTCGGATGGGGGGGGCAGGTTAGGCATCGGGTTTGATAAATAAGCGGAGAAATTCCTCTTATTAAGGAAATAGCACTGAAAATAGCTTAAATAGTCGGAAGAATTCCGGCTATTTGCTCAAAAAACATGAAAATGGGTAATTTTGCTTTGCTTAACCGGAAATCCTCCGCTTATATACCCCGAACCGAGCTCTCTGTTGCAGTTTAACCGGAAAATCTCCGCTTATTTTAAATCTCACTGAATACTCTAAGCACTTTTTTAAGCTAAATTGTATATCAAAAGATTAAGTCCGTATAATTGTGTAAAAATAAGGGGTCATTTTTATCCCTCTTGGAAACAATGTTTTCAACGACGATAAACAATGAGAAGAGAATAAGAATGCCCCAATTACAGTTTAGCCTAGATATGGATCTTTTAAAAGAATCAGTAATGAATTCAAATATAGACACAGTTGTTAAATCAGCTGTTGTTCTAGTTTTGAATGAGTACATGGAGAAAGAAAGAGATGATTATTTACACGCTGCTTCGTATGAACGCTCTTGTGAGCGTCGTGACTACCGAAATGGCTATTATGAACGGGAATTAACGATGAGTATCGGTAAAATAAAACTTAAAGTTCCTAGAACTCGTAATGGTGAATTCTCACCTTCAGTTTTTGAGAAATACTCACGGTGTGACCAGGCACTAGTTCTCTCTATGCTAGAGATGGTTATCAATGGCGTCTCTACACGAAAAGTTACACATATCGTGGAACAACTTTGCGGTGAAAGTATCTCAAAATCGTTTGTTTCTTCACTTACTCAGAAGCTTGATCCTATTATCAATGACTGGGCCAAACGGCCCTTAAATTTAAGGTATTATCCTTTTGTTTTTGTAGATGCAATGTATATAAAAGTGCGTGAACATTACCGTGTCGTCTCAAAGGCTGTTTATATTGCCACTGCTATTACAGAAAACAAAAAACGAGAAATACTTGGTTTACATGTAGATCATGCTGAAAGTTTTGAAAGTTGGAGTCGCTTTCTCCAACAACTTAAATCCCGTGGGCTTCAATCCCCAAAGCTTGTCATTTCAGATGCTCACCAAGGGCTTCAAAAGCGATTCTACGTGAATTTATTGGGACTAGCTGGCAAAGGTGTAACGTCCATTTTAAACGTAATATCATAGAAAAGCTTCCAAAAAAAGGATCAGATGAAATACGTATGATGATTAAACGTATTTTTGATGCAGTCAAAATTGAGGATATGCGAAAATTCAAGGATGAACTGATGGCGCAGTTTGGAGATGATCCTAAATACGAAAAAGCTCTAACAATATTAGATGAAGGATTCGAAGATACCATTCAATACATGGAACACCCAGAGGACATGCGTTGTCATATCCGTAGTACTAATTCTCTTGAGCGTTTAAATCAGGAAGTCCGAAGAAGAGAAAAAGTTATACGTATCTTCCCAAATACACAATCTGCTTTTCGTTTAGTCGGAGCTGTTTTAATGCACTATCAAGAGACCATTTATTCAAAGCAAAAATCTATTAAAAGGTAGCTGTATTTAATTTTCAACGTACTTCCATTTATGGATTATTCCATATCCAGTCAAGGCTATCAAAGGAAAAACCGCCTTTGACACCCTTGACTGGATATGGAGATTGAAACCCATGGAAGTAACGCTCGAAAAATGTTAAGGAGGAATTAGCCGTTTAACCCAAGTAAGTAGCTCAATCAATAGGTATAGTCGACATTGTTTTCAAATTCACACAATATTTAGGACTTGACTTATCAAAAGGCCGTCTTTTTATGTGGTCTTTTTTGGTTTTCTATCATGTAAAAATAAAATCATCTTTCCAAATCTCGTTGCAAAAGGTAAGACGATTATAGAGGTGGCAACATTAAAAATGACACTTATATGGGCTAATTGGACATTTTTTGTATCGGCAAGTAGTGAGGCATTGTCCGTAAGTGTTGGAATGAGCGGGATAAAAAGCAATACGCCAAAAACATTAAGCCAAACATGCGCAAATGCTGCTAGTCTCGATTCTTTCCCGCCGCCAATGGAAGCAATAAGGGCGGTGATACATGTACCAATATTTGCACCAAGGACAATCGCGATTCCTGCATCAAGCTGCAAGGAACCGGTTAGTAGAAAGCTCATTGCAATACCGGTCATGGCCGTACTCGATTGAATAATAGCTGTCATGATTGTACCAGTTAACAGGCTTAAAAGAAGTTGATCATTTATGGAGAGGATAAAATTATTGATAAAACTCATCGATGTTAATGGGACTGCTAGCATCTCGAAGCCTTTCATAGCGGCAAAAACTGAGGAGATTCCAAAGAGCAGCATCCCAATACTTCTCGCTTTTTTATTTTTAAATAAAATAAGCAAGGCTCCACAAATTGCGAAAGGAAGGAGGACTTTATCGATATTAAAGGTAATTAATTCTGTTTTAAAAGTAGTTCCAATATTTGTGCCAAGAATAATCCCAATTGACTGCGGGAATGTCATGATTCTTGCTGAGATTAATCCAATCGTAATTACCATTACTGCGGTACTGCTCTGTAAAAGTGCAGTGATGAATGTCCCTGTCAGCATCCCTTTTAAGGGAGTACTGGTCAATTTAATTAACCAGCCTTTTAATTTATTGGCAGATAAATTAAACAATGCAAATCTAATAATGGTCATCCCAAAAATAAATAATAAAATGCAAAGAACAAATAATAGTATGTAAAGCATTATATAGGCCCCCCTCGCTTCATTGTATGGTACGACTTAGAGGGACATGCCAGTTTTAAGGTAAATAAAGACAAGTCATCGTTTGAATGAATAAAAAAATAAAATGCTTGGAATATCACTGTGAATTTCAGTTGACCTTGTATCAAGGTTATATTATAATTGCAAGGTACATGGATTGAATGTTAGTGTGTTGTGTTTCGGAGGGAGGGAAAGAGAATGTCTAAAACCGTCGTTCGTAAAAACGAATCGCTTGAAGATGCTCTTCGTCGCTTCAAACGTACAGTATCAAAAACTGGTACTTTGCAAGAGGCAAGAAAGCGCGAATTCTATGAAAAGCCAAGTGTTAAACGTAAGAAAAAGTCTGAAGCAGCTAGAAAACGTAAGTTTTAAGAGAGGGTGTAATATATGAGTCTTCTCGAGCGTTTGAACAATGATATGAAACAAGCGATGAGAAACAAGGAAAAAGACAAACTCTCAGTTATTCGGATGGTGAAAGCTTCTTTACAAAATGAAGCTATTAAGCTCGGTACTAAAGAGCTTACCGATGATGTTGAGTTAACAATCCTTTCTCGCGAAGTAAAACAACGCAAAGACTCCCTCCATGAATTTGGTAAAGCTGGTCGTGAAGACCTAGTTGATAAGTTGCGCACGGAGTTGGCTATTGTTGAATTGTATATGCCAAAACAGCTTTCTGAAGAGGAACTGGCAGAGGTTGTAAAAGAAACAATTTCTGAAGTCGGCGCAAAGTCAAAAGCAGAAATGGGAAAAGTGATGTCTGCCATTATGCCTAAAGTAAAGGGTAAAGCAGATGGGGCACTTGTAAATAAACTTGTACAACAACACCTTTCATAGTATTCTGACGTAAAGACTGCAGGCCTTTGGCTTGTGGTCTTTTTATTTATCAATTAATGAAACTTAATTGATTTTCATACGTAATAATTATAGTCGAAGCTAAAGAACGAAAGGAGGCTCTCGAATGACAGAATTTCTTACTGACCCGATTGTTGTAACCGTACTATTATCGATTGCGGGAATCGGAATTGTATTGGAGCTTTTTTCATCTAAATTCGGTGTGGCAGGGTTTATCGGTGTGTTTGCGCTCATTTTATTTTTTTATGGGCATTTTCAAGCAGGGCTTGCGGGTTATGGCACTTTATTATTATTTGTAGCAGGATTACTCCTTATATTCCTTGAATTCTTTTTACCCGGGGCAATCTCCGGCACATTGGGTGTTGCTGCATTAATATTAAGTCTTTTTTTAGCGAGTGAAGATGCTATTCAAATTGGGGTATCTATCTTAATCGCTATTTTCTTATCCGTACTTGTATTCTTTATGATGATTAAGATTTTTGACAAGAAACTTGTTTTATTTAATAAAATGGTGTTATTTGATTCAGCTAAAAAAGAAGATGGATATGTTTCCAATATTAATCGTATTGATCTGTTAGGAAAAGAAGGGATTGCCCTTACCATTTTACGGCCAGCTGGGACTGTTATTATTAACAACGAAAGAGTTGATGTAGTAAGCGAAGGCGGCTTTATTGATCAGAATGCTGCCGTTAAAGTCATTAAAGTTGAAGGAGCACGAATTGTTGTTAGAGAGGTATAAGAAATGAAGGGGGTTAGAAAATGATTGTAGGAAATGGTACCATTTTTATTATTGCAGTTGTAATTGTAGCTTTAATCTTATTGGGGATTTTATTATCCTTTGTACCTGTCATGTTGTGGATATCTGCACTAGCAGCAGGAGTCCGTATAAGTATCTTCACATTGGTTGGGATGAGACTTAGGAGGGTAACACCAAGCAGAGTGGTTAATCCCCTCATAAAGGCCCATAAAGCCGGGTTAAACGTTACCACTAATCAACTGGAAAGTCATTATCTTGCCGGCGGGAATGTTGATCGAGTAGTTAATGCACTAATTGCTGCACATCGGGCAAATATTGAATTATCGTTTGAACGTTGTGCTGCTATTGACCTAGCCGGACGTGACGTTTTAGAAGCAGTCCAAATGAGTGTAAACCCAAAGGTAATTGAAACTCCATTTATTGCAGGTGTGGCTATGAATGGGATTGAAGTAAAGGCAAAAGCAAGAATTACCGTTCGTGCTAATATCGACCGTCTTGTCGGAGGTGCGGGTGAAGATACTGTTGTAGCTCGTGTTGGTGAAGGGGTCATATCGACGATTGGTTCCTCACTTGACCATAGTAAAGTACTCGAGAACCCTGAACTGATTTCGCAAACAGTCTTAGCTAAAGGATTAGATGCTGGTACCGCTTTTGAAATTCTATCGATTGATATTGCCGATGTCGATTTAGGTAGAAACATCGGTGCCGAGCTACAAACGGAGCAAGCGGAAGCCGATAAGAAAATTGCCCAAGCAAAAGCAGAAGAGCGTAGGGCTATGGCTGTCGCTACAGAGCAGGAAATGAAGGCAAAGGTACAGGAGATGAGAGCAAAGGTCGTAGAAGCAGAAGCACAAGTACCGCTTGCCATGGCTGAGGCTCTTAAAACAGGGAATATTGGCGTTATGGACTATATGAACTATAAAAATATAGCGGCTGACACTGAAATGAGAGGTTCAATTGGCAAGATAACGGGAGATAAAAAGGACGGACAATAAAACCCGCTTTGGGATATTAAAGGGGTGATGATTTTTGGAGACCGTAGTATTTATGATTATCATCGGGATTGTTTCGATTATTTTCCGTAATGCAAAAGGTAAGACAGGACAATCCGGACACTCTAGACCTAAAACATTTACAATGGAAACCTTTGAGGAAATTCGGACACTGGTTAAAAAACAACTCAATCAAGATGAAATTCCAACGACCGAAGCCTTAAAAACAAAGAATACACGCTCAGAAACTCAATTGGATCATCAAGAAAAGCTCGAAAATAAATACCTGCAGTTGAAACAAGAGTCTGAGGTTAAACGGATTGGAATGTCAGGAGCTCAGCAAAACATAGATAAAGTAGTAGTGAAGTCTGGGCAAGAGGAAGGCGGGATCGTTTCTCTTTATCCGGATGAAAAAACGCTCATTAATGGTATGGTTTGGTCAGAAATTCTGGGTGAGCCGCGTTCAAAAAAACCCTTTTTCACAAGAAAGAGTTAGATGTAAATCAAGATAGCTAAATAGAAAAAGGTGTGCTAGAACCTCCCTTCGTTTCATAAATATGAGATGAAAGGGGGTTCTTTTTTTATGGCAAAAAAATGGGCCGGGCGGGTTCGTAACTGGATGGCTAAAAAAATGGATCTTCCTGAAGATGTCATGATGGATTTACCCCGCATTACGATGATTGGGCAAATCCATGTATATATAGAGAACCATCGGGGTTTACTTGTATTTACTGATAGAGAACTCCGACTGCTATTAAAGCAAGGGCAGTTATTAATAAAAGGTAAATCATTTGTCATTAAAACGATTTTGCCTGAAGAAATTTTGCTCGAAGGGAAAATTGATCAGGTCATTTATATAAATGATAATCCGGGAGGAGAAAAATGAAAAACCAGTGGATCGAATTTTTTTATGGCAGGGTAACTGTTAAAGTATCAGGAAAGGGGACTGAACGTTTTTTAAACGTTCTGACTAGGAATGGTCTTCTTATTTGGAATGTTAAACGGCATGGGACTGAAACGATAACATTTAAGATGAGACTCATGGATGCCAAGAACATCAGGCATTATGCTCGTAAAAGTGATTGCACCATATCCTTTTTACGAAGGAGCGGGGTGCCTTTTCTACTAAAGAGAGCCATTAAAAATAGTGGCTTTTTGGGAGGGGCAGGAATTTTCCTGCTGATCTTAATGTTCCTCTCCAATGTTATTTGGGGAATTGAAATAAAAGGGGCAAAACCAGCGACAGAGTATCAGATTCGCAAAGAATTGGACAAGATGGGTGTGCAAATAGGGAAATTGCAATTTTTTGTAGATAATGTAGAAGGGATTCAAAGAAAACTGACTAATAATATCGGTGAATTGACATGGGTTGGAGTGGAATTAAAAGGGACAACCTTTCACCTTCAAGTGGTTGAAAAAAATGAGCCGCAAAAGCCAAAACAATTATCACCGAGGAACCTAATCGCCAAAAAGAAAGCAATCATTGTTAATATGTATATTGAAAATGGCCAAAAAGTGGTCGATATTAATGATCATGTGGAGCCAGGACAATTACTCGTTTCGGGTGCAATTGGACAAGAGGGTACTCCAGAATTGGTTGCAGCCAAAGGAGAAGTGTGGGGGGAAACTTGGTATAAGAGTCATGTTGAGCTTCCGTTAGTCACTAATTTTAAAGTTTTTAGCGGTAAAGAAAAAGAAAAGCATTTTATTTTACTTGGTAATTATGAACTCCCTGTTTGGGGCTTTGGTAAGCCGGAATTTAGTAACTATGAAACAGAAGAGAATGTTCACAAGATTCATTTCTTGAAGTGGGAATTGCCAATTTCATATCTCAATAAGACACTTCGAGAACGAGAAGAAGTACAGCGCACCTATTCAAATAAAGACGCCCAACAAATTGCCATTGAGTTAGCAAAAAAACAAATAAAAGGGCGCATAGATGAAGATGCTATTATAAAAGATGAAAAAATTTTACACAAAGCAATTAAGAATGGTAAAGTTATACTGGATATTCATTTTAAGGTAATTGAAAATATTGCAGTCGGACAACCGATTTCCAAGGAGACCAGTGAATGACAGAAAAGTTAACTACCATTAATGTACAACTTGAAAATCCTGCAGAAGCAATTAGTTTGCTGGGGAATTCTGATTCTAATTTAAAAATAATTGAACAAGAGCTTGATGTTACGATCATTACTCGAGGTGAAGCTGTCAGTTTATCAGGTGACGAGGAAAAAGTAAATCTGGCAGGACAAATCCTGAATAAATTAATGATTGTGATTCGAAAGGGAATAAATATTAGTCAAAGAGATGTCCTCTACGCGGTCCAAATGGCGAATGCTGGGACACTTGAATATTTTGTGAATTTGTATGATGAAGAAATCGGTAAAAATGTTAAAGGTAAAACCATTAGGATTAAGACACTTGGACAAAGAGAATATGTTTCGGCCATTAAGAAGACAGATCTTGTATTTGGAATTGGTCCTGCCGGGACAGGGAAAACTTATCTTGCTGTCGTCATGGCCGTGGGTGCTCTCAAAAACGGACAAGTAAATAAAATCCTTTTAACAAGACCTGCTGTTGAGGCAGGTGAAAGTCTTGGCTTTCTACCCGGTGATTTAAAAGAGAAGGTAGACCCATATCTACGGCCGCTATATGATGCTCTACATGATGTGCTTGGTGCTGAACATACGCAAAGGTTAATTGAACGAGGAACGATTGAAATTGCCCCGCTTGCTTATATGAGAGGGCGTACATTGGATGATGCTTTTGTTATACTCGATGAGGCCCAAAATACCACACACGCCCAAATGAAAATGTTTTTGACAAGGCTTGGCTTTGGGTCAAAAATGGTTATTACGGGTGATCAAACTCAGATTGATTTGCCAAAAGGGGCTAAATCAGGCTTAATTGCAGCCGAAAGCATTTTGAAAAATGTAAAAGGTATCTCCTTTGTCTTTTTAGAAACAGCTGACGTGGTTCGCCATCCACTTGTGGGCAGAATTATCGAGGCTTACGAGAACAAGCTTGAGCAGCAATAATGTAATGTGAGGTAAACCTATTTGTGGTTTGCCTCTTTTTCATTGAAAAGACAGACTTCAAACAACTTCTTTTAAAGATAGGTGAAACTTAATAGAAAAACTGTTATCATTTTACATAAAGCAGAAACAGTGAAAATATGACAATTTTTGAGAAAAATGATTTTTCATGAATCATTTAAAGGGCCGTGCTTTGGAGGGATATAGTTGGGTAAACTACAGCAATACTTCATACGGATTCGTAAGCTGCTAGATATCACTTTTTTTCTAGTTCTATTTTTTATTATGCTAGGTACTGTATTATTTGCAGCAATGTATAGTAATGTGAAACCAGAAAAATTAGATATTAGTTTGTTTTCTGTAGCAGAAAAAACAATTCGTTCCCCCGGGACAGTGGAGGATAAGAAAAGTACAGAAAATAAACGCAAGGATGCTCTTGACCAAGTACAAGATGTATACGCCTTAAAGAAAGAATACACGCAAAATCGAGTGGATTTGATCAGCTCCATATTTAAAGCAGCTACTGAAGTGAATGATGAAATAAATGAACAAATGAAGAAGTTTGAAGAGCTGACTACAGAAGAAAAGCCAGAAAAAACGGAGCCTAGTGATTCCGAAAAAATGACTAGTTTAAAAGCTAAATTAACACCGAATGTATCAAAAGGACTTTCTGACCGGGTTTTTATGGCTTTAGTCCAGGCTAGTAATGATGAATTATCGATTGCGAAGGATTTAACGGTTACGGCGATTAATAATGTTATGGCCAAGCGGATTTCTGCTGACGAAGTAGAGAATGCCAAAAAAAGAGTGGAGGAAGAATTAAAATATACCACATTAAATGATAATTTAAGAAATGGTGCCATTGAACTCGGCAGATATGCTGTGATTCAAAATGAATTTTATGATCCTAATGCGACAGAGGAACTTCGGCAGCAAGCAGTAGAAAGCGTGGAGCCAGCAAAAATTCTTCAGGGTCAAATTATAGTGGAAGAAGGAGAATTAATTAACCAAGATATATTTAGACAGTTAAAGTTAGTTGGCCTCCTGGATAATGAGAGATCCTTTAAACCCTTCATTGGGTTAATGGTGTTAATATCAATTATTTTATCTTCGATTTATTTTTATTTTTATCAAATAAACTCCAATCCGGAAAAGAAACAGACAGACTTGCTGTTGTATGGTATTATTTTCATTCTATCAATCAGTATTATGAAAATAATCAGCATGCTGCAAATTTTTACTTTTGCGGGAATCGGTTATCTATACCCTGCAGCACTAGGGGCAATGTTAATTAAGATTTTGATTGATGAAAAGCTTGCCATTCTTATGTCAATTATTATGGCAGTATGCGGCAGTATTTTATTTAACGAGGGAGTTACAGGGACACTTAACTTTTCAGAGGGAATTTATATCCTATTCAGTGCCTTAGCAGGAATTTTATTTCTAAGTAACCAAAATCAGCGTTCGAAGATTTTGCAGGCAGGCTCTTTTGCAGCAATCGTAAACCTATTAACGATTTTAGCGCTAATGTATTTGCCTAATGGACAATTTTCCGGAGTAGAATACGGATATTATTTAATCACTGCCCTTGTTTCAGGTATAGGGTCAGCTGTTTTAACCATTGGTTTACTGCCTTTTTTGGAGGGGAGTTTTGGGATACTGTCGACGATGAGACTGATTGAGCTTTCAAACCCAAACCATCCACTATTGCGAAAAATATTAATGGAAGCACCAGGTACTTATCACCATAGTGTAATGGTTGCTAATTTAGCGGAATCTGCATGCGAAGCAATCGGGGCAAATGGGCTTTTAGCAAGGGTTGGGAGTTATTACCATGATATTGGCAAGACACGTCGTCCGAATTTTTATATTGAGAACCAGATGCACCTTGAAAATCCCCATGATCGACTGCCGCCAGAAAAAAGTGCAAGCATCATTATTGCCCATGTCACAGATGGCTCTAATATTTTAAAGAAGTACCATATGCCTAAAGAAATTATTGAGATTGCTGAACAGCATCACGGGACAACCCTGCTTAAATTCTTTTATCATAAGGCTATCCAGGGGGATACTGAAATAAAGGAAGCGGATTACCGTTATCCTGGTCCAAAGGCAAAAACAAAAGAGTCTGCTGTCGTTGGTATTGCAGATAGTGTCGAGGCAGCAGTTCGTTCATTATCCCAGCCTACGCCTGAAATAATCGAGTCATTAGTAAAAAAAATTGTGGCGGATCGTCTTCAAGATGGACAATTAAATGATTGTGATATCACTATGAGAGAAATTGAAACTGTATCTGAAGCTTTATGTGAGACCTTAACGGGGATTTTTCACTCCAGAATTGAATACCCGGAAATGATAAAGAAGGAGAAGCATGCATGACATTATTAATTGATTGTATCGACGAAACTGAAAACCTGACTGAAGAACAAATGCTTGAAATTGAAAGAGTAATCACCTTTGCAGCAAGGAAACAAAAGGTTGAAGCGCATAGCGAAGTTTCCATTACATTTGTATCGAATGAAAGAATACAAGAAATTAACCGAGAATACCGCGATAAAGACAAGCCTACGGATGTTATTTCGTTTGCTATGGAGGAACTTGGAGAAGGAGAGATAGAGCTAATGGGGGCCGATATGCCCCGCGTCTTGGGTGATATTATTATCTCCATTCCTAAAGCAATTGAGCAGGCAGAAGAATATGGACATTCCTTTTTACGTGAACTTGGTTTTCTAGCAGTACATGGCTTCCTTCATCTTCTTGGATATGATCATATGACTGAAGAAGAAGAGAAAGAAATGTTCACACTGCAAAAGGAAATATTAGATGAGTATGGACTCAAACGATAAACGACCGCAGCAGTCATGGTTGGGTACATTTTCAAATGCATTCGCGGGAATTTTAGTTGCCCTGAAGTCAGAGAAAAATATGAAGAGCCATTTATTTTGCTCCATAATTGTTTTACTTGTTTCCTATTATTTTTCGATTACAAAAATGGAATGGTTATTTATCCTAATTGCAATCGGGGGTATGTTTGCATTGGAATTAGTGAATACCGCAATTGAGCGAGTTGTTGATCTTGTTACAGCTGAGTATCATCCTTTAGCAAAACAGGCAAAGGATGTGGCGGCTGGTGCGGTGTTGATCTATGCTGTTCTTTCGATTGCAATTGGGATATTTATCTTTTTCCCATATATTCAAAGGTTTTAAAAAGTCAAGCTGAAAAAAAGTTTATTCACTGTCATTTGAAATAGGTAACTGGATTCGGTAAAATAACTTATCAGCAAAATATATAGACATGCTGATTTATGAGAAAATTCTAATTTTTTAATTATTTTACCTCAACCTAATGATTTTCAAACAATTTTGAGGTAAAATAAAGAAACAGCAGATTCTTGCTGGAAGGGAAGAACATAAGTGAATATTGATCAATTAATTGTAGAAGCAACCAAGGCAATATCCTTCACCCAGGAGGATTTACATGCTGAATAATGAGAACGTAAGCAAAGGTTACAAATCAGGTTTTATTTCGATTATTGGCCGTCCAAATGTAGGTAAATCTACATTTCTTAATCGCGTGATTGGCCAAAAAATTGCCATAATGAGTGATAAGGCACAAACCACCCGTAACAAAATTCAAGGCGTATTATCAGTAGATGACGCCCAAATGATTTTTATAGATACCCCTGGTATCCATAAACCAAAACACAAATTAGGCGATTTTATGATGAAGGTAGCTGTAAATACGCTTAAAGAGGTTGATTTGATTCTTTTTATGGTAAATGCTGAAGAAGGATTTGGCCGTGGTGAAGAATTCATTCTTGAAAAATTCCAAACAGTGAATACGCCTATCTTCCTTGTAATAAATAAAATTGATCAAGTACACCCTGATCAATTATTGCCGATAATTGAATCATATAGAGAAAAATATCCGTTTAAAGAAATTGTGCCAATCTCTGCACTAGAAGGTAACAATGTGGAGCAACTGCTGGGTCAGATAAAGTCTTTCTTACCAGAGGGACCGCAGTACTATCCAGCAGACCAGGTCACTGATCACCCCGAACGCTTTATTATCACAGAGTTAATCAGGGAAAAAGCCCTCCACTTAACACGTGAGGAAATTCCCCACTCTTTAGCTGTGGTTCTTGACAAAATGGAGCGGCGAGAAGGGAAAGATATGATTGATGTCATGGCAACAGTAATTGTTGAACGTGATTCACAAAAAGGAATTATTATTGGAAAACAAGGGAGCATGTTAAAAGAAATAGGAAAGCGTGCACGAGTGGATATTGAAAATCTACTCGGGTCAAAAGTGTATTTAGAGTTATGGGTAAAAGTTCAAAAAGATTGGCGCAATAAAATGTCCCAACTTCGAGATTATGGCTTCAATGAAGATGAATATTGATTAATATTGGCTAGCTCTTTTCTAATTACCCTAACTAAAAAATATTACCCTTTATTTAAAATTATGCATGGACAACATTAACAATATTTTGTCTAATGATTTTTGCGCTGGCAGGCTATGATAATTGTAAGGTTTGGGACCGAATGAAAGCTAAGCTAAATATGAAAGGTGGGGTTTTCGATGATGGATTTTACGTGGAAAGTATTCCTTCAAACAGGCAATATTGACACATATCTTCTCATTAAAGAACTAGAGAAGGAAAACCAAGAAATACCCGGAAATCTGAATGATGAGCTAGCACAAATCGATTTTCCCGTTTCATAAGTTTGTCTTCGTGCTACTTTAGAAGGTGACAATAATGCTTCAAAAGTGTGAAGGCATTGTTATTAGAACAACTGATTATGGTGAAACAAATAAGATTGTGACTTTATATACTAGGGAATGGGGAAAGGTTGGTGCAATGGCTCGTGGTGCAAAAAAGCCAAACAGCCGCCTTTCCTCGATTACACAGCTTTTTACCCATGGTTATTTTCTAATTAATAGAGGATCTGGATTAGGAAGTATGCAGCAGGGAGAAACTGCTACCTCATTAAGGTCAATTGGTGAAGACATTTTTTTAACGGCCTATGCTAGTTATATTGTCGAGTTAACCGATAAATGCACGGAAGAAAAAAAACCAAATCCTTATCATTTTGAATTGCTCTATCAAACATTAAATTACTTGAATGAAGGCTATGATCCGGATATACTCATGAATATTTATGAGATGAAAATGTTAAATGTATTGGGCTTAAATCCAATCTTGAATCAATGTTCCATTTGTGGTAATACAGACGGACATTTTTCTTTTTCCATTCGTGAAGGCGGGTTTATCTGTCATCGATGCCTAGATAAGGATCCGTACCATTATAAATTATCACCTAGTGCGGTTAAATTAATCCGGCTATTTTATTATTTTGATCTTTCTAGGTTAGGAAATATTTCTGTTAAAGCTGAGACGAAGGCTGAGCTTAAGAATGTTATTACTTCTTACTATGAAGAGTACTCGGGTCTTCATCTCAAAACAAAGAAGTTTCTTAATTCGATGGATAAATTTCGTAATCTTTTATAATTGACCAGTTGACAATGTTTGGAGTTTTCGCTATTATTTTCTTTAATAAAATATTTGCATTGACGGAAAAGAGTACTTAGTAATCTCTATAAAAGCGAACCTAGGGTGGTGGAAGCTAGGGTATAGGGCACTAAGGAAGGCGTTCCTGAGCAAGCTAATGTGTTAAATAACACGATTAAAGAGGCTGTATTTTTACAGCAATTAGGGTGGAACCGCGGGTAACTCTCGTCCCTATGCTAATAAGCATAGGAACGAGAGTTTTTTTGTTGGAAAGCAAATTTATTAAAAGGAGCAATTACAATGAAAGTAACAATGGAACAAATCGTCTCACATGCAAAGCACAGAGGATTTATTTTTCCAGGATCAGAGATTTACGGAGGACTCGCTAATACTTGGGATTACGGTCCACTAGGAGTTGAATTTAAAAATAATATTAAACAGGCATGGTGGAAAAAATTTGTTCAAGAGTCGCCGTACAATGTTGGCTTAGATGCAAGTATTCTGATGAATCCTCGTACATGGGAAGCTTCAGGACATATTGGGAACTTTAATGATCCAATGATCGACTGTAAAAATTGTAAAGCACGTCATCGTGCCGATAAATTAATTGAAAATGCGCTTGATGAAAAAGGGATTGAATTGGTTGTTGACGGCTTACCATTTGAAAAAATGGAAGAAATGGTTAAAGAACACAATATTGCCTGCCCTGACTGTGGCAGTCATGATTTTACAGGAATTCGTCAGTTTAATTTAATGTTTAAAACCTTCCAAGGGGTAACTGAATCAAGTACAAATGAAATATTCCTTCGCCCTGAAACAGCCCAAGGTATTTTCGTGAATTTTAAAAATGTTCAGCGGACGATGAGAAAGAAAATGCCGTTTGGTATTGCTCAAATTGGAAAAAGTTTTCGTAATGAAATAACTCCAGGTAACTTTACGTTCCGGACTAGAGAGTTTGAACAAATGGAACTTGAATTTTTCTGTAAACCGGGTGAAGAGCTTAAATGGTTTGATTATTGGAAACAATTTGCTGAAAACTGGTTAATGTCTTTAGGTCTTACCAAAGAAAATTTACGACTTCGGGACCACTCTGAAGATGAACTATCACATTATAGTAATGCAACTACTGATTTTGAATTTAAGTTCCCGTTTGGCTGGGGTGAACTTTGGGGTGTTGCCTCAAGAACTGATTATGATTTGAAGCAGCATATGGAGTATTCAGGTGAGGATTTCCATTATCTTGACCCTGAAACAAATGAGAAGTATGTACCATTCTGTATCGAACCTTCTTTAGGAGCTGATCGGGTGACGTTAGCCTTCTTAATTGATGCCTATGACGAGGAACAGCTTGAAGATGGTACATCTAGAACGGTTATGCATTTTCATCCTGCCATAGCCCCGTTTAAGGCGGCAATCCTCCCATTATCGAAAAAGCTGTCTGAAGAAGCACGTGAAGTATTCGCTGCTTTAGCTAAGCACTTTTCAGTAGATTATGACGAATCAGGTTCTATTGGCAAACGCTATCGCCGTCATGATGAAATCGGGACACCGTATTGTATCACCTTTGATTTCGATTCTAAAGAAGACCATATGGTTACAGTTCGGGACCGTGATACAATGGAGCAAAAACGTATCCCAATCCAAGAACTGGTTAGCTTTTTACAAGAAAAGATGACGTTTTAATGTGAAACTCGCCATTTGGCGAGTTTTCTTAATACATTCATTAGTATATAATATTCCTAATAAGTATGACTTTTAAAAGTCGTGGGTAATCTCCTCTAAAAGTAATACAAAGGTGGTGTGAACTATCGAACTGACCAAACGGCAAGAACATATTTTACAAATTGTAAAAGAAAATGGGCCAATAACCGGGGAACATATTGCAGATCAATTAGGTTTGACCAGAGCCACATTAAGGCCAGATCTTGCAATATTGACAATGGCAGGCTTTTTAGATGCAAGACCGCGCGTCGGTTATTTTTATACTGGAAAATCCGGAACTCAGCTGTTGACCGAAAATCTACAAAAAATATATGTAAAGGATTATCAATCCATTCCTGTAGTAGTGAATGAAAATATCTCCGTTTACGATGCCATTTGTACCATGTTCCTTGAGGATGTGGGAACATTATTTGTAGTGGATCAAAATACCATTCTTGTTGGAGTACTTTCAAGGAAAGATTTGCTTAGGGCAAGTATAGGGAAGCAAGAGCTTACCTCCATTCCTGTCAATATTATTATGACCAGAATGCCAAATATTACTATGTGTGAACGGGATGATTTATTGATTGATATCGCCAAAAAATTAATTGAAAAACAAATTGATGCTCTGCCAATTGTTCGAAAAACAGAAAATGGATATGAGGTTATTGGGCGATTAACGAAGACTAACATTACAAAGGCCTTTGTGGCACTTGGTGATGAGTAACAAACGGAAAGTTAACTTGAAGAGGGGTTGTTGAGGGAGAATGAGCTTACCAATTATTTATGTTGTATCTGATTCAGTGGGGGAAACAGCTGAACTAGTTACCAAAGCAGCAATAAGCCAGTTTAATGGCTCCGGGATGACTCTAAAAAGATTTCCCTATGTGGAGGATCAGGAGCATATTGATGAAGTCCTTTCCCTTGTTTTACTGGATAAAGCTATGATTGCCTTTACGCTTGTCAAACCTGAAATGCGTACATACATCAAGGAAAGAACGGAAAAGGAAGGGATTCTGGCCGTTGATTTACTTGGTCCAATCATGGATCAGATTCAAGTTTTCAGTGGAAAGACACCTCTTTGTGAGCCGGGCCTTGTTCGTAAGTTAGATGAGGATTATTTTAAAAAAGTAGAAGCGATTGAATTCGCCGTAAAATATGATGATGGTCGTGACCCAAGAGGTATATTAAAAGCAGATATTGTCTTAATTGGTGTATCAAGAACTTCCAAGACGCCACTATCCCAGTATCTAGCTCATAAACGTTTAAAGGTTGCGAATGTCCCGCTGGTTCCAGAAGTTGATCCGCCAGAAGAACTTTATAGGGTTCCAATCGAGAAATGCTTCGGTTTGAAAATAAGCCCTGAAAAGTTAAATAATATTAGAAAGGAACGATTAATTTCCTTAGGATTAAATGATAAGGCCAGTTACGCCAATATTGAACGGATTAAAGCAGAATTAATCTTTTTTGAAAAAATTGTGGAGAAAATAAATTGTCCTGTTATTGATGTTACCAATAAAGCCGTGGAAGAAACGGCAAATGTTATCCTAAATTATATTCATAAAGGGAGACCTTAACACATAATCATTAGATTATGTGTTTTCTACTGATAGAAAGTGGAATAATAATGATAAAAAGTTATGGTAAAATGATAATAAATGTACTATAATAAAAAATTGTGATAAAAATATTTCTTTTTAGGTTTAGACTTGCTTGTGAACGAATAAACTATTTATTGTTAGATGTCAAGGGGACCCCCTAAAAAGAATTCGACATAAACCCTTTAATAAAAGTTATTACTTAAAGAAGGAATATGCGGAGAGATGTAGAATTAATACTTATGTGAAAGGCAATCCGACTATTTATGTCGATGCGGATTCATGCCCGGGGCAGAGATTGTCGAAATAGTATCCAAGTTAGGTACTACTTTTTCTCTCTTTGTCGCTTCCTTGGATTACCATATGAAAGAAGAAAATTCTACATATGTAAACTGAAAATATGGTGACGATGGGAAGGTAGATCTAACGGGAAAGGACCAAAACCGTATCAAAATCGAAGATCGATTAAGATTACGCCAGAATTAACAAAAATTTTGTCGAAATTTGCAGGAATTTAAAGATTGCCTGCCGAATACCTGATAGTACAAATGGAGTTGTTTTCATGGCAGAGCGCATTGCCGAAGAAAAGATTGATCAAATTCGTCAGGCTGTTGATATTGTCGAAGTAATCAGCGATTATGTTCAACTGAAAAAACAGGGGCGAAATTACTTCGGATTATGTCCATTCCATGGAGAAAGTACCCCATCATTTTCAGTATCAATTGATAAACAAATTTTCCATTGTTTTGGCTGTGGCGCTGGCGGTAATGTTTTTTCTTTTTTAATGGAACTTGAAGGTATTTCCTTTCAGGAAGCAGCCCTTAAACTAGCTTCAAAGGTAAATATTGACCTTGAAATTAATTTACCTGGGGGGCATGGTGAGAAAAAGGTTTCTAAAGAGCACCAAGCTTTTCTGGGGGCTCATGAGCTATTACAGAAATTTTACCATCACTTGCTTGTAAATACAAAAGAAGGCGAGCATGCTTTGGAGTATCTGCTAAGCCGAGGATTTACAAGAGAATCGATTGATAAATTTCAAATTGGGTATTCCCTAAATTCATGGGATTTTGTTTATAAATTTCTGTCTAAAAGAGATTTCCCGCCTGAATGGATGGAGAAAGCCGGATTAATTATCAAACGTGAAAGGGATGGGTCTTACTTCGATCGATTTAGGGATCGGATTATGTTTCCAATTTTTGACCGAAATGGTAATACGATTGCTTTTTCAGGCAGATCACTAGGGGCCGAAGAGCCCAAATATCTAAATAGTCCTGAAACGCCAATCTTTAATAAAAGTAAAATTTTATATAATTATCATAATGCCAAGCCAAGTTTAAAAAAATTGCAATATGCTGTTTTATTGGAAGGATTTGCTGATGTCATATCCGCAGAGCGTTCGGGTGTGGAAAATGGCATTGCCACGATGGGGACATCCTTGACAGATGAACATATAGCCCTTTTAAGGCAGAGTGTCCAATCCGTAACCATCTGCTACGATTCAGATAAGGCTGGAATTGAGGCTGCTTTTCGAGCTGGGAATCATCTCAATAATGCAGGTTTTCAGTTAAAAGTTGCGATGATGCCAGATGGAATGGATCCCGATGAATATATAAAAAAGCACGGCCCCGAAAAATTTCGTAATGAAGTTATCGGTGCAAGTCTAACGTGGATGGCGTTCAAATTTCTCTACTTTCGCAGAGGTAAAAATCTTCAGCTAGAAGGAGATAGGCTTGCCTATATCGAAGTGATAATTAAAGAAATTAGCAATTTGAATAAAGCGGTTGAAAGAGATCATTATTTGCGGCAGCTAGCAGCAGAGTTTTCACTTTCATTAGATGCATTAAAACAGCAGCAAAAGCAGATGTTCTTTGCTGATAAAAGAAATTCTTCCGGAAAAAACCAGCCTGTTAATAAACCTATTGTAATTCCTAAAAAAGAAAGTGAGCTTAAACCGAAACATTACACAGCGGAAAGGCGATTAATCGCTCATATGCTAAAAGATCGAGATGTTGCTTATAAAGTTCAAGATTTATTACAGGGAAACACGTTTAATATCGATGAACATCAGGCAATAATAACTTATCTGTTAGGATTTTATGAGGATCATCTCGAACCTGATTCAAGTACGTTTTTATCTTATATTCAAGATGATAATCTTAGAAGAATGGTTGCTAATATTGAAATGATGTCTATAAACGACGAGCTAAGCAGTCAAGAATTAACTGATTATATCAAACAGGTGTTGAATTATCAAAAATTGTTAAAGATAAAAGAAAAAGAAGTGGAACTAAAAGAAGCGGAGCGACAAAGTGATCATGGCAAAGCTGCTGCAATTGCAATGGAAATCATTCAATTGCGTAAATCTCTATAGATTTCATTTTACTGTCTTTGATTTTGGAAGGAGGGGCACATATGGCTGCTGAAAAACAAGCCCGTTCAAAAGAAGTGGAGAATGAATTCACTTTTGAACAAGTGAAAGACCAGTTAACGGCACTGGGTAAAAAAACCGGCGTCCTTGCCTATGATGATATTGCTGAGAAATTGGCTAATTTTGAATTAGACTCACACCAAATGGACGAATTTTACGAGTTCCTCGGTGATCAAGGTATTGAATTAGTTGGTGAAAGTGAAGAAGATCCAAATCCTAAGCAAATAGCTAAAGGTGATGATGATGAATTTGATCTAAATGATCTAAGCGTCCCACCCGGGGTTAAGATTAATGATCCGGTTCGTATGTACTTAAAAGAAATCGGTCGTGTTGATTTGCTTTCTGCTGAAGAAGAAATTAAACTGGCTAACCGAATTGAAGCGGGCGACGAAGAAGCAAAACGACGTCTTGCTGAAGCAAACCTCCGACTTGTAGTAAGTATTGCAAAACGCTACGTAGGTCGTGGAATGCTGTTTCTTGACCTTATTCAAGAGGGTAATATGGGTCTGATCAAAGCTGTTGAGAAGTTCGATTATCGAAAAGGCTTTAAATTTAGTACCTATGCAACATGGTGGATCCGCCAAGCAATTACACGTGCGATTGCAGACCAAGCAAGGACCATCCGTATTCCTGTGCATATGGTTGAAACCATAAACAAACTAATTCGTGTTCAACGTCAACTACTTCAGGATCTTGGCCGCGAGCCAACACCGGAAGAAATTGGTGAAGATATGGATTTAACGCCTGATAAAGTTAGAGAAATATTGAAAATTGCCCAAGAGCCTGTATCACTGGAAACACCTATTGGTGAAGAGGATGATTCCCACCTCGGGGATTTTATTGAAGATCAGGATGCAACCTCACCATCAGAGCATGCTGCTTATGAATTATTAAAAGAGCAGCTTGAAGATGTCTTGGATACTTTGACAGATAGGGAAGAAAATGTCCTTCGCCTCCGTTTTGGACTGGATGATGGCCGTACTCGTACACTCGAAGAGGTAGGAAAAGTCTTCGGTGTTACTCGTGAGCGTATTCGTCAAATTGAAGCAAAGGCATTGCGTAAGTTACGTCATCCTAGTCGCAGCAAACGATTAAAGGATTTCTTAGAATAAAATATTTGCTTGAATAGTCTATTTCATAACTGAAGTAGGCTATTTTTGCTTCTTAAAAGAGTATAGCATTTGGACCAATTTAGTAAATGTAAGCACTTTCTCTATTTGAATCCATTTTACTGAATTGTCTCTAATTTTGCAAATAGGCATTTTAATTTAATTTGTTTTCTTCATGTTAAACCAGATTGATGAATTCCGCTTCAGGCGCTAATACAACTTTTTTTATTAAGATTATAGTGATAAAATAAGTTTAGGGCTTTTCCTTCTGTTCATTTTCAAGTAAAATAGTAGTTGTTTGTAGACTATATTTATTAATTAACAGACGTTCGTACATAAGGGAGGTTATATCATGAAGCGAAATCCGGTTATTCCTTACATTCTCATCATGGCTTTTGGAATTGTGCTAATTCTAATTTTGTCTTTCAAAGGCCTTGGCGATATGAAAGAAGTTGCTAAGGAAAAAGGAGCTGGCAATGAGAAAACAGAGGTTGCCGCATCTAAGCCAGAAGACATTTACAAGCAATCGTGTATTGGCTGTCATGGCGATCAGTATCAAGGGGTAGTAGGACCTAAATTAAAAGGTGTGGGCAGTAAGTATTCTAAGGAAGAACTTATGACCATCGTTACAAAAGGTAAAGGTACAGGCATGCCAGCAGGTCTTGTTAAAGAAGAACAAGCTGCTGCGATGGCAGATTGGTTAGCTACACTAAAATAATTAGAAAAAGTCCTTTGCATTAGTAAAGGACTTTTTTTATACTTAGTAAATTACATATAAAAGTGGTGGTTGGATTGAATACAGATAAATTGTCAGCAAGATTAGCTGCGGTTTCTAAATATGTTCCGAAAGATGCAAGACTTGCAGATATTGGCTCAGACCATGCCTATTTACCTTGTTACTTAGCTAAAAACGAAGGATTACCATTTGCTATTGCTGGTGAAGTAGCCAAGGGTCCCTTTCAGTCGGCTGAGAAGAATGTATTAGCAGAAGGGTTAGCAGGGGTTATTTCCGTAAGATTGGGTGATGGACTGGAAGTTATTGAGCAGGGAGAAGTCGATTGTATTACAATTGCGGGAATGGGCGGAGCCTTAATCGCAAGTATATTAGATAATGGTAAAGATAAGCTGGCCTCGGTCAAGCGTCTTGTCTTGCAACCCAATATTAGTGCGATTTCAATCAGGAAATGGCTGATTGAAAATAACTGGGAACTTATTGGCGAAGAAATACTCGAGGAAGATGGAAAAATCTATGAGATTTTGATTAGTGAAAGGGGCGACCCTCATAGGCCCTATAAAAAAAATCTTGATATGGGACTGTTATTGGGGCCATTTCTTGTACAAAAGCAAGATCAGACTTTTAAGAAAAAGTGGACAGCAGAAATGAAAAATTGGTTGCGTATTTTTGAGGCACTTGAAGGTGCAGCCCATTCGTCTGAAACGAATAATAAAAGGCAAGAGATCATCGCTAAAATTAAGCTGGTAGAGGAGGCTCTTAAGATTGAAGATTCCTAATGGTCACGAAATTATTCACTTATTTGAACAGTTTTCACCCAAAGGTTTAGCGATGGAAGGGGATAAAATTGGCTTACAAATTGGCCGCTTAAATAAAAAAGTTGAACGAATAATGATTGCCCTTGATGTTCTGGAGAATGTAATTGATGAGGCAATTGAAAAAAATGTTCAACTCATTATCGCCCATCATCCGATTATTTATCGTCCTCTTAAGAATTTACTAACTGATACGGTTCAAGGGAAAATGCTCGAAAAATTAGTAAAGCACGATATTGCTGTTTACGCAGCCCATACAAACCTTGATGTTGCAAAAGGCGGGGTAAATGACCTTCTTGCAAATGCTCTAGAGCTGCAAGATGCAGAGGTACTGGTGCCTACTTTTAATACAAAGCTAAAGAAATTAGTTGTGTTTGTACCAGTTAGCCACGCGGAAGTTATTAGAAAAGTCCTTGGAGAGGCAGGAGCAGGATTTATTGGAAACTACAGCCAGTGTTCATTCTCCGCCAAAGGGACCGGGAGATTCTTGCCTGGTGAAAATACCAATCCTTTTCTTGGAGAGGCAGGCATGTTAGAAGAAGTAGAAGAAGTGAGACTTGAGACCATTGTTCCGGAACCGCTTCTAAAGAAGACGATTACTGCGATGATCAAAGCGCATCCATATGAAGAAGTGGCCTATGATATCTACCCGCTTGAGAACACAGGAGATGTGCTCGGTCTTGGCCGTATCGGGAAAGTTCCAGAAATGACATTAGGAGAATTTGCGGAAAGAGTGAAAACAGCATTTGAAGTTTCAAATGTCCGTGTCGTGGGTGATTTAAGTACTAAAATTAAAAAAGCAGCAGTTTTAGGCGGAGATGGCAATAAATACTTCATGAATGCCAAGTTTCAAGGGGCAGATGTTTATGTTACAGGAGATATTTATTATCACACAGCCCATGATGCGCAGATGCAGGGCTTGAATATGATTGATCCTGGTCATAATGTCGAAAAGGTAATGAAAAAGGGCCTGACAGCAACATTACAAAAGATGTGCGTAGAGTCGGGTTATGAAGTAGAGATTTTTCCTTCAGAAGTAAATACAGATCCATTTCAATTTGTATAAAAGCAAAGAACCGGTCTAATGACTAACGGGTTTACTTGTGAGA